>CAYMLO010000060.1:0-39080 GCA_964390905.1 uncultured Planctomycetales bacterium | reverse complement strand
GTCCCAGAGATTCGGGTCGACGTTGTTGCAGTCGGCCAGGATGTCCGGATCGATCCTGACCGTCCCCATGTGGGCGTTGGAGACGGCCAGGTTGAGCATGCGGGGGCTGTTGGGATCGAACGCGCCGGTCCTCATCTCGATCTGGTCGAAGCCAATGTCGGACGGGTAGCCGTTTTCGCCGTGCCAGTAGATGTCGCCATACGAACAGATGGCCGTCCGTCCGCCGATGTCGTCGTAGAAGAGCGCGGCGTTCGGGTCGTCGAAGGTGTTCGGGTCAGCGCCCAGGTGGACATTGTTGACCCAGGTGCCGTCCCAATCGTACTTGTCGCCGTCCCAGCAAGTGGCCTGTATGTACTTGTTGTTCGGATCGCCGCCGTTGCCGTCGCTTTTGAACTGGAACAGCATCCAGAATCCAGTGTGCTCGCCCGCCAGCGGGGTGAGCCAATTGCCCTCGATGTTCGTCCACCACATCCCGGTGACGCAGGAGACGCCCCACAGCCTGTTGGGGCTCTTGTAGAACTCGTAGGTCACCTCGTAGCCGCCCGTCCAGGTGAACTCATTGACGTTGAGGAACAGGACGGCCCGCCCCCTGTGCAGGTTCGGATCGTCGAAGCACTTGATGCGAGCCAGGATGTAGTGCGTGGTCGTGTCGTCCCAGTACGTCACGCTGGTGTTGGGATCCAAGCTGCCATCGTCCACGTAGGCGGTCGTCAGGGCCCAAGGAGACCAGGTGTCAGCGGACCAGAGACGCAGCCAGCCCTCCTGCGCCGTCACGGCGGCTTGCGTGCCCAACGGCACGTAGACGTCCCAGTCGGGATTGTCGATGTCGAACACGACCGCGTTGTTGGGATCCGTCCAATAGGGGTCGTTGGCATCGTACCGGGGATCGTTGGGGTCCCGTTGATACCACCCGTCGTTGAAGCTGTCGTAGAAGTCCGACAGCGCGACGTTCGGAGCGGCGAGACACACCGCACAAGCGACGCCCAGCACGACGCAGTGATTCCTGGTCATCACCCAGCTCCTTAATCAGTTCTTCCGCGCCAAGTTGGCGGAACCTCCGCTATCTCATCCGGCGCAGCCACCCCCCCATGGCCAACGCCACGAGCGTCATCGCGATGAAGGGCGGCACGCCGCCACCACATTTGAACGCCGCCTCGATCTGCCAATCGGCGTCCATCGTCAGGTACAAGACCGTGTTGGTGTCCTCTGCGATGTAGTTGGCGTCGCCCGGGTGATTGGGATCGTAGATGATCCAGTGCTTGAGCGACTTGCCGCTCAGCGGCTCGGCCGTCAGCACGACCGCCGTCCCGTCCGTGTACCGCCGCGGCAACGAATAGTCCGTCGGGTCCCAGAGATTCGGGTCGACGTTGTTGCAGTCGGCCAGGATGTCCGGATCGATCTTGACCGTCCCCATGTGGGCATTGGAGACGGCCAGGTTGAGCATGCGGGGATTGTTGGGGTCGAACGCGCCGGTTCTCATCTCGATCTGATCGAACCCGACGTCGGATGGGTACCCGTTCGGGCCATGCCAGTAGATGTCGCCATAGGAGGCCATGGCCGTCCGTCCCCCGATGTCGTCGTAGAAAAGCGCGGCGTTCGGGTCATACCAGGTGTTCGGGTCGGCGGCGAGGTGAACGTTGTCGACCCAGGTACCGTCCCAATCGTACTTGTCGCCGTCCCAGCAGGTGGCCTGGAGGTACTTGCCGTTGGGGTCGCCGCCATTGCCGTCGCTCTTGAACTGGAAGAGCATCCAAAACCCGGTGCTCTCCCCCGCCATGGGCGTCACGTACTTGTGCGTGATTCCCGTCCACCACATCCCCGTGACGCAATCGATCCCCCACAGCCTGTTGGGGCTCTTGTAGAACTCGTAGGTCACCTCGTAGCCGCCCGTCCAGGTGAACTCATTGACGTTGAGGAACAGGACGGCCCGCCCCCTGTGCAGGTTCGGATCGTCGAAGCACTTGATGCGAGCCAGGATGTAGTGCGTGGTCGTGTCGTCCCAGTACGTCACGCTGGTGTTGGGATCCAAGCTGCCATCGTCCACGTAGGCGGTCGTCAGGGCCCAAGGAGACCAGGTGTCAGCGGACCAGAGACGCAGCCAGCCCTCCTGCGCCGTCACGGCGGCTTGCGTACCCAACGGCACGTAGACGTCCCAGTCCGGATTGTCGATGTCGAACACGACCGCGTTGTTGGGATCCGTCCAATAGGGATCGTTGGCATCGTACCGGGGATCGTTCGGATCCCGTTCATACCACCCGTCGTTGAAGCTGTCATAGAAGTCAGACAACGCGACGTTCGGAACAGCAAGACACGCCGCACAAGCGATGCCCAGCACGACGCAGTGATTCCTGGTCATAGCCCCACTCCTCAATTGGCTCTCTTCCCGGCCAGGTAGGCGGGCCCTCCGTCATGTCCCCCGGCGGATGGCCACACCCATGGCCAGCGCCACGAGCGTCATCGCGATGAAGGGCGGCACGCCGCCGCCGCACTTGAACGCCGCCTCGATCTGCCAATCGGCGTCCATCGTCAGGTACAACACCGTGTTGGTGTCCTCTGCGACGTAGTTGGCGTCGCCCGGGTGGTTGGGATCGTAGATGATCCAGTGCTTGAGCGACTTGCCCGAGAGGGGCTCGGCCGACAGGACGACCTCGGTGCCGTCGGTGTACCGCCTGAGTTCACCCAGGTCATTCGGGTCGTTGTCGGGATCGTCAAGCAGGTCGGGGTCGATCGTGACCGTGCCCATGTGCCCGTTCGAAACGGTCAGATCGAGCGAGTGCGAGACGTTCGTGAACGTGCCCCACCGGCACTCGATGTTGTCGAAGGACACGTCGGGGATCAAGCCAATCGCCAGGCTTCCGCCTGCGACGACCCCGCAGAGCCCACCGGTCCTGAGCTGGTAGCCGTACACCGGATCCTCCCCCCATCGGTCGACGACGTTCACCTCGACGAACCACTCCCCGTCCCAGTCGAACTTGTCGCCGTTCCAGGCGGCGCCGCGGATCCAGTGGTTGTTGGGATCGTTCGGATCGGCCATCCCATCCGTGCCGGTCGGGTCGTACTGGAAGCACATCCAGAACCCGTTCGTCTCGTCCGGCGCGTTGGGGTCGTTGGGATCGTTGGGGTCGCCCATTTTCCTGCGCTGGCCGAAGCTGAAGTCGAATCCGCTCAGGGACGTCAGGATGAAATCGTTGGCGTAGGCCTCGTACTCGAAGAGGTAGGTGTTCCAGGTGTTGGGGTCGCCGTGCATGAGCAGCGTGGTCTGACCCCGTCCGCCGCCGTTCGGATCGTTGACCTTGGTTCGCGAAACAAGATAGTGCGGGGCGGTGTTGTGGAACATCGTGGGGTTATCGCAGGGGTCGCCAGGCTCCTCCACGTAGCACAGCAGGAAAGAGTAGTCGCTGATCCACCCCGGGGCGGTCCACAGGCGGAGCCATCCGTCGAAGACGGCCACGGCATTGGGACCCACGAGAGGAACGTAGACGGTCCACCCCGGGTTATCGATGTCCCAGACATTGGGGTCGCCGGTGTAGTCCCCGTCGTCGAAGGTATCGTAATAGTCGCCCAATACCACGGTGGGGGCTGAAAGCCAGATCAAGGCTGCGACAACCGCCAGGGATACGTACCTCCTCATGTCCTCCTCCTCAGACAGGTGTGGATCTGCATCAAGCAGTTCGAAATGCGATTAGATGGCGACCGACGGTCACGATCGGTGGAACATCAGAGGGTGCACATCCAGGGCCCTCGGCATCCCCATCCTTCGCCTCCTCTAGCTAATGTACCCCGTTCCGGAGGTCGGCACAAGTTAGCGTTCGACCAAGAATGGAACACATCCTCAGCCCCGCCAATGCCAGGAAGACGATCGCGACAAAGGGCGGCGCGCCCCCGTCACATTTGAACCCGGTCTCGATCTCCCCAGCGCTATCCATCGTCAGGTACAGAACGGTGTTGGCGTCCTGGGCGGCGGAGTTCGCGTCACTGGGCTGGTTGGGATCGTAGACCCCCCAGCAGGGATCGTCGGAGTCCTCGCCGTACTCGCCGTCGTAGAGGTCGTCGTGGAAATCGGCGATCAGAGGCCGGGCCGCAAGCGCACACACGGCAAGAGTGCTTCCCACCATGCAGGCTCGGCTCTCTGCCATCCGACTCCCCCTGGAACTGCCGGGGTGATCGGCCCGCGAACGCACAGGGCGAAGCCTTGACGAGGGCGCCCACTCCCCTCCAGGAATCATCGGAGCCGCCGAACCGCCACAGCGAAGCCGAGCGCCAGAAGGGCCACCGCCACGAACGGCGGCACGCCCCCACCACACTTGAACCCCGCCTCGATCTCCCAGTCGGCGTCCATCGTCAGGTACAACGTGGCGTTGGTGTCCTGTGTGATGTAGTTGGCGTCGCCGGGATGGTTCGGGTCATAGATGACCCAGCCCTTGAAGGACTTACCGGAGAAGGGCTCAGCCACCAGGACGATCTCGGTCCCGTTGGTGTAGCGTCGCAGCAAAGCCAGGTCGTTGGGGTCACCGTTCGGATCGTCCAGCAGATCGGGGTCGATCGTGATCGTGCCCATGTGGTCGTTCGACACCGTCAGGTTGAGCGATCCGGGGTTGTTGGGGTCGAACTCGCCGGTCCGCGCCTCGATCTGGTCGAAGGCGATGTCGACCACGTAATTGTAGTACTCCACGCCGCCGAGCACCGTCCGGCCCTCCGCGCACCACCAGTCATCGCCGTTTTCCATGATTGCCTCGGGTTCCTTCCAGCTGCAGGGATCGCCGAGATCCACCTCCAGCAGCCACTGGCCGTCCCAGTCGAACTTCTCGCCGTTCCACATGGCGGCGCGGAGGATCTTGTTGTTCGGGTCGCTCGCATCCGGGTTGCCATCGGTGTAGTAGGCGAACAGCATCCAGAACCCGTTGGCCTCGTCAGCATGACAGGGGTCATCGGGCGCGATGTGCTTCCACTCGAAGACATACCAGTCAAAGCCCTGGACCGACGAGATACGCGGTAGGACGTCCCCGCCTCCGTACTTCCGGTACGGGTACTCGAACGCGAAGCCCAGCCAGGTGACCGGGGACGCGTGCATGAGCAGCGCGGAGCTGCCCGTATCGTCGTTCGGATCCGGTTGGGGGTCGGCGTTTCTGGTCTTGGCCAGGACGTAGTGATTGAGCGTGTGCCCCCAGTAGGTGTCGCTCGTGTTGGGGTCATAGTCCCCCGTGTCGGGGTAGCTGCATATCATCACACTGGGAAACCACGTGGACGCGGTCCACAGGCGCAGCCAGCCGTCAACGACGCCGACGGCGTTCGGATTCCCCAGCGGCTCGTAGACGATCCAGCACGGGTCATCGATGTCCCAGACGACGTTGGGGTCCTCAGGGCCGCTGTGGTCCCCGTCGTAGAAATCGTCGTAGAAATCGGCCAGGAGCGCCGCCGGGGCAAGCAGACTTGCCATGACAACCGCACCGAGAACAACGCCGTAGCTTCTCATAACCCGCTACCTCCTTCTTCCGTGCACGAGATTTGGCTTCCTAACGATGCGCAAACCGGGAAGCAAGTCGGGTACGCCCCGGAGCACGGGAGTGCAAGACGTGGCTCGGCCTCTCCCTCCTGGCTGCGAAGCCTGCTCCCCTGAACGTTCACACCTTATTCTATGCCATGTGACGTGGGGGCCACAAGGGAAATCCCGGCTTGCCTGCGGACGCAGGCGGCTAGCCCTTCCGGCCGGAAGGCTGCGGTCGGGGACGGCTCCCTGTGGCATCGGCTTGCCGGCGCAGGATGGCGAGACGGTCACCTCGCTCTTCTAGCGGAAACAGACGCGGGCGCTCATGCGGACCCTTGTTGGGCTGATGCAGGATGAGCATGAGCGTGCCGTCGTGCGTGCGGAAGATCATCCCGTGACCGCCGTCGTTCTCGTAGAGCAGCTTGCTTTCGTGGATCCAAGGCCCCCGGAGCATGCCCGACTTGGATCGGGCGACGGCGAGCGCATAGCCGCGCTTGCCGAAGCTCGACCACAGCATCAGCAGGGCGCCACTGGCCGTTTGGTGCATGAAGGGGCCGTCGGTCACGCGTCCCGTGGGGCCGCTTCCTTTCCGCTTCTTGCCGCTCTCGATCACCCAGGACGCCTCCGAGGCGCGGAACAACAGGATCGGCGGTCCGTCGGCCTGGCTCAGGTCGGAACGTAGTGGCATCGCACACATCTCTCCGTCGCCGACCTGCAGCCACTCGTGGCAGAAGACCATCCAGGGCCGACCCGCCTCGTCGACAAAGAGCGTCCCATCGAGGCATTCCCAGTCTCTCGGCGTGACGGGGCCCTTGCTGTGCGGTCGGTAGGGCCCGGCCGGCGCGTCAGCCGACAGGATCTGCGTACCACGGCAGACGCCCTTCGCCTTGAACGACGCGAACATGTAGAACCTGCCCTTGTACCGGTGGACTTCCGGCGCCCAGTAGTCGCGGTCCGACCAGAACCCTTCGGGTCGGCGGAAGGCAACCTGGGGGCCCAAGAACGTCTGCAGATCCGTGCTCTGGTAGACCATGAACCCGGGGCCCTTCGGCAAGCGCCAGCCCGTGCCAAACAGGTAGTACCTCCCCTGCTCGGGCACGGGGAGGATGAACGGATCCCGCAAGCGGATGTCCGCCAGCTTCTGTTGCACGGCGCTGGCGTCCGGCTTGTCGGACTTGGCAGCTCGGTCGTTCATCTGGACGGAGTCCTTTGACTGGTGCGCTGGTCGACCGGCGGAGGCGCCAAACGCGCAGCCTGCGCACATGTGGACAACCCAAGAGATCAGCACGATCGCTCTGCAAACCATGTGGATGAAACCTCCACCGCTTCTGAACCCAGGACGAATCATCGACCCGCCGGTTGGCATGATACCCGTTCCAGGTCGGCGGTGGCGACTGGCTATTGCGGCAAATCGGGGACCTCCAGTAGGGTGTTGCCGCTGGAGTAAGCTAGCGTGCTGGCGGCTGGCTGGCTGCCGGATCCGCATATCCGATGACCCTCGAGTGCGTTTCCTCTTGCCGGCGGGAGGCGCCTCGCTGTCAGGAGTGTCCCCGTGAGAAGCGCTCTGCTCTGTAGACGTCCTGGTGAGGTAGCTGTGGCTCTGGTCCTGTTGGGAGCGACGACTTCGGCGCGTACTGTCGCATTCGGTGCCTCCGAGGAATCCAAGCCGGTATCGGTCGCCGGCTGGGAGAAGTGCTTTGCCTTCCACTACGACTACGTACTGGCAGAGACAGCCGGGGTGCGTCGGGATTTCGAGCCGGTAGAAGTCACGCTCACCGTGCCGGACCCCGGGGCGCGGCGCTGGTACGATCACGTTCGCGTGGTGCGTCTGGAGTCGAACGATCGGGGCAGGCTGGTGCCACACCAGACGTTAAGGGAAGTCGCCGCCATCCCCGCGGTCCCGGACAAGGCCAAGGCGCCTGCGCCGGTGCGAAGCGTCAACGTCATCTTCCTCGCCCGCTGTCCCGCCCGTGCCGAGACGACCTACCGGCTGTTCTGGGGTCTGCCAGACGGCGCCGAGACCGCAACCGCGAACCTGCCGACGGCAAGCGTGAAGGGCGGCCTGCAGATCAGCGGCAAGATCCCTGCCCTGACCGTCGCCAACGAACACTACACGATTCAGCTCGACCCGAAATGCGGCGCGATCAAGAACGCTCGACGGGCGGGTCAGGGCCCAGACGAGTTGATGCGCATTCGGCAGAACATCCCGATGCACTTCGGAACCGACGTGTGGAGCCCGCCGCAGACCTGGGACCACGACTTCAACTGGCCGGTCCCGCCGAACCAGAGACAGGAGGGTGGATCGATCGCGCTACGCTATCATCGCTGGGGGCCGATGAAAACCTTCCGGGATGTGACGACGTCGATCACCTACACCTTCTATGCCCACGTGCCCTACATCCACGTCTCCTCGACGCTCGAGTTCACGGCGAATCGATCGGCCCGGGCGGTGCGGATCGGGGAGATCGTCGTCAGCCATCCCACCAAGCCAACGCCCGACGGGAAGGAGACCGACAAGAAGATCCCACAAGTCTTCTCGCACTTCGCCTGGCCCGAAGAGGACGGCCGCGTGACCACCCGCGAGATCGCAGCCATTCAGGACGCCGAGGGCTGGTCGAACGTGCCGGGCCTCGCCCGCGGCGCCGTGGGTGTGCTCGAGCGAGACGTCCCCTGGATCGCCGGCTACCACGCCAAGAAGGCCTACGGCATCGCCGCCCTGCGAAGGTCGCAGTTCGTCGGCAATCGACTCGGCGGCCCCATCCCGCACACCGCGCCGTGCACGTACGTCGCCAAGTATCACATGGAGTTCTCGTATTGGTCTCGACCCATGGTCTATCCCTTGGGCCTGAAGGGAACGCCATTGGACCAGAACACGGCGATCGCCGCCGGAACAGTCTTCGCCACCGAGGAGGCCCTGCTGATCTTCGAGCCGGACCCAACGCTCCGCCAGGTCCGCGACGCCCATTGTCAGTTCACCAAACCGCTGCGGTTCCGGTTCAAGGGGACCGGGCCGTGGTAGCGAAGCCAAGCAGTAGAGGACGTCTTGCACGCATCGCGGTAATGCGGTATTGTGTGCATGGACGCCGTGTCTAAACATGATCGCATCGTTCGGAGATCGGGCAACAGAGGATCTGTACCACGGGTTGGGCACCCGGCGTGTGCGCCGGATTCCGCGACAGATATGGGCTGTCGCTCGTCGGAAGCTTGATATGATCGAGTTTGCTCACGTCTTGGGTGACTTGCGCTCCCCGCCGGGCAACCGGCTGGAACCCCTGAGGGGCGACCTGGAGGGACTTCATAGTATTCGGGTCAATGACCGGTGGCGCATCGTGTTTCGGTGGCACGCGGGCGCTGCCCACGAGGTATCCGTTGTCGACTACCACCGGGGTTGAGGGAGGCAGAACGTGATCCCGAAGCATCGCACACCGACTCAGCCAGGAGAGATCCTGATGGAGGAGTTCCTGCTGCCCCTGGGGATCACCCAAGCGGCGTTTGCCCGTCATATCGGGGTCCCGCTGCGCCGGGTGAACGAGATCGTCAAGGGGAAGCGTGCGGTCAGCCCCGAGACGGCTCAACTGTTCGCCGCCGCCCTTGGCACGTCCGCGGAGTTCTGGATGAACGCCCAGTCCAGCTATGACCTGGCGACCCATCGTATCGACACCCGCGTGAAGCGTCTGGTCAAGGCAAGGTGACACACGCGGCACGCGGTGGTCCTCCCGTGCGTTGACTGTTCTGAGTTCTCGCTGAGGAACACAAACGATGAGACTCTGTGGCCTTCTACTTCTCAGTGTGCCGTCGGTGTTGGGTTGTGCGCATGTTGCGGCCGGAGCATCGCCGGGGGACAGACAGGCCGACTTCGTTGTCTCCCCCAAGGGCGATGACGCTTCTTCGGGGACGCTGGAGAGGCCGTTTGCCACGCTGCAGCGCGCCCGAGACGCGGTTCGGGCCTTGAAGCAGGACAGACGAGACAGGGACATCCTCGTCATGCTGCGGGGCGGATACTATCGCCTCGGCGAGACACTGGTCTTTGGCGTTCAAGACGCCGCGCCGGCTGGTCGGACGATCACGTACGCGGCGCATCCTGGCGAGACGCCGATCATCGGTTCCGGTGTTCCGGTCACGGGGTGGAAGAAGGTCGATCACGCCCCCCCCGGTCTGCCCACGAACGCCAGGGGCAAGCTCTGGTGCGCTCCGCTGCCCACCGGCGTCACCCGCTGCACCGCCTTGTTTGACGGCGAGACGTGGCTGCCGCGGGCGCGCAGCCAGGGCTTCTGTCCGACCAGAAAGTGGCCCAGAAACGAGCAGGGCAAACACAAGCGCGATCTGCCGTTCCCGTCGGGGGCCATCCCCGCCGACGCGCCCGCCCGCGGAGCGGAGATCCGCGTCGTTCCGAACTACCCGTGGGTGATGAATCTCCTACCGCTGGCCGACATCGACGCTGCCAGCAACGTGGCCACCACGTCGGTCCCTGCGACGTACGCTCTGGGGCGCGTCGCGTTCGGGCATTTCCCCGACGGCACGTGTTGGCTCGAGAACGCCGTCGAATGCATCGATCATCCCGGCGAATGGGTGCTCGACGCGTCGAGCAAGCGCATCTACCTCTGGCCGCGCGGCGCGAGACCATCCGAGCACATCGTCGCGCCCAAGCTCAGCGAGCTGTTGCGCGTCGAGGGCAAGATCAACTACGACGGGCCGACGGACGCACCGGTGCGCGGTCTGATCCTCCGTGGCCTGACGTTCACGCATGCCGATCACTGGCGGTGGCGGCCGGACAAGACCGGGTGGGGTTTGCAGCATGACTGGGAAATGTTCGACAAACCCACCGCCATGTTGCGATTCCGAGGTGCGGCCGACTGCCGCGTCGAGCGATGCGTGTTCGCCAACAGCGCCGCCGCCGCGATCCGCTGCGACCTTCACGCACAGAAGATCCGCATCGCGCACAACCACATCCACCACGTGGGGGGCGTGGGGGTCCTCCTGGCGGGCTATGGCCCCGGGACCAAGGACGTCAACCATCACAACGCCGTCGTCGACAACCACATCCACCACGTGGGCGAGGTCCTGTGGCACGCCCCCGGCATCTTCGCGTGGCAGAGCGGACACAACCGGATCGCCCACAACCACGTCCACCATACGTCCTACACCGGCATCGTGGTCAGCGGGCGCATCAGTTGGAGCCGGCAGGGACACGGCGAGTGCGGCAAGACCGTGCGTTGGGACGAGATCGACCAGGCCACCGGCAACGCGTCGCGCGAGCGGGATTGGGGCCGCGGCAGGCCGATCGCCGGTTGGCAGCAGCGTGAACCGTTCATGCACGGACGGCACAACGTCGTCGAATACAACGACATCCATCACTGCATGCGTATCCTCGGCGACGGGAACGGTATCTACATCTCCGGTACGGGCGGGGCCAACCGCGTGCAGTTCAACTGCATCCATGACGTCGACTCACCCAGCATCAACGCGGCGATCCGCTGCGACGACGATCAGCACGGCACGATCCTGCACGGCAACATCATCGCCAACTGCTGCGGCGAGGGGTTCATCATCAAGGGCGCCAACACGATCACCAACAACGTGGTCTACGCCTTGCGCTCGATGACACCCAGTGGTGACCGCTGCCTGCACCGCCGCGGCCACCTGGTGCTCCCCTACTGCGACTGCACCGGCGCGGTGGTGGGGCGCAACATCTTCTACGCCGTCGAGAAGGGCGCGAAGCTGCTGACCGAGAACCCCGGAAAGAAGCGTGGGCCAGCCCTCCTGCGCCAATGCCGCGCCGACAGAAACGTCTACTTCAACACCGCCGACCCGACGTGGGGAAAACGACACCTCGCGGCGCAACGCAAACACGGCATCGAGAAGCACAGCATCGCCGCGGACCCACTGTTTGTGGACCCCGTCCATGGTGACTTTCGCTTCAAGGAAGGCTCCCCGGCCCTGAAACTCGGCATCACCCCTATCAACCGGAAGCTGATAGGCGTGCGTCCTGCCTCAGCTCCTTCGGGACAAGGGGGAAAGACGCCGCGGAACGACAAGCCGGAAGCGACGCCGTAGGCTGCGGGCCCCCGTTCGGCGGCTGGGCCCACGAGAAGGAGGGCATGCGTGACGGACACCTGCGTGTTCTGCGAAATCGCCATCGGCACGCGCCCCGCCAGTGTGGTTCACCGCGACGAGATGACGCTCGCGTTTATGGACCTGCGTCAGTTCCATCCCGGCCACACGCTGGTCGTGCCGCTGGAACACATCCCAGACATCCGGGAACTGGACGCCGCCACGGGGGCCGCCCTCATCCAGACGGTCGCGAAGGTTACCCGGGCCGTCGACGCCGCCTTTCCCAACGAGGGCATCAGCATCTGGCATTCGATCGGTCCAGCGGCGTTTCAGGAGGTGCCCCACCTCCACGTGCACGTGCAACCGCGGCATACCGGCGACGGCCTGCTCCGGGTGTACCCATCCGACCCGAGCGCGCCGGCGCGGGCAACGCTGGATTCATACGCCGCGCGGATAAGGAGTCTCCTGTAGCCCACAGCGCTGCGCGGGGCGCGTCCGGCAGCGCACGATTGAAAGATGCGTGCCGGAAGAATAGGATGCGGGTATGGGCACTTTCCGCACCAGCTGCATCGTCCAGAACCACGTCGACCGCTCGAAGTCTGTCCGCATATCGAAGCTCCTGGTGGACACCGGTAGCGAGCACACCTGGATCCGCACCGCAAGGCTGGAGCACATCGGTGTCAGAAGAGAGAAGAAAGATGTCCCCTTCATCATGGCCAACGGCGAGGTGGTGACTCGGAGCGTCGGCTTCGCCATCCTCCGCGTGGGGAAGCACTTCACCATAGATGAAGTCGTCTTCGCCGAGCCCGGAGATCTCACGCTCCTGGGCGCCCGAACGCTCGAGGGTCTCAACCTGACCGTTGACGCTGCGCGGAAGAGGCTCGTCGCTGCCGGCCCGGTGCCTGCCGCTTGATTCCTACAGGTTAACTGCTCTACCCAAACCCCGAACGTCAAGCTGCGCTACGGTAACCAACGGGCTTTCGCGTGCAGTCTCGTTGCGGTAGGTTAGTGCGACAAGAGGTCCCTTCTTCAGGACATTGCGTTCGGTCTGACTGGATATCGACGAATCCCATGGGAGGTGTGGCCATGAGCAACGGACGATCTCCTGCATTGACTGCGCTCTTCCTACTGACCGGCATGGTGGGGGGCCCGTCAGCCTCCGTCGCGGCTGGGCCGCAGGGCGTCGTCTCGTTCGACTTCGGCGTGCCGGGGCCTGTCTTCCCGTACCACCATGTGGCCATGACACTGAGCAAGCAAGCGGTGAAGCCGGGGAAGGTCTCCTTGGTCCAGGTCGATGGAAGACGGAACCGGGATGCGCGGTTCTTCAACGTAGGTCTCCGGGAGGTCCGCGCTTCAGACCAGAGGGCGGAAACGGTAGGTGAAACCTACGAAGGACGCGTGGCCGGATCGCACGACTTCAAAGTGGTCGTGCCCTGCAACTGGACCAACGCATCGAAGCACACGGTCCGGATCGAGATCGTCCCCGAGAAGGGACAGAAGCTCAGCTTCACACACACGGGGACGGCCCCGAACAAGGGCGGCTACTGGAATGCTCGCTGGCCGCGCTCGATTTCTGTCACACTCCGCGAGACGGCCGGCCTGGACCGCCGCGCCGAACCGGTCCATCTGTCGCTGGGTCTGTTCGCCGATGACGTCGGCGACCCCGCCGCCGAGATCCGCGTGGTGACGTACGACCCCGATCATCCTGACGCGGGCAAGGACGGGTATGTGGTTGCGCCCTGCCAGGTGACGTCGGTCAAGGAATGGCGAGACGCGAAGGTGCTGGCCATCAAGGAGAAGGACGGCAAGACCGGCGAGGCGATCCACCGATATGACCCCACCACGACCGTCGATTTGGTGTTCCTGGCGGACGTGGCGGCTCGTCAGGAGAGGGTGTACCAGGTGCTGTACGGCAATCCGGCGGCAAGACCGATTCGGCCCAAGACCGACTTGAGGGTCGAGCAACACAAAGACCTGGCCCAGACTGTCCAGACCGCGCACTACCGGATCGGTCTGGCGGCGAACAGCGGCGCGGTCGAGACGGTGACGGTCTTGGGAACAGGCGACCCCATCCTGCTGGAGCACAAGCTGGAGACGAACGGTGCGGTCCACTGGAACCCCGGCTGCTATGCACCCCCCATCCCCTGGGTCCATGCCAGCGACTGGGAAAAGCCCGAGTTCGAGCAGATCAGCGGGCCGCTCATGCATCGCACCCGCCGGTACGCCCCCCTACCGCACATGGACTCGGTGTTGGCCAACGTGTTCTACACGTTCTATGCCGGCCAGCCCTACATGATCTCCTCGTCGGTCATGGAGGTCCGCAAGGAGATCTTCGTCAAGGCGTTGCGCAACGCGGAGATCGTCTTCAACCATGCGGTGCTCGACGAGTTCGTGTGGAAGGACCCCAGCGGCGAGGTCCGGAGTCTGGCGATCGCCACCTCCCGGAAGCACCCGATCCACGCCCTCGAGATCCCGGCGGACACCGCCTGGATGGCCTTCGTCAACCGGGAAAGGAAGGTGGGCTTCGCCTCGATCCTGCTGGCGTATGAGAACACGAACCTCTACGGCGATCCGGCCAGCGAAGCCCAGCCCTACATCTACGTTCAGAACGGGCCCTGGATCTACTGGGCGCGGCCCATGGTCTATCCCTTCGGCAGTGCGAATCTCACGCGGCTCATGCGCGTCCGAAAGGGAAGCGTGTATCTCGAGAAGAACGCCTACCTGCCGTTTCGCCTGGCCGACGGCGACGCCCCCTTTCAAGGCGTCGAGCGCCTCAGCAAGCGGCTCACGCATCCGCTGCTGGTGCACGAATGGATGGCCACCGACGACCGCACGCCCGAGAAGTGGGTCATGCCGCTGCTGACCATGCCCTTCGACGAAGGCGTCTCCGAGGCCGTCGGTGCTCAGAGAAAGAGCAAGAAAAAGAAGCAAGACTGACCGCGACTCAGGAGTGGCGACCGATCTGATGCCATCAGGCAACGATGTCTGCCTACATGGGCAACATCACCGTGCTGCTGAGTTGCCCTGAGAGATTGGACAAGCAATAGGATGTGCAAGCGGACGCAGGCGTGACAATGGCCCCAAGCGGAATCGATCCCATGACGAACGAAAAGGGCAGTCGGGTTCCCCGGTGGTTGACGCCGATCGCGGCCGTCGTCGGCCCGGCCGCGGTGATGACGGCGGGGATCATGGGGGCGGGCTCGACGAGCGCGCTGGTCCTGGCCGGCGCCTGGTTTCGCTACGACCTCCTGTGGATCGCCATCGTCACGCTGCCGGCCGTCGTGATCTGTCTGGACTCCGGGGCGCGCGTCGGCATTCTGTCGGGCGAGAAGGGAATGCTCTCGGTCATCCGCGACGAAATCCACCCGGGCGTGACGTGGTTCGTTCTCATCGTCATGGTCCTGTTCAACGTCTTCGTGAACATGGGCCAGATGTCCGTGATGACGTCTTCGTTCCTGTCGATCTTCGGCCTCTATCCGCCGGGCGCGTCGGCCGCGGCGGACTACGTCAGGAACTACAAGATCTACGAGGCGGTTCTAACCGTCGTGTTCGCCGGCGGGATCCTCTGGCTGCTGTTGTCGGGAGGCTACCGACGTGCGCAAAACGTCATGACGGGCCTCCTGTTCTTCATGTTCTGCTGCTTCCTGATCGTTGCGATCCGCGGGTTCCAGGAATTCGGCGACATCGTTGCGGGAGTGATCCCGGCCATCCCGAACGATCTGCCCGTACCAGGAACGGAGAAGACACGTGACGCCTACTCCTCGATCATCGCCATCGCCGGGGGCGCGTTGGCGGCCGCACCGATCCTGAGCTTCTCGTACTTCACCTCGGACGATAGGGCCCAACCCGCGGACATGCGGCGCTACTTCTGGAAGTCAGTGCTCAACCTGGGCGTCATCTTCGGCGTCTACTCCGTGCTCGTCCTCGTGGCGGGAGGCTTCGCGTTGCATCCCTTGGAGAATCACGCAGCCATCGACAAGGTCCATGAGGCCGGTCGCGTGTTGACGCGGGCCCTCCCGGCCGGGCTCAGCGGCCTGGGGCCGAAGATCTTCGCCGCAGGGTTGTTCGGTTGCGGCCTGACCACACTCGTCGTCGTCGCCCAACTGATGTGCTACTTCTGCCTGGACGCCGTCGGCAGGGATTGGCGCTACACGTCCGACAACCGGGGATTCCGCTGGCTGTTAGTGTTCTGGGTGGCCGTACCAGCCGTCCTCGCGCCGTTCTGGAAGTTCCCCGCGCTGCTCAAGATGATCCTGCTGATGGGCCTGAACATCGTCATCGTTCCCGTCGCGATCGTCATCATCATCTACCTGACCAACAAGCGCAGGCTGATGGGCGAGCACAAGGCCAACGCCTGGCGGAACCTGTTGCTGCTCGCGAGTCTGGGCCTGTCGCTCTGGTTGGCCGCAAGCAAGGCCCCCGGATACGCCAAGACCATCATCGGCCTGGTGGCAGGCGACTGAACTTCCGCTCGAAAGGAGGAGGTGCGCACGTGAGACAGCATGCGTATGTCCTGCTCGGTCTGCTCGTGTCGGCAAACATCGCTTCGGCTAAGACGGCAACTTACAACAAGATGACGACAGTCAACCTGCGGGATCAGGGGCTCTGCGCCGACGAACGGTCGACGAACGTCCTGCTCGCCCGAGGCAACGTCGTCTACGGCGCCACGTCCGGCGAGAGATGCTACGTTCTGAGATTCGATCCGAATCAGGCGCCGACAGCATGGGGAGCCCGTAGCATCGGTATCTTGCCCGTGGACCATCCTGGGCGAGACGCCCATGCCACGATGGGGCCGACCACGCACGGCTCTGCAACAAAGAGATTCATCGAGGGCGCGGTTGGCCGTGAGATGCGCCGCGGTATCCCACCGCGCCGACGGTGTCGGTAGCGCCAGTGAACCCCGGACCGCCCGCGGCGACGTAACCATTGCTGGCGCCGGACGCATCGGGACTCACCCAAAAGGAGTAGAGCTGACCGCTGCGCAGGTGGAAGCGTAGTCTCACCAGCTCACCGGCCACGCTGGACAGGTCCGTCGCGCCACGCCACTGAATCCTCACCAGCGTCTTGTCCACACGAACCGGCTGGCAATCCGACTTCGAGTACTTGGGGACAACGTGGCCCTTGTCGTCGAGCACTTCGGCCCGGAGCTCTCCCTTGCTGGCGTTTACGTTGACGAACAGGTACCTCCCCTTGAATCGCAGCTTGCGCGTCGTCAGCGTCCCCTCTTGAGCGCCGGCGTCCATGGAAGCAAACCCGTCGCGCCGCAAGACGGCGAGGCCCGCGAAGGCCTCATCCGAGAACTTGCTGTCCTTGCCCAGTCGCCCCGTGCCGGCCCGGCCGCTGTGGTAGAAGCGGAGCTCGTCGCCGACGACCAGGCAGCACCCGCCGACGCTCTGGACGTTGCCCCAGTTCCAGTCCCCCTTACGCTCTGAGACTCCCAAGAGGGGTCTGGCATACGGGCGATGCCAGTGGAACCCGTCGCGGCTGAAACCCGCGAAGACCTGATTCCGTTTCGGCCGGCCGGTCTCCTTGTCCGGCGGGGCCTGGAGGATGCTGAAGAGCCCGAGCAACACGCTTTCGTAGCCCACCGCGTCCAGATTGTAGACCACCGACGGGGCGGTAAGGTACGCATGGGCCGGATCGAGCCGCTCGATGCCCAGCCAGAGGCGCGGATCTCCATAGCCGCCCCAGCGCAGGGCTTGGATCGGATCGGCACTTTCGCTGTAGCGGCGAACGCGAAGCTTGTAGGGCGGCTTCGGCGGGAGCGTCGCCTTGATGCTGCAGACCCACACCTTCCGGAACGGATTGTAGAAGACCGTCGTCCGGTCATGGCACTGGCCGGCCCAGGCGATCTCGCCGCTCCAATGGATACCGTCCTCAGAGAAGTGGAGCACCAACCCACGCTTCGGCGCCTTCTGGAAACGGAACATCTTGTAGCGGCGCTTCGGGTCTCTCTCCTCGAGGTCCATCCAGATCGTGCAGGAGTCCCGGTTGCCCGGGTGGGTGATGTTCGTGCCGGGTTTCACGTCGAGATTCGGCTTGTCCCAGTGGATGCCGTCCTTGCTGGTCGCGTAGCAGGTCGCGTAGAGCATGCCGGCCAGGTACCACATCTTGTAGAGCTTGTCGGCGGGGTCGTACCACACGCCGTCACTGAAAGGCATGGCATAAGCGACCCGACGGCCCTTCCGCACGCCCTCCCGTTCCCACGACTTGTCCGGTCCAAGGAGTGGGTTGGCCGGGTGGGGCTTCGCGGAATGCAGCGTCCGCTTCAGCGTGGTCTTGGCGATGAGGAAGTCGTCAACGAACAACTGACGGCCGACGTCGATACAGATGACGTCAGGCGGGGACGTCAGATAGGGTGGGACGGTAGGCTTCGGTGCTTGCTCGGGGAGCTTCGGCGGCCAGTTCTCCGGCAGCTCGATGCCGTTGTAGAGCGTCTCACCCCCTGGAGCCGCAAGCAACACGCACATCACCCAGAGCATCCCCACGTGTCCGACCTCCCTTCCCTGCAGTCTGGATCCCGTTCCCGCCAGCGTCGCGACGCGCTCGCCGCCGCCCTGACCGGCAGCTGACCTGGGAACTGTGGGTAGCTTGCTTCGTCGTCTCTGTGTCGTCAAGCGTCCCAGATGGACGGACCGGCTCTAGGACGCGGGTGGGGTTTGCCACGCACGCCCAGGCGCATGACGCGGCCCCTGGCCTCCCTTCCGGCATGGGAGAGTGGTATCGTAGTGGATTACGCCGATCGCTGAGGGCGCATCCGTCGGTTCTGCGAGGAATTTCGGAATGTCTCGTGTGGAATGGGTTGCCGGACAGGTGTTGGTGGGCGCGTGCTGCGTCGTCTTGTCCGCGGGGGCGGCGGTCGGTGAGGTGGCCGGGCATGGCGCGGGGCAACCGCCACAGGAATGGCGGGGCGTGCATTGCTTCGTGCCGTCTCCGGGTGGGATGGCGCTGCTCAAGCGAGCGATCGCCGAAGTGCTCGTGCCGATGGGCGTCAACGCGGTGGTGTTGGAGGTCAACTACCGATTCGAGTATCAGTCGCACCCGGAGCTGCGTCAGTCCAACCCCATCAGCAAGGCCCTCGCCCGGGACCTGGCTGCGTGCTGTCGCGAGCACAAGGTCCGGCTGATCCCACAGTTCAATTGCCTGGGCCATCAATCCTGGCGGGCCTCGACGTTGCCGCTGCTGGTCAAGTACCCCGAGCTGGACGAGACGCCGAAGATCTCCAAGCAGAATCGCTGGATCTACTGTCGGAGTTGGTGCCCGCTCCACCCGCGGGTCAACGAGATCATCCTGCCCATGATCGACGAGCTAATCGACGCGTTTGAGTCCGACGCCTTCCACGTGGGCATGGACGAGGTCTGGCTGATCGCCAGCAATCAGTGTCCGCGATGCAGGGACAAGGATCCGGCTGACCTGTTCGCCAAAGCCGTCAACGACTATCACCGGCATCTGGTCGGTCGGCGGCGACAGACGATGCTGATGTGGGGCGATCGCCTGATCAACGGCAAGACGATGCCCTACGGCCCGTGGGAGTCGAGTTGGAACGGTACGGCCGCCGCCATCGACAAGATCCCCAAGGACATCATCATCTGCGACTGGCACTACGGTCTGCAGGACGACTATCCGTCGGTTCGCTACTTCCAACAGAAGGGATTCCGCGTCTGGCCGGCGAGCTGGGGGGCGGTCAAGGCGGCGCTGAGCCTGCTCGATTGTGGGCGCCGCGACGCGACCGACCGGATGATCGGCCATCTCTGTACGACCTGGACGGGCGCGGACGGGCTTTCGCGGGAGCTGCTGAAAGGACCCGGTCATCCCAAACGAGGCGATGTCACATCGAACGCCGCTGCGGCCCTGCGGGCGTGCATGGCCCGGTTACGGGAGTAGCCCGCTCTCGACCGGCAGAGACGCTGCTGAGCCCGACGGCGACCTTCGTCCTTTCGATCGGATGGCGACCGGGTAGAATACTGGCCCGTCAACCTAGTCGGCCGTCGAGTCGCAGGACCTGGAGCAAACGCAGATGAGCTCGAGCCCTTTCTCCGTCAATGTCGAGCCCGACTGTGCAGGGCTCGTCCGGTGCATCCAACGGGATGGCACGCCCGAGCGCGTGCATTTCATCGAGCTGTTCCTGGACCCGGAGGTCCAAGAGGAGATCTGCAAGCGCTACGACGTCGTGAAGGACCTGGACCCGAACGACCCCTTCTACGCGTGGCGGCGGGAGATCGCCCTGCAGCGCTTCCTCGGCTACGACTACGTCCGGGTGGGCCTGGACGGCCTGGACATGCCGGTGAGGCACCAGGTCGCGGAGGACACCGCCGAGCTGCGGCGCACGGACGGGCGGAGTTTCCTCGACGAGCACACCGGGCCGGTCACCTCGTGGGCGGAGTTCGAGGCCTACCCCTGGCCCGATCCGACCCGGGCGTCGACGCGGCGTCTCGAGTGGTACGAGGAGAATCTGCCCGACGGCATGTGCATCATCGGCAGCGGTGGGTTCGGGCACTTCGCCGAGTACCTGACCTGGCTGATGGGCTACGAGACGCTGTGCCTGTCGCTGTATGACCAGCGCGACCTCGTGACGGCGATCAGCCACCGGCTCATCGACATGTACCGCGTCACCACCGAACGGATGCTGCAGTTCGACCGCCTCGAGTTCGTCTGGGGCAGCGACGACATGGGGTTCCGCACTGGCCCGCTCATCAGCCCCGACGACCTGCGCGAATTCGCCCTGCCGGGCCACAAGATGCTGGCCAGGATGTCCCACGCGGCGGGCCGGCCGTACCTCCTGCACGCTTGCGGCAACCTCCGCCTGATCATGGAGGACCTGATCGACGACGTCGGCATCGACGCGAAGCACTCGTTCGAGGACACGATCGAGAACGTCATCGACGCCAAACGCGACTACGGCGACCGCATCGCCTTGCTCGGCGGCGTCGACGTCGACTTCCTCTGCCGCGCCGATGAATCCGAAGTCCGCCGCCGCGTCCGCAAGACGCTCGAGGCCTGTATGCCGGGCGGCGGCTATGTCCTGGGCACAGGCAACAGCGTCGCCAACTACATCCCCCTCGACAACTACCTCGCCATGCTGGATGAGGGACGACGATTCGGCTGATGGTAGGAGCTGCAAGCAGCCGGCGTCGCGGCAACGCATGCGACGCGACAGGTACGTCTACTGGCCGGCAACAACTACCCCTTCCGCGGAGAAGTCGTCGAACGTCACGTGCGCCCAGACGCGCCGCTTGCGATCGACGATCCGAAGGCAAACCCGTTGGCCGACATAGGGGCTGACATCCCAGTTGACGCGCCGCATCACGGGGCGGTTCTTTCCGCCGGCGCGCATCACCTCCTTGCCGTCGACTGTGCAAAGCGCGACGTAGGTCTGCGGGCCGTCCCCGCCACCGACCAGGAACGACATGGCCTTGCCCTTCAGGACGAACGTCGGCGATTGGATCACGCCCGTCATCGTGTCGTCGCCCGGCCTGCTGCCGCTGCGCTCGACGGTTGAGAGGTGATACCTGCCCTGCTTGTTGAATGGGACGTGCTCCCAGCGTGGCAGTGACTTCAGATCGCTCACCACGCGGTCGAACTTCCCCTCGACGACCTTCCAGCCCTGGAGATCGCCGGTCTCGAAATCGAACCGTAGACTGCCAACCGGCTTCGCGCGGTCGTAGGGAACGGGCTTGGGTCCTCCTCGCGGTTGCCCACCTCGACCCGTCCTTCGAGGGACGAAGACGCAATCGAAGCGGACTAGATAGAGGTCCTTGCCGGCCCGAGCGTGGCTGATGCCCCAACCGATTCCCTTGCCAAGGACGTTGCTACGAAAGTGGTCCTCGCGGTAGGCGCCTGGCGCCCGAGGTGCGTGCGACACGGCGTTTCTGGCTTGGAAGCGGATGCCGTCGGCGGCGAAGTAGACGCGTCTCGGCCCGGCCGCGGTGGCCAATGACGCCACGCCGCGGCCGTGCGGCCAGACGAGGACTTCGTGACCCGAATGGAGTGCCCCGACCTCGTGCTTGCGATAGGGCCCCTCGGGCTTCTCGGCGATGGCCAGGCCCATCTTGGTCTGACCCGGCGAGTGCTCGAGCCGGCGGCCCTTGTAGTAGAACCAGTACTTGCCGTCGCGCACCACGAAGGCAGCGTCGTCGACGCGCATGCTGTCAAAGGCCTCAGATTCATCGCTGGGCGAGAGCACGGGGTTCCGGCTGGACTTCTTCCACGGACCATCGGGCGCGTCCGACACGGCCACGCCAATGGCCGTCTTCGTGTCCTGGTCGAAGGGCCGGGGCACACCGGTGTAGAAGAGATAGTACTTGCCCTCGGCGGCGAGGATGTTCGGCGTGAAGACCCCATGCTCGTCCCACGTCCCCTTTTCGCCTTTCGCGACCGCTGCCCCGCGCTCCGTCCAGGCCTTGCCGTCCGGGGACGTCGCGTAGTAGACGTCGGCGGAGTACCCGCTGGGATACGCCCACACGCCCGGGCCGGCGGTCACTTTCGAGTACCAGACGTAGTAGGTCTGGCCCACCTTGATCACGTCACTGGGGTCGCGGCGCGTCACGCCTTCCTGGGGCCCGATCGCGGGGGCATAGGAGAAGTCAAGCGGGTAGGGTCCGCCACCATCAGCCGGCGCGGGCCTGGCGGCGCGGGCGGGTCGCCACTGCCTCCACCGGGAAGCGTCCGGACGTCGGGGTCCGTCGTCGAAGAACCGCGCGCCCTTCCCAACCGTGTCGTAGTCCCCGAGGTCCTGCCGGGCCTGCTCGATCAGCCGGATGAGCTTCGCCACGACATCCGGGTGCTGCGCGGCGACGTCGTGTTTCTCCGACATATCGTTCGCCAGGTCGTACAGCTCGGGCTCGGCCACGGCGTCGATCATCCGCCCGTACCACGCCGTCCAAGGGGGACGAGCGGGCCGGGGCAGGACAAGCTTCCACTTGCCATGCCGAACGGCCTGGAGGTGGTTGTAGGCGTAGTAGAACAAGGTGTCGCGCGGGCTCTTGTCGGTCTTGCCGGACCAGAAGCGCATCATGTCGACGCCATCAATGATGCGGTCCTTGGGAATCCCCACGCTGGCCAGATTCGCGATCGTTGGGAAGAGGTCCATCGTCGTGACGATCTCGTCGCTGACGCGCCCGCCGGGGATCCTCCCGGGCCAACGCACGATGCCGGGCACGCGGATGCCGCCCTCCCACGTGTTCATCTTGAACCCGCGCAACGGATGGGCGCTGCCACCGTGATCGCCGATGTGCTTTTCGATCCATGGCCCGTTGTCCGACGTAAAGAAGACCATCGTCTTGTCGCCAATCGCGAGCTCCTTGAGCAGATCGAGCACGCGTCCGATGTCGTGGTCGAGTTCCTCGACGGCGTCTCCGTAGAGCCCGCGCTTCGACCGGCCGCGGAACGCCTTCGACGCACCGAGCGGAACGTGAACCATGTTGTACGGAACGTATGCGAAGAAGGGCCTGTCCTTGTGCTTGCGGATGAAGCGGATGACCTGTTCGGTGGTCTTCTGCGTCAACGTGTCCATGGAGGCCGGACACTCGACGACCTCATTGTTGTGGTGCAGCGCCGCGACGAACTTCTTGAGATCGACCGCGCGCGTGAGCCCGTTGTAGAGCGGCGTTCCGAAGAACTCGTCAAAGCCCTGGGCGTTGGGCATGAGGGCATCGTTGAACGGCCCTGTTCCCGGTCCTCGTTTGCCTTTCCCCCCACCAGCCAGGTGCCACTTGCCGAAACACCCGGTGGCGTAGCCAGCTCGCTTGAGCAGCTCGGCGATGGTGATCTCGTTTGCGTGCAGGATGGTGTGGCTGTGCTTCCGGTTCCCGGGCTCGGCGCAGCGGATGGGATAGCACCCCGTCATGATCGCCGCCCGAGACGGGCCGCAGACCACCTGGGCGTAGCAGCTCGTAAGGCGAATCCCCTCTCGGGCCATCTGGTCCAGCCGAGGCGTCCGGATCAGGGGCGACCCGAAACAGCCGACGTCGTTGTAGCCCTGGTCGTCGGTGAAGAAGATGATGAAGTTGGGTTTGCCCTGCTCTCCGGCGGAACCTGCCGACACGGAAGACGCGACGAGCGCAAGCGCTAGCAGGAATGGGGCAACGTTTCTTGTTGTCGATGGCATGTAGAAGCTCTCCGGGGGGCATCTCCGACCTGCTCCCCTCTTCTGGGGCCACCTCGTGTGTGAGCGTTCCAGCCTATCATCCCGCCTGGGCCGGCTGCCCCGCAAGGGCCGTCAGGTTCGATCTGCTGGTCGTCCGTGCGACCGTGTTGGGATGTCTCCAGGTCGCCACGCCAGCGCGGCCATTGCGGCGTGGCCTCGTCAGGCTTATCGTGCGGCCCATCGGACAACGTCATTGGCCCGATTCGAGCAAGTGAAAGGGAGTCTCATGCGATTCTTGTCGACGGTGCTCATCTGTGCGGCGACCTTGCCGGGCTATGCCCAGAATGGTGCGAAACCGGTCAAGAACACGGTCGTGTACAAGGAAAAGGGGCGCTTCGCCGGTTGGCCCGCCAACAACGGCATCTGGTCCTGGGGCGACGAGATCGTCGTCGGATTCACGTTGGGGTACTACAAGAAGAATCCGACGGGGGGGCATGCCATCGATCGCATGAAGCCCTCGGTGGTCCGGCAGGCCAGGAGCCGAGACGGCGGGGTCACCTGGACCGTCGAGGTGCCCTCGTTCCTGGGCGAAAACGACAAGGAGCGCGAGTGCGCCGAGCCCACGGGCGGCATCGACTTCACCCATCCCGACCTGGCGGTCAGGTTACGCCAGGACAAGTACTACTACTCCCTCGACCGCTGCAAGACCTGGCACGGGCCCTACCGCATGCCGACCTTCGGCCGCAAGGGCCTGCTCGCCCGCACCGATTACCTGGTGGAGGGTAAGCACCGGCTCACCGCGTTTCTGGCGGCTACGAAGGACAACCGGCGCGAAGGACAGCCCCTATGCGTGCGTACCACGGACGGAGGCAAGACATGGGACCTGGTCGGGTGGATTGGCCAGCAGCCGCCCGAAGGCTACGGCTACGCTATCATGCCCTCGACGGTCCGACTCGAGAGCGGTGCGTACCTGAGCATGATTCGACGAGGTGGCGTCTTCGACGGCAAGAAACGGTGGTGGCTCGAGGCCTTCCTGTCGCCCGATGAGGGAAAGTCGTGGTACCGACTCGACGAGCCGTATATCGACAACGCCGGCAACCCGGCCAGCATGATTCGCCTCAAAGATGGGCGCATCGCCCTGACCTACGGCTGGCGCCGCCCGCCCTACGGCATCCGCGCCCGCCTGTCCGACGACGAGGGCCGGACGTGGGCCGAGGAGATCATCCTCCGCCACGACGGGGCAAGCTGGGACCTCGGCTACCCCCGCACTGTCCAACGCGCCGACGGCAAGTGCGTTACCGTCTACTACTACCACCACCCCGACCAACCCGAGCGCTACATCGCGTGCACCCTCTGGGACCCGGGACGGTGACCGGCCTCTTCTCGCGTTCGAGAAGAGCAAGCCGTCGCTGCCCTCGCGCCCGGGAACGAGCAAGTGTGGGATACATGGAATTGGATCAACCGGATCAACAGCGGGAGCATGGCATGGCGACCAGCGACGCGACACACCGTCAATCGAGGAAGGCTGGAGCGTCTTGCAGGTGCGCTGCGCGGCCCGGTCCATCGAGCGCGGACATCAGAAGAGGAGTCACACTGGCCACCATTCTGTGCCTCTGCGCCGGCGCGCATGCGAACGAGGAGATCCGCCTTCTTCCCCCAGACTACTTCGAATCAAGGAGGCTAAAGGTCGATGGCACGCCTGAGTTCTCCCAGCAGGGCCCGGACATAAGGGTCCGCCTCGCGAATGGCTTCGAGATCGTCTTCAACACACAGGACATCCGTCTGACCGTCACGTCCCCGACGGGGGTCTGCGTTGCGGCCAACAAGTCGGGGAAAGTCATCGATGACCTGCACTACGTTCCTCGCGGCGTAGGCCCGGAGGTCAAACCGTATCCAGCCGATCTGAAACTGACGTTCAAGAGGGCAAAGGCCCTCGGCGAATCGGTGACGCTCGAATTCGGTGCCCGTTCACAGGACGGCAAGGAATCGATGCTATCGTGGACGATCCTGCCCGTTCGCTACCGGATCAACGGCACCGTGTTTGATGGCGTCGCCGACCAGTTCCTCATCATGGACAGGCATCACTACCTCCATAGGCTGAACTTCTCTTGGCTGGGGCCGGTTGCCGACCGCTACGACGGGGCACGGAGCTTCCGCTTCTCGTGCTATCCGGGCAACCGGCAGGGGTATTCCGAGGCGCGCTTCGGCAAGGCCCGGCCGCGCCAGTCCCTCGCAGACTGGGGCATGTTCATCGATGGCGGGCAACTGTTTCACCTGATCGGGCTCCCGGACGGCAAGGGATGCATCTTCGAATACCTGGCCGAACCGATTCACTGTCGGTCCGGCATCAGAAGCGACGCAACCAACACCGCCGTCGACACGTACTACATGGTCTACCTCGGACGGGTGACGAATACGTACACCACACCCCTTCGGATACGATTGCTGACAAGCAAACCCCTGTCCCGCAGCTTGTGGCTGGAGCTGACACGCTACATGAAGCGGAAGTTCCAGCAGGATCTGGGCATCCCGCCCACCGAGCCCCGGCCCATGGCTTGCCTGCGGAACGAGTGGCGTAAGACGGGGTTCCAGAAGCATGCGAAGGACTTCGTCCCTGTCCTGAAGGAATACGGGTATCGCCGCGTGGAGATCGGCTGGATCTGGCGACGCGGCCGGACGCACAGCAGCCCGGAAGGCTACCCGGTGCAGTCCGAGTGGACGGGCAAGACCCTCGTGCGGAAGAGCCATTGCCAGACGGACATCAACGGCATGGTCACGCCGAATTGCGGCGGGGTCGAGGGACTCGCCGAGTTCGTCAAGCGGGCGCACGACGCGGGCGTCGAGGTCTACGTCTGGCACCAGACGGCCCACACCTGGCAGGGCAGCCCGGACGTCCGGAACCATCCCGAATGGCTGGTGTGCGGGCTGGACGGCCATTCGATCGCCGGATGGAACACCAACTACAACGTCGTCCCGGTCGTCTGGATGAGTCTGCAGAGCGGCTGGAAGGATGAGACGCTCCGCCGGCTCCGAGATCTCAGACGAGCCACAGGGATCGACGGCCTGTGGCTTGACGTCTACGGGGCCGGCTCGACCTGCAACTACGCCAAGCTGGTGAGCACGTACTGCATGTCGGATCGCTCCGACTACATCCGGAGACTGCGAGCGCTTGGGTACGGCCTGATGACCGAAGGAGCGAGTCTGGCCAGCGTGGATTCGTACGTCCTCTACGACAGAGATTTGGAGGCCTACAAGCAGCACCCATTCATCCTCTACGGCGCCTGCCCGTTCCGAACGGGCAGGTCAGTCAGATACGGAGAACTGGACCTCTTCAAACTGATGGGCTATCAGGCGTTTCCGCAGGATCGGTCCAACGTGTGGCGCGTGCCGGACGACCCCGAGGGGCGCAAGATCCAGCAGACATACGCGGCGGAGGTGAAGTACCGCAACCGCTGCTTCAACGAGATCAGCGATCAACTGGGACGTGCGGTGGGCGTAACGGAGACGCCCTTCGGCACCCAGTGGGTCTGCGAAAAGGGCAATGCGCTGTTTCTGTGGGAACCTTGCGAGCCGAAGCTGATTGGATTGCAGCCGGTGCATCCGGCGACGATTCTCTCGCCAGGAACGCCTGCGACGAAGGTCTCGCCCCCCCATCCCAAAGGTGAGTGGCGCATCAAGGCACCGGGCCGATCCGTGGTTCTGGTTCGGCGCATGTGACGCCCGTCCGCCTCGAAAAAGCCCGCCAAGCGACGCGCTAGAACGCAGTACCTAACGGCGGGCACAGTGAGGTATGATGCTGCCTTGTCATCGTGGCGGCGCCCGGCGGACGTGGCGCCGTGTGCCCAAAGGAGGAAGAGTCATGGTCATTCGCATGTGCCGCGTTAGCGCGATCTTCCTGGCGACGCTTGTCGCCGCGAGAGCGACTGCGGTCGAGCAGAGGTTGTGGAAGCCCGTAGCCGACCGGGTCTACCTCCAGGAGGTGGGCCAGAAGGTCAAGACAGACAAGCCCGTCACTGGCGTCGCCGTCTGCAAAGACCAAGCCTACGCCATCGTCGGCGGCGAACTCCGCGTGTTGCAGGAGGGGGCGCTTGCGGAGGTGGCGGACGCACCGAAATCCGTGTCGCTCCTGTACGCAACGAAAGACGCCCTGTGGTGCGTGGCGGCGTCGGGCACGTACCGGTTGGCCGACGGGAAGTGGGCCCGCGTCACCGAAACGCGATTCGTCGATCTGTGTCTGCATGGCGGCGACCTGTACGGTGCGACCCGAGACGCCGTCTTCCGGTGGAACGGGTCGACGCAGCCGGGCGCGTTTGTGGACATCAAGCCAGAAGGCGGCTACCTGTCTACCGACTCGACGGTCATCATGGAAGACGGCAGCCAGGTCCTTGCTGATCCGGTTCGGATTGGACCGATCCTGCGACTCGGGTCCTACAGCGCGACCCTCTACACCCTCCGGCCAGGCGGTCTGGGGCTTATCAGCGGCAAGACCTTCGTGACGAATCCCGTGGACTGGGGCCAACCGCCCTCCAGGAACACGCGGGACATGCTCGGATACGGCAGCCGTCTGTACATCGCAACGGACCGCGGCGTGGCGGTGTTGCGCGGAATGGCGCTAACGGCGTTGCGGGGCGCTGACGGCCTTCCCTACGAGGACACGACGTGCCTGGCCATGGGCTTCGACCGCGACCTCTGGATCGGAACGACGCGAGGGGCCATACGCAAGCTGGACGACGAATACCACTACTTCGGCGCCGACCACTGGCTGCCCGGTGACAACGTGCGCGACATCGCCGTGGGCGACCGCGTGGTCTACATCGCCACCGACGCCGGCATCGGCGTGATCCGCTACGAGCCGTACACGCTGCTCAAGAAGGCGGCGTATTTCCAGCGGCACGTGGAAGAGTGGGGACACAAGCGGCTTGGGTTCGTGCACAGGCTCTACTGGGCAGGCAAGGAGGGCTGGCTACGGGAAATCAGCGACAACGACGGCGGCCACACGGCCCACTACCTGGCCGCCATGTCGTTCAAGTATGCGGTGACGCGTGACGAGAAGGCCCGACAGGAGGCCTTGGACGCGTTCAAGGCCATGGTCTGGCTCGACGCCATCACGCCCAAGCCCGGTTTCATCGCCCGGGCCATCTGGTCCGTCAAGGCCGACAAGGGCCATCGTGCAACGCGAGGGTCCGGCGGCCTACCCGCCAAGTGGTATCCGACCCCCGACGGGCTCTGGTGGTGGAAGGGCGACACCTCGAGCGACGAGAGCGACGCGCATTTCTACTCCGTGTCGATCTTCCATGACCTGGTCGCGAAAGACGCCGAGAAGGCCCGGGCCAAGAAACACATCGCTCAGATGGCCTCGCACATCATCGACAATGGCTGGCTCCTCCGCGACATGGACGGCAAACCGACACGGTGGGGGCGGTGGGACCCCAACTACCTCCTTCGCCCATACGGCTACGAAGCCCGCGGGCTGAACGGTATGGAGGCTCAGTCGTTCATGCAAACGGCCATCGCGCTCACGGGCGATGCGAAGTACAAGGAAGGCTTCCAGCAGTTGCTGAAGTGGGGATACCAGACCTACACGGTTCGCCAGAAGCTGGTCTTTCCGCCGGAGCACGTGGTTCCGTGGGACGACGAACTGGCGTTCCGGGCGTACTACCCCCTGCTGCGGTATACAAAGGACCCCGAGCTTCGTTCGATCTATCTGCGCAGCATCGAACGAAGCTGGGAAGTGATGCGCATGCAACATCTGCCCTGGTTCAACTTCATCTACGGCGGGCTGACCGGCAACGATTGCGAAGCCGACCGGGCCGTCAAGCACCTTCGGGAATGGTCGCTCGACGTGGTCAGCCACAGCTACCGGAATTCCCACCGCTGCGACCTGGGACCCGAGCCCGGCTACGTGCCCTACCAGGGCGGGACCCGCGCGATGTCGCCGCGCGAGACGGACGCCAAGTGGGGAAGTCGTTCGGCCTTGGGGTATGACGGCGGGAGCGGTGGCAGGTCCGTCACACCGCCGATCGGCTGGCTGGAAGACTACTGGATGGGCCGGTACTTCGGCATCATCAAGCCGCCCGAGACGAAGGACGCCAGGTTGACGTCCTTGGCGCAGCGCCCGCCTGTCCAACGCGGCGCGAAGCCCTATGACGGTCCGCCGCGCCCGGCCGGGTTGATTCCCGGCCAGCCTTGAGACAGAAATCCAGGACCTCGCAAGGCGGCGCTGGCCCGGAAGACGACCAGCCTGGAGGAAGGAAGACCCAAGGGGAACCTGCTATCATGCGGTGACCATGCAAAAAAGGGGACATTCTACTTTTCTCCCGGGGACGCACCACTCGTCCAATCGGTGTGAGACACATGGTCACATACGAAGCCAATCCCGATCTCGCGAACGAGGCGCTCAATGCCTTGTTCGCGGACGCATGGCCCGATCACACGCCGCGCGACTTCTCGCCGGTGCTGTCGCACAATTTCGGTCATGTGTGCGCGACGGTTGACGGCCTTCTGGTCGGGTTCGTCAACGTCGCGTGGGATGGGGACAAGCACGCCTTCCTGCTCGACACGACCGTACGTTCCGATTTCCAGCGTCAAGGCATCGGCACTCAGCTGGTTCGCTGCGCCATCGACCTGGCCAAGGCCAAGGGGGTGGCGTGGCTCCATGTTGACTATGAACCCAGGCTTGCCGAGTTCTATGCCAAGTGTGGATTCCAGACGACTGAAGCCGGGTTGATGAATCTGGGCGAGGAGGTGAAGGGGCGTCAAGACGCGCCCTACGATCGGCTCGCAAATGAAGGATGACAATGAACCCGGACACTGATCTCTGGGAGGACTTGCGGACGTTCCTCCTTGGCAACGGCGCGTCTGTCGTCGGATGCGGCTCGATGCTGCAAGTGCCTGAGTCGAAAAGGGACGGGTATCCTACGGGGATCTCGATCGGTGTCGCGCTGGACCCTTCCCTCCTTGAGGGACTACGCGATGCTCCTTCCCAGGCATTTCACAAGAACACCCAGTCCGTTCGCGCTTCATTGGTGAGGCTTCGCCATCTGTGTGTAGACTTCCTGATTGAGGGCGGACACCGGGCGTGCTTCTCGCGATCCGCCATCACCGACGCGGCGAACTTCTTGAGCGACCTGCCTCACAAGACCGTGGCGACGCGGGCGGGCCTCGGCTGGATCGGCAAATCCGCGCTCCTCATCTCGGAGGACTTTGGCGGAGCGCTGCGCCTCACCAGCGTCCTGACGGATGCCCCCTTACCGACCGCCGAGACATTCGACGCGTCGCGCTGCGGTTCGTGCGAGGAGTGCGTGGCCCACTGCCCCGCCAAGGCCATCATCGGGGTGGAATGGCAGGTCGGGCTGGATCGGGCTTGCATGCTCAAGCCCGAAACATGCGACAATACCAGAACCGAGCGCTCCCAGGCGGCAGGCTTGGGCGACGCAAGGTTGTGCGACGTCTGCATTGCCGTGTGTCCGTGGACGATGCAGTTCGCAGAGAGGAAGAAGAGCCAACCGTCGCATGCAGCCGACACAGCGAACGGCGCCGCCAATGGGTGACGCTGGACGAGCAGAGATGATAGATGACCCGCATTCAGAAGATGGGACATTCCGAACTCAGGCGGATCGGTGAGATTGACCGCTCCGAGGAGATCTCGCAGGACTACGTGTGCCAAGATGGAAGCCTCCACCTGAAGGACGTACACTGGTCCGTGCCTCGTTGGAGCCAGGACGGCCACGGAGAACACAGCGTTCCCGGCAAGATCGCAGCATGGCGGCCCTGGCTGGAGGAAGGCGGCACGATGTTCGGGGCCTTCGACGGTGAAGCCCTGGTCGCCTTCGCGATCTACCGGCCGCACCTGTCCGCGAGCATGGCGCAGTTCGCCGTTCTCCATGTGAGCCGACCCTATCGACGAAAGGGCCTCGGAACCGCACTGACGGAGAAGGTCATTGAGTTGGCGAGAAGCGACGGCGCGACGCAGCTCTACGTCTCTGCTGCGCCCACAAGAGGAACCGTCGAGTTCTACCAGTCGCTAGGGTTTCGACCTACGCGAGAGAGCAACCAGGAGCTCCTCGAGCTTGAACCCGAGGACATCCACATGACGATGGAACTGTGATGATCGCCCAACAAGACGCACTCGCGGGACGCCGGGAAGCCGCCCCGCTCGGCTCAACGTCGGCCGTGGGAGACCGAATCTGGGAGCTATCTCCATGAAAGGCTTTCAGCCGAACTCCTCTCTCAATGACTACTGTGATGAGTTGAATGCCGCCCTGGAGAACGGGCTGATCTCTGAAAAGCAGTGGTACGAAGCCCGGAAGAAGGCCACTGCCATCGCATACGTCTCGCGTGACAATCCCCGCGCTCAGTCAGGGCACGGGGGCGACGAGGCCCGATGGCGATACACCCGCGTCTTGATGGTCCTGGAAGCGATTCACAAGGATGGCTCCTTCCTTGATGTGGGCTGTGCCAACGGGTACCTGATTGAGTGTCTGCAGAGATGGGTCGAGGGGTCTGGCTTGAACGTGGCGTTCTATGGCGTTGACATCTCAGAGGAACTCATAAACCTCGCGCACTGGAGGCTTCCTGACAGGTCGGATCGGTTCCTCGTCGCCAATGCCGTTGCGTGGACACCAGATCGCAGATTCGATTTCGTACACGCCCACGAGATCAGCTATGCACCAAGACATCGCGAACGGGAGTTTCTGGAGCATCTGCTCGCGGACTACTTGAATCCGGGCGGACGTCTGATCATCGGTCCGTGGGCCTTGGGTCGAGACTGCACAAATCTGGAGGAACGGCTGTCTTCCTGGGGATACGAACCGACCGGCTACCTTCTCAAGTCCCAGGGCAAAGACGCCGGCCTAACTAGAAAGATGATCTGGTTTGACAAGGCGTAGCAACATTGCGCCGGGAAACGAGAAGGAGGAAGACCGCCTGGCGCGAGTGTCGACCGGACGAACGCCGGTCGCCCAAGATGCTCGGGTCCCTGGAGTTGACAATGTACGAGGAATTCTGCGCCGAGCAGCGAAAACGAGCCGACGCACATCTGGCGGCGTTCCTCGAGGCGAATCCGGAGTTCGCGGCGGACCATGAGCAACCCCAGTGGATGAAGGGCACGCATCTGGTCAGCTTCGGATCGCATCGCGGAAGACCCGCCGTCTTCAAGTACTACGACGGCGATCCGCGTAGGGGGCATGAGCAGCGTGCACTGGAGTTGTTCGAGCCGACCGGGCTGGTGGCACAGATACTTGGCCAGACCGATCTCATGCTGGTCATGACGCGGCTGCCGGGACTGCCCCTGCACGAGTTGGAGAAGGACCTGGATCAAGCCCAGCGCGAGGAAGTGTACTTGCGACTCGGTGAGGCCGTTGCGAAGGTCGTGGAAACGGCGCCGGGCGGCAGGCTGAAACCCAAGGGAGATACTGCGTTCCGCGCCTGCAATCCGCAGGACTTCTACAACACGCCGTATGATGCCCTGACCGTTCTCTACCGTGCGGCAGACACGCCGGTGTTCTTCGACACCACGCTGGCCCGTGCCGGGAGGGTGCTTCGTGATCGGGACGTCCCGTCCCAGGAAGCACTCACCAGATCCCTGGCTGCCCTCGAGCGGAACCGCGACGCGATTGTCGCTTGCCCGACCTTCGTTCACATGAACGATTTTCACGCCAACAACATCATGGCCGACGGGACGAGGATCACGGGGTTCATCGATCTGGAGATGACGCGCTACGGCAACGAGGTCCTCCTGCTCGGCGCGGCGTTGTCGAGCATGTGCCGACAGCCCCAGCGCTGGCGCGCCTTTCGTGCTGGGTACGAGGATGTCCGCGGCATAGCGCTCAGCGAGGACATGCTCTCGCTGATACGAGCCGCCGCGTCCTTCTCCACGTGGATTCGTTTCACATGGTACTGGAGCACGGACGACCAGCCGTGGTGGGCAAGAGAGATGGACCTCCGCTCATCGGCCGTTCGTGCCATCAAGGAAGGCGTCGAAGCGGTTGAAGGAATCCCGATCTGAGAAGCGCATGGCGGGAACGGCCCGCTGCCCCACGCGCCATCTTTCGGCAACAACGGAAGGACCATGCGAGCTACAGTCAGGCACTACGACCACGCCGCTGACTACGAGAGAGTCAGCCGGTTCCTCGTGAGGACATACCGCACGACGGGCGGGCATATCAACTGGCTGCAGCCGCGCTGGGAGTACATGCACTACCATCCCCTGATCCGAGGAGTTGATCTCAGATCGATCGGCGTCTGGGAGGCGGATGGCGAGATGGTCGGCGTCGTCCATCCGGAACATGCGATGGGGACGGCCTACTTCGAGATCGATCCTGCATACGACACCCTCAAGCCCGAGATGCTGAGGTATGCCGAGGAGCACATAAGCACATCAGCAGATGGCGTCCGGCGGCTGTGCGTCTACATCAACGATCAGGACGACGGTTTCCAGAAGGTGGCTTCGGAGATGGGGTATGCGAAAGGCGATGCGTGCGAGCCGATGTCGCACTTCGTCATCCCGGCCCCCTTCCCGGCAGTTCCGCTGCCCCCGGGCTTCCGGCTGAAGAGCCTGGCCGATGACAACGACCCGCACAAGGTGAATCGCGTCCTGTGGAGGGGATTCGACCATGGCGACGAGCCGCCGGACGATGGGATCGAGGATCGCAAGTTCATGCAGTCCGCTCCGAACTACCACAAGGACCTGAACATCGTGGTGGAGGCGCCTGACGGGAACTTCGTATCCTACTGTGGCATGTGGGTTGAGCCCGTGCATTCGATCGCCTACGTCGAACCTGTGGCCACCGACCCCGACTACCGACGCATGGGGCTTGGCCGTGCGGCTGTGCTGGAAGGCGTTCGGCGCTGCGGCGAGCTGGGTGCTACGGTCGCCTGGGTTGGGACCACCAAGCCGTTCTACCTGTCGCTAGGTTTCCGACCGGCCTACAACAGTCCTGTCTGGCAACAGGAATGGACCTAGAGGCCGAACAGCCCGGATGCAGGCGACGGTTGCAGACGCGCCTGATCCGGGACGTTGGGGCCAGGAGCGAAATGCCTGGCTGGGAGACGGAGATGAAGTACGTAAGACCGCCGCGAGGTTGCACGCCAGGTGACGGCAATCCGTTTTCCCCCGACGGCAAGTACGGCCCGGAATGGACGGGCCTAGCTCTTGGGGATGGGAATCCATTCGTCGGCACAAGCGAGAGCGGGCTGTTCCACTATCAGTTCGACAGGAACGACCCGAACGTGGCGGCCATCGTGGCCGACTTCATCCGCTACGAGAACGAGCACGGGCGAGCACCGATGCTGTTCTTCCCAGAGGACATCGACGTCGACGCTTGGGTGGCCCACGCACTGTCGGTCACACCACTCCCTCACGTCATCAGAGACACAGATCCCGAGTACCTTGTCCATTCAACTAGCGTGGAGGCGGGAAGACAGATCCTCCGGGATCGGGAGCTGAAGTCCTTCTCTCGGCTCTGCCGGGAAGGCTCGAGTCCGAGTTGGCATCATCTCCGCTCTGATTCGCTAGGCGAACCATCGGACTATGCGCGGCACATCAACTTCGGACCCATAGACAGCCCGTGGGTGGAGAGCGTCGCGGCCTCCCACGCTGACGGGCGATTCCTCACGCCGGATGATCCGTATGTCCCGGGCTACCGCTTCTATGTTCACGGACACAAAATCATCGAGGCCGGTCTCGACGTGAGGGTGGCTGGTGCGGTGAAGGTCCGGGATCGGCTCCCCCTTGATCCTCACCTGGCAGCAGCCATCAGCATTCAGGACGCGGATCCACATCGGGAAGCAGCACGTTGGACCCCCAGGATGTTTACCCAAGAAGCGAACAACGTGTTTGCCGGCATGCTGGACAAAACCGGAGAGGGCTCCTAGCCGTTGCGTTCATGGTCGAGCAGGCGGGCGTGCCCCATCGCTGAAGCCACGGGGCACCCAGCGGCGGTCGTTCATTGGGCTGCGCGAGAGACGGCGCCCTGTGGGACTTCGGGGCCAGCGTCGACTGCTTTCCGCGCGCCGCTGAGGTCGTTGCCAAGCAGTTGAATCCGTCGGGTAGCCTGGCCCTCCACGCGGAGGAACGGACTTGCGCCCTGCGGCGCCGTGCAGCCGCGGATCATTCCCGATCGGACTTGCGAGAGCCGGAGGACCCCGGCCGCACCCGCCGACCACCCGGCCTTGAGCCTGTCAATGGTCAGGTTCTCGACGTCGTCGAAGACCATGGCGTGGCGCAGATCTGGGCTTGCCGTTCGCAGATCGACGTTGCAGAACGTCAAGCCCCGCACGTGGCGGCAGTAGAAGCCGAACGCCGGCAGGTCGCCGAACATCGTGCTCTCCGGGTAGTTCTTCGGCTTCTCCAGGATCTCCCGGCTGGCCAGCTTCCGCTCCCCGCCACCTTCGAAGCCCAGCGAGATGTTGGTGAGCGTCACGTTCTCGATGCCGTGGCCCGGCAGGCCCGTGATCGAGCAGCCGATCTTGGAGCAGTTCACAGCGGCGATGTTGCGAAGAACGACATTGCGAAACGTCCCCACACCGGGCTTCGGCGCACCGGTCACGTATCTCCGGGCCCGGTTGCCCAGACGGAGGAAGATCGGCACGCTGACGCCGTCGATGCTCACGTTCGACACGTTGACGTTGTCGAGCGTGCCGCCGTCCACGATCTCGAGGGCGATCCCGGCCAGGCCGCGCTGCCTGCCGTAGATCTTCTTGGACTCGCGCGGCGAATGGACCTTGCAGTTGGCCACCGTGATGGCCTTGAACCCGCCGCCGGACTCCGTGCCCATCTTGATGGCATTGCAGTGGCTGCTGACCACGCAGTCGCAGACGGTGACGCGCTCGCACGGCCGAAGCGAGAGGCTCTTGAGGACGATGCCGTCGTCGTCGGAATCGACCCGGCAGCCGGTGATGCTCACGTCGCGGCAACTGTCGACGTTCAGCCCGTCGTTGTTGTACGTCACGTGATTGAAGACATGGATGCCGCGGATGGTCAATCGGTCGCAGTCGCGGTAGTGCTGCATCCAGCTCCCCGCGTTTCTCATGCGGACGTTCTCTATGAGCACGTTGCGGCATCCGACGAGGTAGATCGCCTTGGGCCGCCGGACGGACTTGTCGCGAAAGGCCGATCCCTGGCCGTCGATCGTTCCCTGGCCCGTGATCGTCACGTGCTCGAGCTTCGACCCGGCGAGGATCGCCGCGAAGCGGAAGCCCCGCTTCGCGCCGTCGGCTCCGGAGCTTGGCGACGGGCCCGCGTAATCGCCGATGTCGCGACTGCCGAGCAGCGTGCAGCCTTTCTCCAGCGATACGGTGATGTTGCTTCTCAGGTACACCGTGCCGGTCAGCCACTTGCCGGCAGGGAGCCGAACGGTTCCGCCGCCCTCGGCGGCGCAACGGTCGACCGCCTTCTGGATCGCGGCGGTGCAGAGCGTCTTGCCGTCGCCGACGGCACCGCAATCGCGGATGTCAACAACCCGCTCGGCTGCCGCCGAGAAACCTGCGGGGAAACAGATCAGACACACAACCAGGCGTATCAGACGTTTCATCGCTCGCTCCAGACGAGACTCGGGACGTTGGGTCGCCCGCGTGGTCTACCACCCCTACCGCCGAGACGTCAAGCAGGTTCGTCAGGCTACAACGTCAATCGGGCGGAACACGCATGGTGCGAACGCATCAGCCGTTGACGCGAAACCTCCTGCCCAGATAGGATCGATCGGGGCAGAGACAACGCCTTTCCACGAGAAGACCGCCATGAACGACACGATCACGCGACGCGACTTCACCAAGACCGGAGCCGCAACCGCTCTCGGACTGCTCGGGACTGCGCACGGGGCCGACGCCGCCGCGTCCGAGTGGCGCGTTGGCCTCGCGCGAGTCTGCATCACACCCACCGAACCGATCTGGCTGCACGGCTACGCGACCAAGGTCCGCTACCGTCCCTTCGACGGCAAGCTGAGTGACCTCCACGCCAAGGCGATGGCGCTCGAGGATCCCAATGGCAACCGCGCGGTTCTCGTCACCGCGGACCTGTGCATCCTCCGTCGCAAGGAATCCGACGAGGTCTTCTCGGATCTCATGCAGGCCACCGGGCTCGAGCGGCGGCAGATCCTGATCAACTTCTCGCATACGCACTCGGGCCCGATCATCGGCACCTCGGACCTGAGCCGGTTCCCCATGCCCGAGGCCGACCAGAAGCGGACGATTCGCTACACCGAAGCCCTGAAGCGGAAGCTCGTCAAGGTTGCAGCCGACGCACTGGCCGATCTGAAGCCCGCCCGGCTCTCCTACGGCGTGGGCAAGGCCGATTTCGTCGTGAACCGTCGTCTCTACGACGAGAACGGGAACTACCGCGGCATGGGCCCGAATCCGGACAAGTACGTCGACCGCACCGTTCCCGTCCTCCGCGTCGATGGGCCGGACGGCACGCTCCGCGCCCTGCTCTTCGGATGCGCCTGCCACGCGGTGACGCTCACCGACAAGAACCTCAAGCTCTGCGGTGACTACCCCAGCTTCGCGCAGCAGGACGTCGAGGATCGCCACCGCGGCTGTCTGGCCATGTTCGCCACCGGGTTCGCCGGCGACGCCAACACGCACCCGCGCGGCACGGTGGCGATGGCCCGCAAGCAGGGCCGAAGCCTCGCCGACCAGGTCTGTCGCGTGGCCAAGGGGAAGCTCCGGCCCGTCCGCGGACCGCTGCGATGTGAACACGCCACCGTCGACCTGCCGCTCCAGCAACCGTCGCGCAAGCAGCTCGAGCAATGGGCCAAGGGCCCGTCCTACATGGCCCACAACGCCAAGCCGCTGCTCGACCTGCTGAACCGCAAGAAGCCGCTCCCCACGCGCTGCAACATTCCGATCGCCGTCTGGCAATTCGGCCAAGACCTGACGCTCGTCGCCTTATCCGGGGAGGTCGTCTCCGACTTCGTTCCTCTGCTGCGCAAGGCCATCGGCCCCAACCGACTCTGGCTGGCCGGCTACACGAACCGCGTCTTCGGCTACCTCCCGTCCGCCCGGATCGTCCGCGAAGGCGGCTACGAAGCCCGAGGCCTGATCACCGACGTCGGCTTCTTCTCCGAGAAGGCCGAACCCCGCGTCGTCGCCACCGTCAAACAACTCGCCCACAAGGCCGGCCGACGCCTGCCGTGAGCAGCTGCCTCATCGACGAGAGTAAGCAGACGCGTATCTTCCCCGGGATTCTGCCCACAGGTCTCTACGGGATCGACTCATCGCACACGATGCGGAATCCCACGTCGTATACCGCTTGGGAGGCGTCGTAGTGGAGGCGGAAGGCCGATCGGGCGCGGCGGGGGCGGTCGAGCCAGGAGCCGCCGCGGACCGTCTTGCGGCCGGTCGATCCGGCACTGTTGCGGCCGTCATCGGCGCGACACGGATACGGGCGGTACGTCGAACGGGTCCATTCGGACACGTTGCCGTGCATGTCGAACAGCCCCCAGGGGTTTGGCCGGAACGTGC
>CAYMLO010000059.1:0-57525 GCA_964390905.1 uncultured Planctomycetales bacterium | reverse complement strand
ACACCTTCTGGCAGCACGCAGCCGCCTGACCGCCAGAGATGTGGACTACACCCTATCGCCGTCTGCACCTTGCCAAACGCTTGCCAGGGTCATAGAACCTGGTAGGAGGTACCGATGTCGGACGTCAAACAGAAACCCCTACCGGCAGCGTGTGTGGAACTCGGCGAGGCGGAGGTCTTCGAGCGGATTCGCCACTGCAAGGACCAGTTCGGCCATCGGCTGGTCATCCTCGGTCATCACTATCAGACCGATGCGGTGCTGCAGTTCGCCGACTTCGTCGGCGACAGTCTGAAGCTGTCGCAGCAGGCGGCCGAGCAAACCCAGGCCGAGTTCGTCGTCTTCTGTGGCGTGCATTTCATGGCCGAGTCGGCCGACATCCTGACCCGACCGGACGTCAAGGTCATCCTGCCCCATCTCGAGGCCGGGTGCGGCATGGCCGACATGGCCACGCTCGAGCAGGTGGAGCGGGCCTGGCCGTTCCTGACCGAAGCCGCGGGCGACGTGACGATCATCCCGGTGACCTACGTCAACTCCGCCGCGGAGATCAAGGCGTTCTGCGGCCGGCACGGCGGCGCCTGCTGCACGAGCAGCAACGCGCCGGTCGTCATCGACTGGGCCTTGAGCCAGGGCGACAAGATCCTGTTCTTGCCCGACCAGCACCTTGGTAGGAACACGCTGTATCAGATGGGCAACCCGCTCGACAGCATGGTGACGTACGCCCCGGACCAACCCAACGGAGGTCTGACGGCCAAACAGGTCGCCGAAGCCAAGGGCATCCTGTGGGACGGATTCTGCTATGTGCATATGGTCTTCTCCGAAGCAGACTGCCAGCGAATCCGCCAGAGCGACCCGGCCTGTCGGATCCTCGTCCACCCCGAATGTCGGTGGGAGGTTTTCGACGAAGCGGACCTGGCAGGCAGCACGGAGTTCATCATCCAAGCGATCGAACAGGCTCCTGACGGCAGCCGCTGGGCCATCGGCACCGAGACGCACCTCGTGGATCGTTTGGCCCGACGCTACGCCCATCGACTCGACGTCCGCAACTTGGCCCCGGACCGCAGCGACTGCGTCACCATGGGCCTGATCGATCCCAAACACCTCCTGTGGGTCTTGGACCGCCTTGTCGCCGGCGACCTGGTCAACACCATCGTCGTCGGAGAGCCCACCCGAACCGAGGCCACCCAAGCCTTGGAACGCATGCTCGCCCTGAAGCCGATCCAGCCGGTCAAGGGATGACGGCTGCGATGGCATGCGCCTGACAGGCACCCCCAGGAGCCTGTCGCGGCATGGCAGAGGCTGCCGATGAGGCCGCAGTGACGTTTTTCTGCGATTTTCTGGCACTCAGGCGACGAAGAATATGTCCTCCCCAAATGTTTTTGCTTCCAAAACCGCACTTGTTCGGTTACCATCTTCTTCAATCAAGTCCTTCCTGAGGGGTGAAAGCTAGAAGGAGAGTCGGGATTCTCGCCGAGACCGGCAGGTGGACTCGGCGGGAAGAAGCAGCGCCTACAGCCCCTCTCCGTTTGCTCCAGAAGATGCAGCACCTCTGCACGGCGATGGGGCGGTTGCTCTTCGAGAAGCTTCCCAACGGTCAGCCAGAGCGCGGCGGTTTTCGGCCAATGTGGACAGATCCAAGACCGGTTCGATTGCACAGGTCGGTGTGCTACGAGCGACCTCGCCGTCTTCTCGCCATGGTTAGTCGCGCTCTGGCGGACGTCGAATTCGAGGGAACATCGATCCCCGCGACGGAGCGACCAGCGTAGCGGTGCGCGGGGGTCGCGGGATCATCTTGTCAAGGAGGACTTGCCATGTGGTGCCAGGGAACGAGGCTGTCGATCGTCGGCGTGTCTTTGGTCGCGGGCTATCTGTTGGTGACTGGGGGGTGTCAGACCCCCAAGCGCTACGCCTGGCTGAAAGACGTCGGCCGCCAGATCGATGACGTGGCCAAGGGGTTGGAGGAGTACGGGACGATCTCCATCTCCAGTCCGCTGCTGGCCAGCCCGAGCGAGACGTTCGAGTTCGGCCTGAAGCGTGACGCCCTTGACTACTTCAACGAAGCGAAGAGCGAGATCCACGGCCAGGCCGCCCTGTTCACGCAGGAGTCGGTGGATACGCGGCTCGGGCTCAAGGCCGGCGTGAACCTCGCCCAGCTCCTGAAGAACGTAGCCGAGCTCAAAGAGTACCGCGACGACCTGGCCGCCTTCAAACGCAAACAGGCCCTCAAGGACCTGGGGATGTCGCTCAAGGGCGCTCAGACCGTCATCGAAGCCCTGAACGAGATCAAAAGGCAGCAAGAGGCCGAGGAGGAGGGCGGCGAGGGTGGCGGGGAGGATGAGAGCGAACCTGTGGGGCCCAGGGCTCCACTGGAGATACTCCTCGAGGCTCTGGGCGATGCAGCGACGGGGGTGGGCGAGGGGCTGTCTGGGGAGGACACGCGACCTGCGTTCCCGGATCTCGGTACGGACCCGGATGCCGAGACCGATTCGAGTGCTGATGACGATGCGGACGGGGCAGCGGATCCCAATGAAGATGGCCAAGAGGAACCTGCAGGCGGCGTGATCGCAGACGCGGGCGTCCTGCCGGAACGGCACCCCGCTCAGGACGTGTTCGCGTCGGACAAGTTCACCAAATTCATGAAGTTGCTGGGCAATGAGCCGGCGGCGGGGATGTCGAACCGGGCGGCGATCATCACGGCCGCCGGCGACAAGGCCACCGAGGCCATGCTCCGGTTTCTGGGCAATCCCGCCGAGGCCATGAAGTTCAAGGACAAGGCCGTCCTTTTCGGCGTGTCGATGGTGTCCGTCAACCCGGGCCACCGGACCTATCGCGGTTACGCAGCCGACATCTCGGTCACCGTCGAATTCGAGTACACAGAGGCCAGGCTCAGCCTGATTCAGCTGCTGCAGGACAAGGGCGATGCGTCCGTCCAGAAGATGATCGCTTGGGTCAAGGATGCCCACAACGGCAGCGCGCCTTCCACGGAATTCGGTTCTGACGGCTTGTCCGACCCGCCCGAATTGTGGGCCGAACCGGAGGAGGGGGACATCGAGGCCTTCGTTGCTGCCGTCTCGCCCATGACCGAGACGCAGGCGCTGGATCTGCAGAGCAGCTTGCGGAAGCAGAAGGCGTACGCAGTGCGGATCGCGCTGGCCTTGTCGGGTCTCGGCCTGGATGCCCAATCTCAGATCTTCCGGGACTGGGTCGAGCGCATCGAGCAAGACGTGGCCACGCGAAGCGCTTTCAATGCTGTGACGGCCTACAGCAACTCCGGCGCTATCTTCGGGTTTCAGATCACGCCAAGACTCAAGGCGTTGTCGGATCCGTCCTCCGAAAAGGCCCGGCCGGACATGATTCTGGATCCGCTGACCTTCCCGGTTCTTGTCATCATAGGAATCGATCGCGAGCACTTGCTGCGAATCAGAGACATCGATAGCAGCTGTCCCATCTTCGTCGAACCAGCGATCAGGTTCAGACAGACGTCCCGTTGGCTTCCCGTTGGGAATCCTGTCGAGGACAAGAGGTTCCTTGGCCGGTGCTTTGATCGCTGCTCGAAGCCGCGACTCAAGGAGGAGACGCGCATGGAATGGGCCCGCAAGCTATACGCTGCGTCAGACGCCGTCGAGGAGTACAAGCGTTCGGACCTGGTGGAGGCCAAACGGCGTATCAAGAGGAACATCAGGGTCGTCGAGAAGCTGATTCGCCTCGGAAAGGCTCGAGCACCTTGCGGCACGCGTCCCAAGACAGGTGGCGTCCATATCGCGGATCTAGAGCGAGTCGTCGACGAGCTGCAGGAACTCCAGCAGGCGTACGAAGCATTCCCCGATCGAGGTGAGGAGGAGAGGATCTACTGCGCCGTCAAGGGGCTGAAGGCCCTGATGGAGAAGAACGGGAAGCCGGAGGCTTCGGCTGTGATTGATGGCGGTGATGCGGCTGATTTGGAGGCCGCGCTGCAGATCCTCACAAGCAGACTTGTGCAAGTGGAGGAGGAGGAGAGTGATAGCCACAACGAGGAACTCTTGGCGAGATTCGCATCGAATCGAATTGATGTGCTCGACTACTTCGCCCTCGACTCATGGTATGAGCAGCCGCTGCCCGAATCGGTCTTCATCAGGCATCCCGGCGTGCCGCAGGTGGCGCATGTCGTTCCCCCCAGCAAGGTCGTCGATCCGGACAAACCCGGGACGCTCGACTTCTACCTGTTGGGCAAGAACCTGTCCCGGTTGGTGACGGATGCCGAGAAGATCAAGCTCCGGACCGGCCAGGGGAAGGTCACCCAGGTCGAGCACGTCGGCAACAATCAGCTGCTCCTGCGCTTCCAGCCGGAGAAGCTCAAGGGCAAGGGCATGCGCGTGGTCTTCGGCCTGCCGTTCCGCGACGCCGGCGAGTTGGTCTACATCCAGTCCCCCGAAATCTCACTGGAGGCTAAGCCGGCCAAGACGCCCTCGGTGTCGCAGGTGGTGCCGCTGGAGATGTGTCCTGCCTCCGGAGCCGTGTGTGATCTGTCGGCCCTGCTCACCGAGAAACTGACAGGTTGCCGATGTCCCAGGCCGGGCGATCACAAGCTGACCATCATGCTGATCGGCAGCGACCTGAAGAGGGTCAAGATCGATGAGATCCGGGCCGAGAACGGCACGGGCACGGTCACGAACCCGCGACTGGCGAACGGGGTCATCTACTTCGAGTTCGACCCCAAGCGAAGGCCGGTGCCTGCCGGTCACGTCTTCTGTTTGCCCTACGAGCTGAACGGCCAGGACAAGTGCCTCAAGACGCCACAGATCGTGGTCGCGCCATCCCCGCGGCGCGCAGGCACGACGAAGTGGATCAATCGTGAGGTGAGCAAACATCGGTATAACCAGCGCGAGAGGGTTGAATTCTCCAAGGATGTGGCTCCCGGCACGGTGCAGACGTTCATCCGGCCAGCGGCCACCCAGCCGACAGACAAGAAGGCGAACACCAAAGAGAAACCGACGGCGAAGGAGAAGAACTGACGAGCTCCGTTTCGCGTGAGCAGAAGGAGGTTTGCAGACATGGCCTGCTATCGCATCAAACGTTTCGGCTGGTTGCCCGATCCGCTCGATCATCGGGACTTGAAGCTCGGTGCCGCGAAGGTGCAGAAGGCCCTTCGCGCAACGCAGGCGCGATCGAAGAAGGGGATGCTGGCGACCTCGCCTAAGCGGCTGCCGCGGAAGGTCGATCTCCGGAAGGCCTGCTCGCCCGTCGAAGACCAGGGCAACATCGGATCCTGCACCGCCCAGTCGGTCGTTGGCCTGCTGGAGTTCCTGTGGAAGAAGACTTCCGGCCGACCGATCGATGCCTCCAGGCTCTTCCTCTACAAGGTCACCCGCAATCTGCTGGGGTGGTCGGGGGACACGGGGGCCTTTGTCCGAAGCACGATCAAGGCGGCTCGGCTCTTCGGGGTCTGTCCGGAAGACTACTGGGCCTACGACGAGGAGACGTTCGACGACGAGCCGCCGGCGTTCTGCTACTCGTTCGCGCAGAACTACAAGGCCCTGGTGTACTACCGCCTGGATCCGAGCTTGCCCGCACTGCGGAAGTCCCTGGCCCAAGGGGTGCCGTTCGCCTTCGGGTTCACCTGCTTCGAGTCGATCGATGACGAGACGGTGGAAGCCTCGGGCGAGATTCCGTATCCCGGCCCGGACGAGGCCGACGTCGGCGGCCACGCCGTCACGGCCGTCGGCTACGACGACAAGGAGAAGCACCTCATCATCCGCAACAGCTGGGGCCGCGATTGGGGCGACAAGGGGTACGGCTACCTGCCCTACAAGTACTTCGAGAACGAGTTGGCCGAAGACTGCTGGTGTCTGATCAGGTCCGAATACGAGGAGCTGGGAGACTGACCAGAACGGGGCCGGAGCGCGGCTTCTTCGCGTCCCATTGGGCTGGGGCCGGGGTTTGCGCTAGGCAGGTTGGCGCTCGGATGCGACCTTCTACTGCCGTTTCTGGTCAGTCGCTTTCGTCTCGGGAGGCTGCACGGATCGGGTCCCACATCGCCGTCGCAGGAGCGCCACGCCGCCGAGCGAGAGCAGCGCCAGACTCGCTGGCTCGGGGATCGTTGCGATCCATCCCTCGTAGTCCCCACTGGGGTTCATCCCAGAGCCGACAATGGTCAAGCCGTCGTCAGAAACCGCATTGGCGATCTTTAGTGTCCATCCGGTCAGGTCCAGGCCGAGGTCATTGACTAGAACCTCCCGGAGGCTACGCATGCCGTTGACGCTCTCCCAGACAAACGCCTCATACCCTCCCGAACCCGAATGGCTCTGTCCGACGACCACCGAGCCGTCGGCAGAGACTCCCCAGGCCTTGCTGTAGGAGAGCCCGCCCGATAGGTCGCCCAGCCCGGACATAACGCCGCCTGTCCAGCGAAACGCCTCATCGTCGCTACCCGAACCAGACTTGCCACATCCGACGACCACCAAACCGTCGGCAGAGACACCCAAGGCAGAGCTATGGAAATCACCGCCTGGTAGGTCGCCCAGGCCGATCATGCCGTCGCCGGCCGTCCAGCGACACGCCTCATAGCCTGAAGCAGATATGCCATAGCCCACCACGACTGAGCCGTCGGAGGATGCGCTGTGCGAGACGCTGTTATAGCCCCCGCCGGATAGGTCCCCCAGGCCGGACATGACGCCGCCCGTCCAGCGAAACGCCTCATTGCCCGAAGCAGACTCGCTCTGTCCAACCACCACCGAGCCGTCGCTGGAGACGCCGAAGGCGTGGCTGTAGAAATCCCCACCGGATAGGTCCCCCAGGCCGACCAGGCCGTTACCGGCCGTCCAGCGGAACGCTTCCCAGGAAGCAGATCCGCCCGGACCCGAAGCAGATATGCCCCGTCCCACCACCACGGAGCCGTCGCCCGAGACGCCGTAGGCGCAGCTGTTGAAGCCATCGCCGGATAGGTCGCCGAGGCCGGACATGACGCCGCCCGCCCAGCGAAACGCCTGGTTGCCCGAAGCAGATTTGCTCTCACCGACCACCACCGAGCCGTCGGCCGAGACATCCAAGGCAGAGCTCTGAAAGCTCCCGCCGGGCAGGTCGCCGAGGCCCTGGAAGCTCGCGGGGGTGCCCAGCGCCCACGATCCCCCAATCAGAGTCCATGCCCCGATCAGTGTCCAGCTGACACGCGCATTCATGTCCTTCCTCCCGTTGCACTAGTTCCACATGGGTTGCGTCGTGTGTGGGTCGTCTCGCCCCGTCATTTTGATGCTCGCGTACGGTCAGACTGCCGGTACAGCCAGGGGGCCCACGTACTCGCTCGGATTAGCGCTCAGCGCCGCCGGCGCAGCGGAGCAAAGGTCAGTGAGGGATCCACCCTCTTTGGAGCTGTGAAATGTGACTTAAGGGAAGCTCTCCCTCGCCACCCGTTACATACCAACTGATAGGCCCGCCCACAGCGACATTTCAAGAATCATCTGGAGAAGGCATGCGAGGTTGTACTTGCTGGGCCCGCCCCGGGGGCCCCAGCCGCATCAGGAAAGACCGACGATGCAGGACAGATAGGCGAGGAGCCGGCGCCGGGGGGCGCCAAACGGCCTAGATCGAGACACCGATTTGCTTAAGGATACCCTACAATGACTTCCACGCCGGTGCTACCGATGCGTGCCATGTCACCCACTCATCCCTGCGGCTTCGTCTGCACCAGCCCGGCCGCCGGACCAGGCCTGTGCGCCGCCGGCATCGAAGCGATCCCCCAAGTGGCGGGGTGCCGAGCCGCCCGATCCGCGGACTCACACGCCTTGCTTGGTGACGGCTTGAGCTCTAGGTTAGCCTCGTGATGCCAGAGGGAGTGGTTCGCATGCAGCCAGTTCTGATTCCGACGCGTTGCCGGTCAACGGGGGGTGTGGTGCGTCACGTCCTTCCGATGGTCGTGGTGTTGGGCGCGGCGATGCTGGCGGTCGTTGGCTGTCGGGCGCCTGCCAGATCGACCGGTGTTGTGATGGCCGAGCAGCGGGGGGCGGTTGAACCCGAGCGCTTGGTCGCGGGGCGTTCGGTCGAGGGGCGCCCGATTTCGTGCCAGGTATTCGGCGACGGGGACGACGTCGTGCTCATCCTGGCGGGCATTCACGGCAACGAACCTGCCGGTTCGCCGCTCGTCCTTCGACTGGCCGAGCATCTGTCACGGCGTCCAGATCTGTTGACGGGCTGTCGGGTCGTGCTGGTCCCCGTGGCCAACCCCGACGGGCTCGCCCGCAGGACGCGCCATAACGCCCGCGGCGTTGACGTGAACCGAAACTTCCCCGCGCACAACTGGTCGCCCGACCGGCGACGCGGCCCGAAGCCACTGTCCGAACCGGCCAGCCGTGCGATCGACAGCCTGATGACGAGGTACCGGCCGGCCCGCATCGTGAGCATCCACCAGCCGATCGCCTGCATCGACTACGACGGCCCGGCCCGAGCACTGGCCCAAGCCATGGCTGCCTGCGGCGACCTGCCGGTCAGGAAGCTCGGCGGCAAACCGGGGTCGCTGGGGTCGTACGCGGGCGAGACGATCGGCATCGGAATCGTTACCCTCGAGCTGCCCCGGTCCGCCAGCCGACTCACACGGGACCAGCTGTGGGGGCGGTACGGTGACATGCTGCTGACGGCCATCTGCTTTCCCAAACCGATCCCGCAGGGGGCGTCTGCGCTGGCCTCCTCGCCCGACCAGGCTGATCGCTCGCCGGCATCGAGGTGATCGCCGAAGCGCCCGCTCCGCAGTTCTGCCGCTTCTTGCCTGGCGACGGCTTGTGGTCTAGGGTAGCGTCGTGGTCCCGACAGGAGTGATTGACATGCAGTCAACTGTGAACCCGACGGTCTTACTGCCAGTGGCGCGGACGGCGCGCCATGTCCTTGCGATCGTCGTCGGCGCGCTCGCCGCGGGGAACGGCCCGGCGATGGCGGCCGGCACGACGCTGTGGATCGAGACCGAGCTGTTCGGCGAGAAGGGCGGCTGGGTCGTCGACGGTCAGTTCATCGACCAGATGGGCTCGTCGTACCTGCTCGCCAACGGCAGATGCCAGCCGGTGGCCGACGCCCATACGGACGTCGCCGTCCCCAAGCCCGGTCAATACACGCTCTGGGTCCGGTGCAAGAACTGGCTGGTCAAGTTCTCGCCGGGCCGGTTTCGTGTGAAGGTCGGGCCGCACGTCTCGCCGGTGACGTTCGGCGAGCAGGCCAACCCGCAATGGACGTGGGTCAAGGGCGGAACGTTCGACCTGTCGGCCGGCAAGCACCGGGTCGTGTTGCACGATCTGACCGGCGCGTACGGCCGATGCGATGCGATCGTGTTGACGTCGGACCCGAGCTACAAGCCGTCGGACGACCGGGCTCAGCTCGATCGCGATCGACGGGCGCTGTCGGGCGTCTCGGCGACCGTCAAGGACCGAGGGGCGTTCGACGTCGTCGTGGTCGGCGGGGGCGTGGCAGGATGTTGCGCGGCGATCTCGTCGGCGCGTCACGGGGCCAAGACGGTGCTGATCCAAGACCGGCCCGTGCTGGGCGGCAACGCCAGCGACGAGATCCGCGTCTGGGTCCAGGGGGCGGTCGGCGGGCGTCAGACCAACGCCCGCGAGAGCGGGCTGCTCGAGGAGATGTCCGAGCACGCCCGGCACGACCAGAACGTGTCGAAGGCGCTGGCCCGGATGACCCAGGCGGAGTCGAAGTTGACGCTCTGTCTGTTGACCCGCGCGACCCGCGCGCGCTGCGCCACGTCGGGTCACATCGATGCCGTCGAGGCCGTCCACGTCGTCACGGCCGAGCGATTGGCGTTTGGCGGCAAGGTCTTCATCGACTGCACCGGGGATGGCGTGATCGGCGCATCGGCCGGCGCGATCAGCCGCTGGGGACGCGAGGGACGCGCCGAGTTCAACGAATCGATCGCCCCAGAGAAGCCCGATCGTCGGACGCTGGGCAGCTCCCTGCTGTGGGGCCTGGAAGACACCGGTCAGCCCACGCCGTTCGTCCCGCCGCCGTGGGCGATCAAGTTCCCAACGTGCAAGGACCTGCCGCATCGCCGGCACACCCCGCCGCGGAACGGCCACTGGTGGATCGAGTTCGGCGGCGGTACGCCCACGCCCGACCTCCGCGGCGTGGTGGACGATCCCGATCAGCTCGACACCATCGAGGACGCCGAGGAGATCCGCGATCACCTGCTGCGCGCCCTGTTCGGCGTGTGGGACCACTGCAAGAACCACTGCGCTCAGAAGCGCCAGGCCGCCAACCACCGTCTGAAATGGGTCGGTCACGTCGCCGGCAAGCGCGAGTCGCGCCGCCTCATCGGCGACTACATCATGACCGAGCACGATATCCTGGCGGGTCGGGCCTTCCCGGATCAGGTCGCCTACGGCGGTTGGTCGATCGACCTGCACCCGCACGAGGGCATCTACGACCCCGGGCGGCCATCCGTGCATCACTTCTTCGACAAGCCCTACGGCATCCCGTTCCGATCGCTGTACTCCAAGAACGTCGACAACCTGATGTTCGCCGGTCGCAACGTCAGCGTCAGCCACGTCGCGCTGGGCACGACGCGGGTGATGGCGACGTGCGGGGGGATGGGCCAGGCCGTCGGGGCCGCAGCGGCGCTGTGCATCAAGCACGACGCCACGCCGCGTCAGGTTGGGCAACGACACATCGGCCTGCTGCAGCAGATCCTGCTGAAAGACGACGCCTATCTGATCGGCCTGCGCAACGAGGATCCCGCCGATTTGGCGCGGGGGGCGAAGGTAACGGCTTCGAGCACCCAGGAGGTGACGACGTGCGTGCCCGACATCAAGGGCCAGACCGCCCACGACATGGTCTGTCCCAGGGCCGAGATGTTCCGGGTCAGCGCGGAGCGAATCGATTCGATCCGCATGTACGTCATCTCGTCTTGCAGCGAGCCGGTCGACCTTCGTGCAGGGCTGCGGCGAGCCCGCGCCTATGACGACTTCTCCCAACAGCAAGACCTCGCCACGGCGACCGCGACCGTGCCGGCGCGGCGTCGCGGATGGGTCACATTCACCTTCAACTGCAAGGTCGAGCCGGGCGGGTACTGTTGGATCCACCTGCCGGTGGCCAAGGGATTGAGGCTGCAGCTCATGCGCCACGCCCCGCCCGGATCGCGACGGGCCTACCGAAACAGCCATGGCTGGAACCCCATGAGCGGGCACTATGCCTTCGCGACCGATCCGCCGATCGCCTGGCCGGGCGTGTGGGCGGCGGCCAACGTCATCGACGGCGTCTCCAGAACGGTGGGAGACGCGTCGCACCTGTGGGTCTCCGACCCGAGCAAGCCGCTGCCGCAGTGGGTCGATCTCGACCTGGGCCAGTCTCGCCGCGTCGCGGAGATCCGCCTGACCTTCGACACGGACATGAACGCCCGGTACGTTCCGGCCGAGCCGGTCGCACAGCTCGTCCGCGACTATCGTGTGCTTCGGCGGGAAGGCGATCGCTGGGTCGAGATCCTGAAGGTGCGCGACAACACCCGTCGCCATCGCGTGCATGCGTTCGGGCCGGTCCAGGCCACGCGGCTCCGCGTCGAGGTGCTACGGACGTACGGATCGAAGTCGGCGCGGATCTTCGAGGTGCGCCTCTACGGTCCACCCCCCGGGTAGGAGGACGTCTGGTCTACGCCGTCGGGCGGAGGGGGGTTACTTCGCGCTGTCGCCGGTGAGTTTTGGGTTCGCGATCGATTCGCCGCAGGCTGCGCACTTGCGACGCTCTTCGTTCCCTATGAACTCGACCTCCATGCCGCATTGGGGACACGCCACTTCGAAGACGTCGTTCGGGTTCATCTTGTGCAGGGGGTCATCTTTTGGACAACGGTCTGATGTCATCGTACGCCTCCTCGAGGTGAATGGCTTTCCGCGGGGCCTGTCGCCTCCGTGACGCCGAAGCCGAGGCCCTCCACCGCGCGTCGAGCCGCTTCGACGTCGAACTCCGTGCCGACGACCGTCGCGTGGCCTGGCTTGAGCCAGACGTCCGCCCGCGCCACGCCAGGACATTCCAGCAGGGCGCGCCGAACGGTCTGAATGCAATGATCGCAGCTCATTCCGGTGATGGCAAACTCGGCGGTCTGCTCGCGAGGCCCCGGCGGCTGGGCCTGGCGAGGGGTTCTCCTCGACGGCCAGAGCGCTGCGGCCATCACGCCAAGCAGCGCCAACGCCGAGACGGCTCCCACCCAACCTGGGAGCATCTCGCCCCCATGCCTGCCTGCCGGAATGCCACTGACGGCGAAGACGTGATCCAACACCAGCCCGGACGCCAACGCCGTTGCCGCCACCGCGCCCAGATAGATCAACCCCGTCCGCCGGCCCATCACCTGCCATAGGGTCGTCACGGCCGCGGCGTTGGTGGCCGGACCCGTCATCAGAAACACGAGCGCTGCGCCGGGCGACACCCCTTTGGCCACCAGGGCCGCCGCCACCGGCACCGACGCCGTCGCACAGACGTAGACGGGGATGCCGAGCAGCATCATGACCAGCATCGTGACGATCCCACCTCCCAGCATGCCGGCGAAGTAGTCGTCTGGGACTGCGGCCGTGATCACGCCTGCAATGACTAGGCCGATCAACAGCGACTTGCCGATGTCTCGCGGAAGCGTAACCAGGCCGTACGTCAGGATCCTCGAGACGACGTTTCCCTTGCCATTTCCCGAGCAGCACGCGTCGTGGCATTCGGGGGCATCGGTGGCGCCGTTCTCCCGGCGGTCTGACCACGCGGCCACGGCCGCTCCGCCGAGCAGACCGCTCACCAGCGCAGCGACGGGCCGGAAGACCGCGAACACCGGCCCCAACAGGCTGTAGGTCACCAGGATGCTGTCCACGCCCGTCTGCGGCGTGGACAATAGGAACGATGTGGTTGCCGGTCGACTCGCGCCGTGGCGACGCAAGGACGCCGCCACCGGGATCACCCCGCAGGAACACAAGGGCAGCGGGACGCCGAAGACGGCAGCCTTGACGACCGGCCAAACGCCCTTTCCGCCCAGATGCCGCTCGACGGCCGACGGCGAGATCAGGACCGATAGAACCCCAGCAAACAGAAAGCCGAACAGCAGATACGGCGCCATCTGACCCAGGACGTTCCAGAACGCCACCGGAATGGTCCACACAACATCCATAGGCCAGGTACCCCTTTACAGTCCTTCATATGTTTGAGGCCCGCCGGCGCCGATACCTTCCGCTTCCTCCGTTCACCGAGGACTCCGTTCCATAGGATCAGTGTACCCTCGCGATGGCAGTATCGCAGCAGGGCGCGCACGTCTGTTGACACGGCAAATCCCTGCTACTACGGTGCCGGTACCGCAGGATGTTGCGTCCGAACGCAACCTGAACGGAGCCGAGCGTGGCAGCGCGAGGACAGCAGGCAAGACGGGCCAAGCGGCGTGACGGAACCCGCGCCAGACCCCTGTCGCTCGATGCGCTCAGGACGTATGGCGCGTTGAAGGGGCTTGCGCCGCCGCAGGACGCGTTCGATCCCGCGGGGACGTGGCGACACATCTACCGGCTGTGGTTGGTGGGGAATGGGGCGTCCCAGTACCGCGGGTTCATCGAGGTGGGGCGCGGAACGCCAGCTACCGACGGCACCGTCAACCTGGACGTCCAGCGGACCCTCGTCCTCGGCCATCACCCCGCGATCCACACGACGACCGCACGACTGAAATGCGCGGCCGACGCGCTCTGCACGCCGCGGTCGTGGCAGATCGAGGCCCAGACGCTCACCGTCGACATGAAGCCTTTCGCGCGCTCTCGCGTGGCCGAGTCCGCTTCGGTCCGCGGCCAGACGATCACGATCACAAGAGGCAAACGTCGCTTGGAGCGCTGCGTGCCGACGCCCTTCACCTCGGACTTCTCGCTATTCGACGCGGTCCAGCGTCTTTGCATGGAGAAGACCCAACCGATGGGGTTCGCCCTCCTGCAGGACCTCGACCAGATCAAGGCGGGCCAACGGCTGTCGTATCGCGAGCGCATTCGCTTCGAGGTCGGCGGCAAGGAGCTGGCCTTGTCCTGCTATCAGCAGATCGGGCGGGGGATCCTGCCCTACAGATACTACGTGGACGCGCAAGGCAGGCTGCTGATCGCCATCAGCGGGATCCGGGCGTACATCTTCGATCCAGAGGTCCACCAGTGGCACGAGAAGGTTACCAAGTGGCTGGCCAAGAGGTCGAGGAAGTAACGATGGGAACGCAGAAGGAATCGCCAACGGTGTCCCGTCGACAGTTCCTGCGGGTTGGCGCGCTGGGCGGCGCCGCCGTCGGGACGGCGACGGCGCTCGGTCGGGATGTTCGAGCGGCGAAGCCCGACCAGCGGCCCAACTTCCTGTTCATCATCACCGACCAGCAGGGGTTGGACACCATCTCCGCGCTTGGCTGCTCCGATGCCCACACGCCCAACATGGACCGCCTGGTGCGTAGCGGCGTGGCCTTCATGCAGTCGCACACCAGCAATCCCCTGTGTTCCCCCGCGCGGAGCAGTCTGTTCACGGGGCGGCCGACGAGCGAGACCGGCGTGATCGTCAACGGTCTGCCGATCCGCGAATCGATCCCCAACCTGGGGCAGTGGCTCGGTCAGGCCGGCTACGAAGCCGTCTACGTCGGCAAGTGGCACCTGCCCATGAGCTTCACCTACAACGTGAAGGGATTCACGGTGATCCCCGCGGGGCTCGGCGGACAGGGAACGCTGGGGGACGGTGCGACTTCCCGGGCGTGCCAGGGGTACCTACTGAATCGCGAGCGCAACAAGCCGTTTCTGCTGGTCGCGTCGTTCCTCCAGCCGCACGACATCTGTCAATACGTCACCATGCACGCCCGCGCGCCCGACGAGTTGCCCTATCCGGAGATCGCCAAGTCGCTCCCGAAGCTCCCGCCGAACTTCACGTTCGACGAACGGGAGCCACGGGCGATCAAGGGAAAGAGGTATCACACCTGGTCAGCGCAGCAGTGGCGCTACTACATCTGGAGCTACCACCGCATGGTGGAAGAGGTAGACGCCGAGATCGGTCGCGTCCTCCAGGCGTTGGACGATTCCGGCCAGGCGGACAACACCGTCGTCGTTTTCACGGCCGACCACGGCGAGGGGAGGGGTCGGCACCAGATGGTCACCAAGAACTACCTCTACGAAGAGGCCGAGAAGGTGCCGCTGGTCGTCTCGTGCCCAAAACGGATGAGGGCCGATGCGAAGGACGACACGCATCTGGTGTCCGGGCTCGACGTCATGCCGACGATGTGCGACTACGCGGGCCTTGCGCCGCCGCAGAACACCCGGGGCAAGAGCCTGCGGCCCCTTCTGGAGGGCAAGCCGACGCAGTGGCGCGACTTCGTTCCCGCGGAGGTCGCGATCACCGGGCGCATGATCCGCACGTCGGGCTACAAGTACATCGCGTACCAGGGCGACCCGGTCGAGCAGTTGTTCGACATGAAGAACGATCCGTGGGAGACGAAAAACCTGGCCGGCGAATCCCGTCACGCCGCCACGCTCACCGAGCATCGCAAACTGCTCGAGGACTGGACCGCCCGCTTGGACGTGGCCCCGATCCCCGAGAAGTTGCGAGGGAGGATCGATCGGGCGAGGGCGGGCAAGCGGTCGTGACCGAACACGCGAGTTGTCCCTGCTGATTCGCGTCTCCCCCGGCCGAGCCGTCCCACCGCACAGCCATTCGGCGACTTTCTACGAGGCAGGATTCCGACGTAATACACTGTCCGATAATAGCTTGCGCAGGGCCTTCGCCGGTCGGCCCGGAGATTATTTGACATACCTAGGCTGTCGATGTAAACTATACCTAGGCCACCTTGGTATAACGGGGAGACGCGGGTCGGCCGAGCGACGTTGATGGCCACAGCGGCCGGCCCGCATGGAGTCTAAGACCGATGGGCACTGACCCAGATCTTGTTCGCGGCACCCTCAATACGATCCTGCTCGAGACGGTCTCGCGCGGGCCGATGTACGGCTATCAGATCTGCAAGGCCGTCGACGCCAAGACGGACGGCTACTTCGAGCTTCGCGAGGGAAGCCTGTATCCAGCCCTGCACAAGCTGGAGCGCGAGGGGCAACTCAAGTCGTACTGGGAGAAAACCGACGCCGGCCGACGGCGAAAGTACTACCAGATCACCGACACAGGCTTGACCGCCCTGGCCCAGAAGCGGCGGGAGTGGCAGCGGTTCAGCGCGGCCGTCGACCGTGTGTTGGGCAAGGTCACGCCGGCCGGTGACCTGCAGCCGCAGGTCGTCATGGGATGAGCGAATGACGCGCACGTGGCACGACAGTTCCCTGCCGTCCCAGGTATCCGCCGCCGTTCGGGGGTCGGCTTCGCTGCAGGACGACATCGCCGACGAAATCGCCGACCACCTCGCTTGCCGGGCTGAGGCGTCAGGCGGCGACGATCCAACGGCCAGCCAAGCCGAAGCCGTCCGGGCGTTCGGAGATCCGGACCAGGTCGCGCGGGAGCTCCGCGCGGTGCACTTGGGAGACCTGATCATGTTTCAACGGGTGATGGTGGCCGCAGTGGTGGTGATCGTGATCGGCATGGCCTGCTCGGCCTATTTCTCCTGGTCGGCGACGCAGGCGATGAGCACGCAGATGATCGAGGCGACCCGCGAGTCCGGCCGCCAGATCACCGAACTGGCCAAGCAGCTGGCTGCCCTCAACGCGCAACAGATCGCCACGCAGCCGCCGCGCCTGAGGATCTACTGCTACACCGGCCCGCCCGATCAACCTGCAGCCGGTTACCCGCTCACCGTCGAGTCGGTGGACCCGCCCGTTTCTGCCAGCAAGTCCTCCGGCCTGGGCCGATCGTTCAGGAACACGTACCAGACCGATCCGAACGGCTGGATCGACAGCGGGCCGCTGTCGCTGGGGGTCTACAAGCTCTCAGGCCGAGTGCCCCCGACAGATGCAGAGTCGCAGGGCGAAACCGGTCACTGGACCCGTGTGATTCGACTGCAGCAGCAGGGCGCGACGAAGGAGGTGCGGTTGTACGTCCGGCCAGGCCATCGACACGAGGTGCGCCTGGTGGTGCCGCCCGAGGTCACGTGGCATCCGGACGTGATGAAGACCGTCGGCATCCGGTTCACGGGCACCTCCGGCCCCAGCATCCTGCGCCTCGACGCGGAGACCTGGACGGGCCGTCTGCAGCATCTCGATCTGTCTGCGGGGTCCACGTTCTCCTGTTTGTGGCCCGGCGAAGCCAAGGCCTACCTGGTCTTTCCGAACCCCGAGCGCGGTGAGGGCGAAGACCCGTTTGCGGGGCGGATGGCTTCACTACCGACGGTGGAGGTGCCAGCCGGCGACGGCCCGATCACGCTGAAGGCCCCTGGCGGCGACGGCCCCAGCATCAAGGGCAAGGTCTTCGACGGGTCCGAAGACAAGCCGGTCGCCGGGGTGCGGGTCGACGTCCTGCACCGAGGCACACGTCGGAGCCGTGGCAGGCTCCTGCCATTGTATGAGGGCGGCACGGGTCGAGAGTCGTTGCGGACCGATGCGAAGGGAGGCTTCTGCTCGCTGGGCTGTGTGAGCGGCTCGATTGCGCTGGCGTTTCACCTAACAGACGCTGATGGCAAGCCTGCCGTCCTGTCGGTCCCCACCGACGTGTCGCCCCGGTATCACGCCGACGTGAGCTACGACATCGACGTCTCGAAGCTGAGCACGGTGCGGATCTCCTTGCCCACGCCGAAGGAACTCCTCGCCGAGGGCGTCAGGGCCGTGGAGAGGGTCGAGGGCGTTTGGGATGCTTCTTCGTCGTCATACGTCCCGCGGTTCCATCGCGCCGCCAAGGACGAGGTGAGTATCCCCTGGCCGCCCGAGCGTCCGCACAGGGCTCTGATGCTGCCCGGGAAGTACCGGTTGACGGTGTCGATGGTCTGGACGGACTACCCCATCCGCCGCCGTCGGAGCATTGATGCGCGGAGGTCGATCACGTTGCCGGCTGAGTGTGGGGCGTTGGTGGACGTCCACTTGACGATCGATGACTTCATTAAGCGACGAACAAAGGTCGTCCACCCGCGCCCGCCCATCAGGCCCGGGCCGGGAGGCCAGACAACAACGAAGCCGGCCGACCTGGCGATCACGGCGGTCAAGCTGTGCAAGAAGGTGGAGCGCTTCGGCGTCTACGAAGAGATCAAGCCGTTGCGCTTTCCCGCGGGGCAACCGAACCGCGTGATCCTCTACTGCGAACTCGAGGACTACACGCTGCTGAGCACGGACAAGGGCGAGCAGGAGGAATTCACCGTTCTGCTGAGCCAGGACATCGCGGTCCACAACTCGAAGGGCCAATTGGTCTACCAAAAGACAGAGGCCGACAGACGACACACCAGCGAGAAGCCCCCCGAGGGCTTCTTCCTGTCCCAGCCCCTCGACCTGCCCGCCAAGCTGCCACCGGGCAACTACACCGTGAAGGTGAGCGTGACAGACTCGTCGCGCAAGAGCGGCGAGCGCCAGCTCGAATTCACGGTGACGCCGGCGACTTGAGCGACGCGGCGCCCGTGACGGCGCTGCGCCAGGCGTCGAGGCGTGTAGCGGCCTGGTCGCGCGAGATGGCGGGGGTGAAGGCCCGATCGGTCTGCCAGGTGGCGGCGATGTCGGCGATGTCGGCGTGCAGCCCGACGCCCAGCGCGGCGAGCAAGGCGGCGCCCACGCCTGTGGTTTCCAGGACCGGGCCTCGCTCGACCGGGATCCCGAGCAGGTCGGCTTGGATCTGCATCAGCAGGTTGTTGGCGGCGGCGCCGCCGTCGGCACGGATCACCTCGATGGGGTGGGCGGCGTCCCGGGCCATCGCCTCGACGACGTCAGCCACCTGAAACGCGATGCCCTCCAACGCCGCCCGGGCCAGGTGGGCTCGGGTCGTCCCGCGGGTCAGGCCGACGATGGTCCCGCGGACGTCAGGCCGCCAGTGCGGCGCCCCCAGTCCGACGAAGGCCGGTACGAACACCACCCCGCCGCTGTCGGGCACGCTCGCGGCCAGCGGCTCGACGTCGGGGGTGGTATCGATCAGGCCCAACCCGTCGCGAAGCCACTGCACCGCCGCGCCGGCCACGAAGACGCTGCCCTCCAGTGCGTAGGTGGTCGTCTCGGCCGTCTCCCACGCCATCGTGCTGAGCAGTCGAGCCGTGCTGGGAATGGGCGTCGGGCCGGTGTTCAGCAGCAGGAACGCTCCCGTTCCGTAGGTGCACTTGGCCTGTCCCTCGGCGGTGCAGCAGTCGCCGAAGAGCGCCGCCTGCTGATCGCCGGCCACGCCCGTGATCGGGATCCCCCCGCCCAGCCAATCCAGGCCCGTGGTCCGACCGAATTCGCCGGCGCTGGGACGGATGGCGGGCAGGACCGACGCCGGCACGCCCAGCGTCTCCAGACACCAATCGTCCCACTGCCGGTGGGCCAGGTTCATCAGGAGCGTCCGCGACGCGTTGGTCACGTCGGTGACGTGAGCCGCGCCGCCTGTCAGTTTGGCGATCAGGTAGGTGTCGATCGTGCCGGCCGCCACGCGTCCGTTGTCGGCCTTGCGCCGGGCGTCGGGCAGATGGTCGAGCAGCCAGGCCAGCTTCGTCCCGCTGAAGTACGGGTCGAGGAGCAGCCCCGTCCGCCGTGTGAACTCGGGTTCTGCGCTGGCCTCGCGGAGCTGGTGGCACTGATCGGCGGTCCTGCGACACTGCCAGACGATGGCCCGGCCCAGGGGCTCGAGCGTCTCGCGGTCCCACAGCGCGACGGTCTCGCGCTGGTTGGTGATGCCGATCGCGCGGACGTCGCCCGCGTCGACGCCGTCGCAGCCGGCCAGCGCCGCTTCGACGGCCTGTCGGACGGACGCCCAGATGTCGGCCAGGTCATGCTCGACCCAGCCGGGCTGGGGATAGTGCTGTTGGAACTCCACCGTCTGCCGTCCCAGCACGCGCCCCTCCGGATCGGTCAGCAACGCCGTCGTCCCGGTCGTCCCTTGGTCGATGCTCAGAATGACTTCGGCCATGGTCTCGCACTCGCGTCACATGTCGGTTTCGGTCACAGCGACTCATTCGCATCCGGTCCGCATGTGTCTAGCGTGCCTCGCTTAGAAGCCCCGCCGCGTGCGGCGGGGGAGGGGCCGCACGCGGCCCCGCTAAACGACGTCAACCGCACACATGCTACAGGTTGGACACTTGGCTCTCTCCGCCAAACACGTATCCCGGTTTGCCGGACGCGACCGCGGGACTGAGTCTATCGCCATCCCCAACGGCTGTGAACCCTGGGGGCCGGCGGCTTGGGGCCGCACGGCGCCGTCGGCGCCGATCCGCGTGTCTGGCGCAAGTCCTTGCGAAGACGGGGCCGGAACGCTAACATTCCAAGTGCATGGATGCATCACAGCGTGCACAATCGATGCTGGTAGGTCTTGCACTGGTGGTCCCGTGCGCGATCGGCTGCGCGGCGCACGAGCGGCTAAACCTGTTGCTCGACTGTACGCCCGAGCAGCTGGTGGCCGAGGTCAACACGCCCGAGGAGGCCGCCGAGATCATCGACATGCGGGTCCGGCGCCACGCCGACGCCCGGATGGAGAAGTCGGACGACTGGCGGTCGCTGCGCGAGTCCCTCGTGTTGGAGCGCGGCGACTGCGACGACTGGGCGATCGCGTCGGCCGCGCTGCTATCCGATGACGGCTGGCCGGCCAAGCTCCTTATCGTCGGCACGGTCCGCGTCTTCTTCGATACCCAGAAGCAGCTGACCCGAAAGGGCTATTGCCACGCGGTGCACCTGCTGGAGCGCGACGGGCTGTACGGCGCGAACGGCGTGAACCGCTGCGATCGCGTCGAGCCGCAATTCACGACCGTCGATGCCTTGGTCCGTCGATTGCCGCTGATCCAGGATCGGTGGGAGTTCTACAAGGTCGTCTCGATGGACGGCGTGGACATCGTCGGTGGGCAGGGGAACTTGTTCCGGGACGTCGCCGACCGCTACAAGGCGGCTAAGTGGGTCGACGTGGCGTACCCGCGCAGGTCCAAGACGGGGACGGCGTCTGCCGACGCGACTCCGGCGAACCGGGAGGGCGCCATGCCCGGGCAGGCGGCGCCCGCGACCAAGTGACACATGTCGAGATTGCACGGCTGTCCAGCCCATCTTCTAGTTAGGGGAGGACCCATGATCAACGAGAACGCGTCTTGGTGTCTGTTGCTCGTCGCGTCCCTGGCTGCTTCGGTGGCCGGAGTCGCCTTGGCGGCCGAATCCGGTGGCAAGCGGAAGGCAGGGAGCCCCGTCGTGTCGCCGCGCAAGCTGGTCCAGGCCGACCGCATTCTGATCATCGCTCACCGCGGCGCTAGCGCCTACGCCCCGGAGAACACACTGGCCGCGTTCAAGCTGGCCATCAAGCAGAAGGCCGACCTGATCGAGGACGACTATCACGTCACGAAGGACGGCAAGCTGATCGCGATCCACGACGGGACGCTCGATCGGACGACCAACGCGATCGAGAAGTGGGGCGGCAAGAAGATCACCGTTCGGTCCAAGACGCTCACCGAGCTCCGACAGCTCGACGCCGGATCATGGAAGGACCCCAAGTTCAGCGATCAGAAGCTGCCGACGTTCAACGAGGCGGCGCTGGTGATGCTGAAAGGCAGCGTGCCGTTGCTCGAGCGCAAGAGCGGCTCGGCCGAGCAGACGCTCGCCGATCTCAAGGAGATCGACGCGGTCGAGAAGGTGGTCGTTCAGGCCTTTGATTGGACGTTCCTCCGCAAGCTTCACAAGCTCGAACCGAAGATCGTGTTGGGGGCGTTGGGCGGCGGAAAGATCCCCCCGCCGAAGGTCCGGGTGATCAAGCGGACGGGCGCGAGCGTCGTCGGCTGGAGTCACAAGGACCTCGATGCCGAGACGATCGATCGCCTCCACGACGCGGGCCTGCGCGTCTGGGCCTACACGGTCGACCACGAGAAGGACATCCGGCACCTCGTCAAGATCGGCATTGACGGCATCATCACCAACCGCCCCGACACCACGCGCAAGGTCGTCGCCGGGCTGAGGTAGACTGGCAGCAAGGCGTTCGCATCCCGGTTTGGCGGGGGCGGCGCACTGGCAGAGAGGCAGACGTGTAGCTCAGTTCTGACACAGAAAGATATGCGAGTCCAAGCGAAGGATCTGGCCGCCAGGCCCCGAATCAGGTAGACTCCGATGTCGTCACGGGCTCATCTGCCCTGGCGCCGGCTCCTGATTCGGGTAGCCAGCGATTCCGGGTCACTGGAGTGACCCCTGGTTATGTCTAGGCTCGGCCAAATCAATCTGGTGCGTGCTGCTGCACAGGAGGAACCATGTTTCAAAACAAGGCCACGATCTACGCTGTCCTTTCCGTAGTGGAGATTGCCAAACGACGCGCGACGGGCATCACGACTGGCGTTCAGGCCAATGAAGTGGCAGAGGTCTACGGCTTGCCAACGGCCTATGCTGCCAAGGTCATGAGCCAGCTGGCTCGATCGCGGATTCTCCGTTCGGATCGTGGCCCGCGTGGCGGATTCCAGTTGGCCCGGGACGCGAATAACATCTCCCTGCTTGACGTGATCGAAGCGGTCGACGGCACCATTGACGGCCGACTGGACGCTCAGCAGAGCGGGGCCCCCGCGGACGTCCAGTCGGGCTTGGCGAACGTCTACGGTTCCGCCACCGACCGTGTTCGCGAGGTCCTCGGCAGCGCAACGGTAGCCAAGTTCATCGAGACGCACTGCAAGTAGACCCCGCCTGCGAGGTGGGGATCCCCCGCACCGCAGCAAGGGCGCACAAGGCCGACTCGTTGGCCCACGGTTTGTGGTCTGTCTGATAGGTTGCGCGTCGCTATGCCCACCGTCGTCGGAGCAAGACCCAGCCGCCGATTCCCAGCGCGCTGAGACTGACGGGCTCGGGAACGGAGATGAGGTAGCCGTCGTTGTTCGGGAAGACGTCCGCAGTGGATTGCCACAGATCGTAGAAGTACGCAGCGTAGGCGACGGCGTTGCCGGGGGGGGTAGAGCCGTACAGGTCTGCGAAGGGAATCGTGATAGAGACCTGGGAGCCGTCGAACGCGATCGGCACGTTGGCCAGCAGGCCGCCGGCCGCATCCGAGAGGGTCACCTGGCCACTCGATGCGGTCGCTAGATTAATGTAGGCCTCGATCCCAAGGTTGCTGTTGTATCCGCTCAACTCAGACTTCCAAGAGTTCCCAGACCCAGTAGGCGGCACATCGATGTCGATATCGATGTAACCATGTAGCTGATTGTCAAAGTGGACGTAATCGTCCGCCGGATAGACGTTGTCGGTGAAGGCGAAGTCGAACCGCAATTCCTCGTTGCCGGCGTCAAAGAACGCCGTCCCAGAGGTAAGATCGGGTATCGTTCCCAGGGCGGGCGTCCCCGGAAATCCGGGGGAATACACATCGCCGGTCGGATCGGTGCTCGGATCGACGCTCGGGCCAACCAGAACCACAACCGAGAGTAATGGTATGGCGCAGGACATGCCTCTCCACCCTTCACCCCAACAGGTTATCGTCGACGATGGCGAGCTGGCAGGTAGACGCGCGAGTCGCGAAATGCTGCCTGGTCAATGGGCCCCGAATCCCGCCACGCGTCCCGTCGTCTCTCGACCCATTCACCGCTGCCATCAAAGAAGGACGCGTTCATACCATTGATAGGCCGCAACGAGGGCAGAGTGTACTGAATTCCGCGAGATTCGTCCTCGTTCCCCCCGTCGGCTGTCAATGCGATGTAACCGGCACAGCCAGCCCCGCTCCTCACGTGGTTGCCGCCATAGACCATCTGCCCATCCCGGTACATGTTCCACGTAAGATCCACAACGGCCGTAGCCCAGGGAGGGGCATGATCGATCCGATCGTATCCCTGCTCGGGGGTCGCGCTTACCGCGCCCCAAACGAACAGGTAGTTGGAATAGACGACCGAGGCCGTTCCCCAGGGCGGGCGGACCTCGACGGTCGGCGGCTCGGGGCAATTGAGTGCCCCTGCAGAAACGTAGGGCCCGAGCAGTGAAGTCATGTCAAACCCGAGATCGCGGTGGTACAACGTGTTCGCGGCCAGATCGGGTCGGTCTTCCTCGTCACACCGCTGGACGCTCGGGGGAAGCTTCCCATCGTGGTCTCCCGCGTAGGTGGCCAAGCCCAGCGTGATGGCCTTCATGTTATGCAGACACACCACGCGCTTGGCCGACCGTCTGGCCTCCACCAGCGAGGGAACGACCGTGGCGACCAGCAGGCCGATGATTCCTGTGACCACCAGGACCTCGATGAGTGTCGCGCCAGAGCGGTTATTCGCCATGGACCATCACCCTCGGTCAGGCGTCGAACTGGCTGGTGATAGGCGGAGGGACAGCTCTGCGCGTCCTTCCAGGACCTGCTCCTTCGTACCGCCAACCACCCGGCTGTGCCCGTGTACCTGGCTGATCTTGGCTAGGCCCGCATCGACGTAGATCTTCAAGCAGGATGCTGGTGCGACGGAAATGCTGTAGGGCGATCGCGCAAGAGAGATCCTCAGCGCGGACTTGGCGTCGACGTCCAGCATACCCTCGGCAAGCTCGAGTTCAGAGGCCGTGTCGCCGATCCCCAAGAGGCCGTTCCCTGCGAGCACGAGCCTGGCGATGTCGGAGAGTTCCACGCGCGCGAACCCACTGCCGCTGGGCGCCTGAATGAGGGACCCCGGCTTGAGCTTCTCCTCGCGTAGCTGCTGTTGAGCCGTAAGGAAGGGCTCGTATCGAACCACCCCGATCTCAGGGGACAGATCGACGAGCCAGAGGGCCGCCGCAGCTGCCGCGGCAGTCGCCAGGCCGGACGCCGCGAGGAGCACACGCCGCCGGTTGGGTCTGGACCGACTGCGGAGCATCTCCTTGACCGCCGCTTGGCCGCGCTCTTCCCGATCGGGGGACGGCGCGATCAACCGGTCAAACGCCACCAGCGCGGAATCGGCTCGTCGAAAGGCCCCCAGCCGAGCCTGGCGCCTGGGGTCCTCCGTCAAGGCTCGGCGGACCCGACCCGCCTCGTCTCGAGCAAGTTCGCCATCGTGGTATTCGACGAGCTCTTGGTCCGTCATCCCGCCTTCCCCTGGTAGACTTCTCGGCTCTTCAACGCTTCGCACATCCGCGTCAGGGCACGTGTCCGCCACTTGGAGACGGTGTCACGAGGCACGCCCATCAATCTCGCTGCGTCATCATAGGGCATTCCTTCCAGAACGATCAGCACCAACGCCGCCCGGTGATTGGGTTGCAGACAGTCGAGGCAGGTCCGCACCGTGGCGATCTCCTCTTCCAGGCAGACCTTGTCAATGGGCAAAGCGCCTTGTGCCTCGATTTCATCCGACAGTTCCAGGCCATCTGGCGCCCTCGCCCTTCGCTTACGCCATCGGCGCCAGGCGTTGTAGGCCGTCTGCATGACGTACGCTCGATCCTCCTGGGCGTTTCCGAGCGGCTCCCAACTCCTCACCAGACCGGCGAACGCCATCTGCGCCAGGTCCTCGGCGGTCGATGCTGAACCCGTCAAACGCGTCAAGAGGCGCAGAACCCGTCCATAGTGCTCCTCGACCAGGCGATCTAGCAAGGTCAAGCGTGCGGGAACCGCTCTCTCCCTTTTCCTCCACACGCTCTGTCCCCGGTCGGCTCCCAGAAGGCTTTACTAATATGAAGGCAAGCCATGTTAACGGTTGCAGGGCCGCTACGCATTTTAGCCTACTGACGTATTCGACACAAGGAGCTGGTGAGATGCGCAAGACGTTGTGGTTCGTATTCCCCCCACTGATCGCTGTGGTGGGGTCTGCCCGGGCGGGGGTCACCCTTACGGCAAGTGTCAGCGGCGTCCAAAAGGGAAACACGATTACGTTCACTGCCACCACCGACGAATCGGACCCCGTAGTCAAAGTCACCTTCAGTTATGAGGGAACCGGCAGCACCGATGAGGATACCTCGTCTCCGTACCAGGTCGTCAAGACGATGGACTGGACCGCGATGGAAGACCTGACGGTTACGGCCACTTTTGACTTCGAGAGCATCTCGGACCAGCAAGATACTGTTGATGTAGACGTCGTGGACATCCTCCTCATCGGAGCGCCCCAGCCGCTGCGGGGTGCGACCGCCACCTATATCGCCGTGACCCAGCCAAGGGGGATCAGCGTTAGCAGCTGGGCGTGGTCTTGTGACAACGCGGTGCTCGACGCGAACTGGACCGACACCGCCAACAGCGACGACGTCAGCGTGTGGATGGGCATCATGGCGGTCTCCGGGACGATCGAGGTCAGTGCGACTCTTCTTGGCGTTGCCTGCGAGAGCGACAAGAGCGTCAGCATCCGTCCGCGAACCGGCGGCGTTTGGGTGACGCCGGTGGATTGTGCCGAGGACAACGAGCCCAATTGGGGAAGTCCGCTCCTGGGTCTCGGGGAGGCCTTGGGACAGCTCCGTGATAAGGACTCCAACCTCAACCGGATCATCGTTCCTCAGACGAGTGAGGACGATTGGTCGGATGCCGTGACGTTGTCCCAGATCTCCAGCGGGCCCAATACGGGCATCTGGTACGTCCGCACCAACACGCTCGAGATCGACATGGAAACGGTCATTAACCAGTTCGCCAAATCAGGCGGACCATCGCCGGAGGGCGGGGCCACCAACTTCTACGACTACAACAACGGCACAGGCGGCTGCCTCGAAGGCGAGATGGATGATTTCATCCAGGCGCTCGAAAACCACGAGTATCGGGGAACGCCCCCCGCCGAGGAGTCCCTGGAGGGCCACTTCGGCCGGATCGAGTACGAACTCAACGTCGTCGGCGATCCTTCCGCCGAGATCGAGGACCACATCGACACCACCGAATCGGGTCTCATGGACTCCGTCAATGTGAGCATCGGCCTGATTGAGGGCAGCCTGGGGTCGTTCTCCGCCGACGGCGCCTGGTCGGACGCCGGTCCCAATTGGGGCGAGACCGGGTCCCTGGGGAGTGGCAAGCACACCCGGTACGACATCGACTCGAGCCAGTACTACAGCGGCTGCACGTTCGGGCCGGATATGTTCTAGGGAGAGGAGTATGATCATGCTACGTCGAGTGCTCGCGATCGTTTTGGGATTCGGGTGCCCTGTCTTCGGGGCCGACCTGGCGTACCTGGAGGATCTCCTGGAACAAGCCGGAGCGGCTGGTCAGGTCGACGATGCGACGAGAGCGGCTGCCTACCAGGCCAAAAGAGAGTTATCGAGGCAACTCAACCGCGTCGACGATGGATCCCTCGACGCCATCTCCCTGAGGCTATCGATGGGCTTGGATGATCCGCGCCCGGAAATGCGTATCGCCGCGGCCCAGGCACTTGCGGTCAAGCCGAGGGAGGGGACAGTCGATGGTCTGCTGGCGGCTCTCGAGCGGGAGAGCAAGCCGGCGGCACGGCGGGTGCTCGTCCGGTCGGTGACGCGCGTGATCGCGGGACTCCCACAGCACGCAAGGGAGGCCGCAATCCCCGCTGCACTGGGCATCTTTTCGGGGATGATCCGCGCCCGGACGACCGAGTCCGAGTTGAGATGTCAGCTGACCGTTTCGCTGGGGTGCCTCGGTCCGGTCGCCCTTCCGAGTCTTCGTGCGTTCCGGGCCGATCCGCGGTGGGGTGCCATCCTCCATTCAGTTCTGCCAATGGCCTTCGCAGCGACCGGCGATCCCGCTGCCGGGGATGACATGCTGGCCCTGTACGGCTCCGATGCCTCCGTCGGGTTCCGCGTGGGATGCCTCAACGCCTTCGGCAAACTGCTTCGCCAGAATGAGGCGGTCGGCGGCGGCCAACTCCAATCCGCGATCGATCTGTTGCGGACGACCATTGTTGAAGACCCGGACCCGGCGCTGGCTGCAGCGGCTGCCCTGGCATACGTCCGATGGCCCGGGGCGAAGTCCGATCAGCAAGTTGTGCAGATCGTCCAAGACCGGCTTCCGGATGCCTCAGGGGATGAACTGACGGCCTATCTTCGCGCACTCGTCGCCTTGGACGTTCCACTGGGCGCCACAGCGCGAGCGTTCCTCGAAACAATGGCGGACCCCAGAACAGCATCGGCCAGGCATCAGAAGATCGCATCCGCCCTGTTGGCGATGCAGATGGGAGGCGAATGAGTACATCGGCGCACACATCCGGCTTGTTGGGAATCGTCGAGGTATCAGTAGGCTTCTGCAAAGAGATAGCAGATAGCCTGGCCGCTCTCGAGCCACGGGCGCGCCGCCAGTCGCGCAATGGTCCTGGGAAGTCATCAGGGACCTTCTCCCGCTCTCAGGATTTCTACGCGAAATTGCCGAATCCTGTCGTGGATCTCACGATGAACGAGGTGATCTCGGCGATCCGGTTGTTCTGCCAACACGGCGTGACCCTGTTTGGCGCCAGCACACTCACTTCCTTCCCAGCAGACACGGTCGCCAGGGCCTGGCACCTGTGTCAACTCCTGTCGGAGAGATACGCAAGCTGGTATTGTCGCCATCACTATGCCTTTGCGCGGACGATGCGACAATGGGACGATCTGTCTCCTTGGGACGTAGGTACGGTCTACCGGGTTGCGACTGACGGTCGGTGGGGGCGGCCTCGGGAGGCTGTGGTCCTTGGAGAGCCCTGCCCAGCCTGTGTCCGGGGTCGCTTGGTCCTTCTGGCCCACCCCCACATGGACTGCGCGGGGGTGTGCTGCAACGCGGGATGCAGGGACTTGCGGGCCGAGCCTTACGCGGGAATCCTTGGCCAGGAGGTCTGCGGTGGTGCCCGAGGCAAGACTACGGACGAATCTGCGATATGGCGCGAGCCGGATCTGCCGCAGGGCGCGGACGTCCTCCTTCCCTACAAGCAGCTGGGATGCCCGGTCATCTGAGCTTCTCGTAACCGGCGGGGTCGGTCAGCGGGAATGACAAGCTACCGCCTGCTGCAGATAACATCGATTGTCAACTGCCCGGGACTGGAGTCGAACCAGCACGGGCCCAAAGGCCCACTAGGCCCTCAACCTAGCGCGTCTGCCAATTCCGCCACCCGGGCGCGCGATCCAGACCTGTAACTTACGAATGCCGGATCGGACTGTCAATGGCACGGCGCGCTTCGCCGCGAAGCTCCCAGATCCGCGCGCCCGCTACGCGAAGTTCGGGTAGCAGGCAGGGGTCTTGAAGCGGAGGTTCTCCAGTCGTCCCTCGGTCCCGCGGAAGCGCAGGTCGGACTCGTGGACCCGGCCCATGCCCTGTTGGTGGGCGAGCATCAGCATCTTGATCCGCAGGGGATCGAAGCCGATGAGGCGCGCCGCGGTGGCGTCAGCGGCGACGAGATCCCGACTGGCGATCACGTAGTATCCCCCGCAGCGCTGCCGCAGGTCCACGGGCAGCCCGGGGCCCCTCGGACCTTGGAAGATGTACACCCCCTCGCCCTCCATCCCGATCGAGCCGTCGATGACGGTCAGGTCCGGCTGGATGAACTTGACCATGTCCAGGATCGCCTGGTCCACGCCGGGCCGGCATTCATGCAGGGCGGCGCGGTGCTTGCCGGGTGTGGCGCCGGTGTAGTGATTGTAGGAGGTGGCCCCCATGAAGTTCTTGATGCCCAACGTGACGCAGCAGTCGTGGTGCGATTTCAGCACGGGGACCGAGATCACCTTGTCGGCCGATGCGATCTTCTTGCACAGGACGATCTCGTCAAGATCCGTGCCCGGCGACGGAATCCGAAGCAGGCCGGCCGGATCAGGCAATCGCTTGCCGGCGAGCAACGGCGGTTCGAGGTCCTCGAACCGGACGCGGTTCTTGTACCCGAAGCGCCGATTCACCGTCTGGACCTCTTGCTGCAGCGTCGGACCATTGACCCCGTGCAGGCCGAACGCCCCGTACCTGATCGATTCGGCGATGAGGACGTCCGACGCGCCCCCCTCCAGACACAGCTCGGCCACGGCACAGAGGACCTCGGCATCGGTGATCATGCCGAACTGCTTGGGCGTGCCCTTGCGCGTCGACTGGAACGCGTAGTGGTCCTTGACGAATCCGTCGAGCAGGTTGGGCTTGATCAGGACGCGATCCCCCCGCGCAACGACCGTGCGAATGCCCCCGATCGCGTCGATCGACTGCCGCGTCATCTTGCGCAGGTCGACGCCCTTGATCACGGCGACGTCGGATCGCGATCGTACGGACGGCTGGGTCGTGCCGTGGGCTAGGTCCTTCGGGCGGGTGCTGCGCGGTGCCTGACATCCGGCGGCAAGCGCTGCGCTGCCGCCCGCGATTCGGCGGAGCCAATCGCGGCGGGACAACCCGGCGGCGGCGATGGTCCGGGATCGATCCATCACGCGTACTCTACCCAATCCCGTCGGAGACGGGCAACCCGGGGATGCGATCGTTGTCCGTGCGAACGCGATGGGGCACAATACCGTTGTTTCTGTCCAATGTGAACCACGGGTGGGCAACGCGTGCGAGGAAGGCGCATCATGAGTAACCTGTCTTTGACGAGCGTGATGGTGTGGGTTCTGTGCTGCTATGCGGCTTCTGTCGTCATGGCCGGACCGGTGAAGGTGTCTTCGCAGGAACGCGCGGCGTGGCTGCGATGGGTGATCCCCTTGCCCAAGCAGATTGCCATTAACGGCAAGCTCGAAGTCGACGCGACAGACGTCAAGCTGCGGGTGCGGACGGGGGCGGGGGAGGTGGAACGGAACGCGGCCGGTGAAATGGCCAAGCTGTTTCGGGACAAGACCCAGGCCAAGCTCGACCTGGACCGGGGTCGGTTCGAGATCTTCCTGGGCGTGTGTGATCGGCAGGGTCGGATCGAAGACGTCACGCTGTCCGAGGCGGCCCAGCTCATCAAACGTCCGAATTGGCAGCAGGCGTATGTCATCCGCCCTGTCGGCTCGAACCGCCTGGTGGTGACCGCGCTCGACGAGCGCGGCGTGTTCTATGCAGCCCAGACGCTGCGCCAACTCCTGGAGGGCCGGTTCGCCGACGGCAAGGTGACGATCCCGATGGCGACGGTAACCGACTGGCCGGACCTGGCTGAACGCGGGCAGTGGGGGGGGAACGTCAACAGCGAGATCGAGTGGATGGCCGCGCACAAGATGAATCTGGTCGAGTCGCACGTTTCGCTCAAGGTTGACAAAGACGGCAAGGGCGTGGCGCGGGCGGACAAGAAGCTCCTGGAGCTCGGCCGGCGGCATGCGCTGAAGCTCGTGCCCATCATCACGCACCTGGATCATCTGGAGCGGACGGGCGTCTACGACGTATTCCCCGAGCTCCGGGGCACGGGAAAATCGGCGCGGTCCTTGAACCACGGCAGCCTGGTCGCACCGTGCTTCTCGAAGCCGAAGCTGACCGACCTGCTAGCCGACTGGATGACCTCGCTGGCCGCGCAGCAGGGCGTCACCGACATCTGCACGTGGCTGACCGAGCACCATTTGCAGTGCGGATGTGAGCAATGCCAGAAGGTCGGCCAGTACGTGTTGGAGACGCGGGCGATCGTCAAGGCCTGGCGGCGGGTTCGCGAACGATACCCCAAGCTCGGACTGCGGCTGCTGCTGACGCAGGGCAGCTACGCGACGAACGACAAGGTCCTGGCCGACGTTCCCGCCGAAGTGGGCGTGAGCTACTACCACGGCGGGCGAACGTATGACTCGTCGCGGTCGCCGATGATTTACCCGCTGCTCGAGGATTACGTCGCGAAGGGGCGCTGGCTGGGGTGCTATCCGCAACTGACGGCGTCGTGGCGAATCGTCTGTCCGTGGAGCAGCCCGCAGTTCATCAAGTTCCGCATGACCGAGTTCGTCAGCAAGAAGCTGCAGTGCCTATGCGGCTACGCAACGCCGAACAACCGGTTGTACGATTTCAACATCACCGCCGCGGCCGAATGGTCCTGGAACGCGACCGGCCGCGACGAGCGCGAATTCGCCGCCGCCTGGGCGACGCGGCGGGACCTGAAAGACCCGGAGGCCGCCGCCGATTGGGCCGTCATGCTCGGGCCGGTCGGGTGGGACGTCTACGGCGGGCGGGTTCCCTACAACCACTTCTTCGGTGCGGCCGCTCGGATGGTCAAGAAGCGGGTCGCCCCCGTGCTCGGCAAGGGCATGTTCCGCTATTTCCCGACCGTCGAGCACTTCGACAAGGATCTGGCCGTTTGCGACCGGGCGCTCGACATCGCCAAGCGCCTCGATCACCCCCCGATCCTGGACGAGACGCTCGTCGTCCAGGGCTACGTCCGGATGATCAAGGAGATCTACACGATCGCCCAGACCGTCTCGGCCAAGAAGCAGCTCGACGATAAGCAGCGTGCCGCGCTACGGCAGAACCTGTCTCGCCTGTCAGAAGCCTGCGCGCAGACCACGCGGGCGCTCAAGGACTGGGAGGCGTCGATCGGCAAGGGCAAGGGGGAGTCGCGGTTCCAGGACACCGTCAACGTCACGGAGAAGACCGCGGCCGAGATCGCTGAGGGGTTGGGGATTGGGGAATAGGGTTCGGGGTTCAGGGGTCAGGGTTTAGGGGTCGGCAGACCGACGACCAGCGTGGTTGCAGACAAACGCCGTAGCTGAGGACGGACTCGACAACAGCCGCAGTCCCGAGACCCCGACCCCTGAACCCTAACCTCCAAACCCGAACAGAACGAAGCTCTTCGGGGCCACGTGGAATGACCAGCCCAGCGTTTCGCCGGTCTTGGTGAATCGGATTTCGTCGCCGTGGCGCCAGCCTTCCCAGTCTCCCTGGGCGATGACGCGCCCCTTGGTAAACCGACGACGATTCTCAATGACCGCGTCGCGGCGGTAGGGCATGTCGCCGTGGTTCATCACGAGCAGCATGGCCGTGCCATCGGGCCGCTCGTTGTAGATGTGCTCCAGGCCCGTCCACGGGGAGAAGCGAATACCATCGCCGACGTGGTCCTTGAGACTGTGCAGGAACAGGTAGAGGGTATTGGCATACAGGTAGGGTTCCTGGCCGCGCTTCTGTCCACTGCTGCCGACCATGTTCAGCGCCGTGACGAAGAACACCCGGCCGCGACCAAGTCGGTTCTCGATGAGGTAGGGGACGTCATCGAACCGGGCGACCGGACGGCCGGTCGTGAGACGGACCGGGTGGAGCCAGTGGTTCTGCCATTCGACCCGTGTGCCGGCCGTGACGTGCCCCTTGACGTCGTCCAGTGCCGCCTTGGGTTGATGCAGGCAGATCAGAGCGTCTTGGCTGGTGTCTACTGTGCAGCCGATCAGCGGCTCCGCGAGGGCGGGGTCGACCGGCGACTCCTTCTCGTCGAGGAAGAGCGTGTCGCCGCAGACGAGCACGCCGCCGTTCTCGACGTAGCGGCGCAGCGTGTCCCGAAGCTGGCGGGTCATCCGGTGATAGCCGAGCGCGACGAGGACCGCGTACCGATCGTACCTGTCGGCCTCCAGGTTGTCGGGAACGATGTCCAGCGTGCCCAGAGGGCTCTCGGCGAGGAAGCCCGGGTATTCCGGATCCCAGCCGCAACGCTCAAAGCCTGGGTAGAACACGTCCAGGATCTTCAGCGAGAGATCGGCGTCGCGGGTCTGCATGAACTGGTGACGGATGCCGTCGAAGAGCCCCGTGCCGCGGACGTCGCCGACCCGCCACCCGACGCCGGGCCAACCGTTCTCGTGGCCGAGCAGGATCGCGAACCGCGTGATCGTGTCGCCCCGCGGACCGATCCGGCGCGTCAAACTGAAGAGCGTCTTGAGCGCTCGACCCCACGGACGGAGGTTGTACGCCTCGTCAAAGGCTGCCCAGTCGACCTCCAATTGCACGTAGTCCGCGCCGCCCATCGCCGCGCCCAGCAGCGACGTGAACAGACACCAGGGCGTGTGGCCCTCGCGGGGCGAGACCTGTTTGCCTGCGTGCCCCCGCGGCGACCACCAGGTCGAGTGATCGATCATCCAGGGGCGGTCGTACGCGCGGGCCGCACCGCGGTTGGCGGCGATCATCATGTTGACGTTGGGGATGTTCTCGCCGATCTCGCTGCAGAGGACATCGACGCCGGCCTCGGCAAAGAGCCAGTGCGACAGGACGGCGGAGCTGTGGGCAAACGGCGCGGGGACGTCCTGCTTGAAGCTTCGCAGGCCCGCCCGGACGCGCTCGACGAAGGCCTGCTTGACCTTTTGGCGTGTCGGGTGGGCGAGCACTTCTTTGGAAAGGTAGTGCTCCGGCTCGAGCCCTGACGAATCCAGCTCTCCCCAGTGGAAACCCCCGAACAGATCCCCGGCAATCGCCCGGATTCTCCGGTAATCCTGCACATCGTAGTGTCGCGCCGGACGCTCCTTCAGAGCGCTGGCGGTGAGCGCCGGCAGGCGTTCCTGAACCAGGAAGCGAACCTCACGCTCCGTCAGATACCGGACGACCCGATCGCGCTCCTCGTCGCTGAGCCCCTGAGCGCAGAGCAGGGCGTAGTCCGCCATCCCACCTTCGACGAAGGCGCGCGCGTGTCGCAGGTACGAACGGTCCTGCGGCCCAGACGATCGAAAGTGCAGCTGCACACCGACGTGGCAAACGTCGCTGGCGTCCCCCCGGATCGCCACCGACCAGGGACCGAAGACCACGACAAGCGCAGCAGCCGATCTGGCGGATCCCATGGGCTTGTCCTCGTGATGTGCGGGCGTTTCGTCGCCGGGGCCCGATCGAGACCGTCCTAGAAGGTCAAGTCCGGCAGAAGGCGGTGCGTGATGCCGCCGATGAGATCCATCTGATCGGGCGACCCGTCGAACACGCCCCGTCCTTCCAGGTCGGCGTTGGCCATTTCCTCGCTGAAGGGGATCGCCCCGGCCAGCGGCACGTCGCCGAGTTGGGACTCGATGCGCGGGACAACATTCGGGTCGCGGACCTTGTTGACCACGGCCGAAACGTCCTTGATGCCGATCTCGGATGCCAGCCGCTTGACGACCAGGGCGGTCTGGACGCTCCGCATGCCGGGTTCGACGACGACGACCATCGCGGAGACCGCACGCGCGGTGGCGCGGCCCAGATGTTCGATGCCGGCTTCCATGTCGAGCACGACCACCTGATCTCGGTGGAACAGGAGGTGCGTCACCAACGCGCGGAGCATCGCGCTTTCCGGGCAGATGCATCCCGACCCACCGGAGGGCACCCCGCCCATGACCATCAGTCGCAGCCCATCATCGACGACGCTGAAACGATCGGGCAGGTCGCTGACCTCAGGGTTGATCTTGAAGTAGCTGCCGTACCCACCCTTGCTGCCGGTGCGCTCCTCGATGAGATCTTTCATTTCGCTGATGGGCGTGATGGGCTGGTCCGCCAAGCCGAGCGCCGCGGCGAGGTTGGCATCGGGATCGGCGTCGACGGCGATGACCTCCTTTCCCTTGGCCACCAGGTATCGAGACAGCAGGGCCGCCAACGTGGTCTTGCCGACACCGCCCTTGCCCGAGATGGCGAGCTTCATCGTGTTCTCCTCAATCGGTTCGCCCGTCGTAGGTTTTACGCAAACCATTCGCACGCGACAACCGTAGGCGAACCAGGATATGGGCCAGGGGGAGCCTGGGGAGGGCGGTCCCCCCCCCAATAGATGTGCAGAAGAACCGGCCACAACCAGGCCTGGTGTTACCAATAATAAATACGTGTCACCATCTTGATTGCGCCAACGAAGCTGCTAGTGTTAGTAGCTGCTAAGCTTATGGTCGTCGATCGCCCTGATGCGGTTGGGTCAGGGATCGCAGGGTTTGTGACGAGTCGGACAGATACCGCCGGTGGGGGCTCGCCTTTCAACCCGCGTGACCGTTTTTTGAACGACGGAGCGAAGGGATCGATTGACTTTGGGGTTGACGTCGCACCCAGGACGGCCTGGTGCTATAATGATTGTACCTCACTCTTGCAGGCTGCACGTTTCTGTCCCGGCGAGCTACAGGACTATCGAACAGGGGTGCCCTAATGGCTAAATCGAAAGCCAAGAATCGGAGTATGGATCCTGCCTGCCAGGAGGTCCTGAAGGCCCTTGAGAAGAACGGCGCAGATACCGAGTTGAGCTGGGATCGGTTTGACGCCCAGCAACCCCAGTGTGGGTTCGGTCAGCTTGGCCTGTGTTGTCGCCACTGTGCGATGGGTCCCTGTCGCATCGACCCGTTCGGCAATGGCCCGAAGGCGGGCATCTGCGGCGCCGACGCTGACGTCATCGCCGCGCGGATGCTTGCGCGCATGATTGCCGGTGGCGCTGCCGCGCACTCGGATCATGGCCGGGACGTCGCCCATACGGTGCTCGAGGCGGCCAAGGGAGACAGCGACTACAAGATCAAGGACGTCGAGAAGGTCACCAAGCTGGCCCAGGAGTTCGGCATTCCCACCGACGGCGCTTCGCCGGAGGAACTGGCCAGGCAGGTCGCCGAGAAGTGCTTCGCCGAGTATGGCCAGCAGTCGGGCGAACTGCTGTTTGCGCAGCGCGCCCCCGAAGACCAGAAGAAGCGGTGGCGGAGGGCCAATACGATGCCGCGCGGCATCGACCGCGAGATCGTCGAAATCATGCACCGCACGCACATCGGGGTGGACAACGAGTACAAGAATATCATCACGCAGGGCATCCGGGCAGCGTTGGGGGACGGGTGGGGCGGCTCGATGTGTGCGACCGAGCTGAGTGATGTCCTGTTCGGTCGGCCCAAGCCGATTCGGGCAAAAGTGAATTTCGGCGCGCTGGACGCCGAAAGCGTCAACGTCGTCGTTCACGGCCATGAGCCGACGCTTTCGGAAATGCTGGTGGCGGCCAGTCAGGATCCGGAGATCACCGAGGCCGCCAAGGCCAACGGCGCCAAGGGCGTCGTTCTGTCGGGCATTTGCTGCACCGCGAACGAGGTCCTGATGCGGCACGGCCTGCCGATCGCCGGCAATTTCCTGCAACAGGAACTGGCGATCGCCACCGGTGCCGTAGACGCGATCATCGTCGACGTGCAGTGCATCATGCCGTCGCTGCCGGAGGTGGCGAAACATTATCACACGAAGATCGTCTCGACCAGTCCGAAGGCCAAGTTCGACGGCGCGATGCACATCCAGTTCGACGAGAGCCGGGCGATGGAGATCGCCAAGGATATCCTCAAAGCGGCCATCGACAACTTCCCCAACCGCAACGCGGAGATCGTGCAGATCCCGGAAATCAAGAGCGACCTGGTCGCGGGCTTTTCGACGGAAAACGTCTTTGAGTTTCTTGGCGGCCGGTACCGGCCGAGCTATCGTCCGCTGAACGATGCGGTCATGACAGGCCGGCTCCGGGGTGCCTGTGCAATCGTCGGGTGCAACAACCCCAAGATCCAGCACGATTACGGGCACGTCGAGCTGACCAAGGAGCTGTTGGCCAACGACGTGGTCGTGGTCACGACGGGTTGCACGGCCATTGCGGACGCAAAGTCCGGGTTGTTGGATTCGAAAGAGGCGTTGAAGTACTGCGGGCACGGGATCCGGGAGGTCTGCCGGGCGGTGGGGATTCCGCCGGTGTTGCACCAAGGTTCGTGCGTGGACATCAGTCGGATCCTGGTGGTCCTGTCGAACATCGTCCACGAAGGTGGGCTGGGCGACAGCATCGCTGACTTGCCTGCGGCGGGTGCCGCTCCCGAGTGGATGAGCGAGAAGGCCGTCTCGATCGGATTCTACGTGGCGGCCTCGGGCGTCTACACCGTCTTGGGCGTACCTTTCCCGATCCAGGGAGCCAAGCGGCTGACCGAGTACGTGTGCAACGGTATGGAAGCGGACTTCGGCGGCAAGTTTGCGTTCGAGCCAGATCCGGTGAAGGCGAGCCAGCTGATTCTGGATCACATCGACAAGAAGCGTCAGGCGTTGGGTCTGCCGGCGCCGATGTATCCGGTGCCCTATCTGGGCGTCTGGCCGGAGAGCCAGAAGTCCGAGGAGCAGACGCAGGCGGAACTGGCCGACCAGGTGAAGGCCGACCCCATGATGGCCGTCTCCTAATCGCCGGACACGCGACGGCGGGCCATCGAGCGGAGTGTTCAACATGGCGTTTGTCATTCAGGTGGATGCGGGGCGCTGCACGGGCTGTAAGACCTGTGAGATCGAGTGCGCACTGGCCCACAGCAGCACCAAGGAGCTGGTGGCGGCGGCGATCGGCGAATCGCAGATCCAACCGCGGATCGACGTTCGCAAGATGGGCGACATGGCGGTGCCGGTTCAATGCCGCCACTGTGAGGACGCCCCTTGCGCCGAGGCCTGCCCCAACGATGCCTTGCGCCGAGACGGGTCGGCCCAAGCGGTGATCTACGATCCCGACCGCTGTACGGGCTCGGGCGCGTGCATCGAAGCCTGTCCGTACGGTGTGCTGAAGGAAGGCCCCGACGGACGCATCTTCACGAAGTGTGACTTGTGCGCCGAGCGGGTCGAGGCTGGCGGATCGCCCGCCTGTGTGTCATCCTGCCCGACCGGCGCGCTTCAGTTGGTTGAGCTGGACGAGACGGTCAAGCATCGGGTCAAGTGGTTGGTCGACTTCGAGATCGACAAGGACGCGTGCAAGGCTTGTGGGTTGTGCAAGAAGGCCTGTCCGGTCGGCGCGATCGAAGGGAAGTCGGGCAAGAAGGAAAAGACGCCGCACGTGATCGACGCAGCGGCGTGCGTCCGTTGCGGTCGGTGTTTCGAGGTCTGTCCGTTCGATTCGGTTCGGATGCACTGGCAAAGCGAAGCGAAGATCGGCAGCTGCGCATAGGATTAGGCGAGCGAGTCTAGTTTGAGCGTGATGTTTCCGGGAGGTCTCAATGTCTCACCAGGTCTTCACCCAGGTCATTCGGGGTAGCAGGCATTTCGTTGATTGGGCGGCGCGTGATTTCGACGCGGCCATCGCCGAGCACGGAGAGGATCTGCCCGTCGCGTTTCCGGAAACGGCCTATTCGCTGCCGATGGCCTACGCCCTGATGGGGCTGGAAGTCAGAAAGATCGGGCAGCTGCGGCCGATCGTGGAACACTGCAAGGAGCTGTTGCCGGACCAGCCGAGCGAAACGCTGTGGCTGCCGTATCTGGGCGACGGGTTGGATGCCGGCGCGGCCACGATGTTGTCGCAAGAGGTGATCGTTGCCCTGCGTTATGCAAAGGCCCAGGCGGCCGGCAGCAACGACGGCGTGGTGCCGCCGGGCTGGCAGGGGTTTCTGACGGATACGTGGATGCGCGAGCTGGGGATCCAGCTGGTCGACGGACGGATGCCGGGGTTTGCGGCCATCCTGGGGCCGGCCCCGACGACGGAGGTCGCGGTGCACATCGTCCGCGAGCTGCAGAAGCGGGCGATCCTGGTGTTCCTGGTGAGCAACATCAACGGCAAGACCATGCGGGACCAGATGGTCGAAGCGGACATCGTCAAGGACGATGCGCCGATGGAGGAGTGGTGGGACAACTACGTCGTGCCGGTGGGCCCCGAGACGGTGGACGGGATCTACGTGCTGGACTGGGCCATCCGCAGTGCCCTGACGTTCGGCGGGCACGAGAAGGGCGAGTCGCGCAAGTGCCTGGACTACACCAAGGCGCGGATCCACGCCTTCGGGATCACGTTCGGCCCAATTCCGGACGAGTGGTACGCCCTTGGCGCCGGGGCGATCCTGATGGGGTTCCCGGTGATCAGCGACGACGCCTCGACGCCGGAGGTCCGGCCGACGGGCGTGACGGTCAACGAGGCGCTGGTCCGCGAGCTGGACTACGAGAAGACCGTGCCGACCTGCATCGTGACGCGCGGGGTGAAGGTCAAGATCGAGGAGGTCGACATCCCGGTCAGCTACGCGCCGGCGTTCGAGGGCGAGCGGGTGCGGAAGGACGACATGCAGGTGGAGTTCGGCGGGAAGAAGACCAAGTCCTGCGAGTTCCTGAGCATGGTCAAGATGGACGAGATCAACGACGGGGAGATCGAAGTCGTCGGACCGGACTTCGACAGCGTGGAGGTCGGCAAGGCGCTGCCGCTGGCGATGCGGGTGTTCGTGGCGGGTCGGAAGATGCAGGACGTCTACGAGGGCATCTTCGAGCGACAATTCCACCGCTGGCTGAACCACGCGCTGGGGTTCATGCACACGGGCCAGCGCGACCAGTTGTGGTGTCGGTTGAACAAGAAGTCGTTTGAGGCAGGGTTCCGGGCCAAGCACCTCGGCACGATTCTGCACGCCAAGCTGCACGACGAGTACGGCGGGATCGTCGACAAGGTCAAGTGCGTCATCTACACCGACGGGGCGGAGGTCGAACGGATTCAGGAGGAGGCCCGGGCGGCCTACGAGATCCGCGACAACCGCATCGCGGACATGAAGGACGAGACGACGGACACGTACTACACGTGCACGATTTGTCAGAGCTACGCGCCGACGCACGTGTGCATCATCACGCCCGAGCGTCTGGGCCTGTGCGGGGCCTACAACTGGCTGGACGGCAAGGCGGCCTACGAGATCGCTCCGACGGGCCCGAACCAGCCCATCCAGAAGGGCCGGCTGCTCGACGAACGTCTGGGACAGTGGGAGAACGTCAACGAGTACGTCAAGCGGTACTCGGGAGGCGCGGTGGAGAAGTTCAGCGCGTATTCCATGATGGAAGACCCGATGACGTCGTGCGGGTGCTTCGAGTGCATTCTGGCCGTCGTTCCGGAGGCCAACGGCATCCTGGCCGTCAATCGTGAGTATCCGGGCGAGACGCCGATCGGCATGACGTTTAGCACGCTGGCCGGCTCGGTCGGCGGCGGCTCGCAGACGCCCGGCTTCCTCGGCGTCGGGCGGCTGTGGCTGACGAGCACGAAATTCATCACGGCCGACGGCGGGATGGCGCGGATCATCTGGATGCCCAAGGAGCTGAAAGAGGCCGTCCGGCCACGGATGGAGAAGCGGGCCAAGGAGCTGGGCCTGCCCGACGACTTCGTCGATCGGATCTGCGATGACACGATCGCGACCGACAGCGAGGGCCTGGTCAACTACCTGACCGAGAAGGAGCATCCGGCCTTGGCGATGGACCCGATGTTCTGACCGCCCTGATTGGCCGGGACCTCAACCACCCGATCGCTGCCCCCGTCGGATTGAAAAGCGGGGAGTTTTGCTGTTACATGGGCGCACGGCGGCATGGACCGTCAAAGGGATATCGTCTCATCGCAATGACAGCATCTGCCCCCCTTTGGGAGAACTCAATTCAGGAGCATGCAAGATGGCACTGACCGGACTGGAGATCTTCAAGCAGCTACCCAAGACGAACTGCAAGGACTGCGGGTTGCCGACGTGTCTGGCCTTCGCGATGAAGGTGGCGCAGGGCCAAGCGGGCCTGGACCAGTGTCCACACGTCACGGACGAGGCACGTGCGAACATGGAGGCCGCCAGCGCCCCGCCCCAGCGGCTTGTCGAGGTCGGAGCGGGTGACAGGGCGGTCAAGGTTGGGCAGGAGACGTCGCTGTTCCGGCACGACGATAAGTTCAACAACCCCACCGCCATCGCTCTTCGGATCGCCGACAACGACGCCGACGTCGACGGCAAGTGCGCGGCGGCCAAGAAGCTGTCGTTCGTCCGGATGGGCATGACGCTCGAGCCGGACATCATCGCACTGTACAACGCCAGCGGCGACGCCAACACGTTTGCCGAGGCGGCCGCCAAGATCGACGCGGGGCTCGGCTGGCCGATGATGCTCTGCAGCGACAGTCCCGACGCCGTCAAAGCCGCCGCGGCCAAGCTGGACGGCAAGAAGCCGTTGATCTGCCCGGCCGGCGGCAATGCCGAGGACTTCGTCGACGTCGCCAAGGACTGCGGCGGCAGCCTGACGGTCCACGAGGCCGACTTAGGGAAGCTGGCGGAGATGACGGCCAAGATCAAGGGCGCGGGGCTGGAGGACATGTTCATCAGTCCAGGCCATGTGGGACCGGCGGACGGGCTGGAGTTCCTGACCAAGACGCGTCGGGCCGCCATGAAGAAGAACTGCCGCGAGCTGGGGTATCCCGTCGTGATGTGCGCGATCGACGAGGATGCCGAGCAGGCCACCATCGACGCGTGTACCTACGTGCTGAAATACGCGAGCGTGGTGGTCACCGAGGCCTTCGAGCCGTGGCAGATGCTGCCGATCCTGACGACGCGGCAGAACATCTACACCGATCCGCAGAAGCCGGTCCAGGTGGAGCCCAAGCTGTACGAGGTGGGCGATCCGGACGACGCCTCGCCGGTGCTGATCACGACGAACTTCTCGCTGAGCTACTACTCGGTGGAGAGCGAGGTGGAATCGTCCCGCGTGCCGGCGCGGATCATCGCGGTGGACACCGAGGGGACGAGCGTGCTGACCGCCTGGGCGGCCGACAAGTTCAACGCCGACACGATCACCGAGGCCGTTAAGAAAGCCGACGTAGAAGGCATGGTCAAGCACAAGAAGGTCGTGATCCCCGGCCACGTGGCCGTCCTGAGCGCGGGCATTGAGGACGAGAGCGGGTGGAACGTCCTGATCGGCCCGAAGGAGGCCAGCGGGCTCGTGCCGTTCTTGAAGAACGACTGGAAGCCGTAGCCGCCGTCGTCGCTTCGTGACGTCAGGTGTTCTGGGCGGCGTTGGAGCGCTGCCGGCAGCGCGTAGGAGTTCGGCGCTTGGCGAAGGATTGTACGGTCACGTTCACACCGGACGGGATGTCGGTCGAGGTCGAAGCCGGCTCGACGATCCTGGACGCTGCCAACAAGGCAGGCGTGTACGTCAACAGTCTGTGCGGCGGCGAAGGCGTCTGCGGCAAATGCCGGGTCATCGTGAAAGAGGGAAACGTCCGCGGCGCAACCACGGACTTCCTAACCCGCGAAGACATCCAGCGCGGCTACATCCTGGCATGCCAGGGACGCGTCGAATCCGACCTGGTGATCGAGGTACCAGCCGAATCGCGAATCCGGGAGGTGGTCGAGGCCGCCGATGACGTGGAGGACCGGTTCAGCCAAACGTATCTTCGGGAGCGCTACGACGCGGAGCTGCATCCGCTGATCCGAAAGCACTACCTGGAGCTGCCTCCGCCGTCGCTCGACAACAACATGGCCGATCTGGAGCGGCTCGTGCACGCGTTGACCCGACAGCGGAGCGGCGGCGAGTACCAGATGGGCCTGAAGGTCATGCAGCGTCTCCCGTCGGTCCTCCGCGAGGGCGACTGGAAGGTGACGGCGACGACCGGCCACCGCGGCAGCCTCAGCGAGATCGTCAACGTCGAGCCCGGCGACACGACGCGGCAGAACATGGGGGTGGCCGTCGACGTGGGCACGACGACCGTGGCGGCCCACCTGATTGATCTGACGACGGCCCGCAGCCTGGGAGCGGCAGCCAAGTACAACTCCCAGATCGGCTACGGCAGCGACGTCATCCGTCGAATCATGCACGCCGCCAATAACAAAAACGGGCTGAAGGAGCTTCAGGACGCCGTCGTCGGCGACGTGAACGATCTGATCCGGCAGCTGCTTCAGCGGCATCGACTCGGGTTCGGCGACGTCAACCTGGTCACCGTGGCGGGCAACACGACGATGACGCACCTGCTGAGCGGCCTGTCTCCCGAGTGGATTCGCAAGGAGCCGTTCGCCGGGGTGGCCTACTCGCCGCCGCCGTTGCGTGCGGTGGAGCTGGGGATTCAGATCAACCCGAGAGGGTTGCTGTACTGCCTGCCTTCGGTGGCGGCCTTCGTGGGGGCGGACATCTCAGCGGGCGTGCTGGCGACCGGCATGCACAGATCCGACGAGATGATGATGCTCCTGGACATCGGCACGAACGGAGAGGTGGCCATCGGCAACAAGGATTTCATCGTGTGCGCCAGCACGTCGGCGGGCCCGGCCTTTGAGGGGGCCGAGAGCGAGGCGGGCATGCGGGCCACACGCGGCGCTATCGACCACATCAAGCTGTTCGACCGGTCTCGCAGGCCCTCCTATTCCACCATCGGCTCTGCGCCTCCGATCGGCATCTGCGGAACGGGCTACATCGATCTGCTCGCCGAACTGCTGAGCGTGGGCCTGATCGACAAGCGCGGGCGGTTGGACACGGACGACGCGTGCGACCGCATCCGAGTCGACGACCGCGAAGTGGCCGAGTACGTCGTGGTCTACGGCATGGAGGCCGGCGGCGACCGGGACGTGGTCATCACCCAGGAGGACATCGCCAATCTCCTACGGGCCAAGGGCGCCATCTATGCCGGGTCGCGCGTGGTGCTCGACAGCCTGCAGATGACGTTCGACGACCTCTCGGAAATCCTGGTGGCCGGGGCATTCGGCAACTACCTGAACCTCGACAACGCAATCACGATCGGCCTGCTGCCGGACGTGCCGCCCGAGAAGCTGCGGTTCGTGGGCAATACGTCGATCACGGGCGCCAAGCTGGCCGCCCTGTCGCACCAGAAATATGAAGAGGCCCAGGAGATCGCGAGCGGCATGACGTACTTCGAGCTAGGCACGGACGCGACGTTCATGGACCAGTTCTCGTCGGCCTGTTTCCTGCCCCACACGGACATCGAGCTGTTCCCCCGGGCAATGGCCCGGATGCGGCAGCACGCGGAGGGGACAAGCTGATGGGCGCGGTGATCGCCATGACCGGCAAGGGCGGAACGGGCAAGAGCACGTTGAGTGCGGCACTGATCCACGGCCTGGTGCGAGCGGGGGACGGGCCCGTGCTGGCCATTGACGCGGATCACAACAGCTCGCTCGGCCTGCTGCTGGGGTTGGACGTCGAAGACACGATCAGCGACATCCGCGACCAGACGCGGGAGGCCGCCCAGACCGTCAGCGAGATCCCCAAGGAGCGGTTGCTGGATCAGTGGTTGAACGAAATCGTCGTCGAGGCGACTGGATACGATCTGATCACCATGGGCCGGCCCGAGGGGCCTGGGTGCTACTGCTATGTCAACACGCTGCTTCGCCGGTACCTGGGCCTGCTCAAGAAGAGCTATCCGTTCGTCGTGATCGACAACGCGGCGGGGATGGAGCACCTGTCGCGGCTGACGTCGGACGACGTCCAGGTGTTGCTGCTGGTCAGCGAACCGACGTACATCGGGTTGATGACGGCCCGGCGGATCTCCGAGCTGGCCGACAGCCTGCCCGTCAAGATCGGCAAGCGGGCGCTGGTGATCAACAAGGTGCCTCCGGAAGGCCTGGCGGGCAAGGCGGCCGAGGCGGCTGAGTCGCTGCAGGTCGACATACGCATCCAGATCCCCGTCAATGAAGCGCTCGCCGGGCTGTCGGTCTCGGGCGAAGGGATCACGCCTGAGCTGGCCGACGCGGTCGCCGAGCCGGTGGCCGAACTGGTCGAGGTCTGCCGCGAAATGACCGGCAGGGCGACGACGAGGGCATAGGCAAGACGGAATCGGTTACGCCCGTGCGCGTCGCCGGACGGGCAACGAGACGTGCCGTTCATGCGTGGGTAACGGTTGGACGCAACTGAATGGAAGGACGAGCTATGGCGGTACCAGATGTCAGTGAGAATTACGCAGCATCGCTCAATACCGTGACGATCGGGGCGACGAAGGAAGAAGGGGGCACCCGCGGCAAGATGGTCACCGTCGGCGGAGCCAAAGGAATCCCCTGGGTGGCGTTCGAAGGCGAGCCGGGACTGGGCAAGGCCATCGCCGTCGAGGTGTGGGATTCGGGCGCAGACGCCTGGCCCGAACAGCTCAAGGCGGCGTACGGCGACGCGATGAAGGACCTGGCCAGTTGGTGCAAGAAGGCCGTCGAGTTCGGCGCCGACATGATCTGCCTCAAGCTGATGGGCACGCATCCGGACGCCGAGGATCTGTCCCCAGACCAGGCCGCCGATTCGGTTCGCGCATGTCTTCAGGCCGTCGACGTGCCGCTGATCGTGTGGGGCTGCGGGGTGTACGACAAGGACAACAACGTCCTGCCGAAATGCACCGAGGCGTCCCGGGGCGAGAACTGCCTGTTCGGCACCATCGTCGAGAAGAACTACCAGACGCTGGTGGCGGCGTCCACGGCGAGCGGGCACAAGATCCTGGCTGAGTCGCCCCTCGACGTCAACATCGCTAAGCAGGTGAACATCTTGGCCGCGGATGCCGGATTCCCGCTGGAAGACATCGTTGCCTTCCCGACCACGGGCGGATTGGGTTACGGGATGGAGTACGTCTACAGCATCCAGGAGCGAATGCGGTTGGCGGCCGTCAACGGCGACCGTCAGCTTCAGCAACCCGTCCTGATGGACGTGGGCATGGAGTCTTGGCGGGCCAAAGAGAGCAAGGTCAGCGAAGAGGAGGCCCCCCATCTGGGTCCGGCCGAGAAGCGCGGGCCGATCTGGGAGGCCATCACCGCCACCGACCTGCTGCAGTCGGGCGGGGACATCCTGGTGATGCGCCACCCCGATGCGATTCGCATGGTCCGCAAGGCGATCGAGCGGCTGTCGGCGTCGTAGCGCAGGATGCGTGTCGGTGTTGTCGGATCGTTTAACGGAGCCGCGTGCGGCCCCGTCCCCGCCGCACGCGGCGGGGCTATAGGGCGCACCGACGACCGAACGCGACTGAAGGGTAACCGTGTTGGCCCCTGGCCTGCCAGGGGCGTGACCAGGTGATAACACCCCCCCGCAGGCGGGGGCCCCCCGGGAACTGGGGGCACAAACAAGGTGGAGCGAGCAGGCATGTACGTCATCGGTGAACGCATCAACGGCATGTGGGTCGACATCAAGAAGGCCATCGTGGAGCAGGACGAGGGCCCGATCCGAGAGTGGACCGAGAAACAGATCGCCGCCGGGGCCGACGCCCTCGACGTCAACGTCGGGCCAGCCACCAGCAAGCAGGTCGAGGCGTTGACATGGATGTGTGGCATCATCCGCGACATCAACGCCGACATCCCGATCGCCCTCGACAGCGCCAAGTGGGACGTCATGAAGGAGGCGGTCCCGCAGGTCGCGGGCCCCAAGATCATCAACAGCAGCAAGGCCGACCCCGAGATCCTGGCCAATTACTGCGCCCTGGCGGCCGAGCACGACTGCGCGCTGATCGGGCTGACCATCGATTCGCGGGGGATCCCGACGGACGTGGATTCGCGGGTCGAGATGGGGGCGACCATCCTGACGATGGCGATGGAGGCGGGCCTGACGCCGGACAAGATCTTCATCGACGCGATCATCCAACCCGTCAACGTCGCGCCGAAGCAGCCGCTGGCGGTCATGAAGGCGATGGAGCAGCTCAAGATCATGTCTGACCCGCCGCCGCACATGGTGCTGGGCCTGAGCAACGTCAGCCAGGGCGCCCGCGAGCGGGAGCTGATCAACCGGACGTACATCGCGATGGCCGTCCCGGCCGGCCTCGACGCCGCGATCATGGACCCCTGCGACAAAGACCTGATGGACGCCGCCATCACCGCCGAGCTCATCATGGAGAAGATGATCTACTGCGATTCCTACATCGAGGCGTACATGGCGAACAAGTAGACCACGACATGACGCCTCCGGACCGGCCATCGTTACCGAAGCAAGACAACCTGAACATTGCCGTGTCCCGCGGCCTAGCGGCGCTGCGCGGGCAAAGCGATGAGCAGCTCGCGTGGCTTGGGGCCAACCGGGATGACCAGGGGCGGATCCGCGTCCCGGTGCTCGGCGAGCCGATGAGTGTCGATTTCGAAGCGGGCGGGCTCATCTTCGAGAACGGCGACCCCGTCGACATGCGCTGGCAGGTGTTGGTCGTTCACTACCTGGCCGCCCCCGACCCCGTCGAGCCGTCGGGCGCCGAGATGGTCTTCGCCGACATCCCCGAGACCCGCGGATACCAGGGCGTCTATGAGGGCCGGGTCATCAAGCGGCTGTGCTTCACCGTCGGGCGGACGGCCGACATCCTCGATCGGGCCGCCCGGGCAATCGGCGGGGAGCCCTGCGCGGACGAGGGCGATCTGGCGTTCCGGTTCCAGGTCTTGCCCCGCATCTCCCTCCGCGTCGTGTGGTACGCCGGGGACGAGGACTTCCCGCCGAACGCCGTCTTCCTGTTTCAGTCCAACGTCGTCCACCTCCTCCCGCCGGAGGACATCATCGTGCTCAGCGAGTTGGTCGTCGGCCGAATGGCCCGCGCGGCCAAATAGCCCGCGGGCTGTCCCGATTCGGCAACCCATCCCGAGCCGGGCCGTCCTCGGCCCGGTCGATCTGCGTCCGGTCCATCGCCTTCCTCACCCCACGGATGGGAACCCAACGCCGATGTGTCTCAACCGCCGGGCGAGCTGACCTCCTCCAGAAACGACAGGATCGCCTCGCACGCCGCGTCGGTCTGGTCGGTGATGAAGACGTGGCCCGCATCGGCCAGCATGACGAGCCGGGCCCCCGGGATCGCGTCGGCGAGGACCTTGCCGTTCTCGGGCGGGACCAGTTGGTCGTGCTCGCCGTGGATGATCAGCGTCGGCGCCTTGATCGTCCCCAGGCGGCTGTAGGACCGGTACGCGATGACGCCCTGAAGCTGCGCGACGTAGCTGCTGGCCGTCGGGAGGGTCCGAAGACAGACGGCCAGGTCCTCCTCGATCCGGTCGCGGGGCGTGGCCGGATCGTAGAGGTAGCGGGCCATGGCCGACAGTCCCTCCTCAGGCGCCATCGTCGGCTGGGCCATGAGCACGCCGATGACCTCGGGCGCAGCGGGCACGGCCTGTCTCCCGCCGCATCCAGTGCATCCGAGAATGAGCGACCGCACGCGTTCGGGGCGCTGCAGCACGAGCTCCTGGGCGATCATCCCCCCCATCGAGAGGCCGAACACATGCGCGGCCTCGACGCCGGCCGCATCGAGGACGGCCGCCGCATCGGCCGCCATCGTCGCGATGGCGTACGGCCCGGCCGGCGCGTCGCTGCCGCCGACGCCGCGATTGTCGAACACGATCACCCGATAGCGGATCGCCAACCGAGGCACGACGCGATACCACATCTCCGACGTCACCCCGAGCCCCTGAACAAGGAGCAACAGCTCGCCCGCACCCTCCTGCCGCCAGTAGATCCCGGTCCCGTCGTTCTCGGTGGTTGGCATGGATACTCCGTCGTTCGTCTCCGCTGAAGCCCCCGTCGCTGTCTTGAGTATCATGATACGGCACGGTCGGCTCTGAGGCGCATCCAAAGCACGGGACGGCGTCGCAGGACGAGGCTGTGACCGACCCCCTTTTCCTTCCCACGATCGCTTCGCCGATACCGCGACCGGATCCAGTCACGATCGCGACCTTGTCGGATAGCCGCGTCTCCTTTATGTGTGCTTGTCTCCCGAACGCCTCGACAGAACCGTCAGAAGCGGAGGCGTCAGCCAGATCGCAATGCAGACCAATCCCAGCACGGCGGCAAGCGGGCGTGAGAAGAACGCCGTTACGGCCCCGCCCGAGCTGGTCAGCGTCTGGATGAACCGTTCTTCCAGCGGTCCGCCCAGAATGATGCCCAACACGACGGGTCCCAAGGGGACCTCCCGTCGCTCGAGCCCGAACCCGAGCAGCCCCATGGCGAGCATGATGGCCACGTCGAAGTAACTGCCGTTGATGGCGAACGCACCGATCATGCAGAACACCAGGATGATCGGCAACAGGACCCGTCGCGGCACGCGTACCACCAGCCCGCCGACCTTGATGGCCAGCAGACCGATCGGAATCAGCAGTAGGTTGGCCAGCAGGAACACGAAGTAGACGCTGTAGACTAAGGAGGCCTGCTGTTCGAAGATGGCCGGTCCCGGTTTGACGTTCTTCATCAACAGTACGCCGATGACGATCGCCGTGATCGAATCGCCCGGGATGCCAAAGACCAAGGCCGGGATCCACGCGCCGGCGAGGGCAGAGTTGTTCGCGGCCGTCGCGTCACCGACACCCTCCAGGCACCCTTGACCGTACTTCTCGGGCGTCTTTGAAGCCCGTTTCGAGGCCGCCAGCGACACCCAGGCCCCAATGTCGGCCCCGGCGCCGGGCAACATCCCCACGAAGGCGCCGATCACGCCGCTGCGGAGCGTGTGCCGCTTGCGCCGCCACAAGAGCGAAACCGCCCCACCAAACACCGAGGCGATCGGTCGAACCACCAGTCGCTGCAACAGGCCTAGAGCCTCGACGGTCGAAACCGCTCCCCGGGCAGATTCGTCCGCACGTTGGTCGATCGTCAGCACGTTGCGCAAGATCTCGGAGACCCCGAACAGCCCGATCATGGCCGGAATGAAGTTGATGCCCTGAAACAGCTCGGCCTGCCCGAACGTAAAGCGGGCCTGCGTGTGCACGGCGCTCAGACCGACGGTGGACAGCAGCAGCCCGATGATCAGGCCCAGTGTGGCCCGCAAGGCCGAGCCGCGGGAGACGACCACCGCGCAGCTCAACCCCAACAGGTAGAGCCAGAAGTACTCGGCCACGGTGAACCACGTGGCGATCTTGGCGAGCTGCGGGGCGAAGAACGCCAGCATCGCCGTGCCGAAGACCCCGCCGGCGACGCTGAACGTCAGGCAGACACCCAGCGTGCGATCGGGACCGACGGTTCGGGTGAGCGCGTACGCGTCGTCGGCATAGGCGGCGGACGACGGCGTGCCGGGGATCCGCAGCAAGGCGTTGGGGATGTCGCCGGCGAAGATGGCGCAGGCCTCCAGCGTGACGACCGCGGCCAGCGCCGGAATGGGCCCCAGGAAGAACGTCACCGGGATCAGCAGCGCGACGGCCATCGTCGCGGTCAGCCCGGGGACGGCGCCCATGAACACGCCGTAGACGGCCGTGATCGCGACAATGGCGAGCACCTGCGGATTGCAGAAGACGTGCTCGAGAGCCTGCTGAACCGCTTCGTGCATCTCACCAACCCAACCAACCACGCGGCAGTGGCACGCGCAGCGACACGGCGAATACCTGATAGGCCAACGGGACGATCAGCACACTCACCGCCGCGGCAACCGGCCACCGGGCACCCATCCTCCACGCGAGCAGCATCAGCAAGACCGCCGCGGTGACGACGAAACCCGCCCATTCAGCCAGCAGTACATACGCCAGCACGCACGCAACCACCTCACCGAGTCGCAATAGCCCTCGCTTGGTAATCGGTATGATGCTTGCAGGTCGCTTCAGACCACCCGTCGCCACCAAACCGCCGAGAACCAGCACCAGCATCACCGCAAGCACCTTGGGGAAGAACATCGGACTGAATTGCGTCCGACGCACCGAGCGGAACGACTCACTGGTCAGCATCGCGCCGAGCCGTTCGTCGAAATCCTGCATCGTCTTGCCGAACGCCACCGGAGGCTGCCAGTCGGCCTCAAACCCGGCGTCGCGCATGAATGTGAGGAACGTCTCGCTTTTGGCCATACGCTCCAAAGCGGCCACGACCCGTTCGGTCACGTCCGCAGGCGTCTCCTTCGGCAGGCAGATGCCACGCCAGCAACCCAATGTCCAGTCGACGCCTTGCTCCTTGAAGGTCGGGACGTTGGCGAACTGATCCAGACGGTGATCGGCCATCACGCCGAGGCAGCGGACCCGGCCGGCATCGAGCAGCGACTGTGCCTCGGGCAGGCTGCAGCATACCACGTCGACGCCGCCGGCAAGCAGTTCCTGCAACGACGGCGCCGATCCATTGATCGAGATCCAGATGGCGTCCGAGGGACGCAGCCCGATCTTGTGGAGCCAACCGGCAAACGCCAGGTGCCAGATGCCGCCCTTCGCCGTGCCCGAGACCTTGAGCTTCCCGGGATGGGCCCGGACGTGCGCGGCGAGCTGTTCCGGGCTCTGCCAGGTCGCGTCGGACCGAACGAAAACCGCCGCCGCGTCGCGGTTCAGCAGCCCGACGGGCGTGTAGTCGCGATGCGAGATGCTCGTCAGACCGCGCCAGTGCAACATGTTGATCTCGACGGTCACCATCGTCAGCGTGTACCCGTCGGGCCGCGCCAGCGCCCCACGCGTGTGGCCCGTGACGCCTGCGCCCCCGGTTGCATTGACGACGTTGACGGGGACATCGAGTTCGCGCTCCAGGAGCGCCGCTACCTGGCGCGCACAGCGATCGGTGCCGCCGCCCGCCGCCCACGGACAGATTAGGATGATCGGACGGTTCGGGTAGTGCCGTTTCCCGCTGCATCCGGCCAGCACGCACGCAAGGAGTGCGATCAAGAGGGCAGCCACCCCCCGGCGCCCGCAGGATAGGGGTCTCGAGGAGAGGCGTTTTGGATGGTCTCCGGCGAAACCCATGGTTCGACAGCATAACGGGGCTTCTCGGTCCATGTAAACGACTCGCTATGAAGGACGTGCGTGCCCGTTGCCTTTCAGGGGATGGAGACGCGATGTTGGCTTTGAGAAGGTCCTGGGTTGGCTGCGGCCGAACTCTGGCGTGGGCACTTCCCAACGGCGCCGGCTCCGGCCAGATCTCGGCGAAGGTCCGTCCGATTCCGTGCGGAGGACCGTCCGCAAGTGGCACCTATCTCTCCGGAAGACTCCGTCCTTTCTCATCCAAGGGGACTTGCGCGATTCACTTGCCGAAGCCCGGCGGGTTGGGACTTCACCTGGCAGGTCGCGTACCCCGACTGCCTCGGTCAGCTCGAGACAGAGGCTTAGCTGAAGCGCAAGGTGGTCGAGTCCGGCCAGAGCGTCACGTTGCGACAGACGTTGGAGGTCCGACCGGCCAAGTAGGCTGGCAGCTTCAGCGCCGAAGCCGTTGTCAGAGTGAAAGCCAACTGAGCGACGGCCGCACGAATGAAGGGCGTCTTCCCACCCCTTCCATCCCCCGGGTGCCGGTGTTTCGTCAGCCCGACGGCAAACGCATGATGGGCCTGCGCTCCGACAATCCGCTCAGCGGGCGCAAGAAACGAGAGTTCGAAGGTCGGGGCGTAGAGTAGGGGTTCGGACCGGTCTCGATCGTCTGGGTGGCCCTTCCGAAGACTCCGCCCCTGTTGACCACAAAGGACTCATGTGATTCGCTGTTCGAGGGCTGACCTAGCTCTCGGGGAGGGGTTCGGTTAGAGTGTTAGAGCCCGACCTGAGATTCAGAATGGGATGCACTATGAAGCAATCGGCCTTTCTGGTGGCTCTTTCCATTGGATTCCCATTGGTCAGTGACGCGCCAGCATCGGAGAACGAGGCAGGTCCCGACCAGGTCGGCCGGCCAACGATTAGGATTCGCCATGTGCATACGCTCAAGAGCCCCCGCCCGGACGGGCTGGGAGGCGCCAACAGTTACCTGCTAAAGGGCATGCCCAAGGACGGCCCCTGCTTCTCGGCCAGTTTCCCGACCGACTACTCCGACTGCACTGAGGGGTTCTACAACGCCAAGCTGGAGCTGGTGGATTCCTGGCGCGAACCGTTCGCGGGCGGCGACATGGTCATGTGTGCCACGACGGGCGACTTGGACAACGATGGGCATAACGAGATCTTGCTGACAACGCGAAAGGGGGCCTCCGGCGCGCACGCCTTCCGCTGGAATCTCAAGACCCGCAAGTTGGAGAAGATGTGGTCTTTTTTGAAGACGCCCACCGTTCGAACCGAGGAGTATTTTCGCGGCGGTGCCATCGGCGACTTCACGAGGCACGAAGGGCGCGAAGTGTGCTTCGGCGGCAACGGCAGCGGCCTGTTCCTGCTCGATCAGCATGGGAAGCTCATCGCCCACGACCGCACGATCCGCAAGACGATCCAACGCATCGACACCTGCGATCACGACGGCGACGGCTATGACGAGATGGTCATCGCTACGGGACGCACGCCCGGGCAGGTGCACTATGCCCGTTGGACGCCGAAGGGTGACAGGCTTCGGGTGATATGGTGCGCCAACGTCACCCCCAACGCACGCGGCGGCAACAACTGCTACGAGGCCCTTTACCACCCAAAGGGCCATCCCAGAGGCGGGCCGGCCATCGCCGTCAACACCGAGCGAGAATCCCCCCGCCCCAAGCGATCCGGTTCGATCCTCCTGCTCGATATGAAGGGGCGGGAGGTATGGTGCTACGTCTACAATGAAGACGAGGAGCGCGGCGGCGCGTGTGACTTCGCCGACATTACCGGCGACGGCGTGCCGGAGATCCTCTCGCGCTACTCGCGAGAGCTGAAGACGCCGAAGGAACTCGGCGTGCTCATCCTCAACAACGAAGGCAAGAAGCTGGCAAGGGTCCCCAACGTCACGGCATGCTCGGCCGGCCCCTATGTCTTTCGACCCAACGGTCCGGGCACCAAGCCGGTGTACCTCCTGGCCAAGAACAACGTCTACGAGATTAGCGTCGAGGCGCCCAGGGAGAGGTAGGTGTCCTTCCCGAGAACTCGTGATGTCAGTTACCCGTACATGAGATCACCAATGCGATCTGGTCGACTCTGGTTTTCCCTCGCTTGCGTCCACTTCTCGATGGCGACACCCGCGGGCGCAGGCGCCGGGCCCAAGGACAGCAACTCATCCGGGATATGCATCGGTGCGGACTATCCCGGTGGCAATATCATCGTCGAGGACATCGCGAATGACACGGTTTCGCTTCGACAGGACCGGCGCGATACCGAGGGATGGTGGTTCTATTGGAACTTCAGGGTCCGCGGCGCGGCGGGCAAGACACTGACCTTCAGCTTCACCGACAAGAATCCGATTGGCGTCCGCGGGCCGGCCGTGAGTACCGACGGCGGCGCATCGTGGTCGTGGTTGGGGAAGAGGGCGGTCACAGGGGCGTCCTTCCGCTACAGGTTCCTGCAGAACGACAAGGACGTCCGCTTCTGTTTGGCCATGCCATATCAGGCCAGCGACCTGAAGCGCTTCCTGGATCGGCATGCGACGAACCCTCATCTGTCGGCCGGAACAATCTGCGGGACGCGCAAAGGCCGACCCGTCGAGTGCGTTCATGCCGGCAAGCTCGACGGCGACCCGCGGTACCGCATTCTTCTGACGTGCCGTCACCACGCCTGCGAGATGATGGCCAGCTACTGTCTGGAGGGCGTCCTCGAGGCTATCCTGGCCGAAACTGACGACGGGGCCTGGTTCCGCCGAAACGTAGAGGTCATGGCGATTCCCTTCATGGACAAAGACGGTGTCGAGGACGGCGATCAAGGCAAGAACCGCAGGCCGCATGACCACAACCGCGACTATCTGGGCCGGAGCATCTATCGGTCCGTCCGTGCGCTGCGTGAGCGGGTCCCCAAGTGGTCGGGCGGTCGGCTCCGGCTCGCCTTGGACCTGCATTGCCCCTACATCCGTGGCCCGCACAACGAAGTGATCTATCAGGTCGGTAGCTCCAATGCAGCGATCTGGGCCGAGCAACGCAAGTTCGGCAAGGTCCTTCAGACCGTCCGGACCGGGCCACTGATCTACAGAACCCAAGACGATCTGCCTTTCGGCAAAGCGTGGAACACCGCCAAGAACTACACAGCGGGAAAGAACTTTTCCCGTTGGGCGGGCGAGTTGGAGGGCGTTCTGATTGCAGCGACGATCGAGATCCCCTATGCCAACGCCGCCGGAAGCACTGTAACCCCGGCGACAGCCAGGGCCTTCGGCCACGACCTGGCCAGGGCCATCCGCGAGTATCTCTCGTCCCGATAGAGCCGTCGCGTGCAACGATTACGGTGATGTCGTTCCTGTCCGCGTCGGAGGGGAAGGGTCTTGTGGGAGAAGGGGCTCACTTCTTGTGGTCACTTCGGCACCTCCAACCCGAAGTCGATCTCGGAAGCCTGCTCGGCCATCCGCGCCCATCTCGACCCCCTCTCACTTCGGGGCTGGACATCGGGCCGGATCTCTCGAAAATCGGGGCTCCCGGGAAGAACCGGGGGCCGGAAACACGGCGAGTCGAACGATGATGCGAGGGAATCGATCGTCATGGAAACTCGGAATCGGGGGCGCCAGATCGACAGAAGGCGTTTTCTGCAAGGGGTTGCGACGGGGGTGGCCTGCTCGCCGCTGGCCTCGCTCGGGGCGGGGCAGGGCGACAAGAGCCGCGTGATCGTGGCCGAGCGGGACGACTTTGGCACGGGCTCCGACATCAACCGGCAGGTCGTCAAGCAGGCCGTTGACGCCATGGTCAAGGCGCTTTCGGGGAAGGCCAACGTCGACGAGGCCTGGCGGACGTTCGTTTCGCCCAAGGAGACCGTGGCGATGAAGTCCAACGGCCAGCACCGCGGCGGCTCGACAAGCCCGGCGCTGGTCTGGGCCGTCTGCCGGGGGCTGGTGGACGCCGGAGTCCCGCAGCAGAAGATCATCGTCCTCGACCGCAACCAGCAGGATCTCCAAACCTGGGGGGTCAAGACGTTCGAGGACATGCCGAAGGTCCGGTTCCTCACCGCCGACTCGGCGTGGGACGCGGAGGTCAAGGTCGGTCCGGTCAAGACGCGTCTGACCCGGGTCCTGACGAGAGACGCCGACGCCATCATCAATCTGCCCCGCTTGAAACATCACGTCGTGGCGGGCGTGACGATCGCGATGAAGAACCACATGGGCTCGATCCCGAACCCGACGGACTTCCACAGGACCATCGACGCGATCGCCGAGTTGAACTGCCTGCCGCCCATTCGCAATAAGACGCGCTTAGCGCTCTGCGACGCCATCGTGGGAATCCTCGATAAGGGACCCCAGTTCCGCGGGCCACATTGCGCATGGCAGGCCAAGAGCCTGCTGGCCGCCACAGACGTCGTCGCCCTCGACGCGGTCGGGGCCGAGATGGTCCGCAAGGCAAGAATCGCAAAGGGCACCGGCCCGACCAAGCCTCATCCGAGACACATCGCCCACGCGGCCGAGATCGGATTGGGCAGGGCGGATCTCAGGAAGATCGATGCGATCAAGGTCTAACGGGGCGAGCCCGGTGTGCCTGTCCCTCCCCAAGACGCCACCCTCGCTGATTCGAAAGGGTGTAGGGAAGAGGGAGCCACCCATTAAGCCTCCCACGCCGTTGTTCCACCCCCTGCGGACGAAGATGGGCCCTGTGATACGGTGCCGCCGGGGGGGCGGTTGCGCGAGGCGCGCAGTCCCGAGTACGGTGAGCCGTTCGATCCGGCTGAGAGGCATTGGTGCAGGGCTTCAAAGAGCGACCTGACAGCCGGGGCCGTGACACATCTGGCGGCCCTATCAGAGACGCGACCGTGAGGGAGCGTTCACCCCAGCGGTCACGCTGGCCCGTCCGGATTGAATACAACGGACGCGACAGCAGATCCGCCGCGGTCTGCGTCGATCGCCGTGCGGGTCAGACCGATCCAGGCGGAATCGGTCTGACTGAACGCTCCCTTACGGTCGCGTCTCTGATACGGGTCGCGTCTTTGATCCGTCCGTTCACGAAGATCCTGAGGCGTCGGCCCGGCGATGCCTCACCCGCTCGCGCCGATTCTGTCACGGACTCCTGACAGCCGATGGCGCCCGCGAACGCTTGCCATGGCCACCGGATTGACCGACCATGTCTGGTCCGTTTGTGGATGGCTGATCTACGCAGCAACACAGCACGGATAGGACACGAAGCATTCTTGGAACGATCGGATGAAGCGAGAACGAACGATTCTGCGACGCGACTTTCTAAACGCAACGGCCGTCGCGGGCGTGGGCGCCCTAATGCCGAAGGACTCCCCGGCACAGGGCAAGGAGCCCGACACAGCCCGCGGCGTCTCAGAAGCACCGAAGGAGCTTCCGGCACAGCGGCAGATCCGGCTCCTGGCCGACCTGCTCGTCGAGTGGCAGACGGACGTCGGCCGGCTGGATCCCCGCAGAACGCGATGGGCCACCTGGGGGTCGAAACGGAACAGCTACCCCCGATGGGCCACCGCGCTGAACCAGGCTTACCGGGCCACCGGCATCGACGCCTACCGAGACGCTGCCGATCGACTGGGGGTGTTCTACCTGAGTTGCCTATGCAACACGGCCAACTTTCATCCGCCC
>CAYMLO010000058.1:0-58102 GCA_964390905.1 uncultured Planctomycetales bacterium | reverse complement strand
GCCTTCATCAAGAGCTACAAGCAGCTGCCCATAAATCTGTACCAGATCCAGACGAAGTTCCGCGACGAGGAGCGGCCCAAGAGCGGCGTCCTGCGAACGCGCGAGTTTCAGATGAAGGACGCCTACAGTTTCCACGTCAGCCTGGATGGCCCCGGCGGACTCGACGAAACCTATCGCGCGATGTACGACGCCTACTGCCGCATCTACGATCGCTGCGGCTTGACCTACACCGCCGTCGAGGCCGAGAGCGGCCCGATCGGCGGCGATGCCAGCCACGAGTTCATGGTCGTCACCGACGCCGGCGAGGACTGGCTGGTCGACTGCCCCGAGTGCGACTACGCCGCCAACCTGGAGCGTGCCGAACCCGCACCCCTGCCAACCGTCGACGCCCCGGACCCGCTGCCGGACCTCACCGAGGTGCACACGCCCGACAAGCGGACCATCGAGGAGGTATGCGGTCTGCTGAAACGGCCGCCGGAGAGTATGATCAAGACGCTGGTCTACGCCGATCAGGACGGCGAGCCCATCGTCGCGCTGGTTCGCGGCGACCACGAGATCAACGAATCCAAGCTGGGTCGGGCGACCGGGGTGACACTCTCCGGCCTGGCCGACGAGCCGACGATCCGGAAACTGACCGGCGCCGAGGTCGGATTCGCAGGCCCGCAGACGTTGCAGGCCCGGGGTGCTCGGATCGTTTGTGACCAGGCGGTGTCCGTCATGCACGGCGCGGCCACCGGGGCGAACAAGACTGACTACCACGTCGTCGGCCTGGAGCCCGGGCGCGACTTCGATCTGACCGACGTCGCCGACGTCCGCAACGCCGTCGAGGGCGACGGTTGCCCGCGGTGCGGGGCGCCGCTGCGCTTCGAGAAGTGCATCGAGATTGGCCACGTTTTCAAGCTCGGCACCCGGTACACCGACGCGCTCAAGGCCACCGTCCTCGACGCCGACGGCAAGCCGCTACCGATGATCATGGGTTGCTATGGCATCGGCCTGAACCGCATCCTGGCCGCCGCGGTCGAGTCGTCGCACGACAAGGCGGGGATCATCTGGCCTGCGTCGATTGCGCCGTATCAGGTGCTGATCGTGGCGTTGGACCTGCGGGAAGACGAGGTCCGCGCCGTGGCGGACGATCTACACGACGAGCTGAGCGCCAAGGGCGTCGAAGTGCTCCTGGACGACCGCGACGCCCGCCCGGGGGTGAAGTTCAACGACGCCGACCTGATCGGCATTCCACTGCGGGTGACGGTGGGCAAGCGGTCGCTGGCCGACGGGGTGCTCGAGGTCAAGCCCCGCAACGCCGACGCCGTCGAGAGGGTGCCCCGCGAAACCGCCGTCGAAACGATCGGCAAGATGGTCGCTCAGGCCGCCGGCCGGTCGGACTGAACTGCGAACGAGGCCCTCGCAGACGATGCCACTGATCAAGGATGAAGCCGTCGCCATCCGCCGACTGGACTACAGCGAGACCTCGCAGGTGTTGGTCTTCTTCACCCGCGGGCACGGCAAGCAGCGACTGATCGCCAAGGGCATCAAGCGCGGCACCAAGACCCGTTTCGCGACCGGCATCGATTTGTTGGAGCGAGGCGGGCTGGTTTTCAGTCGCCGCGATGCACGCGGTTCGGGTCTGGGCACGCTGACCGAGTGGCAGCAAGAGGAGGTTTTCACCGACCTCCGCAGCGACTTGCGGTGGATGTACGCCGGGCAGTACGCAGCCGAGGTGGTCGATGCGGCTACCGAGGACAACGACGCCGCCCCGGGTCTGTACGACGCGTTGGTCTCGATTTTGCAGTCGCTGTCCCGACAGGGCCCGCCAGCTCTGGTGTGGTTTCAGCGCCGGCTGCTCGAGGAGATCGGCCTGATGCCGGATCTGAGTCGCTGCGTGGCCTGCGGTCGGCGATGGTCCGGCCAGAGCCGACCATTCTTCTCTTCCCGACAGGGCGGGCTGATCTGTTTGGATTGCGAGGGCCCGTTGGTCGAGAAGCGTCGCGTCGAGCCCGCGGCCGCGGCCGCGCTCTTGGCCGACGAAATCCCCGACGACGCCGCGGCCGAAGCGTTCGACCTGCTCGACTACCACCTGACCGAATCGCTCGGCCGGTCGTTGCGGATGTCGCACCATGTTCGGCAGATCGTTCTGGCCCGCTGATCCGACCGCCAGATGAGAAAGCGCAAGACGGACTTGCCCGGTCGTGTGCCGGGGCGTACCATACCATCACCCGTTGGGCAATTCCGAGTTCCCAGAAGGAGACACGTACAATGGCCAAGGCCTGCAACATCGCACTGATCGGTCAGGGGTTCATGGGGCGGACGCACAGCAACGCCTACCTCAACGTAGCGAAGTTCTTCACCAAGCTGCCCAGGAATCCGGTGATGCACACGAGCTACGGAATGCCCGAGGAGAAGCCGAGGGTGTTCGCCAAGCGGTGGGGCTGGCAGAACTGGTCGGACGACTGGAAGGCGGTCGTTCGCTCCGAGGAGATCGACTACGTCGACATCGTCACGCCGAACTACATGCACATGCCGGTGGCGATGGCGGCTTTGGCGGCGGGCAAGCCGGTCGGCACGGAGAAGCCGATCGCTGGCACGCTCAAGGACGCCCGCAAGATGGTCGAGGCCGCCAAGAAGGCCAAGACCCCGACGTTCGTCTGGTACAACTACCGCCGCTGCCCCGCCGTCGCGCTGGCGCACCAGCTGGTCAAGGCCGGCAAGATCGGTCGCATCTTTCACGTCCGGTGCATCTACCTGCAGGATTGGGGCGGGCCGGAGACGCCGCTCCTGTGGCGGTTCAAGAAGAAGTTGGCCGGTAGCGGCGCGCACGGCGACCTGAACGCGCACATCATCGACATGGCACGATTCATTACCGGCGACGAGATCACCGAGGTTTCCGGCGCGATCGCCGAGACGTTCGTCAAGACGCGAACGGTCTTGACGGCCGGTTCCGCCGGCGGCATCTCGGGCGGAGCCCGGGGCAGTCGCAAGAAGGGCAAGGTCGACGTCGACGATGCCGTCCTGTTCCTGGCCAGGTTCAAGAAGGGAGCGGTGGCGAGCTTCGAATGCTCTCGCTTGGCGATGGGATACCAGAACCAGAACGGCATCGAGGTACACGGGGACAAGGGGTCGGTGCGGTTCCGGTTCGAGGACATGAACTACCTCGAGTACATGGACTACACGGCCGACCCGAAGGTCCGCGGCTGGACGAAGATCATGTGCACGTCGGCGGGCAACCACCCGTACGTCGACGCATGGTGGCCCGACGCGCACATCCTCGGGTACGAGCACACGTTCGTGAACCAGGCGTCGGATATCATGCGGGTGCTGGCCGGCAGGAAGCCGGTCGTGCCGATCCCCGACTTCGCCGACGCCTACGAGACGCAGCGGGTGCTGGAGGCCGCTTTGATCTCGGCCAAGCGACGCCAGGCGGTCAAGATGGCCGAGGTCAAGTAGTCCCGGCAGGCGGCTCGACCGTTCGATACGGACGTGGCGTGCTCGAGGGCATCGGTTGGCTCGAGCGCAGAGCCCAGGGCGCGCCGTGTCACTTGCGTGCGCGGGGGATGCATCTCGTGAAGCTGTACACCAAGACGGGTGACGCGGGCGAGACGTCGCTGGGCGACGGAGGTCGCGTCGCCAAGAATCACTCCCGGCCGGAGGCCTGTGGTACGCTCGACGAACTGAATGCCCATCTCGGCCTGGCTCGCAGTTCGTGCTCAGATGAGGTGCTCGACACGCGCCTGTCGCAGGTCCAACGGGAGCTGTTCGTCCTGGGCTGCGAGTTGGGACTGGCGTCCGCGGCATCGCCGGATCGTCCGGAGTTGCGGGTGACCGACGAGATGGTGAATCGACTGGAGCAGTGGATTGACCAGGCCACGGCGGAGGTCCCGCCCGTGCGGCAGTTCATTCTACCCGCGGGAGACGAGTTGGCCTGCCGCCTGCACGTTGCCCGGACGGTCTGCCGCCGCGCCGAACGACGGATCGTCTCCTTGGCGCAGCCGGCGCCGGTGTCCGAACCCGCGATGCGGTATGTCAACCGGTTGTCCGATCTTCTGTACGCCTGGGCCAGGCAGGCCAACCATGCGGCCGGTGTGGGAGACGTGACCGTCGACATCGGCCGCGGGCCGTGAGCGTTTCGCGGCGCTCGCCGCTCGAGCCGCCCCAGCCAAACCATGAGTGAACTTTTCACGCAATCCCCCGGCGTCTGTGAACCCCGCGAAGAGGTATGGGCCCCAGTCTGGCAGCGAGGCGCAGCGGGCGTGCTTCGCTGGCTGCTGGTCGTCCTCGCAGCGGCGGTCGTGGCGGGCAGCCTTCTGCTGGTGAGCATCCCCGGGCCGCCGATCCCACTGACCGACGCCGTCGAGGTCGGCCGCGCGCCGATGATGCTGCTCAGGCTGATCGACGCCCTCGGCCTGTACTACGTCTGGCCGACGTCGACGGGCACGGAGATCAAGTCGACCGTCCTGGAGGTTGGCCTGGCAGGCGCAGCTGTACTGCTGGGAATGGCATGGATACTAAGGGGGCTTGTGGCGCGTCGATCCTCGGTTGCGTCGGGCCCCACCCCAGGCCTGCAGGCCGAGTGGCATGTTCGGTGGCTGGGACAGACCGAGCTGGTCGACGTCGCGCAGGCGCTGCTGGTTCTGGTCGTCCTGTGGTCCGCCATCTCGCGTGTCTGGTCACCGGCACCGGAGCTCTCGATTCGGGCGACCGTGATCATTGCGGTCCAGGCGGCCTGGGCATTGTCGCTCTCGCGCGGGCTGGCAATGGCTGGCCCATCCCACCGGACCGTTCGTGCCATTGCCGTCGCGCTTGTCCTGTCCTGCCTGTTCTCGACGGTGCTGGCACTGGGTTTCACCGGGCTCCCGCGCTGGCCCGTCGAGTCGTTCTTCCCGGTCGGCCGAGGGCGGCTGTTCGCCGCCTGCCTCGTACCGGCGGTCCTGCTGACGATCGCCTGGATGGTGGGCGAGACGGGGAACGTCCTGCGGGGGCCGTTCAGGCAGGGCGTCGGACGGTGGTCGGCGCGCGTCTTGGGTCTGATCGCCCTGATCGTGGTGCTGGCCGTATTGATTCTGGGCAACTTGCGGGCCGGATCGCGAGCCGCTTGGGTGGGGTGTCTGGCCGGGTTAATCACGCTGGTGTGGCTGGCCGTTTCCCGCAGGGCCAAGATCGTGGTGTCCGTTGTCGGCTTGGCGGTCATGCTGGTGGTTGTGCTGGGGCTGATCCGCTTCGCCGGAACCAGCGGGTCGTTCGAGGCAGCCGATGTCCGTCTCTGCAACTACGGATGGCGATACGCACTTCAGACATGGGCTCAGAGCCGGGGAACCGGCATCGGCCAGGCGGGCTACACGATGTCCTGCGAGCCCTGGCGACTGGCGGATCTGATCGACGATCCGACCGCCGTCGGGGCGCGATGGCGCGGGCACGCACAGAACGAATGGCTGGAGGTGCTGACGGATCTCGGCCTGGTCGGATTTCACCTGACGATTGGCGTGTACGTCTTGACCTTGATGGGGGGTACGAGGGCGTTACGCCAGCTCGAGCCCGGGCCCCTCCGTCGATGTCTGATCGGGCTGATGGCGGCAATGGTGGGCATGGGCGTCGAGGCGTGCATGTCTTCTGCGCTTCGCCATGAGCCCCTGCCAGCCCTGTGGTACACGATTCTGGGGTCCGTTTGGGCGATCCTGCTGTCTTGCCGGCTCAGCGCCCGGACTTTGTGGCTGAACTGGCCCCTTCGTGCGGGGGGGGTGGTGGTGTTGTTCTTGTTGGGCCTGGCAACGGCGGCGGGCTCCTGGCGGTGCTTCCTTGGCGAGCATGTCCTGGCCCTGTCGGGGAGGCGACTCCGAACGCACCGCATCGCCGAGGCCTTCGGCATGACCGATCGCGTGCTACAGGACACGCTGCGCCCCCGTCATCATGCCCAGGCCCGCCTGAACGCCGCCCGCGCCCACTGGGGTATCGGCGCCCAGCAGATGGCGCGTGTGTTCTATGAAGTCCGTCAGGCGGTCGGGGCCGCCAGCACCCTTCCGGCTTCACAGCCGGCTGCCACGACGCAACCTGTGGACATCTTGTGGGCGGACCCGTCGTTCCAGCTGAAATGGGGCCGGGCCAAGCAGCACCTGGAGCGCGCCCTAGATCTCCTGGGCGTCCTGAACGCCAAGCAGCCCGGGTTCTTCGGGGCGGCCGCCCTCGAGGCCGAGGTGTGCCTGGCCCTCGATCAGCTGTGGCAGCTGCCTGCGAGCCTGACCGGTCCCCAGGCCCGACACGCTGTCGGCGAGGCGGCGGATCAGATCAGGCGGTATCGCCGACGGCGGATCACGGCGCTGATCGCGGCGATGGAGCGACAGCCGTTTAACGACGACCTGCTCGTCTCGCTGTTCCGCGCGAACATGAACTTGCCCCTGCCCCACGTCATCGATCTGCTTCGCCGCCCCATGCGGGGTCCTCTACCCTCCGAGGAATACCGATCCGTCATCCTGCAGGTGTCTACCTACAAGGGGTTCAAGGAGGCGTTCGAGCCGTTCGTCCAGCGGGCCAGACGGGATACGACGGCGGCCGGTCGCGACGAATGGGTCGACACGTTCTCGCCCGAGACTTTGCGAATCGCCGCCATCATCCTGGCGGCCGAAGGGAACATGAAGCAAGCCGTCGAGACAGCCACGCTGTCCGTTCGTCTCTATGCGTCCGAGCACCAGCGATTCTCGGTCCAACAGGCGCTGGCGATGACCGAGCTTGGCTGGTATCAGCTCATCAACGATCCTACCGACCCGAACACCGCGCTGCAGACGCTGCGTCGTGCCGTAGTGGAATGCGAACGACCTATCGGAAACTCGTCGCTCCAACCCATCTTCCGAAGGGTGATCCAGGCGGTGCTGGTGAAAGGGGATGAGGTCGCCGCCAGGAGGTTGGCGTCCGCCGTTCCCTGGGCGGACGGAGAGGTCGATCCGAATCTGGCGCTGGCTTGGGCATACGAGGTCTTGGGTAGGACTTTTCACCGCCTCGGTCCGGACAAGCGCCCCAAGAAGTGGCCCGTCTGGGTCGATCGGGCGGCCGAACTCGACCCCAATTCCCCCAGCATCCAGGTCATGGTCGCCGCAAAGGCATGCGAGCAAGGCGATGACGAGCGCGCCGCGGCCAGCCTGGAGCGGGTCTGGGAGCAGAGCACCTCGCTGAAGCAACGGCAGGAATGCCTGCGTACCCTCCTGTACGCGCTGCGCAAGAACCCACGAAGCCGCCCACTCCGAAGGTTGGAGCTGCGGATCACACGAGAGTTCCGCGCGTCCACTCAGCGCGCCCCCACGACGGCCACCACAGCGCCGGCGGCCCGGCCTGCGCGGCGCTGAGCGTTAGAGTCGATCGTTCACGATGTCTTGCGGAGGGGCGTCCGCTTCTGGAAGGCCCGGATCTCGTCCAGCGAGACAACGCCCGTGCTCGCACCAGGCGCCTGGATGCAGTGGGCGGCGGTGGCGTTCCCCAGTGCGGCCGCCTCAGGGATAGACTGATCGTTCAGCAGACCGGCCAGGAACCCCGCGCTCCAGCAATCGCCCGCCCCCGTCGTGTCCACCACGGGGTCGACCCGGTAGGCCGGCACGTGTGTCTCGGTGCCCTCGGCGTCGCGGCAGAAGGCGCCCTCGGCGTCCAGCTTGATCACCGCGTTCGTGCAGCCTCGGTCCTGCAGCCAGCGTGCCATCTCCGACGGGTCGTCCAGCCCGGTGATGGCGGCCGCCTCGGGCTGGCTGGGGATGAAGTAGGTCAGATGCGGCAGACACGGCTCGATGACCGATCGCCAATACTCCTGGCTGGCGTCGTCGGTGTAGACGGTGTCGAGCAGCGTGACGAGCCCGGCCGTCTGCGCCTGCTCGAGGACCTGAGCCGTTTGCTCACCGTCGAACGTCGGCATGACCATCGTGCCGGTCACGAAGCAGTAGCGGTGCTGCAGGACGTAGTCCATGTCGATCTCGTCGTTCCGCAGCGTCCCGTTCGTGCCGCAGATGTGGTAGAAGCTGCGCTGTCCGTCGCCGTGGACGCAGACAAACGTGAACGGTGTGGTGGTGCCTGCCTCGTCGTAGACCACCCCGGCGGTGCCCAGGCCGTACTTCTTCGCCTCGCTCAGCACGAAGTCGCCCAGCGGGTCGCGGCCGACCTTGATCACGACGTCGCAGCCGATGCCCATTTTGGCCAGCGAGATCCCGCAGTTCATCGCGTTGCCGCCCGTGGTCATGATCAGGTCGTCGAAGGTCCGCAGACCGCCGCGCGGCGGGGCCTCGTCGATGGTCCGACCGATTGCGTCGACCGTGCAGATACCGATGTTGACAATGTCATGGTTCATTGGACAGGCACCTTGAGGATCTCATAGATCGGTCGTCCCGTGCGGGCGTTGCGTTCGGCGTGGGCGAGGATCGCGCCGGCCGACCGCATGGAAGCGAACAACGTTTCGTCTATCGCGTCGTCCCAACCGTAGTTCCCCGGCCGACGGAATCGGTCGATCTCGGACCAGCCGACGTAAACGTGCGTCACGCCGCGTTGTCGGAACCAGTCTAGGAGCTCTAGGCCCGTCGGTCGGGTTCGGGCGAACGTTGCCAGCGGATCGCGGCTGAAAACCACGTGGTAGACGCAGGGCCGCGTAACGTAGAAGGCCCGCGCCTCACCGACCATCCACACCGTCGCGCCGCGCGTCGGTGTGGATCGGTTGATCGGATCGGACTCCGCCAGCGCGCCAGTCAGACCGAACCACCCTCGCCGACGGCCGTCGGCGTCGCGGGTGTGATCATAGTACAGCCGACCAACGTGCACAAGATTGACCGCCGCGCCGCCGGTGACCACAACGATCATCACCGCGCGATGAAGCGTCGCCATCCGAGCGTGCCGGACGGACGACCAGCCGACCGCCGCCAGGACGACCAGTGGGACGATAAGGGGCACACCGAATCGGGCGAACAGGTGGGTGGCCATCAGCCAGGTGACCGTCTGAACGGTCAGGATGATCAGGCAGCCGATGGCCAGGCCACGCCGGGCACCGAACGCCGCCGGCACACCCAGCGCCGCGGCCAGGAAAATCGCGGGGCCGTAGTTGGGCTCGGCCAGGACGCGCTGCCAGAGCCGTCCCAGGCGACTGGAAAGGTCGGCCTCGTCGGCCCCGGCCGTGTGGGCCCGATCCCACCTGGCCGTCAGCGTGTCGTCCCACAGGTCCGGTCGGTAGCCGAGCGCCTGGTGCGCCAGCGGGAACACGGGGTTGTCGGCCCATCGGTTGTTCCGCGCCAGCCACGGGCAGAACATGATCGCCGCGCCAACCACGAACAGCAGCCCCCCCAGCGGCTGGCGAGGGCGGGCCGTCCATCCGACCCACGCGGTCACCAGCCCGACGGGCAGACCGATCATCACCACGGCGGTGTACTTGAACCCACACGCCACCCCCGCCAACAGGCCCGCCAGCAGAAGCCAGGCGCCCTGACGACACGCCGGCCGCTCCCACATCCGGACGAGCACCGCCAGCGTCAGCATGGATGCGAACAGCAGCCCGTTCTCGGCGTAGGCGACGCCGCTGAGGTAGGTCAGCCATGGACACGTCGCCATCAGGGCCCCGGCGATGGCGCCTTGCGTCGGGCCCAACTCCCGCCCGGCCAACCACGCCGCCACGACCGCCCAGATCGCCAGCGACGCGTTGAGCAACTGGGCGAGATACACCCCGTCGTAGGGCCCGCCCTTGATCACGAACGCCAACAGGTACAGCATCTCCGCGTTGAATGGGAAGTAGGTGTAGACGTTGTGCGGCAGGGGGATGATGCGACCGGCCAGCCAGTACTCCTTCGGCCCGCCGAAGTGATATTCGAGCACGTCGTAGCCGCCGGCCTCATCGCCCCAGTTCAGCCCCGGCGGCAGGACCGCCACCAGCAGCGTGATCAGCAAGAATCCCATTGCCGGCAGCCACAGCAGATGGGCCGCCCGCCATTCAATCGCTTGGCGCGGCTCGCTCCCGCGTTGAGCCCGATGCACATAGACGCCCGCCCGCACGACACACCCGAGCGCCGACGCCGCCAGGATCCCCACCCACACGCTGCGATGCAGGATCCCCATCAGCCCCAGCAGCAGGACAAGCAACACCAGCGCCCCCATGCCCAGGCCGGCCGACAGGACAAGCTGCCATCGAAGCGGAGCCTCCGGCAATCGCAGCAGACCGAGGAGCCACCACCCCAACCCAACCGCCGCGATCCAGATGATCGCGGCCAGCGCCCCATCGGAGATGATGATGATGGTGGCCAGGATCGATTCGCTGATCCAGAAGGCCATCGCGATCAGCACGATCAACACGATCGGCCCGTACCGCAGGATGCCCGACGTGGCGGCGTGCGGATTGTCGTCGGCTGGCTTCACGGAGGATGGGTCCTCGGGCGTCGCGTCACTTCTCGGCCCGGTCGCCGAGGAGCTGCTCGAACCATCGCCGCCACGCGTCCGGCCCGTCATTGATGAAGCGCGCCACCGATTCGTCGCTGCAGAGCTCGGCGAACAGCCGGCTGCGGTTCGCCTGCTGGGCGATCCGGTCTTTGACGATGGGTCGGATTCGCCGCAGCTCCTCGGCCAGTTCGGCGTAGGCGTCGGGGATGGCCTGCTCGATGCGCCTCCGCACGGTGGCGGCCAGTTCGGGACTCGCGCCGCCCGTGCCGATGGCCACCTGAATGGCCCCACGTCGTACGACGGCCGGGACGTAGAAGTCGCAATGCTCGGGATCGTCGGCCACGTTGACCAGCGCACCGGCGGCGCGGGCATCCGCGGCGGCCTGGACGTTGATGTGATGGTCATTCGTGCAAACCATGACCAGCCTGGCCCCGGCCAACACCGAGGGCTGGTAGAGACCGATGTGGCGGGTGATGTCCTTGCGGTCCAGCAGCTCGTCGTCGAACTCGGGACTGATCACGTGCACGTCGGCGCCGGCCTGGCGAAGCGCAGCCACCTTGCGGGCTGCCACCTTGCCGCCGCCCACGACCACGCACTTCAGGCCGTCAAGAACCACTTGGATCGGATAGGCCATGGCCCTCCCCCGGACTGGTACTCGTCGGCGCCGCACGCTCCTGCGGCGGGCCGGGCTTCCAGATCAAGTCCCGCACGTCGTCTTTGGGAACGTCCTCCACGTGTCCGTCCGCGAAGCCGACGACGTAGCCATCCCCATAGCGAGGTTCCTTGGGCAGCAGTTCCGGCCCCCCAGCCGCGGGCGCGCCGAGTGCGGCCTCGAAGAACAGGACGGTGCGCCTGGGGTCGTCCACGTCCGACATCTCGAGGCCTGCCAGGTTCTTGTTCATCGCGTAGGCCCGCCCCGCACCCGGGGCAAACGGCGATTCCTCCAGGCTCCGGAAGCGGGTGTACGGAAAGATCAGGTTCGGCCAGTCGACCGCCGGCGTGGGGAGAACTTGGTCATAGTCGTCCGCGTACATAATCGCGCCGCTGCACAGCTGTGACACGCGACTCGCGCGCAGTACCCCCCTGGCTTCGTTTCGGGCCCTGGTCAGCGACGGAATGAGGATAAACGGAATCGAAACGGCCATCAGGAACAAACACGCTCCGGAGACAACGGTGCCGGCGATGGCGAGCCCGCGCCCCGTGAGTTGTCCGTCGCTGGCACCGATCTGCCTGATCCCGACGATGCCCAGGATCAACCCCACCAGAGCGGTCAGGCCACCTGTGCAGAACCCGAGGATGCCAAGGATCAGGCTGACGACGGCCATGACGGACATCTTGGGGATCGTCATTGTCACGGGCCCTGCGCCCCCGGCATACTGTGGCGTGACAGACCCCGGCTGAGCGGACGGAGCCGCGGGTTGCGCCAGGGACGGCGCGGGCGCCTCGGCGACTGTGAATCGCTGATGGCAACTACTGCAGGTCGTTTCCTGCCCGACGGATTCCTCGGCAACCCTGAAGGCGGCGGAGCAGTGCGGGCATTCGGTGCGGATGGACATGACGACCTCCTCCGTTCAGAGCTTCATGAAGGAGACTTAGGTGTCGCGGGCACAATGGAATGGTAGTGACGCCCGAAAGATGCTGTCAAGCTGGGGGCCGTCTCGATCGGGTCGACGCGCCGTCCTGGGCGGCCCCGCGGCCAGCCGACGTGTGAACCTGTTCGCTTGGCAGTACAATCCCCGCTGTCGCGAGCCATCGGAGGTCGCTTCATGCCTTCACCCATGCCACGCGAGCCGGAGCCCGAGTGGATGGACTTGGCCGAGGAGGCCGAGGCCTATGCGCAGGCCGACTTCGCAGACGTCAATCAGCGGTTCGTCGAGCGACTGCTGGAGCTCGCCGGTCCGCGCGAGACGGCCGAGGCGGTCGATCTGGGCACGGGGCCGGCGGACATCCCCATCCGACTGGTTCGTGCCCGGCCGGGGTGGCGCGTGGTGGCCGTCGACGCCTCCGGGCCGATGCTCGATCTCGCCCGCCGGGACGTCGACGCCGCGGGCCTGAACGAAAACGTCGTGCTCCTGCAGGCCGATGCAAAGGCCATCCCCCTGCCCGACGCCGGTTTCGACGTCGTCTTCTCCAACAGCATCTTGCATCATCTAAACGACACGGACGCGCTCTGGGGGGAGGTCAAGCGCCTGGCCGCTCCCGGCGCAACGGTGCTGCTGCGTGACCTGGCCCGACCGGCAGGCCCCGAGCAGGCCCGCAAGATCGTCGAGGACTACGCAGGGCACGAGTCGGCGTTGCTCCAGGAGGAGTTCCACCGGTCGCTGCTGTCGGCGTACACGCCGGACGAAGTCCGCGAACAACTCGACCGGGCCGGTCACGGCGGGCTCGAGGTGGCCATGGCTTCGGACCGGCACCTTGACGTCTTCGGCCACCTGCCTTGACCGTCGACATCCAGGGCGGTCCTGCTGGCCCGTCTGGGGGTTACATCCATCGTGGCAATGAACCATCAAGAACGCATCAAGACCGTACAAACCGCGCTGCTGGCCTGGTTCAGGCGGCATCGACGCGACATGCCGTGGCGCAAGACGCGCGACCCGTATGCGATCTGGGTCTCGGAGATTATGCTGCAGCAGACCCAGGTGGCGACCGTCAAACCGTACTACGTGCGATTTCTCGAGGCGTTCCCGGACGTCCGCGCGCTGGCGAGCGCGCCGCTCGACGCGGTGCTCAAGGCCTGGGAGGGTCTTGGGTACTATGCGCGGGCTCGGAACCTGCATCGGGCAGCCGGGCAGGTGACCGAACGGTACGGCGGTCAGCTCCCCCGGACGGTGCCGGAGCTGCGTGCGCTGCCGGGCATCGGCGCTTACACGGCCGGGGCGATTGCGAGCATCGCCTTCGACCTGGACGAGCCCGTGCTCGATGGAAACGTCCGGCGCGTGCTCTGCCGCGTATTCCGCGTCCGCGGGATCCCTACCGAGCCGAAAACGGAACGGAAGCTGTGGTCGCTGGCGCGGGCGCTGATCCCGTCGGGCAAGGCGAGCCTGTTCAACCAGGCGCTGATGGACCTGGGCGCGACGATCTGCATCCCGCGCGACCCGCGGTGCCTTGTCTGCCCGATCAAGACCGCCTGTCAGGCCTGCGCTCGCAACGAGCAGGCCGAGCTGCCGGCCAGACCCGTGCGGAAGCCAACGCCGCACCACGAGATCGCCGTGGGCATCATCTGGCGGAACGGTCGCATCCTCATCGATCAGCGAAAGCCGGAAGGCCTGTTGGGTGGGCTGTGGGAGTTTCCGGGCGGCAAGCGCCGTCCGGACGAATCGCTGGAGGCCTGCGTCGTCCGCGAGGTCCGCGAAGAGCTGGGGGTCAAGGTGAAGGTCCGCCGCCCGATGGTCACCGTCAAGCACGCCTACACGCATTTCCGAATCACGCTGCACGCGTTCGAATGCGGATACGTCTCGGGCAGGCCCAAGCCGATCGGATGTGCGGCGTGGAAGTGGATCACGCCGGGCGAACTGGACCAATACGCATTCCCCAGGGCCAACCTGAAGGTCATCGCGGCCCTGCGCGAAGCGGAATCATCCGGCAGGGAGGGCGTGGCACGAGGTCCGGTCGCGCGGTAGAAAGTGAAGAAGAGAGTCCATCAGGTGAAGCGATGGCCTGGAAGAAGAACCGAAAGCTGGCCTCGCAGGGGTTTGGTGACCTCCAGTATCTGCCCAAGGAACGCTGCGGGTGGGACTGTACGCTCGCCAGCCTGGCCTACGGGGTGAGGCGGCAAGTCGACCGTCGCCCGCCCGACCTGAACGCCTGGGCGGCCCGGCATGGCTTGCCGGCAAGTGCGCGCTATGAGCAGGTCGGTCCGAACGCGCTGGTCCTGTGGCACGGGACGAGCAAGGAACGGGCCGAGCGAATCGCCGACCATGGTTTGTTCCACAAGCGGGGCCTGTGGACGACGCTGGACCCCATGGTCTCCCACGGCTACTGCCGGAGTCGGTCTGAACGGTTCGGCACCGAGGGGGCGGTCGTCTGTCTGGTCCTTGGCCGGGATGAGGTCGTCGAAGGCCAGGACTACGACCTGGAAGGAAACGGGAGTATCCTGCGCTTCCACCAAGGCCTGCCGCCCGACGTCGTCGAATACGTCCTGTTGCACGAGGAGACCCGCTTCATCGGCCGGCAGCGGACCCGTCGACCGGCGCCCTGGCCCGGGGCGAAGTTCAAGAGACGCTCGGGCGCGTGGGTGCCGGTCCAGAAGACGCCGGTGCGATACTCCGACAACGCGAGCTACGCGTCGCTGGAGGACTTCGCGGCGATCTGCCTGGGCAGGTTGCTGTCGGAACTCGGCGAGGTGGTGGCCGTCGAGGTCTTCTCCCTCCTCTACGCGGCGATCACGCCGTGGGATGCCCTAACCCACGAGGATGTCCTCGGCCTCATCGAGCAGATGTGCGTTCCCGTCCGTCGCAGCGGGAAATGGCAGACGCTCCGGGCGGCTACCGCGTCACAGGCTGCGCCCCGGGCAGGCCGCCGGACCCCCCATACGCCCGTTGGCCACCCCCACCCCTAGTGCACCGTCAACAGTGATTCTGTGGGTACGCCTGACCCACCCCGAGCCGGCCCGTCCCCGGGCCGGTCTTGAGCTGCAGGGGGCACCTGACCGAGTTGACCGGCCTGGGGACAGGCCGGCTCAGCCGGCCGGGATCCGGCCCACTATCACACGCCGCGCGCGGCGTTCCTGGTGCGCCGCATCTTATCGGACGTGCAGCAACTCGAGACGGCGTCGGCCGAAACAGCGCGCGTTTTTAAGTTGCCCGGCCCCCACATTTAGCCGATCCATACCGCAATCCCGGGGATTATCGGGCGGTGTCCCTGGGGGCAGCGCTATCGGTAGCGAACCCGGCCTGCGGACTTCCGAGTCGCCATGAAGCTCAAGTACCGGATGCCCCTGCGTCAGCTCCTATGGCATCGTCGCTGGACGATCGCCGTTGTCGTCGGTCTGGCGGCTCTTGCCCGCGTGGGATACGCCTATCTGGTCGCGCCGGGCGCGATGGAGCTTCAGGGATTGCGGCGCCTGGCGACGGCCTTCACGCCCGATCGATCCCAGCTGCCCGCCTACGAAATCTACGCCAGCGACCGCAACCTCAAGAAACTCGTCCATCCCGGTGACGACCGCACGGTGAAGGTCAAGTCCTACGCAGACGCGGTGGTCCACTACACAGACCCGCGGCAGGGAATCTGTCAGCAGGGACAGGCCAAGCTCCGCCTGCGGGGGTTCAACTACTCCGATACGGACGCCAAGAAGAACCTGAAGCTCGTCCTGAAGGACACGTCGATCGACGGCGTCACCGAGATGCACCTGCTATCCGACGAGCTGAAGCTGGGGCAGGCTCACTGGTACCCGTGGCATATGTGGCTGGGGTCCGAGCTGGGGCTCAAGGTGCCGCGGACGCGCTTCGTTCGAGTCAAGCTGAACGGCGTGGACTGGGGGCTGTACGTAGAGGTCGAGCACTGGGGTGAAAGCCTGCTGCGGCGCTACGGATTGGCGGGCTCGGAGCTCTACGGCGAGGATGACTACTACCCCTACAACGTCGACTACTACCTGTACGACAACGTCGCCCGATGGAAGAAGTACCAGACCGGGGCCGAGCCAGACGATGATTTCACCCATCTTGATCGCTGGCTGACCTTCCTTCGGGACAGTGATGACCAGACGTTCCGACGCCAGGTGTTTGGCTTCGTGGACAAGGACAACGTGGTGGCCTGGCACGTGCACATGGCGCTGATGGACAGCTACCATCAGAACAGCATCCGCAACGTGCGGATGCTTCACAACAAGGAAACCGGTCTGTTCGAGTTCATGCCGTGGGACGCGCTGCCCGGCATCCTCAACACCGTCCACATGATGCCGTACGAGACCTATGTCGTCAGCCGGCTCAGCCTCCGGCTGAAGTCGCATCCCGAGTTCATGACCGCCTACAGTCGCAGGCTCTATCAGGCGATTCTCGAGCACCAGCCCGAGTTCAGACAACGTTACATGGCGATGTACGCCAACGACGACGTCACCTACGCCGTCTGCAAAGACCAGCGCCGTGCAGAGTCGCCCTTCTTCGATATGGGGCTGACCTACACGTACATCGATCAGGGCATTCTGGGATGCCTGCGGAACGTGTTGTGCTCTTGGCGGTACACGTGCTCGACGCGCTGCAATCGGATCGGGCGGACGTGGCGTCGGTTGAAGGGCCTGCTGGAGTCCGCCGTCGTCTTCGCCGTGGTCGACCGCCATCCGTTGCGGACGACGGGAGGCGTGCGGACCTGGAAGGTGGCGATCGGCTACGACTCGCACGTTCCGTCCGAGTTGAAGGGTCTGAGGCTACCGATCGACAACTGGCGGGTTTCTGAAGGCCAGGACGTGACCGTGACGCTCGCCCTCCGCCCACGGCCGCGATCGAAGGTTGTCTACCAGCCGTTGTTTCCGCGGGACATGATGCCGGAGCCCGTGGCGTACCGGGGCACCGCGAGGATCAGCAACGGCTACCTGGTGGTCGAGGACTGCGGGCTCACACTCATGCCAGGCTATCCCAAGCTCGAGAAGATGATGGTCCGCACCGACGCGCCCGTGCGGGGCCTGGTGCAAGGCGACTTCATGGGGGCGCTGGAGACCCAGGAATACACGCTGCTCGTCGACCTGCCGATGGCGATGGAGCCGGTCATGCAGCGTCTGGAGCTGCAGGTGCGAAACACCGCGACGTTGGCCCAGGCGTCCATCGACCGCAAGGTGGTCAACAGCGCCGGGTATGCCGCGTGTTTCGGTCGTTTGCCAGCGATCCAGGAAGACTCTCCCACGGATGACTCGCAGGCGCCTGTGGTGGTCGCTAGCCGTCGAGAGGACTGGAGTCCTTCGCGTGACTGATCGTGTCGACATCCCGGGTCGCTACGAACTCAAGTACTGGGTTCCCGACGACGTCATGCCCAACGTGCTGACGTTCCTCGGGCACTTCATGGAACACGACGCCCACATGCCCGCCGGCAGGCCTTACAAGGTAACCAGTCTCTACTTCGACACCCGAGACTGCACCGCCTACTACGAGAAGTACGACGGCGACAACTCGCGCGACAAGTACCGCATCCGGTTCTACAACAACGATACCAGCCGCCTGTTCTTCGAGATCAAGTCGAAGCGCGGCTCGTTCGTGACCAAGATCCGTTGCGTGATCCGCAACGACGATCCAATCGACGAGGTCGTCGACGGTCTGAGACGCGGGCAGTACGACGACGCCGTGCCCGATTTCGCCTTCTATACGCGCCGGATGGACTTCCATCCGTCCGTGTGGACGAACTATCGCCGCGTCGCCTACGTCGGCATCAACGATCCGAACCTGCGGATCACGTTCGACCACAAGCTGGCCGGCGACGTCGCGAGCGCCTACCAAGAAGGCAGCTTCGAGTTCGAGCCGGTGGCGTTCTCCGAGTGGTCGCCGCGCCGGGTCATGGAGATCAAATACCACAGCTTCTTTCCGTTCTGGCTGGAGAACCTGATGCGCGAGCTCAACATCGCGCAGGAACCGATTTCGAAATACGGCATGGTCATGAAGCGATGCTTCTTCCTGGTAAAGGAGCCGGCATGGACGCACTGACACTCACACAGCTCAAGGGAATCAGCGTGCTGCCCCTCGGGGTCGAGTCGATCCTGGCTCGGGTCGGGTTGGCCTTTGCGCTCGGCGTGTTGGTCGCCTTCGTGTATCGCCGAACGCACAAGGCCTTCGCCTATTCGTACGGCATGGTCGCGACGCTCATCATGATATCCATCATCGTCGCGATGGTCTTGATGGTGATCGACAACAGCCTGGCGCGGGCCTTCGGGCTGGTCGGGGCGCTCAGCATCATCCGCTTCCGCACGCCCGTGAAGGACGTCCGGGACATCATGTTCATCTTCACGGCCATCGCCGCGGGCATCGCCGTCGGCGCGGGCGCCTACCGCATCGCCATCATCGGGGTGGCCGTCGCGCTGATCGTGTCGTACTTGCTGTACCTGCTGCGGTTCGGGCAGCGTCAATCCGAGCAGTTGCTCGTCAAGCTGTTTGCCAGCCGCGGCGCCATCGATCAGGGCACGCAGGAATACGAGTCCATGCTCGAGGAGGAGTGCCGCAGCTACTCCCTGATCGAGATGAACGCCAACGGCGACGAGGGGGCGACCATGGTCTACAGCGTCAAGCTGCTGGACCCGTCGAGAATCCGCAACGTGGTTCGGCGCCTGACGCAGGATCAGAACATCCAGCGGGTATCGGTACTGAGCGCCATCCACAACCTGGACGCGCAGTGATGCGACCGAATCGCGTGTTGACCATCTCGGGGTTCCTTGTCGTGCCGGGGCTGCTGGTCGTCGGTTGGTTCTCGACGCCCAGCGCGATCTGGGGGGCCTACCCGCCGCCGACCAGGCCATCGCCCGACGATCGGGCCATCGGCACCCCGCCTCGGACCGAACGCGAATACAAGCTCGGCCTGGCCTATCCGGAAGGCTCAGAGTACGCACATCTCGACGGCCTGGTCAGGTTGCAGCAGCAGGTTCACACCGCGCTCAAGCGGCGCCTGGCGGACCCGATCTGGCAGGTCCCGCGGCACACGGGCAACGGCTACTACGTCGCCCGCGAGCCGATGGTGTTGGTCGGACGGGACGTCTACTTCGACACACCCGATCACCTGTTGCACCAGCACGCGATCAGCTACCGGCTGCGGCATCGTTTCAAGACCCTCCGGAAGCTCATGAGCCATGAGGCCGCCCCGTTGGTGCCAAGACACTTCCCCTACCGATGCGAGCTTCAGGCCAAGGTCGGCCGGGCGGAGGAGGGCGCGGGCTTCAGTCAGGTCCAGGAGGCCCGGTTCGAGTTCCGGGTCGAATCGCAACCCTTCTCCGAGCAGAACCCGCCTCCCCCGCCGCCCTGGTCCCCGCGAGACTACGTGCCGTTCGCCGTCACCGGTCTGTGGCAAGGTCAGACGACCACGCCGTGGAGGTCGCTGGCGACGTGGCTGGACGGACGACGCCAGCCGGAGCGAATCGATCTGAGACCCGAGCTGGTCCTCGTCTGCCAGCGGATGCGAATGCACCTGGACATGAAGACCGAGTTCGGCAGCGGCCCGAACCCAGACCAGGCCTTTATCATCAGCCTCGACCGAAGCTACGTCTATGATGCGGACGGATACCTGACGTACCTCGAGCGTGCCCTCTACGGCGACGCTCAGAGGCCGCCCTACGTAGCCAGCTTCGACGAGGTCGAGATCGAGTTCGAGCGGAACGTGTCCACCGTCCTGGATCAGCGGATTCGTGCGACCGGCGATGCGCGGCTCGAGCAGATCTACGCCGCCTTCCGTCGTGACCAGGAAACCCTCTGCGGGCTGATCCAGGAGGCCCTCCGCAACCGGTCCGTCTCGGTCACCCCGGCATCGCAAAGCAAGTACCAGAAGGCGTTTTCGCTATTGGTGAATGCGGACGCGCTATGAGCGCCCGCGGGGCGGCTCGACGTGGGTTCGACTCACGGCTTCTCTTGACAGGTGCAGACCATCTGACCGCAGCCGGGGCAGCCTTGCGTGTATTTCTCGAGCGCGCGAGTCAGGTCGACGCTTTCAACGTTGGCCAGCGTGACCAGCCACGCCAGCACGTCGGCAAACTCGTCGGCCTTCTCCTGCGGCGTGCCTTCGCGCAGCGCAGCGGCCAGTTCCCCGACCTCCTCCATGAACCACAAGTAGGTGGCGGCCGAGCCGCGGGCCCGGTCCTTGTCGCTGTACATCTCGTCGATCAGGCGCTGCAGCTCCTTTAGCGTCATGGACAGTCTCCTTCCCAACCTGGGGATGCGGCGCGCGCATAGCGTACCGGGTCGGACGCGAATCCGCCAGAAAGCAGCATAGGCGCGACTCGCAAAGCACGGCGCCTTCGTCTATGCTGGGCTCGGTTATCCGACATGGACCACGTCAGCAGATGGATGGCGAGGTACTGAGGCGAGCAAGCCCAACCAACGAGGAGACGATGTCGACGTATCGCTGCCAGAATCATGCCGGCATCACCTGGGCCTTGCAGGGACGCGCCTTCGGTGGGGACTTGGCCGAGGCGGTCCGCGACTACGCGGCCGAGGGCGTCCCGGCTCTGGAAGTGATGTATCAGGAGTACTTCGTCGATCGGACGGACGCGGAGATTGCCGCCTTCCGCGCCGCCGCCGACGAGGGCGGCGTCGTTCTGCGGTCTGTGCATCTGCCGTTCGACCACAGCATCGACATCGCCCACGTCGACGAAGCGGTTCGTCGCAGCAGCGTCGACACACTGGCCAAGTCGATTCGCCGCGTCAGCGAGATTGGCATTCCCCTTGGCGTCATTCATCCAGGCCGGTGCTGTGAGAAGAACGGTCCCATCGAACGCGTGAACGACCAGCAGGCCCGCAGCCTCGACGAGCTGCTGCCCGTGGCGGAACGGTCGGGCGTCCGGATCGGCGTGGAGAACATGCTGCCCGACCATCCCGGCGCATCGGCCGAGGACATGGCCCGGACGCTGAACCGTTTCGATACCCCCTGGCTGGGCGCGATCCTCGACACGGGCCACGCCCACGTCTCCGGTGGCTTCGAGGCCATGCTCGGCGCCCTCACCGACCGCATCATCGGCTTCCACCTGGCCGACAATTGCGCCGACCGCGATTGGCACTTCCAGCCCGGCTACGGCAACGTTCCCTGGGCGGCGTTTTTCGAGTGGTTCAAGACGTTGGACTACACCGAACCCGTCCTGGTGGAGGCCCATCGCTGGGCCGACGGTTCGGCCGAGCGGACGCTGCTCGAACTCGACGCCCTGGCCAACACGCACGTCGGCGGGGCCGGATGCTACCCGAACCTGATTCCCCCGCCGGGTTGGTTCGGCCCCGGCGTCCCCGACCGATTCGGATCCACCGGCCGGGTCCGCTGCCCCACCTGTACGCGGCTGGTCGTCTTCGACGAGGACCAGGCCAGCTGCGGCTGCGGCAGCTTCCAGATCCCGTAGCGCATCGGCGTGTATTCCCTCGTGGGTGGGAACTGATCGCGCCACCCCCGGGGCGATACCCCTCTTCTTACTGTTCCCCGGCGGTCACGTGGATCGACGCGGTCTTGTCACCGATCCTGATCTCGCGGGTCCCCGGCGTGTCGAAGGTGACCGCGAAGGCGGCCGGCGCGCGCCTGCCTCCCCTTGCCCAGACCCGCTCTGAATCCGCGACTTCACCGTCGACGAGCAGCTCGATCCGGCTGCCGTCGATGGCGGTGTTCGCGACGTCAGCGGTCACCACGACGAGCTGGTTGACCTTCACCTTGCGCTTCGACACCCTCACGCTGGTGCAGTCGAAGGATCCCTGGACGTTCCATCCGCCCACCTCCAGCGTTGGCGTCTCGCCCCGCAGATCGCTTGCCGACAGGGTCGCCCGCACGGTTCGCGTCTCCTTCGGTAGGAGGCTGAAGTAGTTGTCCTCCCAGAATACGGGGAGAATCTCCTCCCCATGCGGACCCTTCGTCAAAACCAGGTGCACGAAGAAGGCGAGCTTGTCCGTGGGGTTCTCGACGCTGACGTGAACGACCTTCTCGTCGCCCCTGTCCTCGATCTTGTCCGAGGCGCTCAACCCGACCATCGGCAGCGTCGCCAGGCTCGTCAGGTCGGCCGGCGTCTTGGAGGACAGCCAGTAAAAGTTGTCTGAGACCACCTTGCCCTTGGCGTTTCTCAGTTGGAGCTTGACGAAGCGGATCGAGCCCAGGTCGGGAACTGGCGGAACGGCGAAGACGTTCTTGTATGCGTTGGCGGGTACGTCCGTCTTCGCGTGCTTCTCCCATCTCAGTTTCATGCCGAAGTCGTAGACGCGAGCGTATACTTCGAGGTCGCGCTCTGGCGCCAGGCGGTTGTTGATCACGGTAACCATCGCATCCAGCGGGCTAAGCTGCACGTGCAACGGCTCGCAGGCGCTCCGGATGTAGTAGAGGCTGACCATGGGCTTGAGGTACCAGTCGTAGATCTGCCACTGCACGCTGGGCCAGCAGGCGTTGATCTTCCATTCGGTGAACCCGCTGGTGATGCCCCACAGCCGATGGTTCGCCGCTTCGAACATCGCCCGGTGCTGATCGGCGGTCGCGAAGTGACCCTTCCAGCAGTAGTCGGCCACGGTCTTCGGGGGGCCGTACAGCCTCCGCAAGGCGGCGTCGTAGGGCTTGTAGTAGGAGTTCGCGCCGTGGTGGGCCCACGTCGCGTTGAGGGGGTACGGCACGTCCTTCGGAGACTCGCCAAGGTCCGGGATGAACCTGCGGAGGCTGTCGATAGGGGGCAGCGAGGCGGATCCGCTCTCGATCATGAACATCCAGTTCCGTTTCTCGCGGACCCACGTGTAGTAGGTGGCCGGCTCCTGCCAGCCGTAGGACTTGGGCGGATAGTCGTTCATCCCGACGGGCAGGTCTTGCTTGATCCACTCGGGAACGTCCTTGCGGTAATCGGGAAACGACCCGGACGGGATGAAGATCCGCGTGGGGTCCAGGTCGAGGACGTGCTTGCGCCACATCTCATAGACGCGTCTGCGGGTCGTGCCCTCGTTCATGGACATGTAGAGGACGAGCGACGGGTGGTTTCGGTATCGCTTGAGGATATCGACCGTGCTCCTGGACAACAGATCGAGGTCCTGCGGATAGTCTGTCTTGCCGCGCTCCATCCAGTAACAGCCATAGAAGCAATTGCCGAACATCAGCCCGTATCGGTCGCACGCGTCGAGGAACGCGTCGGGCGGATTGGGAACGTCCTCGAAGTAAACTAGATTGAAATTCGCGTGGGTGAAGTAGCGGACCTCCGTGTCGATACGTTTCGCATCCCAGTCGTAGAGGATCTCGGGTTGGATATACCCGCCCCGGCAGAAGATCTTCTTGCCGTTGATGTGCAGTCGCAGGCCGTGGGCGCCGTCGAGCTCGTGCATCGTCTTGCTGACCTGGCGAATGCCGAAGGGGATGGTCTGTTGGTCAAAGACCTGCCCGGCCGACTCGAAACGCAGAGACAGGTGGTAGAGGTGTTGCGGGCCATAGCCGTTGGGCCACCAGAGGCGCGGCTTGGGAACCACGAGCGCGGCGTGCTCGTCCGGATCGAAGGTGACCTGGAGCGTCTGCGCGGGGGCCAGCTCGACGGTCTTCGAGAACCTCGCACCGGTCTCGAGGATGTCACCCGTCAGGACGCCCTTCTGCCGCGAGCCGGTCGCGTTCACCAGTTCGGCTGAGATGGTCAGGCGGGCGAAGCTCGTGTCGGGCAGGGGCAGGCGCGTGACGACGAAGGGGTCTCGGATGTCGACCGGTCCGGTCCAGTCGACGGCAACGCCCTGCCACAGCCCGGTCAGCCGGTCGCGGACGGTCGGCATACAGTCGTAGCCGATCGACATGACCAGCGTGACGTCCTTCATGATCTCCTTGCGGAATCCCCGTACCTTGCCGAACACGTCGAGCTGTGCGTCGGGGATGCCTGGGTGGTCGACCGGATGGACCTGGACGGCAAGACAGTTGGTCCGACCCGCCCGGGCCTGCTGTGTGACGTCGAACCGATAGCGCGAGAACGATCCGACCACCTGCTGGTGATCCGCGATCTTCCGGCCGTTCAGCCAGACGTCGGCGCGGTAGTTGATGCCGTCGAAGTTCAGCCAGATCCGCTTGCCGGCGCACGCCCGCGGCAGATCGAACGTGGTGCGATACCAGTAGGGGGCCTTCCAAGGGTTCGCCTTGTCGGGCAGGTGGCTGTGTTTCGCCAGGCCGTGCTTCTCGTTGAACGCGTCGGAGGCGTCGGGGATCTGGAAGTTGTTCAGCCCGATCCGCGGGTCGGGATAGACGCCGTTCTTGACCAGGGCGCCCAGCGCGGTGGCTGGCACCGAGGTCGGATGCCAGCGATCAGGCCGAAACGACGGCGAGGAGACGAGCTCCCCCGGCGCCTTGACCCGCGCGGACGACTCGATGCGCCACCCGCGCTCCAAAGCCATCGTGTCACCATGCCGGGAGGCTGCCCCAGCGCGTCTGAGGTTGTTGGCACCCACATCGCCCATGACCGCCTCGATTCCCTCGCCGGTTGCGACGAGGGCTCCCAGCAAGATGGCCCACACCACCCGTCCCCGGCAAGGCAGCTGCTGACCCGAGATCATCCCGTCTCCCTTTGCATGGACCCCTCACTGATCGAGGACTGAAGGACTCGACCGAGGGCGTTCACTGGCGGACAAGCCGCCAGTGCCACCCGGCGCCAGTGCCACCTGCGTGGAGGGCGATACCCGCCAAACGAGAACCGACACTACGTCAGCTTCAGCAGGGCCTTGAGGTCACGTTCGTCGCTGGTGGCCGTGATGCGACACGTGTAGTCGCGGGTCTCGCCGGGCTTCAACTGATCCAGCCAGCCACGCTTTCGATCTTCAGGCCGGCCCTCGACCCCGCCGTTGACGGGCTCGAGCGCCCCGACGTAGCTGCCCCCGGGGCCCCAATGTTGCCAGTTGACCGTTCGCGGGAACTCCTTTGTGCTGTACTGGACCTTGACGCCGAACCGCCGCTTTTCGTTGACCACGCCGACGGTCGCCATGCCGTTCCGGTCGGGGGTGGGCTTGATGTACGTGCAGTCCTCGCCCACGCCGCGATGGGCCCGCTGTGGCACCGGGGCGCGGCGGAAGTCCTTGCGGCTGTACCATTCGACGCTGTCGGGCCGCGGCGTCACCTTGCCCTTGTAGCAGTACGTGCTGACGCCGGGCTCTAGCAGCGGATAGCCGAAGTTGATGTGCAGCAGCCAGGCGTGCGGGACCGTCTCGTTGCCGCAGTTGATGAAATGGTCGTGGATCTCGATGACGGGCTCGCCCAGCGGGGTGCGGATCGTCCGACGGAGTTCGACGTTCGGGTTGAAGACCTTGGCCGTGCGGACCAGGCCGGTGATGGACATCTCGTATCGATCCGTCCGCAGGTCGGGGTTCAAGATCGACTCGACCGTGGCGGCCGTGTTGGAGTGCGTGCCGTGCAGGCCCAGCTCCTCGTCCCCGTCGACGCAGGGCGCGCCCGTGTTGCATGGACCGCAACTGGCCAGCAGTCCGCCTGCGAACGATCGCAGCCAGTCCAGACCGCGGTAATAGGCAAACGAGGGTGCGGTGACGCCCACCATCGAATGCCAGGTCAGCGACTGACCCATGAATGATGCGTCGGCGATGTCGAGCCCGCGGTCGATGACGACTTTGTACAGAAGTCCGCCGCCGGAGTTGATCCACGCGATCCGCGTGCCCCGGCCCGGGCCGTTGTCGAGCACGGAGGTCTCGATACCGCCCAGTTGCGAGGCGTTGATGACGGGGGCGTTGGCGAATGGATGTCCGCGGGATGAACGAGCGGCCTTGGCCATGGTTTGGGTCCTCCACGAAGCGTCGACAGGCAAGCGAAACGCGTCTTTCCCAATGAAGACGGATTGACGGTGTCGTATTGTCGCTCATCCGGCGGCCCCTGCAACCCCGTCCTCGGGGATCAGGGGCGCCGTTCCTGTTGCGCACCCGGACGGGCGACGGGCGTGGAGGATTCCTCGCCCCTTGCCTTGGCCGGCCGGGCTCGCTATCATGCCGATGCCGCCGTCGGTGGTGGTTTTGGCCTTGCCACGGCGGGAGTGAGCGGGTAGAAATATCGGGTTACGCCCAAGCCCCGGAGCGCTCCGGGCTGGGGTGGCGGCAGCCATGAAGTTCGTCCTGATCGACCGTATCCTCGAGCTGGACCCACCCCGGCGGATCGTAAGCTGCAAGGGCCTGACGCTGGCCGAGGAGTATCTCGCCGACCACTTCCCCACCTTTCCGGTCATGCCGGGGGTGTTGATGGTGGAAGCGCTGGTTCAGTCGGCGGGGTGGTTGGTCCGGGCGAGCACGGACTTTGCGTCCAGTGTGATCCTCCTGGCGGAGGCCCGGAACGTCACTTACAAGAGCTTCGTCGCCCCGGGGCATGTTTTGCAGCTGGAGGTCGAGGCCCGCACGCTCGAGGCGGACGGCAGCGCGTTCGATTGCCGCGGGACGTGTGACGGCCGGGACATGGTTAAGGCGCGGCTGCGATTGCGGCACTTTTGCCTGTCGGACGAGAACCCCGCCTTGGCGCCCGTCGACGCGAGGCTGATCGCGCAGGCCCGGGCGCAGTTCGGGTTGTTGGGCGGGGCGAAGTTGCTGGCGTTGGCCACGGATGGGTGACAGCGGTCCGCCATGCGGGGACGTTGTTGTCGCAGAAGGAATGAATGACAGGAGGTAGATCGAGATGGCGATGAGCCGCCAGGATATTTTCGAGAACGTCAAGGAGACATTGGTGGACGCCCTCGGCGTGGAAGATGACGAAGTGACCGAGGAGGCGACGCTGACGAGCGATCTGGGCGCGGAGAGCATCGACTTCCTCGACATCGTCTTCCGACTCGAGAAGAGCTTCGACATCAAGATCCCGCGCGGCGAGCTGTTCCCCGAGGACATCTTCAACAACCCGGACTACGTCGACAACGGCAAGATGACCGAGGCAGGCCTGACCAAGCTCAAGGCGGTCATGCCCCATGCGGACTTCACGGAGTTCGAGGCCGACCCCGACGTCAACAAGATGTCCGATCTTTTTACCGTTCGGACGATCGTCAATTACATCGAGACGAAGGTCGGCGCCGCCGCATAGCTGATTCCGCCGGCGGGCCGGAACGACCGGGGGCCCATTTCGTTTCCCCGCAGGATTGGCTTGGTCGTTGCGACCGTCCAGTCATCACGCGATTGAGAGCGGCGTCAGGTATGCGTTGGATTTGGATCGACAGGTTCACCGAGTTCGAATCACGCCGCCGGGCGGTGGCCGTCAAGAACCTCACCTTGGCCGAGGAGCACTTGCATGACCACTTCCCCGGATATCCGATCATGCCGGCCAGCCTGATCATGGAGGGGATGGCGCAGACGGCGGGCATCCTGGTCGGCGAGGCCCACCAGTTCGAGGAGAAGGTCATCCTGGCGAAGATCAGGCGGGCCGTCTTCCACGGCTACGCCGTTCCCGGCGACCGTCTCCGCTACGAGGCCGACATCGAGTCCGCCGATCAGGACGACCCCGTGCCCCGGGCGGGATGCGCCACGGTCGGGCGGGTCTTCAAGAACGACGAGGCCGAGCCGATGGCCGAGATCGGCATCATGTTCTCCCACATCGATCAGAACATGTCGGGCCTGGACTTCCCGGAGGAGAACTTCGTGTTTACCGAGGACTTCAAGGCCCTGCTTCACATGTACCAGCTTGCGGGGCCCTCGACGGATCGCACATGAGCGAGCGACGCGTGGTCATTACGGGGCTTGGGGTGGTTTGCCCGGTTGGCATCGGGATCGGACGAGCGTACGAATCCCTGTTGGCGGGCGAGAATGGGGTCCGACGGATCGAAGCGTTCGATCCGGCCGGCTTCGACTCCCAGGTCGGTGGCGAGATTGACAAGCCCAGGATGGGCGACTACGTGCCCAAGAGCTACCGCAAGGCCACCAAGGTGATGGCGCGGGACATTGAGATCGCCGTCGCCGCCGCCTATGAGGCCGTCAAGGACGCGGGGCTTCGAACCAAATGCCTGATCGAGCGCGGCGAGGCGCCCGAGGCCGACCCCGTCGACCCGACGCGGTTTGGCGCCAACATCGGCGCCGGGCTGATCTGCGCCGACCTGACCGAACTGGCCAGTGCGCTGGCCACCGCCGCGGGCGAGGACGACGAGTTTGACATCCGACTCTGGGGCAGCGAGGGCATGACCAACCTCACCCCGCTGTGGCTGCTCAAGTTCCTGCCCAACATGCTGGCCTGCCACGTGACGATCGTTCATGACGCCCAAGGCGCGAGCAACACGATCACCTGCGGCGAGGCGAGCAGCCACTTGGCGGTCGGCGAGGCGTTCCGGACCATCACCGACGGTGCGGCCGACATCTGTATCTGCGGCGGGGCCGAGAGCAAACTGAACCCGATGGGACTGATGCGGCAGAGCCTGCTGAAGCGTCTGGCCGCGGACCGCAACGGCACGCCGTCGGCGGCCTGCCGGCCCTTCGACCTCGGGCATAGCGGCACGGTCATCAGCGAAGGGGGCGGGTTAATCATCCTCGAGGCGCTCGAGCACGCCGAAAGACGCGGGGCGAGGATCTACGGCGAACTCGTCGGGTTCGGCGCGGCTGCGAACACCAAGAGCTGGTCCGAGCCGGATCCGGAAGGGCGGGCCGTTGCCGTTGCCGTCGGCAAGGCCCTCGCCGACGCCGATGTCGCCCCCGAGCAGGTCGATCTGATTGCCGCCTACGGGACGGGCATCCCTGCCTGGGATCTGTGCGAATCCCGGGGGCTGCATTCGGTGCTGGGCAAGCGCGCCGCGGACGTGCCGACGGCGGCCTGGAAGGGGGCGATCGGCAATAACGGGGCGGGCGGCGGCGCGATCGATCTGTCCGTCGCCGTCATGGCGGCCCACGCCGGCAAGATCCCGCCGTCTCAGAACGTCAACCAGGTCGACCCGGCGTGTAACCTGAACGTGGTGGCGGGCGAGCCGATGGCCCTTTCCCCGGGGGTCGTAGTGAGCACGGCCTACGCCCTGAGCGGCGGGCAGACCGCCGCGTTGGTCTTCAAACCGGCAGTGAGCTGATTCGGCCCACCGGCGGGGCGTCTTCGAGGAACGCCTTTCGGTTGGGTCTGGATGGGAGAACACGAGATGTCGCGACGCGTCGTGGTCACCGGGGTCGGATGGATTACCCCGCTCGGTCACGAGATCGAGACGGTGTGGCAACGGCTGCTGGCGGGGGACAGCGGCCTCGCCCCGACGACGATCTTCGACGCCACCACGTTTCCGTCGACGTTCTCGGGGGAGGTCCGTGACTTCGATCTGGCGAAGTTCCTGGGGGACGACACGCCCGAGCACGCCGACGCCAGCCGCAACGCCCGGTTCGCCCTGGCGGCCGCGCGGATCGCATGGGACGACGCCGGCCTGGCCTTGGACGGCGACCTCGACCGGACCCGCGTCGGCGTCTACCTCGGCGGCGGCGAGGGGCCGATGGATTTCGACAACTTCGTGGCCGCCGCCGTCAAGGGCATGCAGGCAGGGGACGGCCGCGAGCTCAACGCCGTCAAGTGGGCCCAGGTCGCCTACGATCGCCTCTCGTCCGTGCGGGAGCTGGAGCAGGACCCCAACATGGCGGCTGCGCACATCGCCCGGCTGTTTCAGGTCGAGGGCCCCAACTTTAACACGCTGACCGCGTGCGCCGCGAGCACCCAGGCGATCGGCGAGGCGACTGGCATCATCCGCCGCGGCGACGCCGACGCGATGATCTCCGGCGGGACGCACAGCATGATCCACCCGTTCGGGGTGACCGGCTTCAATCGCCTGACGGCCCTGTCGACCCGCAACGACTCGCCCGAGACGTCCAGCCGCCCGTTCGATCGCACCCGCGATGGGTTCGTTCTGGGCGAGGGCGCAGGCATGGTCATCCTGGAGGACTTCGAGCGTGCCCGCGAGCGCGGCGCGAAGATCTACGGCGAGATCGCAGGCTTCGGCTCAACCGCGGACGCGTTTCGCATTACCGACATCCACGAGGACGGCCGGGGTGGCATCGCGGCGATGAAGATGGCCTTGGACACTGCCGGCGTGGGCACCGCGGACATCGACTACATCAGCGCGCATGGCACGGGCACGCAGGAGAACGACAAGATCGAGAGCCTCGCCATTCGCTCGCTCTTCGGAGAGCGGGCGAGCGAGATCCCCATCAGCAGTATCAAGAGCATGATGGGCCACCTGATTGCCGCCGCCGGCGCGGTCGAGTTGATCGCATGCCTGCTCGCCATCCGCGACAACAAGATCCCCCCGACCACGAACTACAGCACACCCGACCCGAACTGCGACCTCGACTACGTCCCCAACGTGGCCCGCGAGGTACCCGTCGATACCGTCCTGAGCAACTCCTTCGGCTTCGGCGGACAGAACGACACGCTGATCGTCCGCGGGCTGTGATCCCCCGGGCAGGTCTATCGGCAGTGCTGGAATCGGGCTCCCTACGGAGGCATGCACGATGGAACCCAGCGAAACACCTGACCGTCCTTCCGACGTCGTCAGCAACCAGACCGCGCTCCCGAAGCGCCGCGATCTTCGCCGATGGTTCCAGGCCCTGCTGCTGCTCGACATCGTCGTGCGGCTCAAGATCTGGAGCCTGGCCATCGCCCTGACGACCGTGGCCTTCACCGCGCTGGGCGCCTGGCCCGAGGGCAATCCCATCGGGGGAGAGTGGCGGGTGGCGGCGGCCTGGGCCGGGCGAGCCGCCCGCTGGGTGCTGCTCTTCAACGTCATCTACGTCGCCGAGCTCGTCATCCTCCGCCTGCTGATCCCCACGCCGAAGGAGGGCCGATACACCTCCGGCCCCGGTGCCAAGTTCAACCGTCAGCTCATCTGGTCCAGTCTGGTGGGCATCTTGGTCAAGGCCCGCTACTACGCGCCCTTTCCGGGGTTCCTCGTCTTTCACATTGCCAACCTGCCGCCGATGGTCTGGCTGATGGGCCCGATCTTCGGACCCAAGTCGCGGTCGTGCTACTTTACCGATCCGATCATCGTGGATCCGTCGTTCGTGGAGATCGGGCGCAACGTCGTGCTCGGTTTCGGCAGCGCAATCGGCGCCCACACCGTCACGCACGATACGCTGGAGATCAGGCGGACCATCATCGAGGACGACGTGATCGTCGGCGGAAACGCAAGCGTTTTTGGCGGGGTCCACCTCAAGTCCGGATGCATGATCGGGGCCGGGTCTATCCTTCGTCCAAACACCGTTGTGGGGCCAAACGAGTTTTGGGCTGGCATCCCCGCCCGGAAGATCGGCATGGTTCGCAGGGAAGACGGAGCCGCTTCCGCCTAGTCCAACTGACCCGGGCCGCGAGCATCATCCATGACGCCACCACAGGAATCGACCCACGACCCCGCACACGTCGTCCACAGCGCCGCGTCGGCGCGGCTGAGCCGGCGGAGCACCGCCCTCGTCGTCGTTCTCGTTCTGGCAGGTGTCGCCAACCATGTGCGGGCGCTCAGGTGGGGGTTCTTGTGCGACGACTGGATCCATCAGTTTGTCCTTCGCCGACCCGACAAGTCCCACAGCATTCACCCCTGGGACCTGTACAACTTCGGGGGCCGGCCCAAGCCGGGAGAGCCGGAACGCCAACGCGGCGGGTTCCCCTGGTGGACCCCCGAGGATCTCAAGCTCCGTTTCTTCCGTCCCGTCACGAGCCTCAGCATCCTGTTGGATTTCAAGCTCTACGGGAGGTGGGCGCCGGGATACCACCTGACGAGCCTGGCGCTGTACGCCGTCTTCCTGGTTTTGGCGTTCAAGTTGTACGTCGGCCTCGGCGTGCCGCGACGGGCGGCGCTGTGGGCCCTCGCCTTGCTCGCCCTGGACAACTGTCACGTGATCCCCGTCGCGTGGATCGCCAACCGGAACTCACTACTCGCCGCTCTGTTTACCGTTGCGACGCTCTTGGCGTTCCACCGGCATCGGCGAGGCGGGAGCGTCGCGGCCCTGCTTGTCGCGATGCTGTGCTGTCTGTTCGCGTGCGGGTCCAAAGAGTCAGGCGTCATCGCGACGGCCATCGTCGGGCTGTATCTTCTGTCGATTGACCGTCCTTCTCGGGGCGAATCGCTTCTGGACGGCTGCCGCCGCCTCTTCCGGACCGGTCCGCTATGGGGCTTCATCCTGCTGACCGGAGCGTATGTGGCCTACTACGTCGTCAGCGGGTATGGCACGCGATCCGTCATGTACTGCACGCCCTGGTCAGACCCGATCCGGTTCATCACACAGCTGGCGGCTTTGATGCCTCTCGCCTGCATGAGCCTCTTCCTCAACGTCAGCATCGACCTCATCTTTCTGAAGACCCACCTCGTCTGGCCCGCGGCCGCTGCTAGCATGCCCATCCTTGCTGTGGTGGGGTTCGTCGTGTGGCGGATCGTCAGGTCGGCCCCCAGGCCCGCCGAACCGCCCCCCCCCGCCATCGAGCCGACGCAACAAAGCAGCGGGTCCGCCCGATTGACCGGGTTCGCTCTGGGGTGGGCCTTGTTGTCAGTGCTCCCCGTGGCCGGTGTGTTCCCTTCAGACCGTTTGCTGATGAGCGCCTCGGTCGGAACCGCGCTGCTGATGGGGCTGCTCTTGGACCACCTCGGTTCGTTACGGGGGTTGTGGGCTGCAAGGCACTATCGCCGGTTTGCGCTGGGCGGCTTCATCATCGTTGTCAACCTGGTCATGTCCGTCCCGATCGCTCTCATGCAGGGCAAGATGTTCAGAAAGGTGACGATGGCCGACCGCGACGCAGCCGCCAGCGCCGCCATCGATCGCACCGCGCCGTCCCCCCGGGCCGTCTTCGTTCTCAACAGTCCGTCGTCCGGGTTTGCTGGCATCTTCGTGCCGGCCTGGCCCGTCATGCACGACGACTACGAGACGGACATCTTCTTCTTTCAGTTTGGACGGAGAGACGTGGAATGGCGCCGAGACGGAGACGACGCTATGACCTTGACCTTCGGATCGCCTCCCCTACTCAATCATCCCTACGAACGCTTCTTCCTCACGAGTCTGACCCCACCCCCGGTGGGAACGACGTTCACGACGGCCAATTTCCGTGCCATTGTCAAAGACGTTGCGCCCACCGGCATCCGCACCGTACGGTTCGAGTTCAATAGGCGCCTCGACGATCCGTCGTACCAATTCCTGGCCTGGTCTCAGGGGCACATGGGGCGCATCGACCCGCCGCCGATCGGCGGGCGCGTCACGCTGCCGCCGGCGGAACCCTTGCTGAGCTACGCGCCCTGAGGATCGTGGGCGGACCGGGCCGAACGTCACCCACGATGGGTTCCGATAATACGAAACCCGACGGCCTAGAATTCGGGTTTACTTGCCGGGAATCCGGACGTATACTCCCCGATGGTTGGTTCGTCGAACGGGCCCCGTACGTGACAGGCTCCCAGTCCGGATCGCATCGCTTGCGTTGTCCCCCCACCTTTCGGGCCGGAACGCCGGCAGCCATCACCTGCGGCCATGAGAGCCAGACAACGGGGCGAGCTTGCCATCGAGAGGAGGCCTACGATGGGTAAAAGGTTGTATGTGGGGAATCTGAGCTATGACGTGAGCAGCTCGGATCTGGAGACAATGCTGAGCGAGCATGGCACGGTGGTGAGCGCGGAGGTCATCAGTGACCGGATGACGGGGCAAAGCAAGGGATTCGGCTTCGTCGAGATGAGTTCTGACGCCGAAGCCCAGGCGGCGATCGCGGCATTGAACGGCCAGGAGCATGCTGGTCGGACCCTCACCGTCAACGAGGCCCGGCCACGCGAGCAGCGCGGCGGTCGGGGAGGGGGACACGGCGGCCGCGGCTCCCGCGATGACCGGGGCAGGGGCAGGAACCGCTGGTAGGGCTCACCGTCCTGGAGAGTATCCAAGGGGCGACCGCGAGCGTTCGTCTGCTCGAACCGGGATCCCGCACGCTCGTGACACGACCAGGGACGCCGTTCGGGCCTCCTTCCTTGTCCGGCGCCCCGCACGTAGACCACCACGGCACGATCAGAGGCGCTATCCGGGCAGCGTCCACGGGGCGCGGTAGGGTTTGGTCAGCCAATGGTTGACCTGCTCATCACCGATCACGCGTTCGTGCTCGGGGTCCCAGCGGATGGACCGCCGGCTGCGCAGGGCGACGTTGCCCAGGTGGGCGATCGTGCTGACGTGGTGGCCGGTCTCGACGTCCTCGACCGGGCGCTTCCGCGAGCGCATGCAATCGAGGAAGTCGCGCACGTGAGCGGCCCGTGCGTTGTCGCGGCCCTTGCGCTTGGCCCGCCCCAGCTGGCTGTTCTTGGACGGAATGACCTCCCAGCCGTGGCGGTCCAGGATGAGCGTACCTTCGGATCCCCAGAACGCCACACCATGCTCACGCCCCCCGGGCCCGTACTGCCCTCGGGTCTGGTGTTCCCAGAGCAGCATGAAATCCGGAAACTCGTAGGTCGCGCATTGCGTGTCGGGCGTTTCGGACAAGTCGTCGATCAGGTTGTACTTGCCGCCGACGCAGTTGACGCGGGTGGGTCCCTTGGCTTTCATGGCCCACATCGCGAGGTTGATCAGGTGCACGCCGCAATCGGTCATCAGACCGCCGGCGTAGTCCCAGAACCACCGCCATTTGAAGTGGAACCTGGCCGCGTTGAAGGCCCGCTTGGGGGCCGGCCCCAGCCACATGTCGTAGTCGACGCCCTTGGGCACGGGGGCGTCCTTGGTCTTGCCGGCGTCCCCCGCCCAGTCCAGGTAGGCCCAGCAGCGGACCTGTCGTATCTTGCCGAGCTTGCCGGATTGGACGAAGTTGATGGCCTGGGCGAAGTGCCGGCCGCTCCGCCACTGCGTGCCCATCTGGACCACCCGGTCGTGCTTGCGAGCGGCGGCTACCATGGCCCGGCCCTCGACGACACTGGTGGCCAGGGGCTTCTCGACGTAGACGTCCTTACCCGCCTGGCAGGCGTGGAGGGTCGGTAGGGCATGCCAGTGATCGGGCGTGGCGACCAGGACCGCGTCGATGTCCTTGCGGTCCAAGACCCGGCGGTAGTCCTTGACCGATTCGGGCCGGTCACCACGGGTCTTCGCGATCGCTTCAGCGGCTTTGGCAAGCATGGCGTCGTCGACGTCGCAGATCGCCGGGCAGGCGACGTCGTCGAACTTCAGGAACGCCATCAGGTCGCCCCGGCCCATCCCGCCAGCGCCGATCAGCGCGACCCGGATCCTCTCGTTGGCGCCCAGGACGGCGCTGGACAGTCCCGCGAGCGGCGAGCCTGCGCCCGATCCGCGGGCGACGGCGGCCGTCGCGCCGCTCGACGCAAGCGAGGTCTGGATGAACCGGCGTCTGGTCAGGTCGCTCATGCCTCTTCTCCTCTGGAACGGCCAGGCCAGCATGATACAGGAACGCGCGACGACCGCCAGGCGCTTGGACTGGGATCCGGCGAGAGGCTTCCCCGCGCCTACTGGGCGGGCTTGCCCTGATCCAGTATCGATCGGACGCGCTCCAGCAGCGCGCGGCGGGTGAACGGCTTCTGGAGGAACTCAATTCCCTCCTCGAGCACGCCATGATGTGCGATGACGTTTGACGCGTAGCCCGACACCAGCAGCACCCCGAGTTCGGGCCAGCGCGAAGTCAGTTCGCGCGCCAGTGCTTTGCCGTGCATGTTCGGCATGATGACGTCCGTGATGAGCATATGGATGGGGCCTTCGTGTGCCGATGCGAGCTTGAGTGCGTGGTCACCGCTTCGAGCGACGATCACCGTGTAACCTGCGCTCTGCAGGATCTGCTCCGTCAGATCGCGCACGCGCTCGTCGTCTTCGCACAGCAGAATGGTCTCGGATCCGGTCGGAGGAGGTGTCTTGGCCGCCGCCGGTTCGTGCTCGGGGACCCCTTTCGCGGCAGGCAGATAGGCCCTGAAGGTCGCGCCGTGTCCCGGCTCGCTGTGTACGCCGATGTGTCCGTTGGACTGCCTGACGATTCCATACACCGTTGCCAGGCCCAAACCGGTTCCCTGGCCTATGGGCTTGGTCGTGAAGAACGGTTCGAAGATGCGCTGCATCGTGTCGGCATCCATGCCAGAGCCCGTATCGCTGACGGTCAGCACCACGTGCGGGCCGGCGTTTGCCTCGGGATGCGTCGCGGCATACCTGTCATCCAGCGTGACGTTGGCCGTTTTGAGCGTGAGCCGACCGCCGTCTGGCATGGCATCGCACGCGTTGACCACGAGGTTCATGATGACCTGCTCGATCAGGCCCGGGTCAGCGAGGACGCTTCGCAGATCCGGCGCTCGGACGAAGTCGAGCGCGATGTTCTCGGGGATCAACCGGCGCAGCATCTTGGTCATCTCGTTGAGGATGTCGTTCAGGTTGAGGGCCCGCGGCTGCGTCACCTGTCGACGGCTGAAGGCGAGCAATTGTCGGGTGAGGCCTGCCGCTCGCTGAGCGCCCTGTCTGATCTGATGCAGTGCATCAGCCAGCCGGGCTTCCGTTGCGGATTCACCGACCAACTCGAGCTCCGCCAGCTCGACGTACCCCAGGATGCCGGTGAGAATGTTGTTGAAGTCGTGAGCCACCCCGCCGGCAAGCTGGCCAATGGCTTCCATCTTCTGGGATTGCCTGAGCTGGGCCTCCAGCCTCTCCTTCTCCTCTTCGGCTTGCTTGCGTTCGCTGATGTCGCGCGCCAGACCCAGCATCACGCGCTGTCCGGACAGCTCCAACAACCCAACGTTGACCTCGACGGGGAAGATCGTGCCGTCCTTGCGCCGGTGACGCCCCTGGAAGGTGATTCGCTGTCCCAGAGCTAACCTGTGCCAATATCGGTTCCGGTGTCGATCGCGCTCCATGTCCATATCGATCTGGTCCATGGTCATGCCCAGCAGTTCCTCGCGCGTATAGCCCAGGTTCTCGCAGGTCCGTTGATTCACGTCGAGGATTCTGCCTTCCATCGAGCACAAGGCGACCGCGTCGGCGGCCTGCTCGACTAGCGTGCGGAATCGCTGCTCGCTTTCGCGCAGCGCCTCCTCCGCTTGCTTGCGCTCGGTGATGTCGCGCGCCAGACCGAGCATCACGCGCTCGCCGGACAACTCCAGCAACCCAACGCTGACCTCAACGGGAAACGTCGTACCGTCCTTGCGCCGATGAAGCCCTTCGAACGTGAACCGTTGTCCCTGAACCAGTTTGTCCCAGAAGCGCTCCTTGTGTCGATGGCTCTCTACCTCGAGGTCGATCTCGGCCAAGGTCATGGACAGCAGTTGCTCACGGGTGTAGCCCAGGCTCTCGCAGGCCCGCTGATTCGCATCAAGGATCTTGCCCTCCAACGTGTTCAAGAAGACGGCGTCGGCGGCCTGTTCGACCAGCGTGCGGAAGCGCTGCTCGCTCTCGCGCAGCGCCTTCTCCGCGTGCTTGCGCTCGGTGATGTCCTCGACGACTTCCACGAAGCCGTCGATGCTCCCATCTTCGCCAAACACCGGAGAAGCTTGGACCCGGACGCTGATCCTCGTTCCGTCTTCCCTGACCCCCTCCGTCTCGACCTCCTCAGTGCAGCCGCTTTCCATCGTTCGTCGTCCGGGACAGTGGGTACAGACGTCATCGCGCTTCTCGAACTCGTGATAGCACTTCCCGCCGACGATTTCCCTGTGGTCCTTGCCCATCATCCTGCCCTGGGCGGGGTTCGACATGAGGACTTCGAAGTCGGAGCTGATTAGCGCAATCCCGAGGTCGGTGTTGTCCACCAGGGCTCGGTAGCGCTCCTGACTCTCGCGAAGATTGCGAAGCGTCAAGACCGTGCTCAATGCGTCGGCAACTCGATGGCCAATGCCCTGGAAGAGCCTCTCCTCCTCTTTCGTCCAGACCCGCGGGTACGAGCACTGGTGCAGACCGAACATCCAGGGGTCGCCCAGCTTGGGGTAAATCGCCATCGCAATCTCGGACTGGAAGCCGAACTGCTTCGCCGACGCCAGCGGCAGCGGATGCTCGGATTCCGGACCGAATCTCACGGGGCCATCCGACCCCAATACCGTTCGGAGGACTCCGGCAACTTCCTGATCCATGGGGACGTCGACGCCCAAGCTCAGGGCGCCGGGATACGCCGGCCGGGTGCGCTCCATGGGCACCCGCCACGAGGGTGCGTCGGGGTCGCACGGATGCAGGAGCCACGCCCGGTCGCAGTCGAACCGTGAGAGGACGGCGTCGAGCACGTCCCTCATCATCTGGTTCAGATCCATCGTTCCCCGAATGGCCCGATCGATTTGCTCCATGCTTTCCAGGAACCGCAGATTGGTCAATCGTTCCTCTTCGGTCCGACGGCGCTCTCTCATCTCGTTGCGAAGCGTTTCGTAGGCCGCTGCCAACTCCGCGCCCTGCGTCTTCAGCCCGCTCTCGAATCTCCGGCGCGAGCTCTGCAGCGCCTGCTCGGCTCGGGCCAGCAGGACCTTCAGCTCATCGCTGATCGTGTCGCCGAGCCCGCCGCGTAGCGCGGCGACTGCGGCCTCGGCCTCGTTCAGATAGCTTTCCAGTTCGTCGTAACACGGTTTGAGAATGTTCATGATACACCTGGCGTCATTTGCGCCGCGCGGAGCGTTTCCGGGAGGGTCATGGTGGTCAACGCCGGTCTTGCCGGGGATCACCGCAGTCAGCGGGTGTCCCACGGTCCGTCGACGATCTCGAGAGATGCCGCCCGAGCGCAGTTTCGCGGCTGTTTCGCTCTAGGGCGAAACGGCGCAGTGGGATTCGCACGACGACCCCCCTGCCTCAAGAGTGACTCGTGGCAAACACTTGAGCTTCAAGTGCGTGCAACAATGCCGTGTCGTGCACACACAACAGCGTGCCGGTATGACCCGGGCAGATCGGTGACCAGGTGCAACGACCAAGTCGCCCCTATCGCGTACAGCTCACACAGACTCCTAGACGCTCGCCGTGTTTCATCCAGCCGACTGATCATCAGGGGCAACGGCCGGTGCCGCTACAGCCTCACGATGAGCCAAGAGTATACCACCCAGCGCAGACAATAGCACGCATTTTCTGCAGGTCTCGATGCATGCCTCATAAACTCATGAACCGCGCGGGATTCATGGAACTTGAGGCCGACATCACCGGTTCTATCATGGAGGGGTTCGGGGGCTTCGTATGTCCCGATGGCCGATCGTGTTGCCGCGGAACGTGGCTGGCCTGTGACGAGACTCGCCTGAAAGACGGGGTCGGCGTGCGCACCGTGATCATCATCGTGATTCTGGGCGCATTCGCTTCCGGCGGGGGGTACGGCTACCAGCACTGGTTCACCGCACCGGCCAATCCAGACGTATTTCGCTCGGGAAGGCGACTAATCTGGTGTGGTGCAGCGCTCGTGGCGCCCCCGGGCTTGCCGAAGTCGCGTTGGGGCCTGCAGACCGCGGATTTGCGACGCGACGCCACTGGTTTACAATGGGTCCTTCAGTCCGGTTCGAACGGGGACGCTCGTGCATAGCCGCGCAGCGCACCGCGGCACACGGGTGGCCCGTGATCTGGGGAGCAACGTTCCCATGCGAGCTGTCGTTGCCTTGCTGGTTTTAGCAGCACTGGGTTCGGGTGGCTGGTACGGCTACCAGCACTGGTTCAATCAGCCGGAGTCGGTGACGTACAAGACGGCCGAGGTGGAGAAGGGCACGGTCGTCTCGACGGTCTCGGCAACGGGGACCGTCGAGCCGGTGCTCAAGGTCCTGGTCGGCACGCAGGTCAGCGGGACGATCATCAAGTGGTACGCCGACTTCAACCAGAAGGTGGAGGAGGGCTTCGTCCTGGCCGAGCTGGATCAGGAGCGATTCAAGGCGGTCTTGGAACAGCGAGAGGCCGCGGCCGCCGTTGCCAAGGCGCGCGTGGAGGAGGCCAAGGCCCAATTGACCAAGGCCACCATGGACCGCGAGAGGATCGAGCGGATGTTCAAGAAGAACGCCGCAACGGACTTCGAGTACCGCACCGCCAAGGCCGACGAAGCGATGGCCCGCGCTTCCCTTCAAGCCGCCGAGGCGCAGCTCCAGGCGGCCGACGCCGACGTCCAGCAGGCGAAGGTTGAACTCGACAAGACCATCATCCGATCCCCGATCGACGGCGTGGTCATCTCTCGCGACGTCGACGAGGGGCAAACCGTCGCGGCGGCGATGAACACGCCGACGCTCTTCAACATCGCCAACGATCTGACCAAGATGCGGGTCAACGCCGCCGTCAGCGAAATGGACATCGGCAAGGTCCGCGAGCAGATGAAGGCGGAGTTCAAGGTTGATGCGTATCCGGACAGGTCCTTCACCGGCACCGTCTCGCAAGTCCGCTACGCCGAGAAGATCGAGAACAACGTGGTGACCTACACGACCCTGATCACGGTAGAGAATCCCGAACTGCTGCTCCGTCCCGGCATGACGGCCAGGATTCAGTTCGAGGTCGATCGGGTCGAGAACGCCGTCAAGGTCCCCAACGCCGCGCTGCGATTCATCCCCCGAGAAGAGAGCGAGAAACTCAGGAAGCAGACCGACAAGAGCGAGACCTCCAAGTCGCCCTGCGTCTATCAACTCAAGGACGGCAAGCCCGTCAAGGTTACCGTTGCGCTCGGCCTGAGCGACGGGAAGTTCACGGCCATCACCTCCGACGGCATCAAGCCCGGCGACGCCGTCGTGACCGCCGAAGAAGGCGGCAAGCCCAAGCGGGGACGGAAATGAGCGCTCCCCTCGTCGACGTCCGTAACGCATGGAAGTCCTATCACCTGGGCTCGGTCGAAGTGCCGGCCGTTCGCGACGTGTCGCTGTCCCTGGAGCCTGGCGACTTCGTAGCCGTCACCGGCGCGAGCGGCTCGGGCAAGTCGACGTTCCTGCACCTGGTCGGTTGCCTCGATCAGGTCGATCGTGGCAGTTACTCCTTCGAAGGCCGGCCCACCGAACGACTGTCACGTCGCGACCTGGCCACGCTCCGCAACAGGCGAATCGGATTCATCTTCCAGACGTTCAATCTGCTGCCGCGGTCGACGATCGTCTACAACGTCGCGTTGCCGCTGGCGTATCAGGGCGTCAAGCGACGAGAGCGGAATCGACGGGCGGCCGAGATGCTCGAGCGGGTCGGGTTGGCTGACCGCCTCAAGCACCATCCCAATCAGCTCTCGGGCGGTCAGCAGCAACGCGTCGCGATCGCGCGGGCCTTGGTCACCCAGCCGGCGGTCGTGCTGGCCGACGAGCCGACGGGGAACCTCGACAGCAAGACCGGCAAGGAGATCATGGCGTTCCTGCGCCAGCTCAACTGCGACGAAGGGATGACGATCCTGCTGGTGACGCACGAAGCCGAAGTCGCCGGGTACGCGCATCGGGAGATCGTCTTCCGCGACGGTCAGATCGTCAGCGACGGGCGCCCGGCGGCCGTGGAGGAGATGTCCGAGGTATCTTAGGCGAGATGGGCCTGCTAACCCTCATCATCGAAGCGCTGCACAGTCTGACCAAGAACGTGGTTCGGACCGCGCTGTCGATCCTCGGCATCGTGATCGGCATCGCCTCGGTGATCGCGATGATGGCCGTGGGCACGGGGACGGAGCGGGCCGTCGAGAACGAAATCTCCCGGTGGGGCGACGACTGGATCGTCGTTTGGTACGAGGGCCGGCAACGCGGCGGCGTTCGCCGCAGGGCCGGCATGCTGCCGAAGGTCGTCGAGAAGGATGTCGAGGCCATTCGAGAGCAATGCCCCTCGGTCCAAGCGGTCTCCCTGACCCACTTCGCCGGGGGCAAGCAGGTCGTCTCCAGTTACGACAACCACAACACGACGATCCGCGGGATCGAGCCCAGTTGCTTTGGCATCCGGCGTTGGGAGGTCCTGCGCGGTCGCGAGATGACGGGTCAGGACCTGTATCTGCGCAACAAAGTATGCTGGCTGGGCATGACCGTCGTCGAGAAGCTGTTCGGCACGATCGATCCGATCGGTGAGACGATCAGGATAGACCGACATCCGATCGAGGTGTGCGGCATCTTGGCGTCAAAGGGCTCCAGCGGCCGAGGCCACGACGCCGACGACTTGATCCTGATGCCACTGACGACCGTCCAGACGCTCATCCTGGGCAACTACCCGCCCCGCGTCTTCTACGCTTCCGCCAAGCCCACCGTCCCCGTGCAAGAGGCGAAAGAGCAGATCCGCCAGCTCTTGCGCGAGCGACACCGCGTCGGTGACGATGAGGATGAACCCTACGGCATGTGGGACCGCGGCCAACTCGCCGAGTCGAACAGCAGGATCACCAGTACGTTCAAGACGCTTCTGACGTTCATCGGCTCCATCTCGCTGCTCGTCGGCGGCGTGGGAATCATGAACATCATGCTTGTCTCGGTGACCGAACGGACGCGCGAGATCGGCGTGCGGATGGCCATCGGCGCCAAGTCTCGCCACATCCTGACCCAATTCCTGTGCGAGGCCGTCGTGCTGTGTGCGATCGGCGGGATCCTTGGTTTCGGTCTGGGTTACCTGCTGGCCGAGATGACGACCTATTCATTCATGGAAGACCTGACCGGCGGACTGACGGTCGAGTGCGAGCTGTCCCACACGATGGTCGCCGTCGCGATCGGCGTCTCGGCCGGCGTGGGCATCTTCTTCGGCTTCTACCCGGCCTACCGCGCCAGTCGTCTCGACCCGATCGACGCACTGCGATACGAGTAGGGTCTAGGGTTTGGGGGTTGGGGTCTAGGGCATCGGGATGTGAAAGGCGTCGTGGGAAGATGGGGCTGCTGACCGTCATTGCCGAAGCTCTGCACAGCTTGACCAAGAACGTTGTGCGGACCGGGCTGTCGATCCTGGGCATTGTGATCGGCATCGCCGCCGTCATTGCCATGATGGCAGTGGGGACGGGCACGCAGAAGGCGGTCGAGGAGGAGATCTCTCGGCTCGGCGATGACTGGCTCGTCGTGTGGTACGAGGGTCGCAGGCGCGGGGCCGTCCGCCGGAGAGAAGGCGTTCTGCCAACCGTCGTTCAGGACGATGTCCAGGCCATCCGCGAGCAGTGCCAGGGCATCCGTGCCTTGACCCTTGCACACTTCTTCGACGGCAAGCAGGTGGTCTCCCCGATCAGCAACTACAACACGACCATTCGCGGAATGGAGCCCTCGTGCTTCGACATCTTCCGCTGGAATGTCCTGCGCGGGCGCAAGATGAACGACCAGGACAACGCCCTGCGCTGCAAAGTCTGCTGGCTGGGAATGACGGTGGTCGAGGAGCTGTTCGGTACGCTTGAACCGCTCGGGCAGACGATCCGCATCGACAAGCACCCGGTCGAGGTGGTCGGCATCCTGGAACCGAAAGGTTCGGACGCCAACGGCGAGGACCTCGACGACGTGGTTGTCATGCCCCTCACGACCACGCAGACGCTGCTTGCCGGGAATTTCCCGCCGCGCGTGTTCTTCGCCGCGACGGAATCCGGGGTCCCTGTTCAGGTGGTCAAGGAACGGATCCGTACCCTCTTGCGCGAGCGGCACAAGGTCGGCGAGGGCGATGAGGAACCCTACGGCATGTTCGACCGATCGGTGTACGCCGAGGCGCGCGGTCGAATGACCGGCGCCTTCAAGACGCTGATGACGTTCATCGCGTCGATCTCCCTCCTGGTCGGGGGGGTGGGCATCATGAACATCATGCTCGTCTCGGTCACCGAGCGGACCCGCGAGATCGGCGTCCGGATGGCGATCGGGGCGAAGTCGCGGCACATCCTGACACAGTTCCTCAGTGAGGCGGTGGTCTTGTGCGGTATCGGCGGGGTGTTGGGCTTCTCGCTGGGTTGGGCCCTGGCGAACTTCACCGTGAGCTCGTTCATGGGCGTCCTGACGCGGGGCCTGACCGTGGAATGCGAGCTCTCCTACACGATGGTCGCCGTCGCCATCAGCGTCTCTGCGGGCGTCGGCATCTTCTTTGGGTTCTACCCCGCCTACCGCGCCAGCCGCCTCGATCCCATCGACGCACTGCGCTACGAGTAGTGGCGCCGCCGGCGGTGCGATTCAAAAACGCGCCCTGCATTCTAATGGAGAAATGTCGGCTCGGGTCGTATCCTGTTGGTGCGGCGTCTGCAGGCCCGGCGGGGGGACACGTCCGATAAGGAGAACCGGTCATGTTGAAGCTCTTCGTCGCCTTGTTCACGATCGTTCCTCTGATCTTCGTCGGCGTGGGGGGGTACCTCGCATGGAGCCAACACCACAAGATCACCACGTTCGTCCCCGTCACGGCCACGGTCCTCTCCAAGGAGGTCGAGCGCCACACGTCGCGTGACAGCGACGGCAGGACGAGCACGTCGTACGAGCCGGTCGTCAAGTACCGCTACCAGGTGGATGGGCAGACCTACACGTGCGACGTCGTCACGCCTCTCGACGACAGCGGGTCGAGCCGCTGGGCCCACGAGCTGATCGGCCGATACCAGGTGAACGAAGAGACGGAGGCCTACCACAACCCGAAGGAGCCGCACGAGGCGTTCCTGGCCAAGCAGTACAGCTTCTTCCCGTATATCTTCGTCCTGTTCCCGATGCTGTTCTTGGCCGTGGGCGCCGGCGTGGCCGTGGGTACGGGAATGGGTCGGCGGAGGTCGGAGCCCTGGCCCGTCTCCGGGGACTGGTACGAGCTTGATCCGACGACCCGGATCGCCCACCGTCGCCAGGCCGCCCTGATCGTGGCCTGCATCTGGCACGTCGTGGGGATCCTGACGTGGGGCCACTACTTCCGCGTCGCCGAGCCGCCCTATGGTTTGGACGCCGGGATCTTCACGCTCATCTACGAGCTCATCGGGCTGGCACCCGTCGGGATGTTCATCTACTACTTCCGGCTCGGCCGGATCCTGCGGGATGCCGACCTGCTCATCAACACGCAGCAGCTCGTGGTCGGCGAACCCATCACGGTTCGCGTCGAGCAGGAGTTCTACACCAGCCTGCAGATCGAGGAATTGTCGGTCGGGCTCGTGTGCGAGAAGACGACGAAGACCCGATCGGGCTCGAAGACCACCGTCTCGTCGCATGCGTGCTACGAGGACCGCGCCCCCGTCCTTCCGGCACAACAGGTCGGGCCGGGTGCCCCGGTCTCGGGCGAGCACGAGTTCCGCGTGCCCCCGAACGCCGAGCCGACCTCGCCGCCGGGCTACAAGGCCTATCCGCGCTACGCGTGGCGGATCGAGGTGCAAACCAAGATCCCCGGCCAGCCGGACTATCGCGCGAAGTTCCCCGTGACCGTCCAGGGCCCTGCGGGGGCTTAGGGGCAGGAGTGATCGCTACTCAGTGCACCACAGCGCAAACAGGCGGGCGTTCTTGAGCGTGATCCGCAGCGTGACGGCCGCGTCGCCTGCGGCCAGCCCGCCGTCCTTCCATTCGACGGGGATGTCCACGCCATCGGCACGGATGGGCTTCGACGTGGACATCACCTTGCCCGCCTTGTCGAGGACCTCGACGACAATCTGGCCGAAGTTGGACTTGGCGTTGAGGTGCAGCGTCTTGCCGCACAGCTTCAGGGGCTTGGTGACGACCTGCCCGCCGGCGAACGACGCCGCCAGCGAACAGAACCGATCGCGCTTGATCGTGGCCAGGCCGATCCCGCCGCCGGATTCCCCACGGTCGTTGCCCTTGTACGGACTGTGGCGGTAGGTCCGCCCCCCGTAATAGAACCGCAGCTCGTCGCCCACGGCGATCGGCGGGTTGTTGGCCAGGGAGTTGTTGAAGCGGTCCCAGCTCCCCACCGGGCCGCAGGGAATGAACGTCACGCGCTTGCCGGCGCTGTCGCAGACCCGCGTGAAGCGGACGCTGTCGTGGCTGACGGCAAGCTGGATGTCGAGATGGCAGGCGTCAGGCTGGTTGTGGAAGGTCTGGACCAGTCCGATGTAGACGCTCTCGTAGCCGAAGACCAGCATGGAGTAGATCTCCGTGCCGGGGAGATCCTTCGCATCGACGGTCATGACGACTGGCGCCTTGCCGGGGTCGGTGATGTTCCACTTCAGGAAGTCGGGCGACTCGACCCGCGCGACGGACCGGCCCCAGAAGAAGCGTCTGACCCAGTCGTTGTCGGCCCAGGCCTTCTTGACCTCGGGCGCAATGAACTTCGTCCGGCCGTAGAGCACGTACTTCTTTGCGGCGGGGTCGAACATCCAGTGCGTGTCGCCGTCACAGATGGCCTCGGTCGCCCAGCTGTCCAGGAGCTTCCAATGCAATCCGTCCGCGCTGCCCGCCACCCCCAGGCCGCGACGCTGGCCTCGGTGGAAGATATCCTGACGCGGGCCCTTGTAGCCGCGGATCAGGCTCAGGTAGCCCATCTTGTAGCGGCGGGATAGGTCCGGCTCGCGCAGGTCCTTGTGCACGCCGAAGATCTCGTAGAAGTGCGGGATGGCGTTGAGCTGGTCGGGCTCGGGCTCGCGGCGGATCAGGACGTTGGTCTCCTTCCCGTCGATCTTCACCAGGCCCATCAGCGGCTTGGTCCACTGGATGCCGTCGTCGCTGACGGCGTAGCTCACGCCCACGCCGCTGTGATACCACATGCGATATCGGCCGCAGTCCTCGATGACCGATCCGTAGATGACGGCGACTTTGCCCTCCCACGGCTCGGTCGGCCACAGGACCGGATTGGCCGGGTGCTTCTGCGCCGGGTGGATCTCGCGCGTCACGTCTCGCATCGACGCAACGAGATGATCATCCAGGAACAACTGCCGCCTATGATCCACCGACACGGGGGCGCCGCCCTCGCTGGCGGCGAAACCAAGCACGAAAATCGCAGGCAGACCCATCATGACCCTCGGCCTCCTCGGTTCGAGTCCTCGCGTCCCCTGGTTCGGACGGCGTAGCGGCCGCCCTGGGTGCCGCACACGGATGATACCGGGTACTTGGCACCTTTGCATCAGCGCTCGTCACGACGTTTCGGAGGATACGGATTAGGGGTTAGGGGTTGGGGGACAGGGCTTCGCGTCCATCACACGCGAAGCGATCTGACTCCGCCCCCCGGAACCCGGATCCCGGGACCCGGCCCCCGAACCCAACCGGCGAACCCCAGTCAAACTTGCAGAACCACTTGACAACGCATGGCCATTTGGCTATATTGCCAAATAGGAAATACGCACGGAGGTCCCATGGACGCAAAAACACGTGCTCGGTTCGAAGCGCGGGCCAAGATCATCAAGGCGATGGCACACCCCACCCGGCTCTTCATCGTCGACGAGTTGTCACGCAAGCCCAAGTGCGTGTGCGAGCTGACGGACATGATCGGGACGGACATGTCCACCGTCTCAAAGCACCTGGCCGTGCTCAAGGCCGTGGGCATCGTTCAGGACGAGAAGCGCGGGTCGCAGGTCTACTACACGTTGCGCGTGCCGTGCGTGCTTAACTTCTTTGGCTGCGTCGAATCAGTACTAAGGACAACGGCCAAGGAGCAGTTGGCGCTGGTCAGATAGGCTTCAGGAGCCAGGCGCCAGACCTCAGGCTCAATCCCCCGCGCCTCCACACCTGAAGCCTGAAGTCTTGAGCCTAAGGTTATCAACCGTGAAACAGTGGAAGATCTTCGTGGCGTTCGTGGCCGTGTTCCTGGCCGCGTACTACCTGCCTTTGGCCGACCCCAAGGTCACAGGCGCGATCATTGAGGCGTTCAAGCTGTTGCAGTGGTACGCCCGGAACCACACGTTGGCCTGCGTCGTGCCGGCCTTGTTCATCGCGGGCGGGATCATGACGTTCCTGTCGCAGGCGTCGGTGATGCGGTACCTGGGACCGACCTCGAGCAAGCCGCTTGCCTACGGCGTCGCTGCGGTCTCCGGGACGATCCTGGCCGTCTGCTCGTGCAGCGTACTGCCGATGTTCGCGGGCATCTGGAAGCTGGGGGCAGGTTTGGGTCCGGCGTCGGCGTTCCTGTATTCGGGTCCAGCCATCAACGTCCTGGCGGTCTTCCTGACCGCTCAAGTACTGGGGTTCCCGATCGGGGCGGCCAGGGCGATCGGCGCGGTGGGGTTCGCGTGTCTGATCGGGCTGGGCATGGCCCTGATCTTTCGTCGGGAGGAGCGGTCCCGGGCAGCGGCGGCCGTTCACCTCCCCGAGCCGCCCGCGTCGCGTCGGCGGTTGTGGCAGACGGCCCTCTACCTGGCCTGCATGGTGGCGTTCCTGGTCTTCAGCGACTGGTTCAACCCCGGCGACGCGGTCGTGCACCAGGCCGACGGGACGGCGATCCGCGGCGTGGTCCTGCAGGAGACGCGTGACGAGATCATGGTCCAGGTGCAGGCAAGCGCAGCCGGGGTGAGGGCCGGCGACCGGCTGGTCCTGGCCAAGACGCAGATCGATCGCATCGAAGAGGTCGACAGCTGGGTGATGAGCGTGCATCACGTGCGTTGGTACCTGGCGGGATTGATGGGCTTGGCGGTGGTGCTGATGGCGTGGCGATGGTTCGACCGCCAGGAAATCCGCGAATGGCTTCGGAACACGTGGGGGTTCGCCAAGCTGCTCGTGCCATTGCTTTACGGCGGGGTCTTCGCGGTGGGGTTCATCAGTGCGCTGCTGCCGGAGAAGCAGATCGGCCAGCTCGTCGGCGACAACGGGCTGGCGTCCAACCTCGTGGGGTCGCTGGTGGGTGCGCTGTTCTACTTCGCGACGCTGACGGAGGTCCCCATCACGCAGGCGTTGATGGAACACGGGATGGCCAGGGGACCCGCGTTGGCGCTGCTACTGGCGGGGCCGGCTCTGTCGCTGCCCAACATGATCGTGATCATGCGCGTGATGGGCACGGCCAAGACAGTGGCGTTCTGTGGGCTGGTGGTGGTGATGGCCACGGCATCGGGCCTGATCTATGGGAACCTGGCCCCGTAAGGCCAAACGGACAGGAGACGCGACCATGAAGAAGCTGCAGATCCTGGGTCCCGGTTGCCCCAAGTGCAGCCAGTTGGCGGCGGACACGGCGGCGGCGGCCAAAGATCTCGGCATTGCGTACGAGATCGAGAAGGTCACGGACATCAACCAGATTACGACGTTCGGCGTGATGATGACGCCGGCGCTGGTCGTCGACGGCGAGGTCAAGGTCGTCGGCAAGGTGCCCAGCGTGGATGAGATCAAGGCCATGTTGGCATGAGGAGGCCGATCCGTGGCTAGGAAGATCAGCATCGTCGTTGCACTCGTGGTCGTGGTCGGCGCGGTCGTCGTGATGAAGCGGTCGGGGCCGCCCGCTGCGACGTCGGAGGTCCCCGCGACGCGTCCCGTGGCCGATCACCCGACCCGCCAGCCGACCGCGCCGTTGCCACGGCTGGTGGACCTCGGCAGGGGCAAGTGCATGGCGTGCAAGAAGATGATGCCCATTCTCGCCGAGCTCAAGAAGACGTACGCGGGCCGCCTTCGCGTGGACGTCATTGATCTCGGTGAGGACCCCGAAGCAGGGGACCGATACGACGTGCGTCTGATCCCGACGCAGATCTTCTTCGACCCGGCGGGCAAGGAGCGGTTCCGTCACGAGGGGTTCATGCCGAGGTCCGACATCCTGGCCAAGTGGAAGGAGCTCGGGTTTGACCTGGACGGCGCGACGTCGAAGCCGGCGGGGATGTAATCCATGGACTCGCTGTTCACGACGCTGACCCACGCGGTGGAAGGGACGCCCGTCTTCGCGGTGGCGGCGTCGCTGGTGTGGGGCGTGCTGAGCGTCGTGCTGAGTCCCTGTCATCTGGCGAGCATCCCGCTGATCGTGGGCTTCATCGATCGGCAGGGGCGGATGTCGACGGGCCGAGCCTTCGTGATCGCTACGCTGTTCGCAGTGGGCATCTTGATCACCATCGGCGTGATCGGAACCGCCACCGCCGCCGCCGGACGGATCATGGGCGACGTCGGCCCGTACGCCAACTACGCCGTGGCCGTCATCTTCTTCGTGATGGGCCTGCATCTGCTCGACGTCATCCCGATGCCCTGGTCCGGACCGGGTCAGGTGGGCATGAAGCGGCGGGGGATGCTGGCGGCGTTCATCCTGGGGTTGGTGTTCGGGATCGCGATCGGCCCGTGCACGTTCGCCTTCATGGCCCCGATGCTGGGCGTCACGTTCAAGCTGGCAGGGACGAAGCTGGGGTACGGCATCCTGCTGCTGGCGGTATACGGCCTGGGCCACTGCTCGGTCATCGTGCTGGCCGGCACGTTCACCGGGCTGGTCCAGCGGTACCTGAACTGGAACGAGCGGTCGAAGGGCGCGGTGATTCTGAGACAACTGTGCGGCGTGTTGGTCCTTCTGGGCGGGGTGTACCTGATCTACATCGCGCCGTGACGGGGTATGCTGGGTGGGGCGCGCCTCCGCGCCCTGGGAGCAGAGAGATGGACGTACAACCGATCGGCGTCATTCACACCCCGTTCACCACCGCGGCCGGCACGCCCATTCAGCCCGCCTTGGCCCACGGGGCCGAGGGACGGGTCGAGGTGTTGCCACAGTTTGTGCCCGGCCTGAAGGACGTGGACGGGTTCGAGCGGATCTGGCTTGTCTACTGGTTCGACCGCGCATCAGAGCCCAAGCTGCGGGTCGTGCCGTTCCTGGACGACGTGGCGCGCGGAGTCTTCGCGACGCGTGCGCCGTGCCGACCCAACCCGATCGGGTTGTCCCCGGTGCGATTGGTGCGCATCGACGACAACGTCCTGCATGTCAGCGACGTCGACATCCTCGACGGCACACCTCTGCTCGACATCAAGCCCTACGCGCCGCGATTCGACCATTTCGACGTACGGCGCAGCGGCTGGCTCGGCCACGTCGGATCGGACCGCAAGACCGCGGACGATCGATTCGCCGACGGTGCGCGTGGGCCAGAGGCCTGAGATTGCGAGGAGGTGTCTGCAGATGGAGCAATCGGGGATCCTATCAGTTGAGGGTGGCCGTGCCTGGCGAGTCCACGCCGTCGCAAGCGCCCTTGTCCTGGGCGCCATCTTCCTGATCGCGGTTTGGACCCGACTGTGGGTGCTGACGTCCGTTCCTGTGGGGTTTCTCTTCGGGTTCCTCCTGCAACGGGGAGATCTGTGCGGCGCCTCGGCGTTCAGCGAGGTGCTCCTGATGCGCGACTGGCGGAAAGTCTTCGGCCTGTGGGTGTGCATCGTGGTGTCGATGGGGGCGTTTGCGCTGTTGGAGGCGTTGGGCTGGGCGACGCTCCGCCCGAAACCGTTCTATCCGCTGAACCACATCGTGGGCGGGGTGATCTTCGGCGTCGGGATGGTTCTGGGCGGAGGATGCGTCACGGGCAGCTTGTTCAAGGTGGGAACCGGCAACCTCAACTCCATGGCCGCGCTGGTGGGCATTCCGTTGGGCGTGGCGATGATCGAATACGGTCCGCTCCGGTCGGCCCACGTCGCCATGAAGAAGCTCGTGGTCCGGGCAGCCGACGGCGGTCCGCTGTCCCTCCCGGCCATCACGGGGTTGTCCTTTGGCGTGATCGCGCTGGCCCTGGGGGCGGTGACGCTCGTGGTCGCGCTGGTCGTCCGTCGCGGACGGCGGAAGCGCCCGCCAGGGCGGACCGGGCTTGGGGGGCTATTGACCCGTTCGTGGAAGCCCTGGCAGGCGGGCGTGGCGATCGGCCTGTTGGCTGGCCCCGCGCTGTTGTCCTCGGCGGCCGCGGGGCGCAACTACCCGCTGGGCGTGACGCACGGGGTCCTCGAGGCCCAACAGCTGGTCACTGACAGGGATTTCGAGCACCGCTGGCGCCCGGGTTCCCCGTCCGGCGCCGATCGGACGGCGGGACCGAAGGGCAAGAAGATCGTCTGGTGGCTGGTGGGATTGGTGACGAGCTTGGTGGTGGGTTCCTGGACGTCGGCCCGGTGGTCGGGCCAGGCCCGCCTGCTGCCCAAGCCTCCCGGCCAGACGGTGGTCGCTTTCTTTGGCGGGATCCTGGTGGGTGTCGGGGCAGGTCTGGGCATGGGGTGCGTCACGGGGAACATCCTGTCTGGATGGGCACTGATGAGCGTCGGGTCGTTCGTGTTCGGTTTCGTCACGATGTTGGCCAGCTGGGCTGCGACCTACTTCTACTTGATGGGTGGCACGCTGATCAGATCGAGGTAGGCGTCGACTGCATCCGGCCGCCTTGGACAGGAGAGGCGAGTCCATGTCTCCGTCGGGCGAGACGTCGAAGGTGAAGGTCCTGTTCTTGTGCACGGGCAACGCCTGTCGCAGCCAGATGGCCGAGGGATGGGCCCGTCATCTGAAGCGCGACGTCATCGAGCCGTTCTCAGCCGGCGTTGCACCGAAGCAGCTCGACCCCAATGCGGTGAAGGTCATGCGCGAGGCCGGCGTGGACATCACCGGCCATCGTGCCAAGCCCCTGGCCGAGCTAACGGGGATCGACCCGGACTACGTCGTCACCGTCTGCGGCCACGCCCATGAGACGTGTCCCGCCTTCCCCGGCCGGGCCAAGGTCATCCACCGAGGGTTCGACGACCCGCCGAAGCTGTCCGAAGGGGCGAAGACCCAGGAAGAGGCGCTCATGCACTACCGCCGCGTGCGCGACGAGATTCGGTCTTTCGTGGAGACGTTCCCCGAAGCGCTGGATGCATAGAACCGGATAGCAGGACCGGCTCCGCCCGTCCTGGCCAAAGGACCGACCCATGGCGGTGATTGAGAAGACCGAACCCGCGTCTGACTACCCGCCGGAGGAGGGATGCTACCTCCGCGGCAACGACTACTCACCCGTGGCCGTGGCGATCATCCTACGTTGGCATCGGGAAGAGACGCCGCCCGAGATCGAGGACCTGGTCCGTCTTGCGATCGAGACGGGGGCGGCGCTGGCGGGGACGCTCCAGACCGAGAACGTCGGTCTGGAGAAGGTCATCTGCAACCTGACGGCCAACCCGAACATCCGCTACCTGATCGTGTTCGGTCCGGAGTCTCCGGGTCATCTGGTCGGCGACGCGATCAACGCGCTCGCCGAGAACGGCGTTGGCGAGCGCAAGCGCATCATCGGCGCCAAGGCGCCCACGCCCTACCTGTTCAACCTCCCGCCCGAATGCATCGAGCGTTTTCGCAGGCAGATCACCGTCGTGGACCTGATCAACGAGGGCTCGCCGGAGGTCCTGCGTCAGGCGGTCTGGTCCTGCTACCAGGAGGCGCCCACGCCCTTCCGGGACTACATGCTCCACGACCCCGGCGCCTTTCCGGAGCCCCCACTCAGCGGCCGGATTACCTGGCGCGTCACCCACCCCGAACAGGAGCCCAAGAACGAAAAGGAGCGGGAACAGAAGGCCAAGCTGCAAGCGATCATGGAGCGGGTGGCGGAAGCCGCGGAGCGCAGGAGAGAGAAGCAGGATGGCTAGGCTCGCACACTGTGACTCCTTGCGATCATGCCTCTGTCGCTTTGTTCCCGACTGCGCCAGAGGCAAAGAGGCGAGTTGATGGCGGCACAGGAACGCGCTGGCAAACAGCCGAAAGGTCTGAGCGTCTTCGAGAAGTACCTGACGCTGTGGGTGGTCCTCTGCATCGTCGCGGGCATTGTGCTGGGCAAGGCGGTTCCGGCGTTCGCGGCCTATCTGGACGGCCTGGCCATCTACGTGAACGAAGCGCCCGTCGTCTCGATCCCCATCGCCGCCTGCCTGTTCTTCATGATGTACCCGATCATGGTGAAGATCGATTTCGCCGAGGTCCTCCGGGCGGGCAAGAACGCCAAGCCCGTGGCGCTGACGCTCGTGGTCAACTGGGCGATCAAACCCTTCACCATGTACGCGATCTCGATCTTCTGCCTGGGCGGGTTGTTCCTCGGGCTCATCGGGACGGATGCGGTCGACCACGTGAAGGTCCCGTTCGGTTTGGACCTGGGGGTCGGAGACGCCCACGGCGTGGGCCGGGTCGTCCTCGTCGACGGCGTCAAGATGCTGGAGGTGCCCCTGTGGCGAAGCTACCTGGCCGGGTGCATCCTGCTGGGGATCGCTCCGTGCACGGCGATGGTGCTGGTGTGGGGGTACCTGGCGCGGGGCAACGACGGCCACACCCTCATCATGGTCGCCATCAACTCCCTGACGATGCTTCTTCTCTACGGCCCGTTGGGGGGCTATCTCCTCGGGGTCGGCAGGCTGCCGGTTCCCTGGCAGGCGCTGCTGGTGTCGATCGGGATCTACGTGGCCTTGCCCCTCGTGGCCGGGTACGTTTCGCGCAAATGGATCATCCGCGCTAAGGGGATCGAGTGGTTTCGGACGAGGTTCCTGCACCTCCTGACGCCCGTGACCATCGTAGCGCTTCTGGTGACCTTGGTGCTCCTGTTCTCGTTCAAGGGCGAGGTGATCCTCGGCAACCCGCTGACCATCCTGTGGATCGCGATCCCGCTGTTCATCCAGACCAACCTGATCTTCTGGCTTGCCTACGGGCTGGCCAAGCTCTTGCGCCTAACCTACCAGGACGCCGCCCCGTCGGCCATGATCGGGGCCTCCAACCATTTCGAGGTGGCCATCGCCACCGCGACGATGCTCTTCGGACTCCAGTCAGGTGCCGCGCTGGCCACCGTCGTCGGCGTGCTCATCGAGGTCCCCGTGATGCTGATGCTGGTCAAGATCTGCCTGGCCACCCGCGGTTGGTTCGCGCGAGCCAGGTAGCAGCCTGCCAGAGCCTGCTACAGCAATCCCGGCCCACATCGACCGCCTCCAGGCCACCACCTCGATCGGCTCGTTGGGCTTCGGGCCGAACGACGGCTTCGACGGCTTTGGCGTGGACGGTGGGGGAGACTATCATGGTTGGGGTCGGCGGCGCGTCGAGACGTAATAGCGGCGCGGCGTGTCGGCGGAACCGTACTGGAGGATCCCGGACATGAACACGCGTCTTGTGGTCTTGCTTGCGTTTGCGTCTGTCGTGCTGAGCGGGGAGGCCCGGGCGGAAACCGAGCGGGCGTCCGCCAAGAAGATCGCCATGTTTCGCCTCCACGGACCGTTGTTCGAGGCACCCCGTGGGATGACGTTCGGCTTGTTCGGCGAGCACCGCGGTACGCTTCGCGAGCTGCTGGTGCGCCTGGACAAGGCCGTCAAGGACAAGGACGTCGGCGGAGTGGCCCTGTGGCTGGATGATCCGGTGCTGGGCTGGGCGCAGATTCAGGAGATCCGCGTGGCCATAGGCCGACTGCGGGAGATCGGCAAGGACGTCCACTGCTACTTGGCCTCGGGGAACGCGGGCACCTACATGATCGCCGCTGCGTGCAACCGGGTCAGCATGGCGCCCAGCGGCGTGTTGGGGCTGGTGGGGATATCGTCGGAGAAGATGTACTTCAAGGGCCTGCTCGACAAGATAGGCGTCGTCGCCGACATCCACCACTGCGGCGACTACAAGAGCTCGGGCGAACCCTACACCCAGACCGGCCCCAGCAAAGAGAGCATCGAACAGACGAACCGCCTGCTGGGTGACTTCTACGCGCAGATGGTCGACACGATCGCCCAGTCGCGCGGCCTGCCCCCAGCGGAGGTCCGCGACCTGATCGACAAGGGCCCATTGACGGCCCGCCAGGCCGCCGCCGCGAAGCTCGTCGACGAGCTCTGCTATCGGCACGAGTTCGTCCAGCGGGTCCAGAAGCGCTTCGAGGGGGCCGAGCTGACCAAGCGCTACGGTCGCAAGAAGGCGCCGGAACTCGATTTCGGCTCGCCGTTCGGCTTCTTCAAGCTGCTCAAGGACATCATGGATCCGGCGGGCAAGAAGGGCAAGAACGTGATCGCGCTGATCTACGTGGACGGCATGATCATGACCGGCAAGGGCGGCGAGACGTTGTTCGGCGAGGTGATCGCCGGCAGCACAACGCTTCAAAGCGCCCTGATCAAGGCGGCCGGGGACAAGACGGTCCGGGCCGTCGTTCTGCGAGTGGACTCGCCCGGCGGATCGGCTCTCGGCAGCGACATCATCTACCAGGCGTCCCTGGCCGTGCGAAAGGCGGGCAAGCCGCTGGTCGTCTCGATGGGCGACATCGCCGCCAGCGGCGGGTACTATGTCGCGGCCGGCGCCGACGCAATCTTCGCCGAGCCAGGCACGCTGACCGGGTCGATCGGGGTGGTGGGCGGCAAGGTGGCTCTGAGCGGGTTGTTCGACAAGATCGGCATCTCCACCCATACCTACACGTTCGGACGCAACGCCGGCCTGTACAACATGACCCGGCCGTTCAACGAACGCGAGCGCAAGGTCGTGATGAACCTGATGAACGAGTCCTACGGGCAGTTCAAGCGGTCCGTCGTCAGCGGGCGGGGGGAGCGTTTAAAGGGCGACATCGACGCGCTTGCGGGCGGGCGCGTCTACACCGGCCGCCAGGCGCTGGCCAAGGGCCTGGTCGATAAGCTCGGCGGCATGGACGCGTCCATCCGGCACGCGGCGGCGCGGGCGAAGCTTGCCGACTACGAGGTCCGCATCATGCCCAAGCCCAAGACGCTGTTCGACTACATCACAGAGGCGCTGGGGATGGAGGACGACGAGGACGAGGTCTCCGTCGGTGTGCGAACGGATCTGTTGCGGTGGCTCGACGGCAATCCAGCACACGCGGCAGGCCTGTTGGCGGCCCGTCACCTGGTGCCCGAACGATTCGGCTACGTGGCCCGGATGTTGCTGCGGCTGGACCTGCTCCGACGCGAGCCCGTCCTGATGGTCACGCCGGACGAGTGGATGATTCGTTGACAGTTCGGACGTCAGGGGCGACGTGCCGCCCCGAGCCGCGACATTCATGTCGCGCGGATGCCCCGCAGCAGAAACGTCCTCGGCGCAGGATGAATCCTGCGGCTCGGGCGATGACGGAACGGATCGAAGGGAGGCGCGGGCTTGGCATCGCACGACATCCTGGTGGTGGGCGGCGGATCGATCGGTGAGCGGCACCTTCGTTGCTTCCTGAGATTGGGCAACGTTCGCGCGTCGTTGTGCGACGTCAGTCCTGCCATCCGCGAGCGGCTGCAGCGCGACTACGACGTGGCGGCCACGTTCGACGACTATGAGGCCGTCGACCTGTCCGCCTACGACGTGGTGGTCATGTGCACGCCCGCGCACCTGCACATCCCGATGGCCCGCCGGGCCGTCGAGGCCGGCTGCAATGTCCTGTGCGAAAAGCCGCTTAGCACTTCTCTGGACGGCGCGGACGATCTGGCCGAGGCGATCGAGCGGAAGGGCGTCGTGTTCTCGGTCGCCTACGTCATGCGGGCCATGCCGCCGATGATCGAGCTCAAGCAGCGGATCGATGCGGGCGAGATCGGACAGGTCATGACGGTGGTCGCCTCGTCGGGGCAGCACTTCCCGACGTACCGGCCCGCCTACCGAGAGATCTACTACACCCGCCACGCCACCGGCGGCGGGGCGCTTCAGGACGCCGTCACCCACGTACTCAACTTCGTCCTGTGGTGTATGGGCCCGGCGGCGAGCGTTTGCTGCGAGGCTGACCACCTGGTCCTGCCCGGCGTCGAGGTGGAGGACGCCGCGTCGCTGATCCTGCGCTTCCGCAACGGCCCCGCGATCGGGACGATCACGCTGAACCAGTTCCAGACGAACAATGACGGCCGGACCGAGTTCGCCGGTACGGCCGGCACGCTCCGCGTCGAGACGCCCGACTGGCGGCTGGGCGTGTGTAAGGACGAGCAGTGGACCTGGTCGGGTCCGCGGACGTTCGAGCGAGACGACTTCTTCGTCGCCCAGGCCCAGGCCTTCCTGGAAGCGGTCGAGGGCCGCGCCGCCCCCGCCTGCACGCTCTCCGAGGCCGCCGACACCCTACGAACCACCCTCGCCGCGTTGCAGTCCGCCGAGCAGGGCCGACGGATCGCAGTGACGTGATGGCGGGCTCCCCCGCGGGTCCGGCGACGGCGCCCATCTCCGTTTCCGTCCTCGGGGTCCCCGCAAGCCTACGGGAATGCACGCTGGTTCGGATTCTTTCTGCGCGGTTAGACCGGTCAAGGGGGTAGGGCGGGCTCCACCCGCCGTCGTTGCCTGGTGGTGGGTGTCCTGGCGGGTGGAACCCGCCCTACTTGGCTTCCGTTGGGAATCAGAGGCACGACCGTGAGGGAGTGCTCCGGGAGCGACCGACGGTCGCCCCCCTGACCACTCCCTCACGGTCGCGGCTCTGATTGCGCTGCCGGGCTTCGTGCTCGTCCCAACGATGTTAGTCTAGCTGGGGCCGAGCCGGTACAATGCTGCGCCAGGACGGGTTGCAGACGAGTCATTCAGCCAAGAGGAGGAGCCAGTGATGGCACAGATCGCGATCGGCGCAAACATGGAGTTCATCCGGCGGGCCGAGAAGCCCTTTGCGTGGGGCGTGGCCAAGGCGGCGGAGCTCGGCTTTAAGTACGTCGAGCCGATGGTCCACTGGGGCCGGG
>CAYMLO010000057.1:0-58623 GCA_964390905.1 uncultured Planctomycetales bacterium | reverse complement strand
GCTACAGCCAGTCCACGGAGGGTGAGGTGGATGTGGCCAGGTGTCGAGAGTCCGTTATGCACGGTCGGCGGACGCCGTCCTTGACACGAACGCCTCGGTAGAGGTGCGTCACATACAGGATGGAATGCGCGTTGTGCACGGCCGCCGCCTGGACAGGGACGACACTCTTCTCCGTTGCACCGTGATGGGCGCCATTCACGAGACCGGCCATGCCCATCTCGGCCAAGCGGCGTACGTGATTCCGCTGTCGTGGGTGCAAGGGACATCCGGCCCAGACGACCCACGAGAGGTCGTCCGGGGCAGGACGCGGCTGCGCGATGAAGAACGCGCTTCGCGTCTCGGCCAGGACCTGGCCCTCGGCGTCTGACAACCGAACGTTCACATAGTTGTACATGTGCAATGACTCGAGCAATCCGGCTTCGAACGCGACCGTCTTGGCCGCATCGACATGCTCTCGAGCGACGCAGCGCCCGAAGTTGTCCACGACCTCGAGGTGCAACCTCGAGCCCTTGGGAGGCCCGGCCGACAGCGTGACGTTCGCCCGAATCTTGTCCCGCCGCCGTTTGAATCTGCTGTCCAGATCGAGTCCCGCGATGTCGACCGCCGAGCGCACCGATAGGGTCCCGATCGACCAATCCCGCACGTCGTCGCCCGAAACGAGTTGCACGCCCACGAAGTATCGTCCTACCGGCAACACCGGGATCGACAGATCCGTGCCGCGATGACGAAGGCGACCATCGGCATCCCAGACTCGAACCGTAAGGCTGGCATCCTTGCGAGGTCCTGTCGAGAGCGACAGCGCGAAAGGCAGGTCCTCGCGGTCAATCGCTTCTGCTGGCCAATCGACAAAAGCCGCGCTCTTGGCGGGCATTCGCCGGGCGGCCCAAAACACCAACCGCCCCACCAGTAAGCACCATGCCTCCTGTTCCATGCTGATCAGCCAGGGATACTGGAGGCGGTCGGGATCGGGCATGGCGTCGTCACGGGGGTAGTCCCAGGGGTTGGCGATCCGCCCGGCGCCCTTGCTCTCCCACATCTTGACAATCTGCCCGGCGGCCTTGTCGATCGAGCCGTACTCCCTGGACATCAGCCTGAGCCCGGCAACCGGCACCGTCGAGGCCACGATGTCCTTCTCTTGTCCGGCGGCCCGCGCTCGCGAACCCAGCTCCAGACCTTCCGTCCGGCCGATATAGCCAACGCCTCGGCCCAGCAATTCGGCCAGCCGTTCTTGCACGCGATCACCCAAGGCTGGAATCGAGATGTCCGAGATCAGCACATCCACTGGCTCGTTCATTGCCTGAAGCACCCGGGCCTGAACGTCGGTGCGGTGTTGGCCGATGTAGCCCGAGTGGGGCGGGCCCGCGTCGTCAACCTTGCCGCCGTAGACAACCTTGAGCTCGAGATCGAACCGCTGCAGCAGCTCCACGGGCCATCGCCCTGCGTGCCGGTGGGCGATGGCCAGGACCCGCAGCGGCCGACCCGTCAGCGGCTTGCCCCAGGGCACGTGCGGGGTCACCACATCAGGGATGGCCTGGAACCGTCGAGGCTCGTCACCCGGGAGTATGCTGAACCCGGCGTATCCCCGGTCAGCGAAGCCGGACTGCTCGAAGACCGTGCTTGCGACCTGTCCCCACGAGCATGGAGAACAGAGGCAGACGCACATCACGCACACAAGCCGATAGACCACTCTGACCTTGGCTTCTCTCATCTCAGGACTCCACGGAAGTGGGACAAGAAGAGGAATGGGGTAGCTCTGCAACCCACCCCAGCCAAGCCGTCATGCACATCCGTACCGCACCGTGGATCTTCCCTAGTCCCTTCGCTCGAGCTCGCCTGCACATATCCTCATCAGGCGCACCGGGCCCAAGAGTCCAGATGTCGCGAGGGGCGTGTCCTTCGTGATCTTCGTGATGTTGGTTCGCGTCCGTCGTTGCTCGGGCGGCAGCGCGGCGTCGCCGACGAGTCGGTTGGTCCAGTTGTTGACCACCTCGATCTCCAGGAGGTTGTCTCCGGGCCGGACTGCCCTGGTGATCTCGACTCGGAACGGCTTGCACCACAAGATCCCGAGAGACTTCCCGTTCAACCTGACCTCGGCCAGGTGACTGAGGTCACCGAGATCCAGCGCGAGACCGTCGACCGACCGAAGGAGGGTTTCCGGCAGGCGCAGCGTCTTGGCATAGGTCGCGGTCCCGGAGTAGTACCGGATACCCGCATCCGGGTGCTTGGACCAATCGACCAGTCGATCGAACACCACGGACGCCGGACCACCCCATTTCGGGTCGAAGCGCACGGTCCACGGTCCCTTGACCTGACTGAGGGTCGTATAGGACGGGAAGTTCCGTTTGGCCGTTCCTGCCGCGTCAGGCGGGATAGCCTTGCGGAACACCAGGAACAGAGAGCCGTAGGGAGTCAACTCCAAGGGAACGACGGTCCGGCCGTTCGACTGGCGAAAGGCAGTGGCTTGGCGCATCTGCCCCGTCAGAGGATCCCAGAGCTCGGGCTGCTTCCGGTCCACGCGGAAGATGCCCCGGGCGCTGACGGCCTGTTCTGTCAGGTTAGCGACGAAGTAGATGTCGGTGCTGCCGAACTGTCGATGGATGTAGTCCAGTGGACGGTCGCCTGCGCCCTGGAACTCACAGTCCGGCAACACGCCGTCGCGCAGCAAGACCTGTCGTGCAGTCATACCCCAAATTACACGGCCTCGGCCAAACCTATTCTCGCCCCTCTCGGTCTTTGCGTCGCCCCAAAGCTCGTCGGCACGTCTGCTGAACTGTTCCTTGCTCTCGGGGATGCCCGACAGCGTCATCACGCGTCTGGGTTTGGGGCCGACGACGGTGGCTCCGGCGCGGACCAGGTCGTGCACCTTGGCCAATGCAGCCGGCGACAGGACCGCATGGTCCGGAAGAACGAGCAGTCGGTATCGCATGCCGCTCGGCAGTGTGAGCCTGCCGTTGGTGAATGCCAGCCCTTTGCACAGAACCTCCTCGTTCATGTGGTCGTAATCGAAGCCGGGCAGCGCACCGGCCGGATCGACCTCCTTGCGCTGGGCCAGATTCGGGACGTGGTCGCCGTAGTAGTAGAGCACATCCGCCACGAACTGGCCCTGCTGGAGAATGTATTGGCAGCGGTTCAGATAGGCGATGAAGGGCCCCACCTTGTTCCACCACGTCACGTTCGGATTGAAGTGCGTGCCCGCGAAGTACTCCTGCCCGGGCAGCCCCATCTTGCGAGGGGAGCACGTGAAGGTGTGGATGAACGTCAGGTTCAGCCCATCGCAGGCCTCGTGATCGAAGCTCGGCTTGGCAGCCTGCCACAGGACGTCGTCCCAATGCGGGCCGATCGAGGTGAAGCCTTCGGCCGCGACCAGGCGTTTGCCGTAGATGTGGGCCGCGCTGGCCGCCTGCTTGACGAAGAAGCGATTCTCCGGTCGCGGACGATGGGGCGACGGCACCCAGAACTCGCTCATGGGCACGTCGCTTCGCCCCAGGCACTTCAGGGCGTCAAACGGGCCCGCATGCGGGCCGCCCGACTCGGGATGCACCTCGAGACCGGCCTGGTGCGACAGGTTGGCGAAGATGGTGTAGTGGTTCTCGGCGATGCAGTCGCCGATCGTCTTGCGGAAATCGGCCAGGAAGCGATTGCTGGCGGCCCGGCTCTCCACGATCTTACCGGCAATCACGGGCAGGTAGGCGATGGGGTCGTATCCGCGGTGTTTGCGGAACTCCTGCTCAAATCCCGGGGTCCAGTTCATGCCGCGGCATTCATAGCTGTCGGTGTGCAGGTACTTCACGACCTTGCCGGCCCTGGGGCCGACGTCGTCCAGAAGGGGTCGAACGTGCCGGTCCCAGTAGGTGCGGAGCGCTGGCGTACTGAGGTAATCGATGACCATTCCTGTCCAATCCCCGCTCGCGGTAGATACATGCGCACTGGTGGGCGCATACCCGAACCGCAACACCGCCCACGTCCCCTTCGGCGCCTGCCACCGGAGGCGTCCCGTCGCATCGACTCGGGGAGTCAGGTTCACGACGTCGCCGACGCGGACGTCCTCTTCGTTTGGCGCAGCGGGGAGGTCATCCAGCAGGTAGCGGCAGTCCGGTGCGGAGCCACCCAGTTCGTGGAAGGCCGCCTTGAGTCTCAGCACCCGGATCGGCCTACGAAGGAACATTCCCTCGACCGCCTGGCCGTCCGGACCCAGTAGCCACCACTCGGCCACCTGGACGTTTCGCGGCGCCTTGGGCGAGCGGGGATCGTAGGCGCCCAGAAGGAGCAGCCGAAAGACGCGCCCCTCGACCGGGGTGAAGCGCGTCTGGGCCAATCGCTCGGGCCGTACGCGAAACCGCCGGACGCGCTTGAACCCCCTCCCGTCTCGGGCCACCTGAAGCTCGCACATGCGTGGGTCGTACCTGGGGCGCCCGAGGACTTCCGTGCTGGCAACGGTCACCGGCTTAACGAATTCGAGCTGAAGCCACTCGGGCCGCTTCTCGCTCGGCCCGTCTCCCGGTTTGTCTCCGGCGGATACGTAGAAGCTGGCCGTGTCCCCGTCGATGGCGCGCGAAGGCGGGTGATCGGGCTCCCAGGAACTTGCCGTGATCGTCGGCGCGTTCTCGGGCACGGCAGAGGCTTTCAGCCGATACGCCAACACGGCCACGTCCTTGTAGAAGCCCGCCCGATGGGGCGGGATCGGCAACACCACGTCTATCTTCTTGGAGCCCTCGATACGGGTTTCAGACCAAGTGAGCTGCTTGGCGGCCCGGTTCGGCGTGACGTCAGGCCCGCCGAGGTTCCACCCACTTTGGATGCTCAGGCTCAACTCCAGCCCGAGCCGATCCGCTTCCTGCATCGCGTGTCGGAGAAGCTGCCGCCACGCGGCCGAACCGAACATCGGCCCGGCGGGCACCCCGTCGTTACCGCGCTGGTTGGAGCCATCGGCGTCGAAGATCATCCCCCCGCCGAACCCCTTCGCCTTCATCTCCTCGAGGTCGCGGGTGATGGCCTCCTGGGTCACGTTCCCGTTGAGCCACCACCAGTAGCAGCGCGTCCGCGCCTGCAGCGGCGGATCGGTGAAACCTCGCTCGAGATCCGTCACGGCGGTCTCACCGGCTTCGGAACGCGCGGTGTGCTCTTCGGCGACCGACGCGCTGCAAGCCGCCAGTGCGATAACCACCAAAGCAATCGGTAGCCCTCTCATGCCCCGCGCCCTTTCATAGCTTCTCGTTGCGCCGCGTTCGTCTTGTCTCTTGGCCGTCCCTCCAGAGGACCCCATCCTCGTTGATTCCGCAGGACGCATCAACTCTCCGCCTCGACCTTCGCCCACTGACCTCCTGGGCAATCGGTCAAACGCGAAAGCGCGCTTTGGAGGCGACGCTTGAAACCCCCGGGGGTTCTGATAGGGTGCCGGTCCGCCGCGCGTTTCGGGAGGAGAGGCCATGAAGACGATGCCCATTTGCCTAGCGGGACTGCTGCTCATGAGCCTTGCAGGACCCAGCGGCGCCAGGGAGAAGAAGGAACATGACAGCGACGTGAACTACGACGAGACCAAGGTGCCGCACTACGAGCTTCCTGCGCTTCTGGTGTCGGCGGAGGGCAAGGCGATCACGACGCCGGACGAATGGGTGAAGGTCCGACGCCCGCAGATTCTCTCGCTCTTCAGCAACCTCGTGTACGGTCGGGTGCCAGCGCCCGCAAGCCCGATCAAGATCGCCTTCCAGGTCACGAAGACGGATCGGGACTACATGAAGGGCAAGGCCACGCGTAAGGATGTGGCGATTCGCATCAGCAACGACCGGGGCAAGGCCGAGATGCTAATCCTGGTCTTCGTGCCGAACAAGGCGGACGGACCCTCCCCCGCGTTCCTGATGCACAGCTTCAACGACACCCGCACGCATGGGTTTCGCAGGAGCATCCGGGAACCGGAAAAGACCTACAACGGCTTGCCTTTGGGGGAGCTCTTCGATCGTGGCTACGCGTTCGTCGCCGTGTATCAGCAAGATCTCGTGGGCCACAACGAAGTGAGTTTCGATCGCAGCATACAGCGTTTGTTCTACAGGAAGGGACAGAGCTTCCCCAAAGCGAATGAGTGGGGCGTCCTGTCCGCGGTGGCTTGGGGCGCCATGCGCGCGATGGACTACCTCGAAACGGATGACGACGTCGACCACGCGCGGGTGGCCATCATGGGACACTCGAAGATGGGCAAGGCCGCCCTCTGGACGGCCGCACAGGACGAGCGTTTTGCCATGGCGATTTCGGCACAGTCCGGCTGCGCGGGAGCGGCGCTATGGCGGCGGCGCTGTGGGGAGACGTTGGCCAAGATGGTCACGCGGTTCCCCTACTGGCTCTGCCGGAACGCGTGGAAGTTCGTGAATCAGGAAGACGACCTGCCCGTCGACCAACACATGCTGCTGGCCCTGATCGCACCACGCCCCGTCTACGTACACAGTGGCGTAGAAGACACCTGGGCCGACCCGCGCGGCGAGTACCTCGGCGCCTATCACGCAAGCGAGGTGTACCGTCTGCTCGGCAAGAAAGGCCTGACTTCCGAGAAGTCACCCCCCGTAGGCAAGCCCATCATCAAGAGCGACGTGGGCTATCACATCCGGGAAGGCGGGCACTCGGTCGAGATGTACGACTGGCATCGGTTCCTGGACTTCGCGGACCACCACTTCAAGAAGTAGCGAATGCCCAGCGGAGGCTGGCTCCCTTCTCGGTGCATGCCAGAGCCAGCCAGAAAGCCAAACGGGTTACTCCTGATCTTTGACGATCTGAACAACGCGTCGGGCCGCTACGGACACCCGCTCGCGAGGTCACCCCACACCGACCGACTCACACGCGATGCGGTGCCGCTCGTAGTAGCCACTGAAGAGGCGTGTGATCGTCGGGGGGTCCAAGCCGAACTGCGCTAGATCGTACCGGTGCGACGCTCGCTTCTGGCTGGCGTCGCGCGCCAGCCAATCCCGCATCGCGCTGTCCATGCGCTCGCTCCGCCCGTAGCCGAAGTGCTCGTAGATGCGGTGCACTGTGGCGATGGGGTCGCCAATGAGGTCATCGTAATGAACGTCGAGGAAGTGTTCGGGCGACGTATCCCGCACGTCGTCTGCGCGCCGGGTCGCTTCCGCCCAAGTCTGCGCGATCCTCAGACCGATCTCGGACAGATTGAGCTCATCGGTGACTATGGCGTGCACCGTGGCCGCCAGGCTGCACAGAGATGGAACGGCCTTGATGGGGTCGCGATGGGTCTGGACGATGCAGGCATCGGGAAAGACGGCGAGCAGGGCATCCAGCGCCGGGAGATGCATCGGGCTCTTGAGGATCCAGTGTTCTGCGCGCCGCTGCCACTGCAGGAGCTGAAGCTGGGTCTTGTAGTATCTGTACGCGACCACCCACTGATCGAAAGCAAGCTCGGTTAGCCACGCTTCGTAACGGGTCAGATTCGCCATCATCGAGAAGGCTTGCGAGACAAACGTGTTGAAGGTCAACGAGACACACTCGTCGGGGCCATCAGGGTCCAGCGCGTGGATGATGCGGAACTGCGGTGCGAGCCAATACATCAGGTTGACCAGTGCCCGAGCCCGTTTGACCCGCGAATCGGTCTGACCAGCGCTTGGATGGGGCGGAGGCGATGGCCAGAAAGCCTCCCAAGTCAGCAGCGGTCTGCTTGCCGGATCGAGCGACAGGAGATTGTGCAGAAGCGTTGTTCCGGTTCGGGGCAGCCCGGTCACGAAGAGGGGACGGCGAATCGGCTCGTCGAGGATCTCGGGATGACGCCGGAGGTCGTTATCGATTCTCAGGCGGTTGCAGGCAAACGCGACCAAGCGGCGGCGCATCATCATTCGTCCGAAAGGGTGAAGCCTCGCGTCGTCGCGGAACGATTGGATCAGAACTCCAAGCGGAACACGGAACGCCTCGTCGCGGAATTCCGTGAGTCCCGTTCGTCGGCGAGCCGTTGCGAGAATCGACTCCTCGGTCATGCCGTTCAGGCCCAATCCGAAGCGCTTCAGTTGTCTGACCAGCCGGTTGAAGAGCCGCACGGCCCATGGGGGAGAATGATCGTCGAAGGTTCGATCGGGCATCAATGACCTCGCGCCTCTGTGCGACGGCACAACCAGAGACCCGCTCGTCGGATCAAAATCGAAACGTCGCCGCCAGCATGAAGGACTGGCGTCCCCCAACGCCGACCTCGACCATCAGATCGAAGTTCTTGCCGATCTCCAAGCGACTCCCGAAGATCGGGTTCCACGAGTTGCGGGCTTCCTGTTCCACGCTGAAGGCCATCCCGAGCATCTCGACGCGACCGGGTATGACGCTCTGAACGTCCTGGTACATGGCCCCCCCGAAGAGAGAAAGATACGTCTCGCCAAGCGGCGAATCGGGCAGAATGCGCTCCCTCACGCCGAGTCGTGAGCTGAATACCCACGTATCGATGCCGGCATCCGTGGATACCCCCAGCTTATCGAAGCACAGGAAGGTCTTGGTGAAGTTCAGATCCGCCTGACCGAACACGGTAGTGGATCGGTCCTCGAAGGGCTTGAAACCACCGGCCAGCGTGCCGCCCCCGCCCAGCGTTGGCCCGTTGTAGTCCAGCTTGAGGTCACAGATGGGGATACCCGGGGGCCCTAGCCCGATGTCGGCTCCCCCGTTCATGTGGCCGAGGATTCCGTACAAGTTCAAGAACGGCAGGACCCACGTGTCAAACCGAGTGTTCCATACGGCTTGCTCCGTCTTGGCATCGCCGACGGCGATGATCTCATCGATGTCCGCCAGGAGGTCACCGAACCACCCGACCTTCAGGTCCACGACCTCGAAGTCCTGCTTCTCGGTATAGACGCTGCCCGAGATACCGAGGGGGGACGGCAGCTCGAAGCCGCGCTCGCGGGCCTCGTCGCCCCAGATCGGTAGCCTCGTCCAGTGAGATACCTCCTGTCCGGTCACCGCAGCCGGTCTCGAGGTCGGCGGGTCCTTGGCCGACTGAGCGTTGGCCTCGCTTGACGTTAGACAACAGAGCATCAGGAACACAGACGCCAAGGCAAATGCGGACCGACGCAGGGCCGCCCTTCCCGGGACCCATTGCGGCTGGGCAAGTGCGGACGATCGAGATCGGTTGCTCATGGTGTCGTCCGACAGGTCAGTGTCCCCCCGTGGGGCCCTGGTCGTAGATCTCCGGAACTGTCGCCAGCCAGATCGCCCGGTCCTTGGCCAGCGCACTGTCCAGGGAGCGCCTGATCAACGGCGCCCACGGCGCATACCAAACCACGCCCTTCTTCAGCGATGCATAGAAGACCTTCGTAGCGCGAAGACTCGCCTCGACGGTCTTCTCGTACTCCCTCCGAGTCAGCGCCCGTCGGATCAGTGCCCGGAAGTCACGATCCACAGCCGACCCCGGAGCGGAGAGAAGGCGGCGATAGAAAGGGATCCACACACGGGCCTTCTGTTTGTAGGCGCGCTTGATTCCTGCAACTACGTGCTTGTTGCCGTAGTCGATCCACTTCCCGCTCGTGCTGACGTTGGCGATCACACCTTCATACTTGCCACGCGCGATGCGATCGAGCTCGAACTGGGGAACCGTGCCTGGGTCTCGATGGGCCACCGCATAGTCGAGCTCCGCACGGCGGTTGGCCACGTATCGCGCGATGGTCTTCTCCAGCCCGATCCGTTGGATGCTGTCGGCCACGTCTGTGGACATTCCGGCGACGCGCTGCATATCGCCGACGTAGCGGGATTCGAACCACCGGATGAACGCGAGTGCCTGGGCACGCCGCGCGGCCAGCAACGGGTCGCGAGCAGCCGGTTTGGGCTGGGTCGCGGGCGTCCTCACCCCGGGCGGCTGGTCTCCGGCTTGCGGATGGGAAGCTACGCACCCCGCCGTCAAGAACGCGATCACTACCCCCCAGCGCCAGACTGATGCCCGCGCCATGTCGTGAGACGTCCCTCCTGAGTGATTCGTTGAGGATCCACCCTCCGTTGCTTTTCCCCAGACACGCCTCCGGAAGCACCGGGGCCTCGATGCGTCGTTTGACATTGCATCGCGCGTATCGAGACGGTGCGTACGTCCCAGCTCGCCACCGACCACGCCACATGCCCCGCTGAGCCCGAAACCTGAACAGACGTTCATATTATGAACAGTTGTTCATGTCTTGTCAAGGCCAGAGCCCATTGGGGACCTGGGGATCTGTGGGTCCGAGCGCGGGGGGCCGCTCGGCCGCGGGTTGACCGAGGCTGATCTCCGTGTAGGATCGACGGGCACATCAAGAGGTCGTCGCGTTGCGGGCGGCCGCTCCGGCTAAGGGAGGTTCAGGAGCGGACCATGCAGAAACTCGCTAGTGAGCCATCCAGAAAGGAGCGGCAGCGGCTGAGGCACCGCACTGAGATCCTCGAGGTGGCGATGAGATTGCTGCTGGAGAAGGGCTACCACAGCGTCACGATGCGCGAAATCGCGGCCGAGGCCGAGTTCGCAACCGGCACACTGTACAACCATTTCACCGGCAAGGAGGCCCTCTACGCCGAACTGGTCAAGACGTTCACGCGCACGTTCGTCGAGGCGGTCCTGGCCGCCCTCGAGGCCGACGGCGACGCGAGAGAGAGGATCTCGCGGTACATCCGGACGACCATCGGCCTGATGACGGAGAACGCGGCGGCTGTGAAGCTGTACTATCGGCAGATGCAGGGGCTCCCGGAGGGACTCAAGGACCCGGAAGGCGAGGTGACGCGACTCCGCAGGTCGTCGCTTGAGAAAGTCAGTGACGTGTATGCCTCCGGCGTGCGGTCAGGTTTGTTCCGAGATCTCCCGCCGATCCGGGTGGCGACGTGTCTGGCCGGTGTCATCGAGGCGATCGGCTCGGCCGGCGTCTGGAACGCGCAGGGCGCCTCGGCCGAAGAGACGGCCGCGTTCGTGGAGGATCTGTTCTTCCGCGGCGTCGTGATTGACGGCGATTGAGCCCGGACAGGACGAAGCCCTGACACCGACCGCCTAATGCAGCAGATCAAGATGCATTCCAGATTCGCAGCAGCGCTCGGGCGAGCATGGCCCGTGGCAGAAGCAGGGCCTCTTCGGAAGACTTCCCCGGGGCCCCTATCCAAAACCACACCCGCTCGCGAAGGGGCTCCACATGGCAGACATGGAAGGCCCAAACGAATTATCCAAGCAGGAGACTCAGCGTGCTGTTGAGAGTCCCCTGCCCGACGAGGTAACCTCACGAGGAAGCCCTTCCGCCGCCGGCCCACGTATGAAACCACTGAGACTCGGTCTGAAGGTTGCGGGAGGGCTGTTTCTGCTTCCGGTCTTGCTGATATCCGTAGCGACCATCTACTGGGACCTACGAAGTCCGCCTTCTTTCGACACCGACCCGATCCTGAAGCTCGAGCACTGGGTGGCTGTGCCCGCCGGCGACGACCCGGCAAGGCAGCACGCCTCCAACACGGACATGATTCACTACCAAGGGTTCTTCTTCCTGATCCATGCGCAAACCAAGTGGCACCTGGAAGACAAGAGGGGCGCCCTCGTCGTGCAAAGGTCCGCTGACGCCAGGAAGTGGGAGGAGGTGGCCCGCATCACCGTCCCCGATACGGACGTGCGGGACCCCAAGTTCGCCGTCATACACGGCCGGTTGTTTCTCTACTTCCTGCCCAATCTGAAGTTCGATCCCGATCCGAGAACGACCTACTGGTCGGTCAGCGATGACGGGATCACCTGGCGGACACCCGAAGAACTGGTGACCGTCACCACGCGCCACACGGTGGACGGTCAGGCAAAGCGGGCAACCTCCGGCGGCTGGATGCTGTGGCGGCCCAAGACCAGAGACGGCAAGACCTGGTACGTCATCGCGTTCGGCAGGAAACCCGCGTACCGGAATCAGATCACCGTTCTGTTCAAGACGCAGGACGGGGTCAACTGGGAGGAGGTCTCAGAGGTCTTCACCGCCCACGGCAACGGTGAGCCCACGATGGAATTCCGGCCTGACGGCGGGATCATCGCAACGCTTCGGTGCAGCAGCCTGGGCACAAGCGGGTACCTGTTTGGGAATCCCACCGGAAACACCATCATCGCCTCGTCGCCCCCGCCATATGCCGAGTGGTCCTATGCCCACAGCTTCATCACGCGCCTCGACGGGGCTACGCTCTTTGCCTTGGGCAAGAGGATCTTTGCCGTCGGCAGGAATCACATGGGGCCGCGCATCGATCTGGGCAACCACTTCTCGCCGAAGAGAACGGCTTTCTATGAAGTGGAGAAGCACCAACTGGTGCACCTTTTCGATCTTCCCAGCACCGGCGACACCGCCTACACCGGCGTCGTGGTCCGCGGCGACGACATCTATGCGAGCTACTACACGCCGCCGATCGCCAAGGAGTATCCCTGGATCTTTGCCATCTGCTACAAGACCAAGACGGATATCAGGATTGCGAAGGTCAGCGCCGCGGGACTGCTGGAATACGCCACGCGCGTCAAGCGCCAAGCCAGGCTGGAGGGAAGAGGCCTGTATCGGGCAGGAAGGGAGCAGGAGGAATGACCATGAACAAAGAGGACGTCAAGTTCTTCTTGCGTGTAGCTCTGTCCCTGGCTGTTGGCTTCCTGGTGGTCTATCCGCTGTTCCTCTATGGACGACACTTCCTGATTGGGTAGCCAGAGGACGGTAAGCGGCCCCGATCCGCACCGGAGACAAGCATGAAGTTCCGAGAGACAAAGGCGTGGACCTGTACGACGATCATCTACTGGGCACTGGTCTTCAGCGCAGCGACCCTCTACTACTGGCTAAGCTTCATCAAGAGCTTCCAGTAAGACGAAGCGGGGTCTCTGTGGCCGTCTCGGCCGGATTGAGCTTTGGTAGGAATTCGGCGGCATCATCTCCCAGGCCCTCACCATTCCAATCGGATCTCCTGTTGGCGCCCGAAGTCGATCCGGACGGGGCCCAGAAGGCCTGAGGGTTGTAGCGGGTCTTGGGCGGCGTAGCCCTGCCAGGCCCGCATCTTGGTGGGTCTCTTGGCGAAATACCCGACGTTGGTCTTGGTGCGTCGCTGGTCGGGGGCGAGGGAGGCGTCGCCGATCAGACGATTGGCCCAGACGTTCGTTACGTCGATCTCCAGTTCGTTCTTCCCGGATCGGACCGCTCCCGTCAGGTCGCGGGTCCAGGGGGCAGTCCAGGCGACGCCCAGATCTTGCCCATTGAGCCGTACGCGTGCGATGTTGCAGACCTTGCCCAAGTCCAGACGGACCAAGCCACGGGTGGCCGCCTCGTCCAGCTCAAACGTCCTGCGATAGGTGGCCGTGCCGGAGTAGTACTTGATGCCCTCCTCGGCGTGTTCGTTCCACGGGGTGAGCTCGTCGAAGACGACGTGCTTGGGCCCGCCCCATTGCGGGTCGAATCGTACCTCCCAGGGCCCATCCAGCGTCAGCGGCTCGGGCACCTGGGGCGCGTCGATCGTGTGCGGGCGATTGGCCGCGTCTCGCAACACATGCCGGCCCGGTCGCCAAAGATGGACGCGTACGCCTCGCTCTGTTCGCCCGTCCACCTCCACATCACTGGACGCCGGAGCGGTCGCGCTGAGCTGAGGCCCACGTGCAGGCTGGCGAAAGACCACGAAGACCGTGCCGCCGGCCGGAAGGTCAACGAATACCATCGTCCGCCCGTCTCCTGTCGGCTTGTAGCTGAGCCCCTCGCGAATCCGGCCGGTGACCGGATCCCAGATTTCCGGCTGCCTGCCGGCGACTCGGAAGGTAGGACTCGTCTGCCCGGCTCCCCGGACGAAGTAGACGTCCAGGTCGTCCGCCCGCCGGTGGATGTAGTCGCGCAGTCCGGCGATGTCGGGCCGGATCCCCTCGGCCGCGAGGACCTGCTTCATGTCCGCCCCGAGGAACACGCGTCCCTTGCCCCGCGGACGCGGGCCGCTCTGTCCGTTGGCCGGACCCCACAGCTCACCGACCAGCCTTCTGAGCTTTGCGTCGCAGTCGGGGTATCCGCTCAGGCCCGGTGTCCGCGTGGGCCGACGCTTGCCGAGGACGACCGTCGCGCCGGACTCGGCCAGTTGCAGGATCTTGCCGAGCGCCTCGGGCGGAATCGCGTCGTCTTCCAGGTCAACCACCAGCAGGCGGTAGCGCATGCCGTCGGGCAGCACGAGCCGGCCGTCCGCAACGGACAGTCGCTTGACGAGCACCTCGGTATTGACGACGTCATACGTGTAGCCCGGAGGCAGGACGAGTGACGGCTTGGCACTCCACTTGGTCCCGCGCGACCATCGGGAGTAGTTCCGATCGCTGAGGTAGCAGCAGACGTCGGCGACGAACCGGCCCTTTCGAAGCAGATACTGGCAGCGGGCCAGATACGTCAGGAAGCCCCCTGCCTGCTCCCACCACGTCACGTTGGGGTTCAGATGTGTGCCGGCGAAGTACTCGATGCCGGGTTTGCCGAACTCCGGGGGCGAAGCGGAGAACGTGTGCCAGATGAAGAAGTTCGCCCCGTCGCAGAATGCGGCGTCGGCCCCCTGTTTGATCACGCCGGGCCAGACCGACCAGTGTGCCTGCATGTGCGTGAAGGCCTCCACCGACACGAGCGGGCGCCCGTAGATGTGCGCGGACATGGCCGTTCGGCGGATGTTGGTGCGCTTCTGCCCGGGGTGCCAAAACTCGCCCTGGGGCATATCGTTGGCGGCCCAGAACGCCAGTTGGTCGGCCCGGATGAGCAGCGGCGTATTACGGCTCCACGGCCCGCCGGATTCGCTGTGCCACTTGATTCCCGCGCGGTGAGCGTGCTCTCGAAGCACGCCGTAGAAGTTGTCGCAGAAGCAATCGCTGAGCGTTCGGCGGTAGTCCTCGCGGAATCGGCGCGTGATCTCTGTGCTGCGAATCATCGTGCCGGCCAGCACGGGCAGATACGGGCGGAGGTCGTAGCCCCGGCGGCTGCGGAACGCTTGCTCGAAGCCGAACGTCCACGTGGGGGAAGCGCCCTCCCAGCTCACGTTGTAGAAGTGCGTGAGCGTCTTGCCCGCCAGGGGTCCGGCGTCGTCGAGAAGGGCCTGGCCCATTCGTTTGAAGTGGGCGGCGACGGCCTTGGCGTTTAGGACGTCGACGTCGTTCTCACGCCCTTCCATCACGGTGAAGGCGAAGCGGAGCAAGGTCCATCGCCCCTCGGGCACGTCCCAGGTCAGTTGCCCCCGGTCGTCGACCTTGTCGGTCAGATCGACCACCTCGGCCGGCTCGGTGCCCGGCTTGGCCGCCCCGACGACGTCACGCCAGGGACCGTCCAGGCCCACGACGGGCCCGGCGGCGACCTTGGCCGGCGCTCCCTTCTGCACGCGATGGCGGCAGGCCAGCACGGCCACGTCCCACAAGCGTCCGCCGGCCGGACGCGACAGCCGGCAACTCAGCCGACGCGGGCCCTGGATCGCCCTCTTGGTCCACACCAGTTTCTTCGGCGCGTCGTCGCCCACGTCCCAAGGGCCCTTGAGGGCACCGGCGCAACTGCTCAGGTTAATGCTCATCTCCAGACCGAGCCGATGGGCCTCCTGCATCGCGAACTTGACCATCTTGCGCCACTGGGGGCTCATGAAGGCCATGCGGCTGGGCGGCGGCGGGACGTGGTCTTCGTGGTAGCCACGGGCGTCGAAGAGCAGCAGTCCACCGATGCCCTTGGCCTTCATCTCCTCCAGATCCCGCGTGATAGCGGATTCGTTGACGTTCCCCTTGAGCCACCACCAGTAGACCCAGGGCTTGACCGCGTCGGACGGGCGTCGAAACGCATCCTCCAACTCCGAGGCGACGACACCGGGCGGCCCCGCGATGGCTGCGATGATCCATGTCAGGCCGACCAGCAGACTGGATGCATGTCGCGTCGTTGTCATGCCATTCTCCCAAAGCCGAGGCGGAGACCCAGTCACGCGTCGGCCCGCTTGAACGTGCGGGACACGTGGTCGCGAAGGGCGGTTAGAGTTTGGGGGCGAGTCCAAAATTCGCGCACCGCCGCGTCGAGCGCCGTCGCTCCCGCCCGCATCTGCTCCACGACTGGGCGGCGGAGCTGGGCCTTGGAGATGCGGAACGCGGACGGTGCTGCCTTGCCCAGGGCTGCGGCGGTTTGCACGGCGCGGTCCAGGAGTTCCTCGGGGGGGACGACCTCGTCCACCAGCCCGCGCTCGAGCGCATCCGCCGGATCGTAGGTAGCCGCCCCGTACAGGACCTCGGCGAAATGCTGCCGGGGAACGGCGAACCGCATCACCTCGAACGGTGCCGACGTGAAGGGGACGCCGATCTGCAATTCCGGGATGCCGATGCGACCCCGGCCCTGCGCCATGAGGCGGCGGTCGGCCAGGCAAGCGATCACGCATCCCCCCGCAATGGCGTGCCCGTTGATGGCAGCCACCAGCGGCCTCGGGAAGGAGAAGATCCCTTCGCAGAATCCGCTCAGGGCATCGAGGAACTGCTCGATGTACGTGGCCCCGCCGTCGAGCAGTTGCAAGAGGTCGATCCCGGCCGAGAAGAATCTGCCCTGACCGGTCAGGACCACGGCGCCGACATCGTCGGCGAGTTCATCAAATGTGGCTTGCAGGCGTTGGCACAGCTCGAGGTCGAGGGTATTGGCCCTGCCGTGCCGAAGCTCCACGAGTGTTACGTCATCCCGCTGCTGAACATCGATCACCGAATCGTTCTCCTGCGTTTCTTAGTCCAGCGATCAAGCGAGTCAAGCGACACGCTGCGTGGTGCGGCGCCCTCGTCCGTGCTCGGGGATCTCCCAACCGAGGCGACGGGGCCATAGGGGGCAACCGCGTACGACCGTCCAATCATCAGCACTGGTCACACAGGGCTCAGCCTCGTCTACCGATCCAACCGGATGAGCTGCGTCTTGACCCCGTCTTGGCCGACGCTGATGAGCCTGAGGGCGAAGCCGTTCTTGTCGAAGGCCTTGGACGTCCCGGCCAGGCTGAACAGCGTGAAGGCCTTGTCCTGGGGCTGCAGCTCATAGGTCTTGTGCGTGTGCCCGTGCAGAACCACTCGGATGCCGTAGTCGCGAATGAGCTTGCACAGCCGCTTGCGTTGCTTGCCCGGCCAGCCGTAGTAGGAGTCCTTCTCGTCTTCCTTCTGGGCGAACGGCGGGTGATGCATGAACAGGAACACGTGCGTCCGCCCGGCCTTCTTCGCCTCGGCCAGGACGCCTTCGAGCCACTGCCATTGCCTGTGGCCCTGCTGCTGCCACGTCGCCGCGGCCTTGGGGTCATCCTTGGCGTCGCTGGCGGCGGTGATCAACGTCATGACATTCAGGCCGATGAAGGCACAGTTGTTGTAGGTGAAGCAGTAGTGATCCGCGCCGTAGTTGGATCGGTATCTCGTCAGCGTCCGCATGTTGGCCACGTCATGGTTGCCCGGGATGAGCCGAACCGGGAGCTCGAACGTTCCGAGCGCGGCGTCGAACGCGTCCCATTCCGCCTTGCTCCCCTTGTGCACCAGATCGCCGCAGACCAACACGAAGGTAGCGCCGAGTCCTTTGGCGCGCTTGCCGAGTTTGATGAACATCTCCCTGTCGTGACTCAGGTTGGGCCCGAAGCCCATCTGCGGATCGCCGGCCTGGACGAACGCGAACGGCTTGAACGGCCGGTCGTTGGAGACGTCCCGTCGATGAGGAGCGACCGAACCGTCCGCAGCGAGAAGCGTCGAGTTACAAGGCCACACGGCGAGGGTCGCCACGAGTGCAAGCAGGATCTGACGTCGCCCGCAACGTTTTGGCATGCGCATGATTGACTCCTTTCCGTCGCGGCGCTTCGGCGCAACGCCAAGACCGGTGACATCGTAGCGATGCGGAACGGATCGGGAAAGGCGTCGAGGACCGATGTCGTCCGAGCGCGTCGCCAGTCGCGGCCGATGCTCCTGAGGAGAGGCAGCGAACTTGGCCCCATCACATCCGACGTACTCGCGGTATCGTGTGCACGTGAGCACTTGCTCGGTATTGCAGGCTAGGCCATACTTCGCGGCGTGATCGGCCGGTCGGTTGCCAAGGCTCTCGATCTCGGCGCCGTCCGCCCGCGACACCTACCGGAAGGAACCAGCCATGGCACACAATCCATCGCTCGGAAGCAAACAGTCACAGTCAGAGCAGGCTGCGATCAGCCGCCGGGGATTCCTCGGCGGCGCCGTGTTGGCCGGGGCTTCGGCATCATCGTTCGGAATCCGCCAGAGCGTTGCCGCGAATGCTCCGGCAGCCGGAGCGAAGCCCGGTGGGTTCAAGCGAAAGATTAAACTAGGCGTGATCGGCACCGGCGGGCGCGGTGCGTGGATCGCCAACCTCTTCAAGAAACACGGCGGTTACGAGATCTGGGCCGTGGCGGACTACTTCCAGAACGTCGCCGACAAGTGCGGTGACAGGCTCGGCGTGGACAAGTCGCGCCGGTTCTCGACGCTGTCGGGCTACAAGAAGGTCATCGAGTCCGGCGTTGAGGCCGTGGCGCTGGAGACGCCGCCGTACTGCTTCCCGGAACACGCTCGCGCCGCGGTGGAAGCCGGTCTGCACGTCTATATGGCCAAACCGGTCGCCGTGGATGTGCCCGGCTGCCTGGAGATCGAAGCTTCGGCGAAGAAGGCCGCCGCCAACAAGCGTTGCTTCCTGGTCGATTATCAGATCCCCACCGACCCCCACAACATCGAGGTGATCAAGAGGGTCAACGCCGGCGAGATCGGTCCCGTGGCGGTAATTCAGACCCACTACTTCGCCCGGGTCTTTGCGGACCCGCCTTTCACCGCGAATCTCGAGAGCCGGCTCCGGCGACTGGTTTGGGTCAACGATACGGCCCTGGGCGGTAGCTACCACGTGAACGCGTGCATCCACGCCGTGGACGCCGGCTTGTGGGTCACCGGCGGCCGGCCGATCAGTGCCATGGGCATCTCCCGCCGGATGCGCGAGAAGCCACATGGGGACAGCCACGATACGTATTCGATCCTGTTCGAGTTCCCCGACGGCCTGGCCATCAGTCATCGGGGCAAGCACCTGAGCAACCTGACCGGCTTCAACGTGGTCTGTCAGATCCAGGGGCTCACGGGGCACGCCCAAACCGGCTACGGCGGCCAAGCCTTCGTCAAGAGCAAGGACGGCGGCTATGACGGCCAGATGGAGAACCTCTACCAGGCCGGTGCGGTCAGGAACATTGCGACCTTCTACCAGGACGTCATCACCGGGAACTGTCAGAACCCAACGGTGCGCCGTTCGGTCGATAGCGTGCTGACGACCATCCTCGGTCGTGAAGCGGCTGCGCGTCGCACACGGCTGACGATGGACGAGCTGCTGAGGGAGAACAAGCGCCTCGAAGCAGACCTGCGCGGGCTCAAGTCGTGACGCGGCAAACCCGCCGTCGACGACGATGTGCCTATCGGCTTACGTTGTGCACGCCTGCCACGTCGGGTCCCGCTGTGTCATGCTCCCCGAGAACTCAGACCTCCTCGAGTCCTTCAGGGCCATCTGACGCGCACCTGCGCGGCTATCTCTACGGTCGGGGCTGTTTCCAACCGGGCCGTTCCGACGTACACTGTTCCCGAGGACTACTTCTAACGACGTCATAGCGTACGGCATGCGCGAGGAGGTTCACATGAAAGGCAGTAGGATGACCCGTAGGGATTTGATGAAGGGCGCGGCGGGAATGGCCGGCCTGTCGCTGGCACGTTCGAGCGGGCCAACATTGGGCGCGCAGGGCGCCAGCGAGAAGGTGGTGATGGGAATCATCGGCACCGGCGGGCAAGGCATGGCGCATATCAAGGAGTTGGCCAAGATGGAGGACGTCGCGATCGCCGCCGTCTGCGACGTCGATCAGGCTCGCCGCGAGAAGGCCGCCAAGCAGGCCGGCTCGTCGCCTAAGCAGATCAAGGACTTTCGCGAACTGCTGGCCATGAAGGACATCGATGCCGTGTTCATCACCACGCCCGACCACTGGCATGGCATCGTGGCCATCGAAGCGTGCAAGGCCGGCAAGGACATCTACTGCGAAAAGCCCATGACGCACAACATCCGCGAGGGCCGGCTCCTCCTCGATGCCGTCAAGAAGCATAAGCCTATCGTTCAGGTCGGCACGCAGCAGCGAAGCACGCAACACTGGATCAACGCCGTCGACCGCATCAAGGCCGGCGAAATCGGCAAGGTCCACATGGTTCACGTCTGGAACGCGTGGGGCAGCAAACAGATGCGTGGCAACCTGGGGAACCCGCCGGATGAGCCGGCCCCGCCCAAGGGCGTTGACTACGACATGTGGCTCGGGCCGGCCCCCAAGCGACCGTTCAACAAGCTGCACTTCCACTTTCTGTTCTACTTCTTCTGGAACTACGCCGGCGGCATGGTCGCCGACTGGGCGGTGCATCTCTTCGACGTGGTCTGCTGGGCGATGGGGCCGGGCATCCAGTCGGCCTCGATGGTCGGCGGCAAGTACGCCTTCAACGATGGTCGCGATACGCCGGACACCGCCGCGGCCGTGTTCGAGTGTCCGGGCTACACGATGAACTACACCATACGACACGACAACGGCTGGCGGCCCCACGGCTCCACGGGCCACGGCATCGAGTTCTTCGGCCAGGACCGCACGCTGCAAATCAACCGCAAGGGCTTTGAGATGTATGATGAGGAGTCTCTTGGCACTCGCAAGCCGTGCTACCAAGAGAAGGGAAAAACGATCCTCCGGGAGCACGAGCGCAACTTCATCGAGTGCGTCCGGAGCCGGAAGCGCACGAACGCCGATGCCCAGGTCGGATATGACCAGCAGATCGCCTGCCACCTGGCGAATATCTCGTACCGCGTCGGTCGGCGCGTCGATTGGGACGAGAAGAACGAGACGATCCCCAACGATCCGGAGGCCTGCAAGCTCCTGACCCGAACCTATCGCGAGCCCTGGGTCTTGTGACGGTCGAGTGATGAATGATGGGCGGCGTGCCGGTCGACGCATGCATGCCAAGCGGGAGACCAGACGGGACAAGCCCAGACTCTAACAAGACATCGCCGCGCTCATCCAGCAGGACCGTCGTTTCGCGGTGGACCAGGAGAGCGAAGGGATTGCCATGCCAGAGGCTCACTCTGCGCCCAGGAACTGAAAAGCGTAGAGCTTCGCCGATCGCATGAAGATCTTCAGGCGTACGGGCCGGCCCGACAAGGCGGACACGTCCGATTTGCCCTTCCACTTCACCGTGTAGGCAACATCGTTGAAGAGGATCCTGTCGCAGTCGGCCAGAGCGAACCCGGGGATGGCACGCCCTTTCTCATCCCGAATCTCAACCCGGGCCTCACCGAGAGCAGCCACGTTGATGTTCAACGAGAGACGATTCCCCCCAAAGACGATCGGCGGCGTGATCAGCCAGCCACCGGCGTATGGCGCGTCGGCGGACACGAACCCGTCAAGCCGTTGAATGGCCACGCCGTAGTGCTGCCGGCCCCAGTTGGCCTTGTCCTGCCGCTGCTGCGGACTCAACCGCCTGAACCCCCCGTGGGTCCATGGCCATGCGGAGTAGTACTGGTAGAGGTAGTTCCCCTTGCGGATGTGGAACCCCGTGGCGGACACTATTCCGCCTTCCGGCTCCCCGGGAAGTCCGCGGGCGATGTAGGGCTTTCGGTCGTAGCGCATCCAGTGGATACCGTCGCGGCTGGCGGCGAACTGGACGTCGTTCACGCCGTCGTTCCCCACGTCGCTCTCGCCGCTGCGGAAGTGCTGGTAGGTGAATGGGAACATGAAGTAGGCATCGGCAGCAAAGGGATACGGATACACGTTGTGATGGTAGATGTCCGAGCCGGCTGGATCCAACTCATCGGCTGTGAAAACCGTTCGGATAGCGTCGGTCGGCCACGGCTTCGTGATGTCATCCATCTCCACACGTCCCAAAGCGCGACCGGGCCTCATGATCTTCGGCGCCACCACTGGCGGGTTGCTTTCTATGGGCGAAACGAAGGGGAACGATGGCTTGTTCTCCTTCGAGACCATCACGCGCAGGTAGACCACGTACTTGTTGAGCCGGTGGTCCCACCACGCCTGCTTCTGCGTGTCCGGGCCGGGGGGCAGGCAGCCCACGTCGGGCAGCTTCCAGTGAATGCCGTCGGGCGATACGCCCACACGAGTGCCGGGAGTGCCGCGCTGCCATCCGAAGATCGTCTTGTAGCGTTCCTCCGGCGCCCCGTGCGGGTCGCAGAAGACGTAGGCCAGCTTCTTGTCCTCCATCAGGATGTTGTTGTCCTTGGAGCCGTGGTAGGCCACGAGGCCCAGATTGGGCTTGGTCCAATTCAGCCCGTCCTGACTGACGGCATAGCAGAGGCGCGACTTGCTGCCTCTGGCCCACTGGTCGACGTCATAGGCCTGGTACCACATCTTGTACTCGCCCTTGCCCTCGGCCACGCTGAACCAGATCAGCCGGAAGGCATCCCAAGGCCTGTCGCTGTGCAGGATCGCCCCTGGGCGTTTGACGGGCGGATTCACGACCAGCGTGATGTTCTCCTTCGTCTCGATGAACCGATGGTCGATGAACAGTTGCTTGTCGCCGCCCACTTGCCAGGGCGGCCTGCCCCCTCCTTGGCCCGTGCTGGCTACCTGTGAGCCCTGGGCAACCGTTGACGTGGCTGTCCAGGACGCCATCGCGCCCAGAAGCGCGTGCCCAAAATGTCGTCGTGTAATGCGCATGGTATGTGTGTCCTTTACCACGAGGCGATGACCACCTCGCGGCCTGTTGGATAAGTCAACCAGGACGGCATGACTGAGGAGAGGCTTCAAAGCCCGCCTCCGCACTTACGGCGAGTCCCTACGGGGCTGCTTCGCTTGCGGTGGTGGCTGGCTGCGTGGTCACGCCAAGGAGCTTGGCGGCTTCTGCCCGGAATCGATGAAGGTCACCGCTGTCTGGCTTCTTCTTGCTCACCCACTCCAAAGCCTTGGCGTACCACTCGCGGCCCTGCTCCTTCTGGCCCAGCCGCCAATGCGCCATGGCCAGGAAGAAGAAGTCGTACGCGCTGCCGCCGGAGTCAAGTTCTACGGACCTGGTCAGTGCTGAGACGGCCGCTTGCCAGTCACCAGCGCGGTAGTGCGCTGCACCAAGTGTGTTCCAGCAGAACCCCGCCTTGGGCCAGATCCGGGTCGCCTTCTCGGCCAGCTCAACGGCTCGGGCGGGGTCACGGAGTTGTGGTTCGGGGCACGTAGCGAAGAACCACGCCAGGCCGTTGTTGGCGATGGCGTTCTTCGGATCCGCTTGCAGGGCATGGTTCCATGCCGTGACCGCTCGTCGGAGCTCTGCTCCTCCCTCTCGGTTGTCGCCAATCTCCCACAAGCGAGCGCCGAAGTGTTCGCGGTAGTTGGCCAGTCTACGCCAATGCGCGGGCTCGTTGGGAAACTCCAGGGCCAGCTTCTCCCGGGCCTTGATACCCTCCCCGTATGCGTCCTTGGCTTCTCGATGGCGCCCGATGTCCCACAGGTGATCGCCCAGGCGCTTGTGCGTAGTCGCCAGATTCTGTCGGTGCGCGGGTTCTCCTGGAAAGCCCACCGCTAGCTTCTGCCAGAACTGCAGCGCATCGCGGTACAGCCTCTCTGCTTCCTCGTACCGCCCCACCTTGCTGAACTGTGTCGCAAGGCCCCTGTAAGAACGAATGAAACCTAGCCGGTAGTCGCGGATGTTAGGGGATTCCGTGACCAGTTGTCTTCGCGCGGCCATCTCTTCCCGGAGGAGGGCTATCCCTTCGTCGAGCTTGCCCAACTGGCGTAGACGAACCGCGTAGTTGGCGCAGGATGCGGCAAATTGTCGTCGGTAGACGCTGGGACCAGGGTCCAGGTAGACTCGGAGGAGAAGACTCGATCTCGGGTGAGTCGCTGCAAGCTTCCTTCTGATGGTCAGTTCTTGCTGCATCACGCACTCAGCATCCTGCGTGCGTCCTAGGTCCAAGAGAAGCTCCACAAGATGCTCGCAGTTCATGGCGGCCTCAAGACGATAATCGGGAAAACCAGGGACATCGGCCGAGAGTTCGAGGAAGCAATCGATGGATCTGCGGAAGGCTTCTTCTGCCTGCTGGTGTTGCTCCATCTTGGTGAAGAGGATGCCAAGATTGCTGTGGCCTTCAGCAACGTAGTAGTGATACACGGGAACCGACGGTCGCTCCGAGGTCAATCGCGCGAGCAGCTCCAAGGCCTTGCGGCTGGACCTCTCTGATTCCCCGAATTTCTGGGCGCCTTGTAGGGCCCAGGCGAGTTCATGGTGAGCCTGCGCCCAATGGAACTGGTACTCACAGGACCCGGGGCACTCTCGAACTAGGTGCGCCCAGACGTCGCAGGCCTGCTCGAAGAAGTAAATCTTCTCTTCCAGATCGCCGAGCGCGTGGTGGGCCTCGCCGAGCATTGTGTAGAATGTTGCGAGGTCGCTCTGAAGGCCCCACACGCGCGGGTTCTTTCGGACGAGCTTCTTCCAGATGTCGGACGCTTCCTGGAAGGCACGGAACGCATCCAACGGATCAGCCCTATTCACCCCAAAGCGGTACCGGGGCCTCATGATCCCAGCAGCCCAGCTCTTGAATTGCATGACGCCACTGTTCTGCTCGGCGACCTGGCGTGCTAGTTCGACACCCTTTTCGAATGGATCTAGCCAATGCATTTCGCCAAATTCGAAGGTGATCAAGGAAATCCGAAAGTAGGCGGCAACTAGCTCCGCCCGTAGCTGGGGATTGTCGGCATTCTGGTCCACGAAAGAGTTGTAGTGCTCAAGTGCCTCCTGAAGTAGACGCTTGCGAGTGGTTCCCAGATCTGGGCGGTCGAGCATGAGATCCTCACTAATGAGCGTGTAGTATCTGTCTACCGCCTGACGAGCTCTTTTCAGATTGGCTCCGGCACGCTCGCGTTCTGTGAACGCGACGTCCCGCTGTGTCGCAGCCTCACGCCAGAACGCCAGCGACGCCGTGAGGGCCGCGGTCACGACGACGACGAAGCCGGCTGCAACAGCAGCCGGGAGCTTGTAGCGCTGCAGGGACTTCTTGAGCACGTACAGCCCGCTATCGCGCTTGGCCTCGATGGGTTCGCCCGCCAGGTAGTGATGGAGATCCCGGCCAAGCTCACCAGCGGACTGGTAGCGACGCTCCGGCTCCTTGCTCAGGCATTTCAGGACAATCGTTTCGACTTCGTTGTCAATCGGACAACCGGTTCTGGAGATCCGCCTTCCCGCACTTCGCCCGGCAACGCCCGAGCTGGCCTCCCAGGCCTTGCTAGGTGGAGTGGGTGGTGTCTCGGCGATGTGCCGAAGCACGTCGGCCATCAAGCCGGCGATCGGATACGGGTAGTGCCCGGTGAGCGTTTCGTAGAGGATCACACCCAAGGCGTACACGTCAGTACGGATGTCGATCTCGTCCGGGTCGCCTCGGCCCTGCTCGGGCGAGACGTACGGAAGCGTGCCGACTACTTGGCCCGTCATTGAGATGGCCGTCTGTTCCGGACCGCCGACTATCTTGGCCAGGCCGAAGTCGAGCACCTTGGGGGCACCTTCGGCGTCAACGAGGATGTTAGAAGGCTTCAGATCGCGGTGGATCACGCCTCGCTGGTGGGCGTAGTTGACGGCCTCGCAGACCTTGGCGAACAACTCGAGCGTCTGTTCGAGGGTCAGCTTCTTCTCGCGGACGTGGTGATGGAGCGGCAGGCCGCGGACGTAGTCCATGGCACAGAAGTCACGGCCGTCTGCTGTCTTGCCCGAATGGAAGACCGAAACGATGTTCGAGTGCTTCAGGCCGGCAACCAGCTCGATCTCACGCTCGAAGCGCTTCTGCGCAGACTTGGAGGCATGGGGTCCTTCAAGCAAGACCTTGACCGCCACCTTGCGCTTGGTCGCCGTCTGGATGGCCTCATACACGACGCCCTGCCCGCCGCGGTGCAACTCGCGGAGGATCTCGTAGCCTTCGATGGTCAGGCGCAGAGGCTCTCGGAGGTCGTCGGTGTCGAGGGTGGGCTCGACGTCACTGGCGGCGTTTTCGTCTGAAAGGAACCCATCGGACTCCGGTGCCGCCTCGCGCGCCCGTTCTATGAGCTTCAGGGCGTCTCGCATCCGTTGCACTTGCTGCCGGCAGTCGTCACAACTCTCGAGATGGGCTCTGGCTCGCGCATCCTCAGGCAGGCTGTCCGTTCGGGCGATGGCCTCCAGCTCTTCTGGCGTGAGGCAGTCGGACATGACCTCATCCCTCTGCAACCCAATCCTGCTTGCTCGTCGACTGAATACCCCGCCGGCTACGTCCGGCTTAGGAACGCCGACGCACGACCCATCGCCGCGCGAAGGCGGCGCAGGCCCCGATAGCAGAGGCCGTGTACTGCCCGAGGCGATCGGCCGATCCGCGCAGCGACATCGGCCACAGACAAGCCCTCAAGGTAGCGAAGGCGAATGGCCTCCCGGCAATCATCGCCAAGGCCCGCCAGTGCAACATGAATAGCAGCCACGGCCTCATGCCCCGCGGCTGACCGGCTCGGCGTGTGCTCGTCGACGTTGATCACCCCAAGCAGATCAATCGACGAACGCGAGATACCCGCTCCCTGCGCCCTGGCAGGCGACCGACCGCCGCCACGCTTGGCGGCTCGGTGACGCCGGACCAAGTCTCGTAGCCGATTCTCCGCGATTTTTGTCAGCCAGGCGTAGAATGCCTCTGGACCTTGAGGCTCGAAGGTCTTGATATGGCGGAAGGCATGCGCGTACGTCGTTTGCAGGATGTCCTCGGCATCAAACGAGCCACGCAGGGCCGGTGGCAGCTTGTGCTGGACAAACGCCTCCAAGCGATCGTGGTGCCTTAGCAGCAACCGCTCGAGGGCCGACTCCTCGCCCGAGATGGCGCGGGCCACCAGATCCTGTTCGGACTCACCTGGCGCCATGGTATCTCCCGGGACCTCCCACCCCCCCCCCGAAGGCCTGAAGTGATAGGTTGCCAACCTGCAGTAACCTACCAGAAACATCGTACTTGGCACGTATCCCCTGGTCAATCGCGAGGCGTCATCAGCCGCACCGTCCGCGTCAAGCCATCATCCGGCGACCAGATCAGAAAAAAAGGGGGGCGAAGCGCGCGAGCGCGCGGCATGGACTGCGTTTCTGTGCCTAGCGCTTCGTTGACGGGACGTACGCGAGGCGAAGCGGCGTCGCTATCGAAGAGAGGTCCCTGCGGGCCAGCTGCCGGTTGGCCCCAGATTGCATCTTCTAGACTGGGCGAGAGGAGGTCCACAATGAACACACAGTTGGTAGCAACCGTCGTCGGACTGACCGGGGCCATCGTGCTGCAGTCCTTTGGTGTCGAACGGCACGTGCCGGGCGAATACGCCACGATTCAAGCAGCCATCGACGCCAGCAGCGATGGGGATGAGGTGGTCATCGCCCCGGGCACCTACGAAGGGGACGGCAACCGCGACCTTGACTACGGCGGCAGGGCAATCACGGTCCGGAGCACCGATCCGAACGACCCCAACGTGGTGGCTGCGACGGTGATCAAGTGCAACCCCGATGATCCCAACGATCCGGACGACCCCAACTACTATGGGGACCATCGTGGCTTCTACTTTCACACGGGCGAAGGTCCCAACTCCGTCGTGGCCGGGTTGACCGTCATCTCCGGATACATCGTTCCTGGGGATCTCCCTTACAACGGCGGCGCGATTCACTGTGATACAAGCAGCCCGACCATCAGGAACTCTGTCTTGACCGACAACTACGCTTTTTCTTCTGGTGGGGCAGTTTACTGCAAGAACAGCCATGCATTCATCGGCAATTGCACGATGACGCGCAATGAATCTGTAAATGGTGCATGTGTGTATTGTACAGCAAGCAACGCGTCCATCGTTCAATGCACCGTGACAGACAATTCGGCAGCGTACGGAGGGGGCATCGCCTGCAAAGACGATAGCAGTGTGACGATCAGAGAGTGTCAGATCATCGAAAACACCGCAACGGTCCGCGGTGGTGGGCTCTACAGCGAGTACAGTAGCCCTTCGATCACCAACTGTAGGTTCGCCCAGAACCAGTGTAGCGGCCCGTCTTCCGACGAAGGCGGCGGCGGCATCCTGTTCCGCTATTGCGAGAGCCCAAGCGTAGTCGGCTGCGAGTTCCTGGGCAATTCGTCGGCAGGTGAAGGGGGAGGCATCCAGTGCTACTACAGCGACATCGTGAGCGGAGCCCCGAGCATCGCCAACTGCATCTTCCTCGGAAACACGGCTGCTACGGGGGGCGGCTTGAAGAACCTATGGAGCGACTCTATCGTAAGCAACTGCAGCTTCGTAGGGAATTCGGCGTCCGTGCTTGGCGGCGGCATGTGCAACATCTACAGCAGGACCACAGTCCGCAACTGCACGTTCTCGTGCAACTCATCCGACGCCTCAGGGGGCGGCGGAGGCATTGCGAGCGACCATTGGAAGGTCGACGTCACCAACTGCCTCCTGTGGGGCAACATTGCGGGCTCGTCTACAGTGGAGTCGAACCAGATCTACAGCTTTTCCTTGCCTGATCGGGTGACCTACAGCTGCATCCAGGGATGCGAAAGCTACTGCTCAGACCCGAATGACCACAACACCGGCGAGGATCCCCTGTTCGCCGACCCTAACGGCCCCGACGGTGACCCCAACACCTGGGAAGACAACGACTACCACCTCTCACTTGATTCGCCCTGTCGCGACGCGGGGGATCCGAACGGCGATTACGCCGACCAGACGGACATCGACGCACAACCGAGGGTGGTCGGCTCGAACGTCGACATGGGGGCTGACGAGTTCGCCCGGGTCCTGACGTTGACCGTTGTCGGCCAGGACAAGGGCCAAGTCGTCGTCGAGCCGAACGACATGTTCTACGAGCCCAACGCCATCGTGACGTTGACGGCTGAGGCCCATGAGGGCAAGGGCTTCTTTGGATGGGAGGGGGACGTGCCCGCAGGGCAGGAGCAGCACAACCCGCTGACGATCACGATGAACGCCGACAAGGAGATCACGGCCACGTTCAAGTGCGGTTTGGGGATGGGCCCCATGCTGCCGATGATGGCTTGCGGCCTGTTCGGCTTCCTGCTCGTGTTGAGGCGGCGTGCTGCATAGCGGATACGGAAGCCGGACGTACCCAAAGCCAGCACCATGGGTGTCCGGCGGCCTGCTCGGCGTGGCTACCTCCCAGCGGATGCGAGGGGAAGGCCACGTGAACCCCGTCAGCCACGCAGCCTTCCTGCGAATCGAGAGCCCTCGGCTCTACGTGACCCGAGGGCCCTTTCGCTTCCCGGGTGATGCCACTCCGACACATCGGCTACGGGGACATGGGCGAGGCGGTCGCCGTCAAAAGCGACGGCGGCCGGCGGAATGGGAGAGGCAGCGCCACTGTGGCCAGACTCAGAATCTCATCGAGGTGGAAAGGACGCACAACGGATGTGTAGACTACCCTCGCCCTGAAGGCGCAGGCAGTCTGCTTCGCGTATCTGTCCGGCAAGGCGATCGTCGCGTGCTTCTAGCGGCGCGCCGGGGACTTCACGAAGCAAGGGGATCGAATGCCCAATCCGGTGACCCTCGCATTGTCACTGCTGGCGATGATAACCTCCGCCGTGACCGGCGGGGCCGATGCGCAGGGACCGACCTTCTCCATCGTCAGTGCCGTGCGAGATCACCGCGAACTCGCGGGGGCGCACGACGTCGAGCTGCAGGGGGACCACGCGTTCATCGCGGGCAAGTGGGGTGCGTTTGCCGTGGTGGACATCTCGAGGCCGTCGCACCCGCGCGTGCTCGGATCGATCACGGAGGGCATCGGCGACGGCGAGACCGTGTTGCCGCTCGGCGACGTCTGCCTGGTCGGGGCCGACGCGCTGCTGGCCGTCGACGTCGCCGATCCCACACGCCCGGCGCTGCTGAAACGCGTCGTGCACCCGACGATCCGCCGGATCAACGGAATGGTACGTCGGGGCGCTCACGTCTTGGCGGCCAGCAAGGGGGGAGACGTGAACGTCTTCGACATCGCCCGGCCCAGGGACCCGCGTTTCATCGGCTCGCTGGACACGCGGAAGTGCGGCTCGGTGACAGCGCCTCATGACATCGCGGTCTTCGGCAACCACGCCATCGTTGTGGATCAGCGCCGTGGGTCGCCGGTGAAGCTGTGCATCTACCGGATCGGCGAGCATGGGCGCGATACGCTATGGCCCGTCGACCGCTGGGTCGTCGAAGGGGCCGTGAAGGACAAACGGCTGGACGGGGCGAATCGCATCGCGATCCGGCCTCCACACGCCTTCGTGGCCTGCAACCACGCGGACAACGTCGCCGTCGTTTGTCTCGAGAATCCCCGTCGGCCTGTCGTGCTTGCGGTCATCCCGACGGCGGACCACTCGCCCTGCGGGCTGACGCGGCACGGGGATACGCTGTTCGTCGCCTCCGAGCGTACCGTCGAAGCGGTGAGTATCGAGGATCCGCACCGGCCGCGGTCCCTGTGCCACTTGACGGCCCCCGATGTCTTCGCAGGCGGCGATCCTCGCGCCTCCGACCCGCGTCGTAGGCGAGGCGGCGCACATGATCTGGTCTTCCGGGCAGGGCTGCTCTACGTCACCGCCCAGGGGAGCGACGGTCTGGGCGTGTTTCGCTTCCACGGCAGGCCCGGACGGTCGGCAGATGGCGAGCGTCCGCTCAAGTGTCTGGACGACCACCCAAAGAAGCGACCCGACGACGTTCCCACGTTGATGGCCGAGGGCAATCCCCCTTACCCTATGCAGGCAGTCGCTGCTGAAGACTGGGCCGAAGGACAGGTAGAAACCGGTAAGAGGGTCAGGGCCTCATGCTCGACCCGCGACAGGAGGCCACTGAAGGCCCATGCGCATCTGCCCGCTGCCCATCGCTGTCTGCACGGGAATCGTCGGTTGCTGGGCCTCCTTCGCCGGGGGGGAACCTCAACCGGGCGACTTCGCAAGACCTCGCGTTGTTGTCCCCGCGCCCAAAGACTCCCGCTACGCACATCTCGGTTGGCCGAAGATCGTAAAGGCAAAGGATGGAACGCTCGTCCTGGCCTACATCGCGGCACGCAAGCACACGGCAGGCGGGTGCCCCGCCGTTTCGATTTCCAAAGACAAGGGCAAGACGTTTAGTCAACCTCGAATCCTCAGGACGTTCGGCGAAGGCAAGGACTACCGCCATTCGGGAAACCTGGCGGTGGGCGTGGCGGAGGACGGCGCAGTCGTCCTGCTCGCGATGGCATTCTCGGGCAACACACGAACCAGCGTCTTCGGGTGGCGCTCCGATGATTGCGGCCGGACGTGGGATCGCGCGGACGCATCCTCGCTCGCCGACAACAGGACCGGCTCGGTCTACGGGCGGATCTTCCCTGTGCCCCGCAGCGGATTGGCCGTGTTCGGCCACTACCGCAAGCCCAAGGGAGACGGCATTTGGGTCGCCTACTCGAAGGACCACGGCAAGACGTGGGGTGAGCCGAAGACGATCACGACGAAGCGTCTCTTCGAGCCCTGCTTTGCGTTCGCCCAGGGCCGACTCATCGGTCTGATCCGCAAAGATAGCGATTGCGTGTACCACCAGTACGTGAGCGACGATCTGGGCAAGACATGGGCACCGCCGCGTCTGGTCCTAGGGGGCGACGATTCCGCCGGGCACCCCAGCCCTTTCATCGCGACGGATCCTGCAGATGCTTCGAGGCTGCTGGCGTTGCAGTCGCAACGTACGCGGCGCGGTGAGGTCTATCTCTGGTCGGCCGGCGCCAAGACGCTGAACTGGCGTCGATTGGGCCTGGTGGTCACGTTTCCCGGCTGCGAGGACTACAGCTACCCTTGGATGGTCCATCTCGACGACAACGCTTGGTTCCTCGTCTTCTATGCTGGCGAGAAGAACGGGGCGAACTCAATCTACGGGATGCGGCTCGAGGTCCCATCGAGCTAGGCGCAGGAGGAAGTCATGCGACGACACACGAGCAAGCGCTGTTGGGCGGTCGTGCCGTTGGGACTGCTGCTCGGGACTGCCGAGGCGCGGACCTTCGACGCCGTCACCATCGTGCCGGCGCAGCAACAGACTGCCGCCGAGAAGCAGATCGTCCAGCTATTGGCCGACCGCATCGCCCGTAGAACGGGTACCGAAGTGCCTGTAGCTCCTGCCAAGCGTTTGGACGGGCTGAAGGAGCGCGAGCTAATCATCATCCTGGGCGTTCCGAAACGGCACCCCCTGCTCGAGAAGGTCTGCCGCTCTGAGGGCATACGGCTGCCAACGGCGCGTGATCCCGGCAGCGAAGGATTCATCCTGAAATCGATCCCGTCGGGCGCGGGCATGCCGGTCGTAGCCGCCGGTGTCGACGAGCGCGGCGTCCTCTATGCCGTGGGGGAGATCCTGCGCAGGATGAACGATGCGGAGGGGCGTATCGCGTTTCCCGTCGACCTTCACGTCCGCGCCGCTTCGGCGTTCAAGGTGCGGGGCCTTACGCTCAGCCAGGGACACACGATGAGACAACTGACCGGGGCCCGTGCGTGGACCGAGCAGGAGTGGCGGAAGGTGCTGCTCGACTACGCCCTGGCCGGCGCGAACACCTTCACGTTCGGCTTGGAATCACGAGAGGGCGCCACGCGGTTCGAGTTCGTCAAGTCGCACGGGCTGGACGTGTTGTTCAGTTGGTCCGCCAACATTGGTTCCGGGCCGCCGGCGTGGCGGGCCGTCGAGGCGATCGGGCGCAAGAACTTCCTCTGCCCGTCGGTCCCGGAGGCGCGGCAGGCCATTCTCAAGGCGTGGGAGGCGCGTTGGCGAAGCTGCCCGCCCTACGACTACGTCCGGATCAAATCGGGCGACGGTGGCGGATGCGAATGCGATCGGTGTAGGCCTTTCGGTGCGGTCTACATCCGGCTCGTCGAAGACATGGCGAAGATCGTCAAGAAGTACAGCCCGAACACCAAGATCTTCGTGGCGAACCAGAAGCTGGACAACGCCGGAGACCAGGCCATCTTCGACTACGTGAACAAGGCGCCGCGACCGTGGATGGACGCCTTCTGCTACGGGCCCGGTTCGAACGCCATGGGCTGGATGCCCGGCCGCCGGCAGGACCACCGCATGGATCTGTTCGACCATCCCGGCTTCGGACCCCACGGGCGCTACCTCCAAGAGATCCTGCATCAACTGCCGCCGAGCATCGACATCGTGATGTTCACCGATCTGACGCATTGGGTCTATTCGCAATACGGCCTGATGGACCACGAACTCATCCCGGACCGAAACCACGAGCTCCCGCCGCATTGGGGCCACTGGCTCTATGATAAAAGGCCCGATCCCGCCTTCGAACAGGTGTACCACCGACGAACGTTCCACGCCCGCCCGCGCCACTACCATCGTGTCTTCAGAGAAACGATGGGGTACACCATCGGCGACGTCGCGTACTCCGAAGGCCACCACGACCATTTCAATACGTGGATGTGGCAGCGCCTGTTGTGGTCGCCGCACCGAAGCGTCGAGGACGTCGTAAACGAGTATGCCCGCACGTGGTTTGGTCCCGAAGCCGCCGACACCATGGCGCAAGCCGTCTTTCAATTGGAGGAGAACCTCGCCGCTTCGAAGCACAACCAGCAAGGCGTGGACCGCTTGATTGGCCTCGTGCGAAAGGCGGGCCAACAGATGTCGGCCGAGAAGCGGGAGAGAAACTACCTCTGGGGCCAGTATATGCAGAAGGCGTTGCTGGATAAGTACGTCAAGCTCCGCGAGGCCCGACAGCGCGCGCTGGCCGCGGGGGTCGAAGATCTCCTGGCTGAGGCCCTTCGGACCGGCCGGACCGATCGCGCCCTCAACCAAGCCAAGGCCCGGTTCGAAGCCGACATCGAGACGCCGGAGATGAAGGCGCTGCGAGCCGAGGCGGGGCAGCTCGGCAAGCAAACCGACGCCCTCTTCGGCGTCAGGAACGTGGGGTACTTCAACCTCGATCGCGACCTGATCGGCCTCGGCTGGCTAGAAAAACAGGTTGCCGAAGCGCTCAAGGCCGCGGGCGACGAACGGCAGGCCATCCTCCGTCGCGTCGTGCACTATGAGGACCCCGGCGACGGTGGCTTCTACGACAACGCCGGCGGTCCCTCACGTCCGCCGCATCTGACCCGAGGCTGGTCCTTCGGCGATGGCATCTTCTCCGAACAGAACCGTCCTTCGCAGCGAACCATGGTCTTCACAACGGACGAAGATCCGGGCGTGACCTTCGAGTATCGTGGGCTTGATCGAGCGGCGCAGTACCGCGTGCGGCTCACGCTGGTTCGTCCGGGCTATCTGCCCCGGTATGCCGTCAACCACAAGCAGAAGTCGCAGTCGATCTTTGCGGACGATGCATGCCTCGCCAAAGACCTGGAACTCCCCGTCAGCAGGTGTCGCTTCTTCGAGTTCGACATTCCCAAGAAGGTCACCCAGGATGGCGCGCTCAAGGTGTGGTTCCGGAAGTCCGAAGGCATCGGCGAAGGGCCGGAGTCGAAGCTGACCGTGTGGCGCAACACGGGAGGCTGGGGCACGCTCTGCTCCGAGGTCTGGTTGATGAAGAAGCAGTAGCTGTTTCTCCCGCCAGAGCCTGTCTACAGTTGCTCACGTCGTCATTCCGTCTTCGGCACCCCCAACCTGTGAGTCGACCCTGCTCGCCTGCTCGACCCTCATCGCACCCGCTGGATGATGTTACGAACCCTTTACAAACGACACTCCAATCGCGCCGTACACTATGAATGAGCCGTCGGTGGTCGCCGATCGGCAGGAGGTGTCATATGTTCCGTTTGCCAGAGCGAGGATGGCGTTTCGGCTCGATCGCGGTCTTGACGATCGCGCTCGGACAGGCCCGGGCTCAGAGGATGGACGTGCACCGGCCGTTCGCGTCGAACGTGATCGTGCCGCAGTCGCGGGCGTTTTCGATGGGCCGGCCTGGCGCAGTTCGGATCACAGGGGTGACCGTCGGCGTCGTCATCCTGGAGCAGGTGGCCACCACGACGATGGACGTCAGCGTGCACAATCCCGGCCGATCCCGGCAAAAAGCCGAGCTGCTCGTGCCCGTACCCGAGGGAGCCGTGCTCCGCGGGTTCACGTTCCGGGGAGCGGGCAGCGAACCGACCGCGCAAGTCCTGCCGAAAGACCAAGCGAAGAAGACCTACGACGCCATCGTCGCCAGGACCCGGGATCCCGCGCTGCTGGAGTTCGCCGGGTACAACCTGGTCCGGTCCAGCGTCTTTCCGGTGCCGGCGAACGGCGCGCAGAAGATCCGACTGACCTACGAACACGTGCTGAGCGCCGACGGCGATCGGATCGACTACGTCCTGCCTCGCAGCGAGAACGTGGCATCCAACATTCCATGGTCGATCGCGGTCAAGATCAAGTCGAAGCAAGCGATATCGACCGTCTACTCCCCGAGCCATCCGCTGGAGACGAAGCGACTCGGCCGGAACGCCGTCTCGGCACGAATCCCCCCGACGGCCAGGACCGAGCCGGGCCCGTTCCGATTGTCCTACCTGTTGGAGCGAAACGGCGTGACGGCGTCTCTGTTCGCCTACCCGGATATGACGGTGGGCGGGGGGTACTTCCTGCTGCTGGCCGGCCTTCCCGCCAAGCCCGCAACGATCACCAGCGCTCCGGCGATCAAGCGCGAGGTGACGCTCGTGCTCGATCGCTCGGGCAGTATGAACGGGGAGAAGCTCAGCCAGGTTCGCGCCGCGGCTTTGCAGATCCTGGCCGGTCTGGAGGAGGGCGAGGCCTTCAACATCTTCCTATACAACGAGGCCGTTGACGCCTTCTCCACGGACGGGCCCGTCACCAACACCGCGGATCGCGTCCGGGCCGCCCGCGCGTATATCGAGGGGATTCGTGCGCGGGGGGGCACGAACATCCACGACGCCCTGGTCGAGGCGCTGCGTCAGAGGCCCATGCCGGGGATGTTGCCGATCGTCCTGTTCCTGACCGACGGGCTGCCGACCATGGGCCAGACCTCCGAGACGGCCATCCGAAACGTGGCCATCAAGGCAAACCCGTATCAGCGTCGCGTCTTCACGTTCGGCGTGGGCGTGGACGTCAACACGCCGCTGCTCGAGAGGATCGCCAACGAGACGCGGGCGACCGCCACGTTCGTGTTGCCCAAGGAGGACGTGGAGGTCAAGGTCGGACAGGTCTTCAAGCGTCTGGCCGGTCCGGTGCTGGCCAGCGCCGACCTGAAGGTCGTAAATCCGGACGGAACCCCGGCGCTCGGTCGGACGCGCGACCTGATCCCCCCCAAGCTGCCGGATCTGTTCGAAGGCGACCAACTCGTCCTTGCCGGCCAGTACGTCGGCACCGAGCCGCTCACGTTCGTCCTGGCGGGCAACTACCTGGGTCGGCAACGGACGTTCCGGTTCACGTTCGGCCTGGACAAGGCCACCACACGAAACGCGTTCGTCCCTCGCCTGTGGGCCAGCCGGAAGATCGGGATCCTCGTCGACGCGATCCGCCAGCACGGCGCCGACTGGGGCGTCGACCCTCATCGGGCGAAGATCGCGACCCATCCGAAGGCCCGGGAACTCGTGGCCGAGGTGGTGCGTCTAAGCAAGCAGTTCGGCGTGCTGACGGAGTACACGTCGTTCCTGGCAAGAGAGGGGACCGACCTGTCGCGGCGGAACGAGGTCCTCGCCGAGGCGAACCGGGCTTTCCGCAATCGCGGGATGCGAACCCGATCCGGCCTGGGGGCCGTCAATCAGGGCAGCAACAGCATCTTCATGAGGAACCAGGCGCGGCTCAATCCTCGGAACACGTTCTGGGACCAGAACATGCACCGCGTGAGCACCACAGCCGTCCAGCAGATAAACGACCGGGCCTTCTACCGGCGTGGGCGTCAGTGGATCGACAGCCGGATCATCGACAAGGCCAACCAGATCCGGCCCGGGAAGGTCATCCACTTCGGATCTGAGGAGTTTCGGGAACTGGCAGCCGAACTGGCCAGCCAAGGCCGCCAGGGGTCTGTTTCGCTTCGAGGCGACATCCTGATGGTCGTGGATGGCGAGACGATACTGGTCAAGGGACCGGCCGGGCATTGAGACGCCCCGGCCACTGTGTCGAAGGAGATGGATGTGATGAATGCAGCAACCAAACCGATCTGCGTGGGCATGCTCCTGTTGGGATCATTCGTGGCCGCAAGCGGACTGGACGCGCAGGAAACGAAGGATCAGACGCCGCGGATCCAAGTCGCCATCCTGCTGGACACGAGCGGCAGCATGCAAGGTCTGATCAATCAGGCCAGGGATCAGTTATGGAAGGTCGTCAACGAATTCGCGACGGCCAAGCGCGGCGGCAAGACGCCCGAGCTTCAGGTGGCGCTGTATCAGTACGGGAGCGGCTCGATTCCCAGCAGCAAGGGCTTTCTTCGCATGGTCCTGCCGCTGACCACCGACCTCGACAAGGTTTCCGAGGAGCTGTTCGCGCTGAAGGTCGGTGGCAGTCGGGAGTACTGCGGTCGCGTGATCAAGGCCGCCACCGTGGCCCTTTCCTGGAGCGGGTCGAACGACGATCTCAAGACCATCTTCATCGCCGGAAACGAGCCGTTCACGCAGGGCGACGTGGATTACCGCGCAGCCTGCAAGGCGGCGATCGCGAAGGGCATCACCGTCAACACGATACACTGCGGTCCGCGTCAAGTCGGCGTCGACACCAAGTGGGAACACGGCGCAACGCTGGCCGATGGCAAGTACATGCACATCGACCAGAACCGCAAGGTCGTTCATATCTCGGCGCCTCAGGACAAGGAACTCGCCCAGCTGGGTGCCGAGCTGAACAAGACCTATCTGCCCTACGGGCCGCGCGGCAAGAGTAGCGCAGCAAACCAGACCGCACAGGACGCCAATGCGTCGCGCGTCTCACCGGGCAACTCAGCGCAAAGGGCGGTTGCCAAGGCTTCCGCTCACTACAGAAATTCATCCTGGGATCTGGTCGACGGCGTCAGGGAGGGTAAGATCAAGCTCGAGGACGTCAAGACCGAGGACCTGCCCGAAGAGATGCAGCGCCAGAGCCTGGCGGAGCGGAAGACGTACGTGGCGGCCAATCAGAAAAAGCGCGCCGGGCTGCAGAAGAAGATCAAGGAGCTGAACGAACAGCGCAAGAAGCACGTCGAGGCAGAGATGAAGAAGCGGAGCGAATCGGGCGGCAAGACGCTGGATGCCGTCATCGTCAGCACCGTCCGCGAGCAGGCGGCCGAGAAGGGCATCGAGTTCAAGTAGACCATGGCAGCAACGCGCATCCTGGTCATCGAGGACGACGACGCGATTCGCCGGGGCATCGCCGACGCCCTGAAGTTCGAGGGCTACACCGCGCTCGAGGCCGACAACGGCAAGGACGGCCTCGAGATGGCCATCGGCGCCGACTGCGATCTGATCCTGCTCGACCTGGTCCTGCCGGGCAGAGGGGGGCTCGATATCCTGGAGGAGGTGCGGACCGTCCGCCAGACGCTGCCAGTGATCATCCTGACCGCGCGCGGTGAGGAGAACGATCGCGTGCGAGGGCTGCAACTGGGCGCGGACGACTACGTCGTCAAGCCCTTCAGCGTCAAGGAGTTGCTCGCCCGCATCGACGCCGTGCTGCGACGGAGTCCCGAACGCCCTTCCGACGTCACCAGGATTCGGTTCGCCGGCGGGACGGCGGACCTGGCACGGCGTGAGGTCCGTCTCGACGACGGTGAGCGGCACGATCTGTCGGAACGAGAGGTCGAGCTGCTGCGATACCTGGCCCGTCATGCGGGCCGCGCGATCTCGCGGGAGGAAATCCTGTCCCGTGTCTGGCGGATCGACGCGCGAGGCATGCGGACCCGCACCATCGACATGCACGTCGCTCGACTGCGCGAGAAGCTGCAGGACAACCCGTCCGACCCGGCGATCATCCGGACCGTTCGCGGCAAGGGGTACATGTTGTCGATCGGGGAACAGACGTGATGGGTCGCGCCTGGCACACGTGGGTGGCGTTCGGCCTGTGCATGGCCATCGTGCTGGGCGCGATGGGGTGGATCAGTCTTGCGGTCTTGCGGCTCGACCGGTCCGAGATCGAGGCCCGCAGGCAAGCGGCGGTCGAGGAGAACGTCCGGCTGGCCCTGTGGCGGATGGACTCGGCCATCGCCCCGCTGATCGCCGAGGAGAACGGCCGACCCTATTTCGACTACAGCCCGTTCTATCCCGCCGAGCGGGCCTACACCCGGATGTTCGCCAAGATCGAGCGGGGGGACGTCCTGATGCCATCCCCGTTGCTAACCTATCAGTCGCCACACGTCCTGATCCACTTCCAGATCGGTCCGAAAGGCGAGCTGACGTCGCCGCAGGTGCCGAAGGGAAACATGCGTGACCTGGCCGAGGGGGGGTACACGACGCACGAGAACGTGCAGGCCGCGGGCCGTCGTCTTGGCGAGCTCGAGGCCTTCGTCGACCGGGGCGCGCTGCTCGGGCGTCTGCCGAAAGCTGAGCATCCTTCGGCATCGGCACCCGCGCGGCTGGCGACGTTGGACGGAACGCGAGGCCAGCAACCGCGGGTAGACGCTCAGACGGTGCGCAACACCGCCGAAGTGCGATGGCGTGCATCCAACGTGCGGCAGCAGCTGGCCGCGCCCTCGGGCAGGCGAGGGGCACCTCGGGCTGTAGCATCGGACATACGGGAAGGGCTCATCAGCCCGTTGTGGCTCGATTCTGTGCTGTTGCTCGCTCGGCGTGTCACGGTGGACGGTCAGGCGTACGTCCAGGGCTGCTGGCTCGACTGGCCAGCGATCAGGCAGTGGCTGCTCGAGGGCGTCGAGGATCTGCTGCCCGAGGCCAGACTCGAGGCGGCCGATGCCGTTCAAGCGGGCGCGGGGCCGCGGATGCTAGCGGCGCTGCCGGTCAGGCTCGTCCCCGGCCGGGTGCCGGCCGAGCCTGCTGCGGGGACGTCGGCCATTCAACTGTCGCTGATCGTTGCGTGGGCGTGCGTCTTACTGGCGGCGGCGGTGGTGGCGGTCGTGCTCAGGGGCGCGGTGATCTTGAGCGAACGGCGTGCGGCGTTCGTCTCTGCCGTGACGCACGAGCTTCGGACGCCGCTGACCACGTTTCGCCTGTACACCGAAATGCTGTCTGAGGGAAGGGTCCCCGACGAGGCGAAGCGCCAGGACTACCTGGATACGCTGCGGGCCGAGGCCGAGCGGCTGGGCCACCTCGTCGAGAACGTCCTGGCATACGCGCGGCTCGAACGGGGCCGAGCCTCCGAGCGCGTCGAAACCGTGACCTTAGAGGAGCTGCTTGCACGGGTGACTGACCGCCTGACCCACCACGCCCGATACGCCGGCATGGAGTTGGTGGTCGAGGCAGAGGCCGCGACGCTGCAGCGGCCGGTCCGGATCGACATCTCTGCCGTCGAACAGATCCTATTCAACCTGGTGGACAACGCCTGCAAGTATGCCGCCGACGCTTCGGATAAGCGGATTCACCTGCAGGCCGACCTTCGAAACGGTCATGCGCTCGTTGCCGTGCGAGACCATGGGCCCGGGCTCACCGGGCGAGACGTCCGGCGTGTCTTCAGGCCGTTTTCCAGGTCGACGCGTGACGGGGCCAGTCCCACGCCGGGGGTGGGACTGGGGTTGGCGCTGTGTCGCCGGCTGGCCCGACGGATGGGGGCCGAGCTGTGGATGGACCGCACGGCTACAAATGGCGCGCGTTTCGTGCTGCGCCTGCCCGTCGGGCAAATCGGTACCTGATCGGACACTCTGACCGTCTGGCTCTGATAACAAGCGCAACGCCAGACTAGGCGAAGGGAGGTCCGGCCCGGCGGCGGAACGCCGTTCCGCTGGGGAAGAGCATTCCCGCGTCGCGCTTCCAGCTTCCCTCTCAATCGCGTTTCCGGCGACGCTTCAGCCAATCCGGAATCGACGCCTTCGCTGAGTCACAGCCTGGAACATAGGGCTTGAGATCCACGATCGGCGTGTCGGCAAACGCGTCGATCTTGTCCACCTCGACCACATTGCCCCGGACGGCAACGATGCGACACAAGGTCAGGGCAAGGGGATTCGGCCGGACTGGCGCCCGACAGGCGAACACGCCGGTCAATGGGTTCTTCTTGTTCCCACGGGGATGCACTTGAAGAACGGAACGCTTCTTCGGCGTATCGTTGCGGTCGAACCACCACAGAACCCATACGTGTGAGAACCCATCGAGCCCGCGCAGGGCCGGCTTGACGCCCTCGTTCAGACAAAGCGTTGTACGCCCATTCTCCTTGTGGACCGAGCCGATCGGTCTGAGGATGAACTTCGTCTCGCTCGACCGTTCCGATGACTGAGCAGTCACTGAGCAGAACAAAACACTTCCTCCGATCACAACACACGTCGTCGCAAGAATGGCCACGGATTTCATGAGGTCCTCCTGCTTCCTTCCCAATGGTCCTGAAAGCGCGGCATCAACACGGCACCCCAGGCGCTCGGTCGGGGAGCGCGCTTGCCTGACCCTATCATACCTGACCGGGCCCAGCCAACCTCAACGCCATTGCTGGCAAGCGGAGCGACGAACATGGCTCTGTCCCATCCGCTCTACTGCTACCGGGCAACCGGCTGCTACCAAAGGCGGATCCGCGCATAGCTGATCTTGGTTGGTGACTTGATGTCATGCAGCTTGTACTTCGTGCGCGTTATCGGGGTGTCCGGCGTGTAGGCGCGGTAACCCAACAGGTCCAACGTCCTGGATGGCGACGAGCCGCCCCGAGGCGTGGCCGTAAAGAAGCCCAGGAACGCCCCCAGCGGGTGCGTCATCGGTACGACGATGGGCGTTGCGAGATCCCCGTTTGGCAAGATCTCCGTGACCCGGTTCTGACGGAGTGTCTTGCCCGAAGCGCTCCGGCCTTCTACGTAGTCAAACACGATCAGTCGCCCGCCCGGCGTGACGGCGAAGCGGGCGCAGCGCGGCACCGGGCCGGTCAGGCCCTCCCCTCCCTGAACGAGGGTGCGGCGAAGCACGACCTCACCGTCGCGGACGACCGCGTACTTCAACGAGGTGATCCGCTTGATGTCGCTGAAGTGCTGATCACGGAGTTGACGACCGATCGGAAACTCCATCCACAGCAGGCGGACCTGTCCGTCCGGCGCCAGCCACATGTCGGCCGGGAAAAGCCATCCCCCCGTCTTGTGTGTGCTGGCGATCTCGACCCACGGCCGGAACGGCGCGCCGGTGATGTCGGGACACCAGGTGTAGTACAAACGTCTCCAGCGATTGCTCCACTTGCGCCCCATCAGGTCCGGCCTGCCGGCCACCCGCTCCCACAGGTTGAAGGCGGAGGCCCCGCAGAGATGCACCGCCCGGTTTCGCAGCACGACGTTGGGGTAGTTGACCCGTGCCCGCTTCGACTTGTATGGAGCGAATCGGGGATCGGCCCGCTTCGGCCAGAGGAGCGTTCCGGTCGCCGCCCATCGACCGCTTCGGTCCATGAACGCCCATTGCGAGTGGGTGTAGCCGACGTTGTTGAAGAGGATCAACTCCCCGCGCCGGCCGTCGCCGGCGAAGGTGCGATACGAATGCTCAGTGAAGGCCGGCTTGCCCTTCCAGTCGGGCAGCAGTCGCTTGAACGGCGCCTTGGGATCGAACGCACGGAACAAGAGGATCTCAGGCCGGGCTGGTCCGACCTTGGCATTTGGGTCCTCAACCAACGTCGGATTGACGGACATGAACAACCGCCCGTCGGGGAAACCGACCAGCGGACACGGCTCGCGGGTTCGGTGGACGGTGTCCTTCTGCTGAAGCTCCCAGCCGGCGCGACTCCGCCTCCACAGCGTCCAGCGGACGTTGTTCAACGACTTGGCGTCTGAAATGGTCTCCAACCCGCTGGCGAAGACGTCGGCGCCGATGCGAACAAGGCACGTCGAGCCATAGCACCACATCGGGCTCGATCCGTTTTGCGCGGGCTGGAAGGGGTAGACGTCCTCTTCGACCTCCACCACCGGGCGCAAGGCTGGGCGCGTACCGGATGGCATGGCGCCCGGTTGCGCACGGGCAAACGCCGAGAAACCAATACACAAGAACACCGCAAGCAACATGGCCGAACTTGCGATTCTGTCCGCTCGCATAACGGTGCCTCCGACAAGTATCACATGGTCCAAGCGTAGTAGACCTCATTTTGACATGGGTGACCACACGATGGCATCCGGGCCACGTTCGCTTGTTGACGCAAGCCGTACTGCAGGCTTGATCGGAGGCCATTAGAAGACCGCGAGTCGGGCGAACCCCGATGTACGCGATCCTGCCGCTGACAGAATTGCGATGAGAATCCAACTTACTTCTCTTGCTGATCACACAGCATATTCCCCAGGCAAAGGAGAGTCCTGTTCAGCCGTTCAAGCGTCCCGAGGCGAGGAGGGCCGCTCTCGATTGAATCGAGGAGGTGATCCACCTAGAGTGATCAGCCGTGGTCTGGTAGATGTGGGATCCCGTCTGAACAGGAAGAAGACTTCGATGCGAGAGCAACCGAGTCTGACCCCGCTGTTGTTGTTGTCGACGTGCTTGCCGATAGCAGGCGCTGGCTGGACGAACCGGGCATACGCACAGCGAGACAAGTGGGCCGATCCACCCTATGCCCCCCTCTCGCAGAAGACCCCCAAGGTCGTGGCAGACCTCCCGAGCTTCGGGGAGATCCAATGGGCGGTCGAGCGACTGCCATTCGTCCCGAGAGGGCCGCACGGCGGGATCAGCGGCATGGGAATGGTCGTTCACAAGGATCAGGTATACCTGATGGGCGGGTTCATTCCGGCCGGCGATGAGACCAAGGACCCAAAGAGCCGGCGCACGTCGCGCTGGACCTATCGATACGAGCCGAAGCGCCGCCAGTGGACCAGGTTGCCGGACATGCCGAGCCGGCGCGAATATACGCGGGCAATCGCCACCCAGGACGCCATCTACGTCTGCGGGGGTGCGATCCAGATGAAAGGAAGCGATCCGCCATACGCGCCATCAGCCGCTGTCTTCAAGCTTGACCTGACGAAGCAACCCCTCGCTTGGCACGAATGCATGGGCCTGACCATCCCCCGTACGCACATGGCCGTTGGATGCGTCGGCAAGCACCTGGTCGTGGCCGGTGGGAACGAGTACGACGCAACGAAACGCGGCTATCACCGCTCGACGATTCGGGCGACTACGGACGTCCTGGATCTGTCGGCCCCCCGAGCGGGTTGGCGACAACGAGCGCCCCTCCCAGACCCACCGCGAGGATGGACCGCATCGGCCGTCTGTCAGGGGCGCTTCTACGTACTCGGCGGGCTCACCTTCTCGGCGGAGGGCAAGGCAATCCGTCTTCGCGAGGCGTGGTGTTATGACGTTGCCGCGAACCGGTGGACGCCGCGTGCCGCGCCGCCTCTGGCAATCTCGGGGTGGGAAGGCGCCGTCTACGCCGATCGATACATCATCACCGTCGGCGGAGTGGCCCCTTCCCCCACGGATCGGGAGCCGGTGGTCTGGAATGATCTGCCTTTCGTGTACGATTCCCGGCAGGATCGATGGCTGAAGATCGAGAGTTCGCTCCCGCCGGGGGCTGTCTTCAACGATCCTGGCGTATGCATCATAGGCAAGACGATCTACGTTGCCGGCGCGGAAGGTCCGCGAGGCAGTCACTTCAGCCACTTCCTCACCGGACGTATCAAAGCCTTCTGAGCAATGCGGATTCCGGGCTGTTCCCATGTGGACGCCGCCGAGGAGAGAAACGCGTGCGATCAAGACAACTGATTCCCGCCATGTTCGTGCTTGCCTTGACGGCAGCTGACGCAGCGGAGTCCGCTGCGCCGAAGCTCCCGCCGGCAGAGCAGAAGATCAAGGACACGGTCGATCACTGGGGAGCGCCCTTCTCCGATCAGCTCAGAGCCTTCAACACGAAGTTCAGGGCGTACGAACAGAAGCTGGGAAAGGGAAAGCTGGACTACGTCCTCGGCGTTGAGACCTCGCTTCGAAAGACCTTCCTACCCAAGTACTGGTTCAAGGGGGAGTTGACCGATTCGGTTTCCCTGTTTGCTGCGCGCAACGAAGCCGAGGCGTTCCAGCTCGCCGTCCTTCCCAAGATGGGGTTCGAGTTGCGGGACGTCCTCGTGACGGCGTCCGGCCTGACCGGGCCGAACGGAAAGACGCTCCCTGCCGACACGATTACGCTCCTGAGGGTGGGCTACGTGGGGACAGCTCGACCCCAATACGCCACACGTCACGTCGGCATGTGGCCAGATCCGCTGCTGGAGCTCAGACCTTTCTCGGTGACGGGTACCGACTTGGGCCTAGTGTGGTGTGAGGTCAAAGTGCCGCAGGATGCCCCCCCCGGAGACTACCAGGGCACGCTGACCGTCCGCGCCGCCAACTCCCATCCGCTGACGCTCACCCTAAGGCTCCACGTCTGGGGTTTTGCCTTGCCAGACCGCGTCCCCATGCCAATGTGCGTTTGGACGAGCGGCACCTCGAAGCAGGACTGCGCGGTGCTGCTCGAGCACCACACCGACCCGATCAGCGTGGGAATGACAGCCAAGCTGGATCAACTCGACGAGATCTTGGAGTTCTGCTTCGCGCGGGGGTTGATGTGTTTCCAGACGATTCCCCTGCGCGATGCGAAGGCCTTTCGCCCCTACTACGACCACATCAAGCAGAAGGGATGGCTCGATTCGGCAATGATCTACGGCGCGCGAGACGAACCGCTCGCCGAGCACTTCGAGCGCATCAACGTGCCCAAGACCCAAGAGATCCGCGAGGCGTTTCCGGGGCTGCGCGTGTTCCTGGCCTCGCAGTATTACGAAGGAATGGCACGGGGCTGTGACATCCATTTGTTCGACCTGTCCACGAACTTCCATAGCTGGCTGGCACGGGGCCGTCCGGGCAAGCAGGCGTTGTGGTGGTATTTCTGTGGCGTGCCGATCCAGGCCGACCTGGAGCGGCCCGTGGTAGACGCGCCGCGGATGCTGATCGACCGGGATGCCGTCGAGCACAGGGCTGTCTACTGGCTGGCGCACTACTATGACGTCAAGGGGATGTTCACCTACGCGGGCAACCGCTACCCCGCAGGCAACGAGAACTGGCCGGCCGAGCCCTGGAAGGGCAACAAAAAGATGAGTTACCCGTATGCGGGCCTGCACAACGGCGATGGTTTCCTGATCTACCCCGGTGCCCGCCCGAGCATTCGCCTCAAGTGCGTGCGGGACGGCGCGGAAGACTACTGGTACCTGTCCAAGATGGCGGCGCTGGCCAGGCGCGGCCGGTGCAAAGAACAGGCCAGGGCGCTCCTCGACGGGATCCGCCCGGCCGTGTTCGTCGACACACACTACTTCTCTCGACGCCCAGGGGCCCTGCTGGAATACCGACGCCGGCTCGGTGAGTTCATCGAGACGGCCAGCAGGAAGTAGGCACCTGGGGCCAAGGAGGCTTGGCACCAAGGCGCGCGCCTCATGGCCACGCTTGAATGCTGCGGTGAACCACCCATCCCAGCCACACGCCCGGTCTCCAAGGTCAGGGCACGGCACGCGGCGAGGAGTGCCGTAGAATCGATACGCCGCTGTGCCGCGACGGGTTTGTGGGAGCCGAGGAGGATCTCCCATGCGGGGATTGAGTACCTCATGCCTACTGGTTGCCAGTTGTTGCCTGCCGTCGTCACTGCTGTGCGCGCGGTCGGCGCCGACCACGGCCTGCCAGAACGCAGAGGATCGGATACGCATCACGCGCAGCGTCTTTCGCCGGCTCTCACGTCTACACGGCGGGGGCTACGCACCAGCCGTCGGGTACGTCTCTGCCAGCCGCCCCCTCGTTTCACATTCATCGGAGTTCCCAAGAAGTCTACGGTTCATCCCTGGTTGCAGATGGTCTGTCTGGCGAGCTATGACGTCGCGGCGGCGGTTTGACTTCGGCGGTTCCGCTTTCGCTGCTCGGCGTCCAGGACGGCCTTGCGGATGCGGATGGACTTGGGGGTGACCTCCACGAGCTCGTCGGGGGCGATCCATTCCAGTGCGGTATCGAGGGTGTGCTGCCTGGCGGCCTTGAGCCCGGTGTCGCTCTCCTTGGTACTGCTTCTGTGGTTGGTGATCTGCTTTCGCTTGGTGGGGTTGCAGGGCATGTCGTCAGCCCGTGCGTTCTCGCCGACGACCTGTCCGGCGTAGACGCGCTCCATGGGCCTGACGAACAGGGTGGCGCGCTGCTGGAGGCTCTCCAGTTGGTAGGTCGTGGCGAAGCCCGTCTCCAGGGCGCTCAGGGAACCTCGGCTACGCGAGACGATGTCCCCCCGCCATGAACCGTAGCCGATGAAGCGAGCGGCCATGATGCCCAGCCCGCGGGTGTCGGTGAGGAACTCGCTGCGGTAGCCGATCAGGCCTCGGGTGGGGACCTCGAAGATCATTCGGATGACGCCGGTTCCGGCGTTCTCCATGTTGACCATCTCGGCCTTCCTTCGAGCGAGCTTCTCGATGACGACGCCCTGGTAGACTTGGGGGACGTCGATGATGAGCTGCTCGATCGGCTCGAGCGTCTTGCCGTGCTCGTCCTGACGGGTGATGACCTCCGGTCGCGAGACGCAGAGCTCCATTCCCTCTCGGCGCATCTCCTCGATCAGGATGGCCAGGTGGAGTTCGCCGCGGCCTGAGACCTTGACGCCGTCGGACCAGCCGAGGTCCTCCATTCGCAGGGCGACGTTGACGCGGAGCTCGCGTTCGAGCCGCTCCTTGATCTGTCGGAGCGTGGCGGCGTTGCCCTCCTCACCCGAGAAGGGCCCGCTGTTGACGAGGAAGAACATCGACACGGTGGGCTCCTCGATCTCGAGCGGCTTGAGGGCGGGTGCCTCCAGAGCAGGAGATGAGAAGGTATCGCCGATGCGGATCTCGGTCGGTCCGGCGATCCAGACGATGTCTCCGGCGCCGATCTCCTGGACCTCGGCGCGATCGACGCCCCGGGTCACCCACAGGTGGTCGGCTCGCTCCTCGGAGGCGCCTTCGACGTCCCAGCCGGCAGCCGGTCTGCCGGGTTTGCGCCAGCGGGTGACGGTTCGGACGAAGAGGTCCCCCTTTCCGAGCCGGCCCTGGAGGACGCGTCCACACCCGATCTGCCCGATGTAGTCGCTCCAGGCGAGCGCGCTGATCTGCATGAGGAAGGGCGCGTCGGCGTCAGCTTGGGGCGGCGAGACGTGCTGGATGATGGTCTCGAAGAGCGGGGCCATCCCGTCCGGGCGGTCGGTGTGCAGGTCGCGGACGAACCAGCCGTCCAGCCCGGAGCCGTAGAGGACGGGGAAGTCGGTCTGAACGTCGCTGGCGCCCAGCTCGACGAAGAGGTCGAACGTCTTGTCCAGGGCCATCTCGGGATGGGCGTTGGGGCGGTCGACCTTGTTGATGATGACGATGGGTCTGAGCCCGAGCCGGAGGGAGCGCATGAGCACGTATCGCGTTTGGGGCATGGGCCCCTCGTAGGCATCGACGAGCAGGAGAACGGAGTCGACCATGGAGAGGATGCGTTCGACCTCGCCGGAGAAGTCCGCATGGCCGGGGGTATCGATGATGTTGATGAGGTGCTCGCCCCAATTGACGGTGCAGTGTTTGGATCGGATGGTGATGCCCCGTTCGCGCTCCAAGTCGTTGCTGTCCATAACCCGTTCGGCAACGTGCTGGTTTCCTCGGAAGACGCGCGCGGCTCGAAAGATCGAATCGATCAGGGTGGTCTTGCCGTGATCGATGTGTGCGATGATGGCCAGGTTGCGGATCTTGTCCACGGGCTCCATGCGCTTACCTTTGCTTGGGGGAGTCATCCCTAGGTGTGACGCCCAGCGGGTACGCGGAACGGATCAGTATAGCGGAAAGACCGGGGAATCCCAAGAGGCGGTCGTCCGCCTTGGCGGGGCGCCGGCGCGGGGCTGTGCCTAATTGCCCATTGGCCGTTGCGGACCGTTGCCGCCCTTGGGCGTGGGCGGGCTAACGATCAACTTGGGCTTGAGGCCGCCGAAGGTGGCGTGGGAGGCGTCCCATGAAAAGACCCGCAGGTTGGACCTGCGGGCCTGTGGTCTCTGCGACATCAGATCGCTTAGATCATCGAACGCCAACGATCGTGGTTAGGACCTCCGCACGTTCGTGGCCTTGGGGCCCTTTTCCGCCTTGACGAGGTCAAACTCGACGGTTTCCCCCTCGGCCAGCGACTTGTAGCCCTCCCCCTGGATTTCGTTGTGATGGACGAAGGCGTCTGTGCCATCGTCCACCTCAATGAATCCGAACCCCTTGCTGTCGTTGAACCACTTCACCTTACCGGTAGCCATAATACGGCTCCTTCTTGTCGATTGGCACGTAGGATTCGCGAAGGACACGTAGGCAGGTTCAACATGGACTATGCGGAAAAGGCCTCAAAGGCCAGTGGTTCTCGCAAGGATGTGAGACTACCTGGTGGGCTCTGCAAACATGCCCGGATGCCCGCCGGGCTTGCCGACGGCACGGGAAACGCATCCACGAACTGCCGCCGGCCCTTCTAAAGAATGAATACTATCACCACGGGGCGCAATTGTCAAGTGACCGCATTGCCCATGAACGGGAAGCGCACCCCAAGGCATGTAACGCGTACGGAGGGTGTCCTGGACTCGTGCAGGCCCTCTGCGTATCCTTCCCTCCGGAGAACCTACGACGTGGCACGATGCGCCAGGCCCGCCGGGACCGACCGCCTCCCTGCGTCACCTGCTCCTGCAATCGTCCCGGGGACCATTCTCGGTGTGGACAACCGTGGCCTCGGGAAGGACCCGCCCAAGCAGGAACAGTACATGACTTGCGTATCGCACGCCCGAACTGACCTGGATCGGAGTCTCGAATGAAGCCGGTTGGCTGGGCGGTTGTGGGCAGCAGCGAGTTCGTGCAGAGACGGATGCTGCCAGCGATGTCGGACTCGGAGCTGGCCGTCGTGCACACGATCGTCAGTCGAAGTCCCGAGGCCACGCGCGCCATTGCCGACAAGTTTGGTGTCCCGAGCGTTGTGGCCGATCCGGCGGAGGCCGTCGCCGATCCTGCCGTCGAGGCCGTCTACATCGCCACGCCCGTCTTCCTGCACGCACCCCAGATACGAACCTGCCTGCAGGCGGACAAGGCCGTCTTGTGCGAGAAGCCATTGGCGCTCAATCTGGCAAAGGCCGAGGAAATCCGCCGCGACGTCCGAGAGAGTGGGCGACTGTTCATGGAGGGCTACATGCTCCGGTTCCATGGCGCCCATGTCCTGGCCAGGCAGATCATCGACGCCGGACGCCTGGGACAGCTCACGGTCGCTGAGGTCGACATGTCCTTCTGGTACCCCCCTGCCGGGGTCTGGCGGCAACGATGGCGCGAGGGCGGCGGCGGGGGCCTGATGGACGTGGGTTCCCACGCCGTCCATCTGGTTCAAACGCTTGTCGGTCGGGTCCGAAGCGTCCAAGCCCTGGTCGGCACGCAGGTCCACGACTACGAGGTCGATGACGGCGCAACGCTGCTGTTGGGGGTGGAGCCCAACGTCCACGTCGTGGTCCGGTCGGCCTTCAACGCCCGACCGGGGCGGTCCTTCTGGCGGATCTCCGGGACCCTCGGTCAGCTCACGGGGATCGGCACGGCGGGGCAATCGCCGGACGGCACGCTGCTGGGCCAGTTCGTGAACCCGGACGATCCGACGGCGCCGACCGACGAGCGAGAGCTCGAATACGCACGCGTCAATACCTACAAGACCATGCTCGAGACGTTCTGTCGGGCCCTTCGGACGGGTCAGGCCGCTTCGGTCAACGCCATCGACGAGAGCGTCTCGGTGATGCGCGTCCTCGACGCCGCCTATCGCAGCAGCCGCGAGGCTCGTCGCATCGACCTGCCCGATGCGCTCAGTCCCCCGGATCGAGCACGGCCATGAAGGCCTCCTGAGAGATCTCGACGTTTCCGATCTGCTTCATGCGGCGTTTGCCCTTCTTCTGCTTCTCCAGGAGCTTCATCTTCCGAGTCACGTCGCCTCCGTAGAGCTTGGCGGTCACGTCCTTGCGGTAGGGCTTGATGGTCTCGCGGGCGATGATCTTGCCGCCGATGGCCGCCTGAATGGGAATCTGGAACTGGTGTCGGGCGATGGCGTCGCGGAGCCGTCGGGCGAGGAACCGCCCCCGCTGCTCGGCCTTGTCGCGGTGGACGATGACCGACAGGGCGTCGACGGACTTGCCGTTGACCAGGATGTTCATCTTGGCCAAGTTGTCGGGCGCGAAGCCGACCAGTTCGTAGTCCATCGTGCCGAAGCCCTGCGTAGCCGACTTCAGTTTGTCGTAGAAGTCGTAGATGATCTCGCTGAGCGGCAGATCGTAGGTCAGCATCGCTCGCGTGGTGGACAGGTACTCGGTCGACACGTACTTGCCCCGGCGGTCCATGCTCATCTTCATGATCGCACCGAGCGTCGAGGCGGGGACGATCATGTTGGCCCGGACGATGGGCTCGCGAATCTCGGCGATGCCGGCCGGATCGGGCATCTCGCTGGCCGACTCGATGCGCTTAACCGAACCGTCTGTCAGCAGGAGTTCGTAGGTGACCGTGGGGGCAGTCTGCACCGCCGCCACGTCGCTCTCGCGCTCGAGCCGCTCCTGGACGATCTTCATGTGCAGCAAGCCCAGGAACCCGCACCGGAACCCGATGCCCAGAGCGTCGCTGCTGACGGGCTCGAACGTGAAGGAGCTGTCGTTCAGCCAGAGGCTCTCCATCGCCTTGCGGAGGTCGACGGTCGTGCTGGACGGGCCTGGATAGAAGTCGCAGAACACCATCTGTTGCGGCGGGACGTAGCCGGGAAGCGCCTCGTCGGTGGGGTCGGTCGACAGCGTGATGGTGTCGCCAATGTGCACGTCCTTGATCGACTTGATGCTGGCATACAGGTATCCCACCTCACCCGCCGAGAGCCGGTCGACCGGCTCTGGCTTCGGCGTGAACTTGCCCAGTTCGGCGACTCGGAAGCTCGCGCCGGCCGCCAGGAAGTCGATCTCGTCGCCGTGGCTGAGGCGCCCGTCGAAGACGCGGACGTGACAGATCACGCCGCGGTGGACATCGGTGTTGGCGTCATAGACCATCGCGCGGAGCCTGTCATCTGGCCTGCCCGCGGGACGAGGAATCCTAGAGACGATGGCCGCCATCACGTCCTCGACGCCCTCACCTGTCTTGGCCGAGGTGAAGATGGCGTCCTCGGATGGGATGCCCAACACGTGCTCGATCTCGAGCGCAACGTCCTCGGGAAACGCCCCGGTCAGGTCGATCTTGTTGACGACCGGGATGATGACCAGGCCCGCTTCGACGGCCTTATGGGCGTTGGCGACGGTCTGGGCCTGCACGCCTTGTGTGGCGTCCACGAGCAGGAGAACGCCCTCGCAGGCGGCCAGCGCCCGCGACACCTCGTAGTGGAAGTCCACGTGCCCCGGCGTGTCGATCAGGTTGAGCAGATACGCCTGCCCGTCATGGCGATGGACGACGGAGGCGCGGTTGGCCTTGATGGTGATGCCCATCTCGCGCTCGAGGTCCATGTCGTCCAGGAATTGAGAGCGCATCTCCCTGGGCGAGACGGCACCCGTGTGAATCAAGATGCGATCGGCCAGCGTGCTCTTGCCGTGATCGATGTGCGCGATCACGCTGAAGTTCCGGATGTTGCTCTGGTTCAGGTCAGACACGAGTCAAACGGGCATGCGCCCCCCGGTTGGAAGTCCTTGCTTTCACTCCGTTCAGCGTCGGCGCCAAACGATGAACCCTGTAGTATATCCGCGCAGACCGACAAAGGCCACTGCTCGCCAGGCGAATCGTGGGAGTCGATTCATGGAATGCCGCCACCCCAAGGTGCCCGCCGGTACAGGTTTGCTGTGTGGGTCGCTCGTCGCACACGTCTTCGCCGGGGGGTTCGACAATCGATGGCCGGCGAAGAAGGCCTACGACAATCCGGCCGTCACGCGCGCGATGGATGCGGTCAGAGAGGGCATCGAGCGGTGCACAGGCGACCCGACCCGACCGGTCTATCATTTCCGTCCGCCGGCTCGATGGATGAACGACCCGTGCGGGGCGATCTATCACAAGGGCCACTACCACGTCTTCTACCAGTTAAACCCGACCGGGGACTTCTGGGGGACGGACAACACGCACTGGGGGCATACGCGCAGCAGGGATCTGGTCCACTGGGAGCACCTGCCGATCGCCATCTGCCCGTCGCCAGACCGCGGGGAGCGGCGCTGCAATTCCGGGTGCGTGACGATGAACGGTAGCGGCCGGCCGATGATCTTCTATACCTATGTGCCGATAAAAAGAGGCGTTAGCCGCCAGCAATGGGCCGCCCTTGGCGACGACGACCTGATCACATGGACGAAGCACGCGGGCAACCCGGTCGTCGATCGCCGCAAGAGCGGCATTCCGTCGACGGTCGGCCACGGCTGGAGCGACCCGTTCGTGTTCCGTGCCGACGGCAAGACGTTCGTCACGTTCAAGTCGAGCGGCGGCGCGGTCTGTGTCGCCCGAAACGAGGAACTGACCGAATGGCGATACGTCGGCCACCTGGCCGGCGTACACGGCGAATGCCCGAACTTCTTCAAGCTCGCCGGCAAGTGGGTCCTGTTGACCTCGGGAAGCGATCGATCACAGCAGCTCCAATACCAGATCGGTGCGTTTGATCCGCACAAGCTCGCGTTCAAGGCGGAAAACCGCGGCATCCTGGATCACAGCTACGGCCCGAAATGGCCCGATTCGATGTGTCGAGGCTTCTACGCCACCAATACGCTGTTCGACCGCGCTGGGCGTTGCGTGCTGTTCGGCTGGATCAGCGGCTTCAAGAACACCGAGGGGCGATTCTATGGCATGCCCGGCCAAGCGAAGGGGCGCGGCTGGAACGGGTGCCTCGGCTTGCCACGCGTTCTCACGCTGGGGTCCGACGGTCGACCGCGACAGACGCCCGTGCCCGAGCTACAGAAGCTGCGTCATGGGCACGTTCGCGTAGACGCCCTGCCCCTGAACGACCGGTCCTGCGTGCTCGACAAGGCCGCCGGCGATACGCTCGAGATCTTGGCCGTGTTCGAGCTGCGTGGTGCGAAGGCCTGCGGCATCCGGGTGCGTCGATCCGAGAATGGCGATCGAGCGATCCTGCTGGACTATGATGGTCGAATCCTCAACGTGGCCGGCACGAAAGTCCCCACAGATACGAGTACGGGCCGCAAGACACTCGCGCTGCACATCTTCCTCGACAAGTCGGTCATGGAAGTCTTCGTGAACGGCGGCCGCAAAGTCGTGACACGGGTGATCTATCCCGACGTGGCTGATCGGCGCATCGAACTCTTCGCGCGCGGCGGGAACGCGATCGTCCGATCGATCGACGTGTGGCAGATCAAGCCCGTTTGGCCGGACTGACCGGATCAGTCGCGCGAGACGCACAAGATGCACAGCCGCCTTGCCGGCAGGCTGAAGGAGATGCGCGTCCGCGGGCCTCTGACCGTAACACGACCGGTCTTTCGATCGCCCCCGCTCGTCTGACCGGTCGGCTTGATGCTCACCGCGTAGTTGCCCGGCGCCAGCAGATACAGCTCGGCCGACATCGACCTGGACGCCTTACCGAAGTGAAACAGCTCGGCCTCGAAGCGTTCGGGGCAGGCTTTCGTCACGAGCGCGGCGATGTCGCGGGGCGGCGTGAACCAGCGAACCGCGTTGAAGGGAAAGTACCCCGGCCCGCCGGGATCGCCCGTCACCGAGGAATACAGCACCATCGGGTCCGGCGCGTGCACGGGACGATCGGGCTTGGCGAAGTTCAACGGTTCCCGAAAGAGCATTGGGGTCCTCAGCACGCGATCGGTGAACCTCACCTCGCTGGTATAGCCCTCGAAATTGAGCCGCAGGGCTTCGGCATTCTGTCGGAGGGCCTCAATGAGTCGACTGCGATCACCCTTTAACCGAAACACGATGCATGGTTTGCTATCTGCCGCAAGCAGCTCATCAAAATCCGACCGGCCCGTCAGCAACTTGTACTTGGCGGCCACATCAGCGATACGCCCGAGCTTCGCCCCGCACCAGCCCGCGCTGCCTGGCGGCGGGTTCTTGGGGCGATTCCGCAGGGAGTCCAACCGGATCTGCGCCATCGATCGGATCGGAGCCAGGTACTTCTCGTCCCGGGTCATGTGGTAGGTCAACAGCAGCGTGTTGGTCATCATGCCCATCGCGCTGGGCCAGTAGTAGAGCTTCGACTTGCCGTGGTTCTTGGGAGACCACCAGTCCTCCCCGAGGCCGCCGATACGACCGTCCGGCCAGTGGATCGCACTGGGGATCACACCGGCGGGCTTGCCGCGCTCCGACCGCGCGGCCGCGTCCACCCAGGTGTTCATCCAATCAGTGAACAGCTTGCCGAGCCTCGCATCGTTAGTCCGCTGCCAATAGAGCAGCGCAGGCTGGACCGTACGCGGGTGATAGACCGTGTCGCACGCCCGCTGCGGCGAAGGGTCGATCTCGTTCACGCTGAAGTACGTGCTCTTGAACTGCAGGAAGCCTCGCTCGTTGCGTCCCGTCCAGAAGGTCTCCATGAGCTCGGCGAGGCGAAGCGCCCGCCTTTGCCAAAACTTGTTGTCGGGTTCGAGATGCATCATCGGCGTCAGCGCATCGGCCGAGTCCTCGGCGGTGTGCTCGACATCGTAGACGTGCGTCGTGTAGCCGTCCTTCATGTGCTTCTGGCTCATCAACGCTTCGGAGAACCTGGCCTGGGCCTGCGTGATCTTCGGATCGTCGAACCCGATCAAGACCGACACCCACCACCGCCACATCTCGCAATCGTCGGCCCAGCCCCCGCCGTACTGCCCGTCCGGTCTCATGCGGTGGTCGATCCACCAGGTGATGACGTCGGCCAGGCGTTCAAGCCCCTCACGCTGATAGGTTGCCCAGTCGGGCGCCCCCGCCACGGACTCGTACCGCTTGGGCGCGGGAATCGTCTCGCCCAGGTACATCCGGGCAATCCTGTTCTTCGGAAAGGCCTCCTTGTATCGCCGGAAGAACCCCCGCGCCCTGGTGTAGAGGGGCGCTCGATCCTCACGGCTCCCCCAGTATCCCCCGTATCCGAACATCAACCGCAAGATCATCCGCCCCCGATACAGGTACGTCAGCGGGTAGACGGGCGAAGCTTCGGCGATCTTGAAGTCGTAGTCATGGTGCTTGAGGAGCTGCCGCGAGAAGTACGTCATCAGAGGGCCATTCACCCACCGATCGATCTCCACGACGAGCCTGTCGACGTCAGCGCGGAGTTGACCGTCCAGCTTCGGATGCTTGGCGAGTTTCCTGAGGATTTCGAGTCGTACGGCGTCGTCGTCCGCGTTGCCGGCGCGACGGATCAGTTCCTCGACCGTGTCAACCTTCGTCGCGGTCTCAGCTCTTCCCGCCTGAGCGCCCATCGCCATCCAGCCGAGAATCCCCAGCAGACACACGCAACGCCCCGACCCACCACCAGCGCGCATCCGTACCATTCCATGCCCTCCACAAGGGACCCATCGGAGCACTCTGGGTACCGCGACCAGGCGCGTGCGTCAAGCGAAACGAGCGGGTCGCCGATCTCGGTTGCGGCCGAGATGTCAGTCTGCGTACGATGGTGCTCACACAATCTGGGAGAAGAAGGCTTCGGGCCTCTCTGCTAGGCAAGCTCTTGGTTTGGGAACATGGCGGGAAGACAACAAGGCAAAGCGGTCCAAGATCGTCTCCTGTGGCAATCGTCCTGCTGCCGGCGTGGGATGCAGCTGACGCGTAGGGGACGGGTTCGCGTTACCGTCGGCATTGCGGTCGGCGTTCTCCAGGTTTGGTGCCTGCCAGCGCCTGCGGGCTCGGCAAACGACGCACCGGCAAGCGTCAACCCGGAATCCCCTTGCGGCCTGGACTACTACGCCCAGGGCGGCGTGGTCGTCGATGGCGTCGCCTACTTCACGGCCAACGACCACTCACGAAGAAAGGGCGTCAAGAGGACCGAGGACTTCCCATGTGTGGTGGCCTTCGACGTGCACACGTTCAAGAAGATCCGCGCGTATGACTTCACCTACACGTATGACAGCTCCCCCCTGGTCTTCCAGAAGAAGAATGGCGCGTGGCTGGTGATCGCCCATGAGCACAAGAAGGCCCGCACAGTCGCGAGGCATCGGGACAGCGGCAAGGTGGCCTGGGTCAGCGCGGCCAATCAGCCGGGGGCATATTTCTTCGGCTACACCTACTTCGCACGCAACGACGGCTCCAAGCTTCTCCTCGCGTCGTGCAGAAACGGGCTGCACGCCCTGTCCAGCGAAACCGGCGAAGACGTCTGGTGGGTGAAGCGGACCGGCACGGGAGGCGTGACCCCATGCGTCGACCAGCGAGCGGGCCTGGTCTTCTATCAGTCCAACGGGAAGGTGCTCAAGATCCGCGCCGCGGACGGCAAGGTCCTCGAGGAAGTCAACGTACCGCCGCCCAACGTCTGCATCTCGTGGAACACGGTGCTGATAGACGATGCCCACGGCTACTTCATCGCCACGCGATGGTACGGCAAACCCGAGTGGGATTCCGCCATCCGGGTCTATGACAAGAACCTGAAGCTGGTGTGGGAGCGAACGGGTCTGCCCAACGGCAAGAAGGACACGCTGACGTACGCCGAGGGCAAGCTGGTCTGCGGCAGCGGCAACGGCTGGAGCAAGAAGTACACGGGCAACACCTGGAAGCACATCGCTGCCTACTCGATTGCCGACGGCAAGATCGCCTGGAAATGCGATCTGTCGAGATTCGACTACACGGCGATCGGGAACCTGCCCTACTTCAACGGCTGCTTCTATGGCGAAAACGGCGGCTCGCCACCCCAGACGACCAAGTGCTTCCGGATCAATGCGACCACCGGCAAGCTGGAGGAGGTCTACGACTACGGCCGCATGATCACGTCCTGCGCGACGCACATCATGGCGCACGGGAAGATCTTCAGCGGGGATCTGTGGCAGGACGGCATCGTGGTCACGAAGTTCGCCGAGGGGTCAAGCGCGGAGTGGCCGGGGCCGTTCGGAGATCCTCAGACCCACCAGATGGCGATTCCTCACGATCGAGGCGCGAAGCGTATACCGATCAAGGAAATCGCCCGACCGGGCCCTCCCGCCTCCAATGATCGACGATGATCTGGCTGCCCAACCGAAAAGCGGCTCACTTCCGCAGGGCAAGGGTCGCTTGGGCGATCCGCTCGCGGTGACGATCGTAAGCGCGGTGCTGCTTGTCGAACAGGTCGAGCACGGACGGGTCGTGCGCCAATGAATCAGCGCCTGACGTGTCTGGAATGAAGCGTGTCTTGGCTCGGCAGAACGCGGCGAGTTCGGCGACGGCCTCCGCCAGGACCTGATCGGCCCGCTTGACGCGCTCGTCCTTGGGATCGGTTCGTCGTGCCGCGTTGGCCAGGGCCTCCAGTTGCCACACGGCGCGGAGATCCTCCAGACCGTCCAGGCAGGCCTCCCAGCGCTTGCTGGTCACCACGCCGTCACCCGGATAGATCAGCAGGTAGTCGTGACCGCCGCGGGGAAGATACCACGGATCGTACTTCGACGTGCAGTAGGACCAGAAACCGATCCCGGTCAGGTCGCACAGCTCGGCCAGCCAGGCCAGGCCTCGGTAGTAGCCCAGCGGCGACTGATTCTTGGCCCCGTGGAAGCACTCGTACGTCCAGACCTGCTGGCCGGACTTGTGCATGATCGGCAGGCGTGGATCGCCGGGCTTGATCAAGAAGCCGTTGCGGTTGGGACACCAGATGTCCACGTACGGGGCCATCCGCCGGATCTCCTCGATCGTGGCGCGGTCGACAGGGTCGGTGTACATCA
>CAYMLO010000056.1:0-60517 GCA_964390905.1 uncultured Planctomycetales bacterium | reverse complement strand
TCGCGGCAAGCTCAAGAGACTCTACCCACAAGTTCAAATGTGTTGAGGTACTAGTTCGTAGTTTACAATCAGGTGTTGCTTCTCAAGTTCTTCTCATGCGAACTCCCGGACGTTATTCTCGTTGCGGACAGGTACGAGAAGGGGCGGGTCGGGATCTTCGGATCACAGACCATGATCCCTCTGCGCACTATACGGGCAGCAACGTGATTACCGAGCAAGGAGGTCTTCGCCTACGCCAAGGTTCACACGAGCGATCTCAAACCGATGGAAGCCAGTATGCCCCCCGGCGAGGAGTTCTTCGTCGGAACGCTGGACACGAGGGCCGGACCTGTGAAGGTGGGCGCGATGATCTGCCTTGATCGAGAGCAGCCCGAAAGCGCCCGTGTCCTCATGCTGAAGGGCGCGGAGATCATCCTGATGCCGAACGCATGTCGGCTGGACGACTTCCGGGTTGATCAGCTTAAGGTTAGGGCAGGAGAGAACATCGTCTGTACGGCCATGGCGGACTGCCCGGGCAGCCAGTACGAGGGTCGCTCGGTTGCGTTTACCTCAGCGGGGGAGTTGGCCGTCGAGGCGGGTAAGGAAGAGGGAATCTCCATCGCAACGCTCGACGTGGATGAGGTCCGCCGACGACGCCGAACCCAGATTTGGGGTGCCGCCTACCGCAAGCCCCATCGCGACCAGGTTCTGCTTTTGCCCCAAAAAGGACCCTATGTAGAAGCGTGTCGATGGTAATCGTCGCCTATGGAAGGCTGAACAACGGTAGGGCCCGGGCCTAGAATCCCTGGGGTGTGGTGACGTCAAGGGAAGGCATTGATGAGCAGCTTAGCGGTTATCGCGGCCAGCTCGGCTGAGTCAACCATCGTCACGGATTTAGTGGTGATTCTGGTCACCGCGTCCGTCGTAGCAATGGCGGCGCAACGGCTGCGGCTGGCTTTGATCCCGGCCTATCTGATCGCCGGTGGATTGGCCGGGCCCAAGGCTCTCGGGTTGGTTCCGGAACCCGGCGCGCTTGGTGTGATCTCTCATCTGGCGATCGTTCTGCTGCTGTTCGGCATCGGGCTCGAGCTGCATCTGTCCGTCCTGAAGCATCGGTTCCTACAGGTGACGCTGGCAGGACTCGCCTCTTGTGTGTTGTGTACGGCCATCGGCTGGCCGCTCGCGCTGGCGTTCGGCCTCTCGTCTCCGGCCGCGCTCCAGGTCGCCATGGCCCTGTCGCTGTCGTCCACAGCGGTTGTGCTGAGGATCCTCTCACGACAGCGTGAACTCCACCATACGAGCGGTCGATTGGCCCTGGCCACGCTCGTTGTTCAGGACCTGCTCGTCCTTGCGATGCTGGCGGTGTTGCCTCTCCTGGCACGGTGGGCGGGCAAGGACCCGGCCGACCCGGTTCTTCTCGGATTGGGGCCGGAGCCGGTACGCAGCTGGTCTGCCTACCTGATCGACGCGGCCCTGCGCTTGGTGGGCATGGGGGTGTTGGCCATCGGCGGACGCGTCCTGTTGCCGCGCATTCTTCGGGAGTCTACGCGACATCAATCGGTCGAGATCATGATGGTCGTCGGTGTCGCGACGGCTTTGCTCATGGCGCTCATGGCCGAGAGGCTCGGTTTCAGCCTTGAAATGGGCGCCTTTTTGGCGGGCTTCATTTTGGCAGACACCAGGTTCCGACATCAGCTCAGCGCGCTGATCGGGCCGCTGCGCGACATCTTCCTTGCCGTGTTCTTCACGACGGTGGGCATGAAGCTTGACCCACAGATACTCCTCGCGAACTGGTGGCTTATCCTTGTCGCCGTCGGTACGTTGATCGTGCTCAAGGCGACGGCCATCGGGACGGCATGTTGGTCCGCTGGCGCAACGGCCGGCATCGCGGTCACGGTCGGTCTCTGCCTGTCTCAGGCCGGGGAATTCAGCCTCATTCTGCTCGACGCGGCTCATGGTCTCGGCATGTTCACCGAGCGTACGCTTGCCGTCTTGATTGCCGTGATCGTTGTCTCACTGGTCTTGACCCCCGCGTTGATGGGTGCGGGCCGGCGGTTCGGGCGAGCGCTCTGCGGGCTTCCATCGGCGCCCTGGATGAGAGGTGCCGAACTCCGCGATCCGACGGGGGGTGAGCACGCCCGGGACGAGATTTCGATGCACGTCATCGTCGCCGGGTACGGGCCGACCGGTCGGCTGGTGGTCGAGAAGCTCGAACAAGCCGGCATGCCCTACACGGTCGTCGAGCTGAACAGCAGGACGGTCCAAGCGGAGCAAGCCAAGGGCAAGTCGATCCTGTTCGGCGACGTCTCCAGCCCGGACGTGCTGGAGTCAGCCGGAATCGCCGAGGCCGACGCCTTGATCCTGACGATTCCGGACGAGAGCGCCGTCCTCCGCGCTTGCGCCATCGCGCGACGACGCCGGCCCGACATCTACATTGCCGCCCGGACTCACATGGCCAGCAGGGCGACGCTCGCACGTGAGATCGGCGCGACGCACGTGACGACCGACGAGAGCGTGACGGCCGAGGCCATGGCCGACAGCGTCATGCGCCACATCGGCGCCTGCCCGCTCGGCCAACGAGGTGGCGATCCGCAAGCGTTGACCTCGGACTAGGGAGCTCCACACGTGCGGCCTATCGGTGGGGATGGGAGCGTCAACTTGCGTTCCGAGCAGACTGCCCGGATGGCATCGTCCAAGAGCGACATGCGTTCAGTGCCGAGCTGTTTGGCATTCGTGTGTGGGTCGATGCCGGCAGTGTAGAGCGCTTCCGACTTTTCGGTGTTGCCGAGTCCGCTCACCAGGGGTTGATCCGAGCGGGCCTATTGCGCATCAATGGCCAAAGGTCGGAGCCGTCGGCCACGCGAAGGCCGTTGATGAGAAGCTGGTGGGACGCCTGGACGACTGAGTGCGCTTCTGTATGATGTCTGGCACCATGAGTCCCCCTCACCCCCCGTGGCGGAAGCGGGCAGGCGGGTCGTGTCGCGGAAAGCACGCACCAAGACGACTTCCGGTGACCCATCGCTGGTTTGGTTTCGGCATGACCTTCGGCTGCAGGACCATCCTGCGCTTGACGAGGCCGCTGGGACCGGTGCGCCCGTCATCCCAGTCTACATCCATGCGCCTGAGGAGGAAGGGGCTTGGGCTCCGGGCGAAGCCGGTCGATGGTGGCTGCATCAGTCGCTCAAGTCTCTCGATGCTGGGCTGAGACGGCTCGGGTCGCGCCTGGTGCTCCGCCGGGGCGCTAGCGCTGATGTCTTGGCGAAGATCGCAGGAGAGACGGGGGCGCGGACCGTCTTCTGGCACGCTCGCTACGAGCCGGCGGCGTTCGCCAGAGATGAGGCCGTCGAGGCGGGATTGCTCAGGAGGGGCCTCAAGGTCCGGGCTTTGAGCGGATCCTTGCTTCACGAGCCCCAAGACGTCTGCACGAAGCAGTGGACGCCCTTCCAGGTCTTCACGCCGTTTTGGCGGGCGTGCACGGCAAGGGGGGAACCTCCGGTCCCGCTGCCGGCCCCGGCTCGTCTGGAGGCGCCCAAGCGCTGGCCCAAGTCGGTGGCCCTGGGTTCCCTAGGCCTCGAGCCGAAGCTCGGCTGGACGACGGGATTGCAGGCGACATGGCCACCGGGACCCGCGGGCGCGGCCGAACGACTCTCGTCCTTTCTCGAAGGTGCGACGATTTCGTATCACGACGACCGTGACCGGCCAGACCTCGAGGGTACCTCGAAGCTTTCGCCGTACCTGCATGTCGGCGCGATCAGCTCGCGGCAGGTCTGGCATGAGGTCCGTGCGTGGGCGACATCCACCCGTCGAAGCGGGGCGACCGAAGGGGCTGACGCCTTCCTCAGGCAGCTCATCTGGCGTGAGTTCGCGTATCACCTGCTCTGCCACTTCCCCGAGACGCCGGAGCAGCCACTCCGCTCGAAGTATGCGGCCTTCCCCTGGTCAAAGGACCCCCAGGCATTACGAGCCTGGCAACGGGGTCGGACCGGTTATCCGTTCGTTGACGCGGGGATGCGGCAGTTGTGGGCGACGGGGTGGATGCACAACCGTGTTCGAATGGTAGTGGCGTCCTTCTTGGTCAAGCATCTTCTCCTGCCGTGGCAGGTGGGCGCAGAGTGGTTCTGGGACACCCTGGTCGACGCGGATCTGGCGAACAACACGCTGGGTTGGCAGTGGGCGGCCGGCTGTGGAGCCGACGCAGCGCCGTACTTTCGCATCTTCAATCCGGTGACGCAGGGGAAGCGATACGACCCCGACGGAGACTACGTCCGTCAGTGGGTACCAGAGCTCAGCCAACTGCCGACCAAGTGGCTTCACGAGCCCTGGGCAGCCCCCAAGACCGTGCTGAGCGAGTCCGGAATCGAGCTCGGCCAGACCTATCCAGAGCCCATCGTTGAACACGCATTTGCACGCAAGCGAGCGCTGGCCGCCCTGGCAAGCATCAAAGGGGTGCCCCCGAGCCCGTCTCCGAAACGGTCCCGTGGAAGAAAGCAGCCATGACGTCGGACCATGACCCCAATGGATCGAGCGGCCTCATTCTGCTGACCGGAGCAACCGGCTACGTCGGCGGCCGCTTGCTGGGCGCTCTGGAAGCCAGGGGACATCGCGTGCGCTGCCTTGCCCGTCGGCCGGAGTACCTTCGCGACAGGGCCTCGGCGAAAACCGAGGTCGTGCCGGGGGACGTGCTCACCTTCGAGACCTTGCCACCGGCACTGGCCGGGGTCGAGACGGCGTACTACCTCGTTCACTCGATGGGCGCCCGAGGTGACTTCGCCGAACAAGACCGCATGGCGGCGACGAACTTCGCGCGAGCCGCCAAGGAAGCGGGCGTGCGGCGGATCATCTACCTGGGCGGGCTGGGTCGCACGGAGGAAGGTCTTTCGACCCATCTGAGGAGTCGTCAGGAGGTGGGCGACGTTCTGCGGGGCAGCGGGGCGGTGGTTGTGGAGTTCCGCGCCTCGGTGGTGATCGGATCGGGCAGCCTGTCGTTCGAGATGATTCGCGCCCTGGTAGAGCGGCTGCCGGTGATGGTGACGCCGCGATGGGTCTCGGTTCTGACCCAGCCGATCTACATCGACGACTTGATGGCGTATCTGCTCGCGGCCCTAGATCTGGAGCTTCAGGAAAGCCGGGTCTTCGAGATCGGTGGCCGTGACGTCGTCTCCTACGGTGACCTGATGCGCGAATACGCGCGGCAGCGCGGTCTCCGACGCGTCATGATTCCCGTACCTGTGTTGACGCCGCGACTCTCCAGCCTGTGGCTGGGGCTTGTCACCCCGCTCTACGCACGGGTCGGCCGAAAGCTCATCGACAGCATCCGGCACCCGACGGTCGTTGAAGATTCCTCGGCCTTCGAGGTCTTTGGCGTTTCTCCTCGGGACGTAGGCGATGCCATCGCCAGTGCCCTCAGCGCAGAGGACGCGGAGTTTGCAGGGCCCCGTTGGTCCGATGCCCTCTCTTCGGGAGCCGTGCAGCGTCGCTGGTCCGGAGTTCGCTTCGGATCGCGCATTATCGACGAGCGCAAAGTCCACGTGGACGTCCAGCCCGAACAGGCCTTCATACCCATCGAACGCATCGGCGGTCAGACAGGATGGTACTACGGCAATTGGCTGTGGCGGCTTCGGGGGTTCATTGATCTGCTGGTGGGTGGGGTGGGCATGCGTCGGGGTCGAAGGGATCGCTATCATCTGCACGTAGGCGACACGGTCGACTGCTGGCGGGTCGAGGCCATCGTTCCTGACCGTAGGCTTCGTTTGCAGGCCGAGATGAAGGTCCCTGGCCGGGCGTGGCTCGAGCTCGAGGTGACCTGCCATGACGGCGGTGGATCGAGCATCCGGCAGACGGCGATCTTCGATCCCATTGGGATCGCGGGACGTGCCTACTGGGTCGTCCTCTATCCGCTGCACCGGCTGATCTTCTCTGGTATGCTCCGGGGTATCGCGGCGGCAGCGACCGCCGGCGCCGCCGACAAGGAAGGAGGATAGCATGGAGGTCAACGAAGAACTGACCATGCGCCTTCGGGAGCTTTTCAGGACGCAGGGATTGGCCGTCCTGTCCACCCACGGCGAAGGAGGACCCTACGCCAGCCTTGTCGGCTTCGCGGCGACAGAAGACCTCAAGGGCCTGCTATTCGCCACCTCACGAAGCACGCGGAAGTACGCGAACCTGATGGGTGAGTCCCACGCCGCCATGCTGGTGGATAGCCGGTCGAACCAAGACAGCGACTTCCACAACGCCATCGCCGTTACGGCAACGGGCAAGGCGGAGGAGGTCACGGAAACGGACCGGGATGCGCTGCTCAAGGTCTACCTCGGCAAGCATCCACACCTTGCCGAGTTCGTCGGCGCCCCGACGTGTGCCCTTCTTCGTCTTGCGGTGGACACGTATTACGTGGTAGAGCGCTTCCAGCACGTCGTCGAAATCCACGTGAACCAATGACCTCCGTTCTAGACCTGCACGACATCGACGAAGGCCAAGCCGAGCGCGTCGGTGGCAAAGCCCTGGCGCTGGCCAAGATGATCCAGCACGGCATCGCTGTGCCGAGTGGTATCTGCATCGCGACGGACGCGTATGACGACTACGTCGGCCAGACGGGTCTCCGCGAGCGCATTCTTCTTGAAATCAACCGGAAGGACTTCCGAGAAATGCGCTGGGAGGAAATGTGGGACGCCTCTCTGCGAATCCGCAACATGTTCATCACGACACCGATCCCCCGCCCCCTCGCCGAGTCGCTAGAGCCCCACATCACCTCGAGATTCGCGAGCCGCCCCGTCGTGGTCAGGTCGTCCGCACCTGGGGAGGATGCTGCCAAGACCTCCTTCGCCGGTCTGCATGAATCATACGTCAACGTGCGCGGTGCCGAAGAGGTCCTGGACCGTCTCAAGTTGGTGTGGGCCTCGCTGTGGTCCGATGGCGCGCTGCTGTACCGTCAGGAGCTGTCCCTTGACGTCGAAACGAGCCGGATGGCCGTAGTCGTCCAGGAGCTCTTATCCGGGGAATGCTCCGGGGTCGCGTTCTGCAGGAGTCCGAACGAGGCAACACAGGCGGTGATCGAAGCCGTCCACGGACTGAACCAGGGCCTGGTGGACGGCACGGTGGAACCTGATCGCTGGGTCCTCGACCGGGAGTCCGGTCGGATCATCTCGCATCAGCCGGCAAACCGTCTGCAGGCCGTCCTGCCCGTCGGGGACGGCGTCGAACTCAAGCCGCTGTCGGAGGCCCAGGCCTCCAGACCACCGCTTTGCGACCGACAGGTCGCTGAGGTGTACACACTTGCGCGTCGTTGCGAGGCCCTCTTCGGCGCGGAACAGGACGTCGAATGGACCGTGGCGGGCGGCACGCTCACGGCCCTTCAGTCGCGAGCGATCACGACGCCTGTGGCCGGGCGGGGCGACGAAGACCGCCGCTGGTACCTCAGTCTCAGGAGGAGCTTCGACAATCTACGGGCGCTTAGGACGAGGATCGAGGACGAGCTGATCCCCAGGATGATCGAGGAGGCAGATCGGCTCTCTCAAGTGGACCTGGCGCCCTTGGAGAACGGGGCGCTCGCCGACGAGATCGAGGCCCGAGCCGTGGCTCACCACACCTGGGTCGGTGTTTACTGGGACGAGTTCATCCCGTTTGCCCACGGGGCGCGGCTTTTCGGGCAGGTCTACAACGACACGGTGCGCCCGTCGGACCCGTACGAATTCGTCGATTTGCTGCGTGACACGGAGATGGTCAGCCTTGAACGCAATCGGCGACTCGAGGATCTCGCCGGCCAACTCCGCGCCGACGCACGGCTGGCCGAGCGCGCGAGGCTGGGCACGATTGACCAAGAGACCCCCTTCATGCGGGGTCTTCGTGCGTTCCTCGACGCGTTCGGTGACCCATCGCGGGGCGCTGCCGTCGAGGAGCGCACCCGCGAACGCCTGATCTCGCTGCTACTAGAGATGGCCCGACGACCTCGAACGGCGTCGGACGCTCCCGCCAAGCGTACCGAATCGCTCGTTGAGGCGTTTCTGTCTCGTTTCCAAGGCGAAGAGCGCACGCGGGCGGTCGAGCTGCTGGAGCTTGCACGGGCGAGCTACCGCCTTCGGGATGACGACAACATCTACCTGGGCCGGGTGGAAGCTCAACTGCAAGCGGCTGCTGACGAAGGACGCGCCCGGTTGGCCGCCCGAGGGATGGCTGGCACCGGGCATCTTGATCCGCAAGACGTGATCGCTGCGTTGAGGGACCCCACGTTTGCTCCCAAGCCGGGTGGCTCGGTCCAAGAACGACGACGCGAGTTCCAGCTCGAGCCCAGGCAGCTCACCGGTCAGCCTGCCGGCCCGGGCGTCGCGACCGGCAAGGCACGGGTCATACGCGGTCGCGCGGATCTGTTCGAGTTCAAAGCGGACGAGGTCCTCGTCTGCGATGCCATTGACCCCAATATGACGTTCGTCGTGCCCCTCGCAACGGCAATCGTGGAACGCCGCGGCGGGATGCTGATCCATGGCGCCATCATTGCCAGGGAATACGGTCGGCCTTGCGTTACCGGGGTTCCCGACGCCGTCGATCTGATCCGGACCGGTGACCGGGTCACCGTGGACGGTTATCTCGGCATCGTTGTCGTCAGTTGACCTCCGCCCAGCCGGTATGCGCGACCCCTGTTGCGAAACGGATCGCTCGCGGCCAAGCAGGATGCAAGATTGGGCGGTCGTCGTGATTCACGGGCGAGAGCAACGGGACGCGAAGAGCCCGCTCGCCAGGGCACCGAGCGCCGTTAGCATCAGTGTCGCGCTGGCGGCACACGGGATCCGAGGCAATCCGAGCCCGACCCGCTCCTCATGAAAGCGGCGGGCCTGGATCGTCCACTGCCGGAACTTCAGCAGATCCCCGAGGCCAAACCGTTCCAGCTTGCCCACCGCGACCCACACCTTGCCGGGTGTGCCGGTCGGATGGTAGGCCACGAGGTAGTAGCGCCCCGAAGCGGGCAGCGGGATGTCCAGCTCTTTGAGGATCCACGACCGCGTGTCGGTGAAATGCTCATGGAAAAGCCGGGGTTCTGTGACGTCATCGGTGCTGATGATCTTCCCGCCCAGCCCTGCGGGGATGCCAAAGGGCAAGTCGACCTCGGGCAGGCCTGGTCCCAGGAGCACCACGGCCGGCCTGTAATCCTTGAGCCGGTCCAGGACGGGGACGCCGATCTGCACGAAGAGCACATAGTCCTTCTCGGCCTCAAACGTCAGCCACAGTTGCTGCGCGTCTTGAGTCAGCTCGTGGTAGACGACCTGCGAGACGTCCACCTCCTTGATCTCGTGGGCGGCGTTGGGGTCCGTGGCCGAACCGTCGCTGAACGTCGGTCGGTGGGCCAATGCAGATGGAGTCAAGAAGAAGGTGCAGAGGAGAAGGGTCGGGACGCCGGAGGTGTATCTCAATCTCTCGGTCATGGCAGTATCCTCTCTTCCTGCGACGGTACCACCTATGTCTCTTCCGCCAGAGCGGCTTCGACGGCCTTGACGAGCTCATCGGACAGCGGCTTGGTGCGCGAACCGAACTGCCGGATCACGCGCCCGTTTCGGGCGACGAGGAACTTGTTGAAGTTCCAGCTGATCTTGCCGTCCACGGACGGGTTGGCCTGCTTGTCGGTGAGGAAGGCGTAGAGCGGGTGTCGATCGGAGCCCTTGACGGAGATCTTGGCGAACATCGGGAAGGTCACGTTGTACTTGAGCGTGCAGAACGACTTGATCTCTTCGTTCGTGCCCGGCTCCTGCCACAGGAAGTTGTTGGCCGGGAAGCCGAGAACCACCAGCCCTCTGTCCCTGTAGGCCTCGTACAGCTTCCCAAGCCCCTCGTACTGGGGCGTGAATCCACATTTGCTCGCGACGTTGACGACGAGCAGGACTTTGCCCTTGTACGATTCGAGGTTAACGTCGCGCCCGTCGATGTCCTTGACCGCAAAGTCGTAGATTGATCGCTTGGCCCTTTCATTCATCTTGGCATGCTCCACGTCGACCTGTCTGTCGCAGCCCGTCAAACACAGGAGCAACCATAGCACACCACCGTTCATTCGGTTGCTGGCGGTCATCTCCTACGTCTCCGCGCTGGCAAGTCCCTGATTCGGCCAGTGAGACATGACGACCCTCTCATTATACCCCCGATGGGTTGGATCCCGCAGCCCCGCCGTCATGCACGTGACTGCGCCGACGGATGGAGCCGTGTGCGGTCCCACCGAATCCTGACGCCTTCTTGTGCCGTGCGTCTTCGTCCCGATCGTCGGTCATGCCGTGAATATCAGGTGGACGCGGAGATCGGAACCTCGATTGCATCATTCTCGCGCCGACGGCGGAAGAGTCGGTTCTGCAGCGCAGTCCACAAGGCAGAGCTCGCCAAGTTGTCAACGAATTCTATCGCCAGCAGACTCACGTCGTCATGCTGCAGCGGCGCACCGTTCGTATGCTCGCGCAGCTCCTCAATGATTGCCAGAACCAAGCCCTCTGGCGCAAGGTTGTGCGTGGCCTTCAAGACGTCTCCCAGGCGTTGTCGGCCGAAAAGCTCGCCGACCTTGTTCGGGGCCTCCAAGACGCCATCTGTGATGATCAGCAGTCGATCGCCAACGGCGATACGCCGCACGCGTCGCGTGTAGCGGGTTCTCGCCTCCACCGCGAGGGGAATATCGAACAGCCCGCTTCGTTGGAGCGACTGCAGCTGCGACCAACGTTGACTCGATGCCTCATAGTACCAAGCCGGCTCGTGGCCGGCATAGCTGATCGACAGGCGGCGTGTCGGCGGGAAGTAGGTCAGCGCAGCCGCCGTCGTGAACGACTCATCGTCGAGCTTCGACAGATGGAGATTCAGCCGTCGCAGGACTTTTCGTTCGTCAATGCGGTTCACGGAACGACGAAGCAGATCGTGCATAGTTTGACTGACGGCCGCCACGCTCTGGCCATGTCCCATCACGTCCGCGAGGCAGGCCCTCGACAGCAGGCCCGAGCCACAGACGGAGAGGTAGTGCACGTCACCGCCCCGGGCGCCGTCGCACGATTGCGAGAACAGAACGCCGCGCATGCCCGGCAGTTCGATGGGCCCGTGAAAGATCCGATTGCCGCCCCAGATCTCGTTGCAGACGAGACCCACCGATTCGTCAGAGGGCAGGAACCCTCCAATGGGCCGGATCTCCGTCCTACGGTCAAGGGCCTTGTCCATCCGAGCCGTCCTCTGCACGCCTTTCCCGTCCCAGGATTCGGAGGCTGGTATCCAGGTCGCTGCGTAGCGCCCAGCCGCGTGTTGCAGGTTCGGCTGTCCGCTCGGCTTTCGCCAAGCACAGCAGCACCACAATTCGGATGCTTGGGGACGGGATTTCGTTCCATCGCGGAACTCAGGGCGCGCCCAGCTTCACGCGCGGTTCGAGCCAAGCTCGGAGCTCACCTCACAAGTCCTGCCCCGGCCAGCCGCAAACGTGGCGTAGCTTGAGTTGCATGAAGGGCCGAGAACGCCCGCCACGCCGGGCAAGGCGGGCTGCACTGATCGGTGCAATAGGCTTGAAGAAGGTCCAGGCGGGCTGTCTCAATGCTCCGATTCGCGACCGCGCCAGATCTCCAGGCCGTCGAACGGATTCGCGGTTCCGATGTAGAGAGAATCCCCCACGGACTTCATGACTCGAAAGCCGTAGTTGCCTACGTCGCCGAAACCGTCAATCGTCACGCGATACCAGGTGATCCCATCCTGGGTTTTGTAGAGATCGGCACCCGCATCACCAATCCGCTCGATGATGTTTGCCCTGCGAGCATTGGCCCACAGTACCTTGACCATCTCGGGCAGATTCTCCAGGACATTGAAGAAGGGACTCACCTGATCGTACGTCGCGCAGTAGAACCAGTTTTCATGGATGGCCATCGACCAGAAGTAGGTGTTTGGCCAGTGGTCGAAGCCCGGCCCGTAGCCCGAGATCGAGTCGGGCCCGACGACGGTCTCCCAGTTGTCGTTTTCGTCGACGCGTATGAGGTCCGCTGCCCGGAAGCCGCTGGTGATGTTGGCCACGGGGTTGAGCATGCCGCCGATGTAGAGCTTGCCTTGGAACGCCAGCATCGTACCGGCGATCTCATTGGTTGGAGAGGGCCCGCCGTTGTCGACGATCTTGATCGGCCCGCCGTTGGAATCGGGCCCTTCCAGCTTCCAGATCTCGTACCCGGTCTCGACGTTCATCGTGCCGGCGACCAGGTAGCCCCCAAACGACGCCAGGCACGCCACGCCGATGTTGTCGGGATTGCCAAACCCGTCCTCGATCACGGGCCAGAAGCCGTCGCCGTCGGTCGCCCAGATCGCCCCGAGCTGCTCATCGTCTGCGAAGTCGTCGGTGAGCGCGACGTACAGGATCCCGTTGTGTTCCGCCATCGAGCGCACCGAGCTGACCGCCTCGGTACTCCACACCAATTTCCAGGAATTCGGTTCACCGGTGACCGTCCGCCAGATCTCCACGACTTCGCCCGCTGTGCCGGCGTAGAGGTAGTTAATGCCGTCCGATTGGGCGCGATACGCCCTCATGTGTCTAAAGCCGAATGTCTGTAGCTCCGCCTCGGCGGTGACGTTGCGATAGTCGAAGACCCGCTCCCAGGCGAACGGGAAGACGTCCTCCCGATACCGGCGGATCTCCGGCGGGCGGAAGGTCACTTCTACCGTTTCCTCCGTGCTTACAAAGCCGCCGATCGCCTGGTAGACCAGGCCGATCATGTCGTTTCCGGTCCCAACGTAAACGTAGCCGTGATCCTGCCCGTCAGGCACGAAGTGCTCCATCGACCAGGCGTAGTCGTTGATGTCGACCGCGTTGTCTTCTGGGTCGAAGCCATTGAGGCTAATGGGCTTGAAGTCCGCTTCCTTCAGCCCACCGGGGTCCTCAGGGAGGCCGGGTGCCAAACAGCAACCGGCCAGTAGCAGGGCAAACACAAGTGCAGGATGTAAGAATATTGTCTTGCGGAAAGCGATTCGCATGAGTGACCTCCAGGCGTTCTGGCCGTGTCTCGAGGCGATGGATGCACAGCGAGGTCGGCGGAGCAAGCCGCGCCTCGTGCGGTCTGTTTTGGGACTTCGCCCTGGCGAAACAACTGGCCCGGACGACCATCTCGGCGCCGCTGACGAGGAAGCGATCACTTGGCGAACTGACGTTGAGCGTCCCAGTGAGCGCAGTGCGCCGAACTCGAATTGGCCCTACATGGCCGAACCCAGCACCGGAACGACGATGACCGTTGCAGCCCAGGTTGCGAGAAGCTCCCGCTGGGTATCTGCAGGTCCTGCAGCCTTCATGAAAGCAGGATTGTAAAATAGCCGGGGAGCCCGAGGCAAGCATCTGCCCAACCCAGGAGGTCAGGAGCCTTCGGAGGCCAGCGTACTGAAGGCCTTCGCCCTGCTAGACTCCCGCACGCATTTCTGCGAGCGGCTTGGTCGGACAGAGGATACATGTCGCGTCTCCTGCTCAACATGATTGCCTTTCAGGTAGGTTGGTTCTCTTGCGTCCTGGGGGCGGCACGCGGACATGGTTGGCTCGGTCCAATCGTTGTGTTCGGGCTCATCGTGCTGCACGTGGTTCTGTCGAAGTCGAGGGGCCTGGAGGTCTGCCTGCTCGTATCGGCGGTCGCAGCGGGTCTTGTCTTCGACTCCCTCCTGGTCGTGATGGGCGCGTTTTCGCCGAAGCGGCTCGTGCTGCCCTCTCCTTTGACGACCCTCTGGATGTTGGCCCTCTGGGCCAATTTCGCGACGACCCTCAATGTGTCTCTTAGACGATTGCAGGGGCACGGTTTGGTGGCGGCTGGGCTCGGGGCCGTCTTTGGTCCGCTCGCTTACTACTCAGGCGAGCGCCTCGGTGCCGCGGACATCCACGACCCGCGCGCCGCAAGCCTGCTGCTTATCGCCGTTGCCTGGGCGGTCGCCACGCCCGCGCTCTTGCTGCTCGCCCGCCGGTGGCAAGCCTATCCTACATGAGAGGCCTTCCCCGCATTCCGGAAATGGCCGAGAGGATGCGACGCGTTGACCCACCTCTGCCTCACTCCGCGCGCTTCTTTGGAAACCACGGAACGAAGGCGCTCGTCGTTTCTTGGTAGCGACGGTAGTCGTCCCCTCGGCTCAACAGGGCCTGCTTCTCCGTGTAGGGAATGCCCGTGACCTTGTAGAGGAATAGCAGCATGACGACCGGGCCGGCAAGCGTCAGCCACACGTAAGGCGAGCCGATCGCCAGGAAGACGTACGTGAACCAGTGGACCCACTCGAAGAAGTAATTCGGGTGACGGCTATACCGCCACAGGCCGGCCCGACAGGTCTTGCCTCGGTTCTGCGGGTTGGCCCTGAATCGCGCCAGCTGCCTGTCAGCAATGGTCTCACCCGCCAGGGCGACGACCCAAACGGCTATCGCTGCCAGATCGAACCCCCCGAAGACGGGTTGGTCATGATAGGCCACTGGCAGGAAGGGCACCGAGAACAGGACCGCCCAGAACGCTTGAACCTGAAAGAAGATGAACAGGTTCCGCTGGGTGCGATGCCCCCACTTCTCGCGGAGCATCCGATACCGACCGTCCTCGCTTCCGGCAAGGACGCGATCCTTCAGTAGAAACCCAGCCAGCCGCAAGGACCACAGTCCCGCCAGGGCCCCCAGGAGGAGCTTCCGCGTGGTGTCCCCGTCGCCCACGACAGCGTAGAACACCGCCAGGGCACCAACGCCTCCTGCCCAACCCACGTCGACCGCGCCGGCGTCCTTGGTCGCTCGCTGCAGGAGATACAGCACAACCATGACCACCGCCATGGCAGCCCAGGCGATCAACGCAATCAGCAGCGGGTTCATCCCTAGGACCTCGCCAGGCCGCAGCGCTGTTGCCGCCAACGAGTCCACATCGTCTACTCGTCCCGTCTGACCGACAAGGACAACCGCACGGGTCCGGTGCCCTCTGGGTGCTTGCCTCTCTTGGTCGAATAGAAGCCGGCGATTTCTTCCAGGTCGGTCTCCACATCGCCCGTCAGCCAGATCAGAGGACCGACGCCCCCGGTCCTACTCGGGTAGTCCAGAAAGGCAAGTAGAACAGGGACGCCCGCGCCCCTCGCGATGTGATAGAACCCCGACTTCCAGGCGTCCACCCGCCTGCGTGTCCCCTCCGGCAGGACCGCGAGGATGAACCGTTGGTTCGCTCTGAAATGCTCGACGCACTGCGAAACGATGTCATGCCGGGTGCGACGATCGATTGGGACACCACCCAACCACCTGAGGAGCGAGCAGAACGGCCAGCGAAAGACGGTATGCTTGGCCATCCAGAACACCCTGAGCCGGAAGGTGAGAGCGATGGCCATTGCATAGACGGCGTCCCAGTAAGTCGTGTGGGGCGCCCCGATCATCACGTATTGCGCCCGGTCTGGCAGCCGTCCGACGCGACGCCAGCCGGCCGCCCTGAGGAACAGGCGCGACGCCACGCGGAGGAGGGGCTCCACGATGGGCGTATCGTGTACGGTGAATCGGGCGATGTTCGATTGAACCGTTGCTACCATGGTCCGTGATTGGCCCTGCCGAGGATCTCTGGCGTGGGATCGTATCCGGGCCGACGGTCGAGCCGCAAGAGGGCCGGCGTTTGCCCGAGGGGAGGCGGACGAATTCGGGAAGTGGTCTCATCCGTGGGGACGGCTCACCAGCAGAGGGAAGAGAGTGGCCACGATGCCGTCGCCATCGTTGTTGGGCGCTAACGTTCTGATCGTCGGGGTCGGCCAATGGAGGTCGATGCAGAAACAACACGTGCGTCGTACGTTGAATCGTGCTGCTCGAAAGAGGCAAGATCATTGCCATTCCGCACGTTGGCTGGTTGCATCGCCGGTACACCAGGCGGCTTGACGAAGCTGGCCACTTCAAAGTATGTGTCGCGTGTGGGGTACGCTTTGGGTTCGCGCGTCCCCTGCGAGCCTCTTCGCTGCCGGAGAATCTGCGATGTGGAGTGATCGATTAGGCGCGCCAGAACCGACCGCGCCCCTGCGTCACCCGCTGCTGCAATCGTCCCAGCACGAGCAACGTCACCAGCAGGAACGGTGCTGACCCGCCGCCGCACTTCCACACGGCGTTGACGTGCATGTCCGTGTCCATGATGACGGTCGTCGTCCCGTTCGCGTCGATCGTCGCGTGGTTGACGTCACCTGGGTAGTCCGGGTCGAAGATCTCCCATCGCCCGAGCGCCTTGCCTTCGATGGGGAGCGGCGTCAGCGTCACCTCCGATCCTCGGGCAAACAGCATGTTGTTGGCGTCGTTCGGCTCGGGCTGGATGTCTATGGCCCCCCAAGAAGCGTTCGTCTCCGTCAGTATAAGCGTAACCCTCTGATCGAGGATGAAGTGGCCGGCCACCATATTGAAGGCGTCGTTGGTCCCGGTCCCCGAGAAGATGAGGATGAAGTCCCTCCCTCCGCCGCTCAGCCACTTATTGGAGCAGTTCCAGTAGAACGTGGTGGTGTCCACGTGGCCGTCCCCGAATCGACCATCCGTTTCGGCATAGTAGACGGTCATCCAAGGCCCCCAGGGCTCCGGGGCGTCGAACATACCCAGTCGGCCCTCCATCGTGTCCGTGTGTTCCGTACATAGAAGGTACCGACCGAGACCGGCGTTGTAGCTCACGCTGCAGTTCCAGCCGACGCCGTTGGTGTCCTCGAACACCGGCTGGCGGGAGGCCGGATCGCTTGTCCATGTGGGGTCGGGGCCTGACATGCCCGCGAAGAACTCCCACGCGCCCTGGATCATGATCTGAGTCTTGGGCACTCGCGCCAGGTCGATCTGGCCGGGGATCATCACGCCCAGGCTGGACGGGTTGCCCTGAAGCCTTATGAAATAGGCATAGACGTAGTCGTCACGAGCGCCGGCGTAGTCCTGACCGAAGTTCAGGAACGTTGGCATGATCAGGTCTTGGTTCTTGGTGAACGCCCAAGACGCCTGCGTCCACGATGTGCCATGGGTGGTGGACCTGTAGATCCGCGCCTCGTCGTAGGAGGTGGTGCCGGAACCCGGACCGACCCACATGTACAGGACGCCGTCGACGGAGAGAATGCCGTAGCTCTTACCGCCAGGGCTGCCTACCACCGGCAGGCCCCAAAGATCCGTCCCACTGGGACTGCTCGAAGTGCCGCTGATGCTCGTGACGCCCAGGCTTTGCTTGGCCCCGGTCTCGGCCCAGCCATAGCCGTCGCCCCACGCGCCGTACTGGTTGTCATCATCCGCCCAGGTAACCGCCCAATTGTCACTGCCGTCCGCGTGTCGCTCGTGTGTTGACCAGTTGAAACTGATGTCCGTAACAACGGGACTATCGGAATACGGCGCCGCGGCCCTTGCCAGGGAACGCAGACCTCCCACCATGATCAGCGTAGCAGGTAGAACGGCCGTGACGCGATTCGGGAGCATCGCATATCCTCCGTTCACCGGCCTAGCGCCACCGCCTTGCCAACACGACTAGGCCAAGCGGGACCAACACCATCGGCAGCAGCGGGCTCGCCCCGCTGCCACACTTGAAGACGGCGTTGACGTGCATGTCCGTGTCCATGACGATCGTGGTCGAGATGTTGGCGTCGATCGTCGCGTAGTTCACGTCGTCGGGGTAGTTGGGGTTGAAAAGCTGCCAGTGCTTGAACCCCTTGCCCTCGATCGGAACGGCGGTCAGCGTGACCTCGGTCCCCTGCGGGAATCCGATGTCGTTCGGGTCATTCGGCTCAGGATAGATCTCGACATCGCCCCACACACCGTTCGTCTTCGTGAGCGTCAACGTTCTCGACGTGACCTCGCATGTGCCGACAAGCAGGACGAAGTAGTTGCTGTCCGCGCCGACTGCGCCGGAGGCCAGGTTCCCGCCCAGCACGACGTGACTGCCGGCCGGTACCGTCTTGGCGTAGAGAACGGCCGTTCCCTGCATCCAGTCGGACACGCCGATCACCTCCCCCGTATCGACGTAGCCGCTCATCCAGTTCGGGAGCGACGTCGCCCGCACGTCGTACGCGATGTACACCTCCGTCTCGAGATTGACGTTGAACGTGATCCACACCTCGCTCGTTTCGTACTTGTCGTCATTGGCCGTCTTGATGCCCGAAGCGCCTTCCAGATAGGCCGGCATCGACGTGATCGTATACGAGCGGTCCGAGTAGATCAGGCCCCCGGTCGAGTAGGTCGTCGTCGCGTAGCGATTCAGATTCGTGATCTCCAGGTCTGGCGAACCGCAGCCGCAGCACCCCGGTGCGGCCTTGTTGGGATCGGCCGGACAGCCGTCGCAGACGTCCCCCACACCATCTCCGTCAGCGTCTTCTTGCCCGGGATTGTAGGTATACGGGCAGTTGTCCGACGCGTTGGGCACGCCATCGCCGTCGGCGTCCGACGCAGGATCCTTGGCCCAATCCATGCGGGTCTGCCAGTCGCGCAGGTAGTCCTCCCGCCACATGTTGACCGTCTTGGCTCCGTCGTAGCTGCCCTCCCGATACTGCGGATCGGTCAAATCGGTCCAGAAGGTCGGACCGTGGCCGGTGGCCCCGAACATCCCCCCCCAGCTCTCGGTCGTGGGTACGTCGGCGTCACCGTGCAACAGGTACAGCACGGAAGGGGTATCGCCCATCTTGATGTCGGGCTTCTTGCCGTAATAGAAATCGCCCAGGGCGCCGTGATATCGAACATGTTGCTCGACGAAGGTCCAGTTGCCCAAGTCGCCGGTCTGGTCTCCACCGTTGTACATGCCCCTGAAGGTGCTGTCGGCCTCGATCCACCACAGATCGGAGTGGTTGTTGTAGAGGTAGTTGCGGGCGCTCGGATCCTGGTCCGTATTCCAGCTGCCAATCGAGTAGACGCGGATCTTGCTCTTGATGCTCGGGTCGTCGTGGACGGCCTGGGCGACATCAGTGATTGAGCCCCACACAAGAATCCACAATGGCCTCGGATCACTGGAGTTCGCACAACTGATGATCCAGTTCGAGCCCTCCGTCGGAGTGCTGTACCCGGCCGGGGGAGAGGCATCTGTCGCCCCTTGCTTGGTGAGAGATCGTAGCATGTCCGGCAGCGGAAACGTTGCTGAATGCGATACGAGGTTGGCGTAGTCTGTCTCGTACTGGTCAATGACTTCCAGGATGTTGGCCTTTCGGCCGGCATAGGGCGGCGATGAGATCAACCCCTCCGTGTCGAAACGATCGGCGTAGACCAGATAGTGCACCATCGACTGGTAGTCGTCGTTGTCGCTGCCGCCGATGTCGGTCGAGACAACGACGCGCGGCTTCGGATCTAGCACCGGCACCAGGGCGTCGAACCAGCGATTGCTCATCTCCGCGGCCCCCGTGGCGTTGGGATGAACCTGGTCGGCAAGCCAAGAAGTCGAGAACCCCGTATGGTGGTCCACGATGACGACTTCCGAACTGGCCGTCTCGTAGGTATCTAGCTGTGGGATCAGCGCGTTGAGAGCGTCGACACTCGGGAACCCAGGCTTGTTGTGAGGGATGATCTTGGCAAGAAGGACGGTAACGTCCGGGTTGTATGTCCTCAGAACATCAATGACATCCTCCATTTCACCAATTGTGATACCATGATCATAGCCGGCGGGGTTGAACAGGACATCATTCGTTCCGAGGTGCATCAGGACAACATCGGGGACTTCATCGCTCGCCGCTAGGCCGCTCAACCATTGGTCCAGCGTCCCCGTTCCCCCGGCCGGATTTCCCCCGCCGCCCAGGATCTCATCCGTATGCCAGCCGTAGTGACCTTCGTGGTCCTTGTCAAAAACCAGAGGATCATCGGTATCGTAGGCCAGAACGTCATGGCTTCCGACGAAATCGACATCGGTATAGCCCTGGGCCTGCAGCTTGTTCCACAAGTGGTGCCGGTAGTTGTCGAAGGTCGTGTGCCCTTGCGTAATCGAATTCCCCAAGGCCATGATCTTCAGCGGCTCTGGAGGGGCACTGGCTGTGGTGAAGCTCCAGACCGATCCCGCATAGGTCACCGGGCCGTCGTGCACATCGATCCGCCAGTAGTACGCCGTTGCATGTTGCAGATCGGGATCAGGGTCATACGAAGTGCCCGACTGACTGGCAGCGATCGGTGGCTCGCCGCTGAAGTCCGGATCGGTCCCAAGGTAGACATCATAGAGCGGACTGCCGACCCCGGAAGGGGCATCCCAGCTCAACACAGACGCGGGATCGACGTTGAGCGCGCCGTCCTGCGGGTCGGGGTTGCTGGCCAGGTAGCCCCCCTCGCCCATGATGGCTTCAATCTCCGGCTCCGACAGGGCTTCGTTGTAGATGCGGACCTCGTCAAGTGAGCCAACCCATCCACAGTCGCCGGCGTCACTGCGGTTGCCAATGAGCACGGGGGACCCGTTGTTGCTGTATTGACTGGACGGCACACCGCTTGTCTTCGTGCGGGCAAGGTCACCATCGACGTAGAGCGTCATCGAGGTCCCAGGCGTGTAGACGCCCGCCACATGGACCCACTGGTTCTGCGGCAAGGAGACATCGTCGTAGACGTCCACGAGGTTGCTTCCATCTTGTGCGACCCACAGAATCGCCGGTTTCGAGACGTCCCCCCAACTGTGCTCGATGTTCAACGACCAGGACCTGCTGCCGGGTCCTGCCATCTTGGCCACGATGCGTCCGTTTCTCGTACTTGAGCTGTCTAGCCACACCCATGCCATTAAGGTCATCGCACCTGTCAACCGGAGCTCCGACGGGTCGCCAACGTCAATCCGGTCGCTCCCCCCTCCGGCAAAGGCCATCGCGCCGCTTGGATTGCCGTGTCGGTCTGCGATCGGCGTCACACTTCCGTAGATGGTTCCGTGATTGCCATGACCGCTCGCGTCCGTCGCGTCCCCATTCAGCGGCCAGTAACCCACCAGGTCAGCGGAAGCGCTGCCGGCCAATACAAGGACCACGAGCAAGGCAGGCCATCCGGTGTACATGCTGCTGCTCCTTGAGTATCTCTTTCCGTTTCACCAGCAGGATCGTACGACCCTGCGGACGCTTCCGCGATTTCAGGAGCCCGATCTACCTGGATACATCGACTCCCGTGTTCACCGCGCAGCGGCCCGGCGGGCCTGTGTTCGTTGCCGAATCAGCAAGAACAGCGGGATCGCTGCCACCACCATGGGCAACAGCAGCCAGACGCCGCTGCCACACTTGAAGGCGGCGTTCACGTGCATGTCCGTGTCCATGAAGATCGTTGTGGACAGATTGGCGTCGATCACCGCATGGTTCACGTCGTCGGGGTAGTTGGGGTCATAGATCTCCCATTGCCGGAAGGCCTTGCCCTCGATCGGTTGGGCCGTCAGCGTCACCGCCGTGCCTTCGGGGAATTGGATGTTGTTGGCGTCGTTGGGTTCGGGGGCGATCTGGACGTCGCCCCAGGGGCCGTTCGTCTCGGTCAGCGTCAGCGTCCTCAGCGTGACCGGGCAACTGCCGACGAGCAGGACGAAGTAGTTGCTCGCCGCGCCGGCCGCACCGGCGGCCATGTTCCCGCCCAGCACGACATGGCTGCCGGCCGGTACCGTCTTGGCGTACAGAACGGCCGTTCCCTGCATCCAGTCGGACACGCCGATGACCTCCCCCGTGTCGACGTAGCCACTCATCCAATTGGGAAGCGCCGTTGCCCGAACGTCGTACGCGATGTACACGTCCGTCTCGATGTCGACGTCAAACGTGATCCATGTCTCGCTCGTCTCGTTCTTGTCGTCGTTGGCCGTCCTGATGCCGAGGACGCCCTCGAGCGCCGACGGCATCGAGGTGATCGTGTAGTCCCGGTCCGAGTAGATCAGGCTCCCCGTCGAGTAGTTCGTCGTCGCGTAGCGGTTCAGGTTGGTGACGGTCACCTCGCAGATGACCGAGATCGGGACCGTGGTGCTGGCCGTGTTGTCTTCGTCGTCGGTCACGGTCAGCTTGGCCGTGTACGGCCCGTACTGCGTGTACACGTGGCTGGTCGTGACGCCGTTGGCATCGGGCGTGCCGTCGTTCTCGAAGTCCCACTCGTAGCTGACGATCGTGCCGCCGGGGTCGTATGAACCCGACCCGTCGAAGTTCACCGCCAGCGGCGCAGCGCCGCTGGTCGGATCTGCGTCGATGACGGACACCGGGTCACCGGTCACCATGTGCAGCGCCCAGTCGCTTGAGTCGGGCTTGGTGAACGCCTCGACCCCGCCGCCCGTCCGCTGGAACGTCGACTGGAAGTTCCCATTGCTCGGGTCGTAGAACCGGCAGGCAAAGGTCTCGCCGGCCCCCGCGCTCAAGTCGACGTTGAAGGACGAGCCGCTTGACGAGTAGACGACGTATTCCCGGCCCGGATCGGCCAGACAGTACGCACCCGAATCGCACAGCTCGTTGTGTGGAGCCATGCTGTCAAGGTCGACGATGTGCTCGTTAAACAGGCGGCTTGCATCGCCGAGCCAGTCCCGCTTGTACATGCCCTTGTCGCCGCCAGGCACGTACGGGTCGTAGCCCATGATGCCGGTGGTCACGGTCTCCTGGTCGTAGTCGCCGTGGAAGAAGTAGTTCCCACCGCCGACCGAGAACGTCCAGATGGCGGTTCGCACGCCGTCGCCCATATAGGGATGCCCCTCGAGGAAGAAGTACGGACGGGCCGGACTGCCCGTGAACCCCGACACGGCATCGGCGTTCTTGTCGTCGCCGCCGAACGTGCTGCTCATCACCAGGTCAACGCTCGACCTCATGGCGTTCTGGTCCATCCAGATCTGTCCGCGGTTCCGGAAGAAGTCCCGGAAGTGGTTTTCCATGTTGCCGTCGCTGTACGAGTGCTCGTCGAAGAAGACGAAGAAGACGTTGCCGATTGAGCCCAGGTCGTCGATGAGCTTGATGCACAGCTGTTCCCAGAGCCACTGCGTCTTCTTGGCGTTCGACCAAGATCCGGACCATGTCTGCTGCCAGACTTCCGTGCCGGGGCTCTCGATAATGACCGCATCAGATGCACTGCTCAAGTGCCCGCCGTTATCCGTCTTGAAGGGATGGTAGTCCCATGGTTCCTGACCAGGCTTGGCCCAGCCGGTGAATACCGTAACTCCCAGTACCATGTCCTTGCTCTTGGCGTAGGACGCCATGTCGCGCATTCTTGGCCAGTAGTGGGTGAAATCGCCCTCGCTGCCTTCGTCCCAGGCCTGCAGGTTCCATTGATACTTCTGGTCCTTTGCCAGAGGCCCGGAGGTATGCCTCGCCCAGGGGGTAATGTCCGGGTAGACGTAACCCCAGCGGTCCTCGATCACACTGCCGTCCTGTTTCTGCCGAGCTGCGATGAACGCCCAGACGTGAACGGCGCGGATCCCCCTGTCGTAGCAGTCGTCTATCCATTCTCGATGATCGAGATTGCTGTTCTGGGCCGCGCACTGCGTCCCGCTATCGCCGATCAGCATCAGCGTTTGCCCGTTGTACGTTATGTAGTGCCCACCAGGGCTGACCGCCAGACCGCACTCGGTCGTGACCGTCAGCGCGGCCTCCTCCGAGGGGGTCGTGCCGCAGTCGTCGGTCACCACGCAACGATAGTCGCCCTCGTCGGACGCCTCGGCGTTGGCGATCTGCAGCGTATGCGTCGTGGCTCCGGAGATGTCGCCGCCATCGCTCAGGTTGCCGCCGTCCTTCTGCCACTGGTACGTGAGCGTGCCGGCCCCGACGGCTGACAGCGTGAAGGTCACCGTGCTGCCGACGCACACGTCGCACGGTTGGGGCTGCTGCGTGATCGTCGGCTGCGAACCGACGGTCAGCGTCGCGGCGTTGGATGTCGCCGTGCCGCAGTCGCCCGTGACGACGCAGCGATACTGACCGTTGTCGGCCGGCTCGGCGTTGGCGATCTGCAGCGTGTCGGACGTAGCGCCCGAGACGTCCCCACCGTCGCTTAAATCGACCTGGTCCTGCTGCCACTGGTACGTCAGGCTGCTGCCGCTGGCGGTGACCATGAAGATCGCCGTCTGGCCCACACAGACGCCCAGGTCAGCCGGATGCTGGGTGATTTCGACGGGCGGCGAACACCCCGGGTCGGAGACGACCGAGACACAATCCACACGCTGCGTGCACTCCTGTCCACACCCGTCGTACGTAAAGCGGATCTGCGTAGCGGTCCCGCCCGCGCCGATGGCGACTTCATTCCGTGTCCACACGTTCGGCGTGGTCACATGGGCCCGCTCGTACCAGGTCCCGCCTTCAAGCACCTCAGCCTTGTACCCGCCGCCGGTGTCGTTCTTGTGCCAGAAGATCAGCTTGAGGTCGGTGTATCCCGCTGTGCTGAACGTTGGTGAGACGAATGACCCCGTCCCGTCTCGGTACGCATACCCCCACGTGCTCCCACATGCATCCTGTGAACTGTTCCAGTACCTCCCAACGCCGGTCCAACCGTTCGCGTAAGGGTCGTTGTCGAAGTTGTCCTCGAACAGCGTGGTGGGCCCGCCTCCAGGATCGCCTGTGATCGAGACGCAGTCCAGCCGTCGAGACTCACCGTTGCCGCCGACGAAGTGGAACATGACCCCCGTGATCGTCCCAGTGAGATCGGTCTGTGATCCGGCCCAGGAACTCGCTTGCCCGACGGAAGCCACGTGTACCCAGATTCCGTCCTGGAGGACCCAGGCCTCGAGGCTCGCCCCGCTGTCGTTCTTGTAGTGGAAGGTAAGCTTGACGTTGGTGTACCCGGCGGTGGTGAAGGCCGGACTCACCATCCACCGGTTCCCCTCGTATTCTCGATACGCGTAGCCCCAGGTCGTGCCACACGCGTCCTGCGACCCCGTTTCGTAGTACACGGTGCAACCCGCATCGGACCAGTCGTCGTAGTAGATCGCCCAGCTCCCGCAGGGATTGCTATCGAAGTTGTCCTCGAACAGCGTCGCCGCAGCGGCCGACTGCGCGCCACCACCGAGCACTGTCGCACACAGGACGACGATCATCAGGCCGAGACCCACAACTGCCCCTTCCCGACTCATGGCAAGCCTCCAGAATCCATGGACTTCACTCAGAGGAATGCGACGGCGTCGCCCATCCAATCGGTAGTTCGTAGACCCACACTCACGAACGCAGAGGCTGACGGTATCGTTTCACCAGCATGAATAGTCCCACCACGCCCAGCGTCAGAGGCAGCAGCGGCCCCGCCCCGCTGCCGCACTTCCACACGGCGTTGACGTGCCTGTCCGTGTCCATGACGATCGTCGTTGACAGGTTCACGTCGATCGTCGCGTAGTTGGCGTCGTTCGGGTAGTTCGGGTCGAAGATTTCCCACTGTCGGAACTCCTTGCCCTCGGCCGGAACGGCCGTCAGCGTGACATCCGTGCCCTCGGGGAACTGCGGGCTCTGCGGATCGTTCGGCTCCGGGCTGACCTCGACCGTCCCCCACGGGTCGTTCGTCTCGGTCAGCGTCAGGCTCCTCAACGTAGCAACCGTCAGCGTCGCCTCTTCAGAGGGGGTGTCGCCGCCCTCGTTGCTGACGACGCAGCGGTAGTCGCCCGCATCGCCCGCATCGACGTTGCTGATCTGAAGCGTGTCGGTCGTCGCCCCGGAGACCTCTCCGCCATTGCTCAGGTCCACATCGTCCTTCTGCCACTGGTACACCAACGTGCCCTCTCCGGCCGCCGTGACCGAGAACACGGCGGTCTCGCCCGGCCAGAGCTCCAGCGACTGAGGCTGCTGCGTGACCGTCGGCGGCGGAACGGAGGTGCCGACGAGCAGGACGATGTAGTTGCTCTCGGCACCGGCCGCACCGGGCGCCATATTGCCACCGAGCACCACGCCGCCAGCCGAGCACGCCTTCTTGTACAAGTCGAAGTCCGCGCCCGGATCCGTCGTCCCGATCGTCTCGCCGACGGCGGCGTAACCGCTCATCCAGTTCGGCAGCGACGTAGCGCGTTGGTCGTAGGCGATGTAGATGTCAGCGTCCCGGTCAATGCCGAACGTGATCCACGTCTCGCTCGTTTCGTTCTTATCGTTGTTGGCCGTTCGGATGCCTAGAACGCTTTCGAGATATGACGGCATCGAGGTGATGACGTAGTCGCGGTCGCTGTAGTAAACGCTCGTCCCGGAAGCGCCGCCGCCTTCATAGGAAACCGAAACCTGATCGAAGTGGCAGTAATGCGGGACGCCTGTAGCGGTGAACTCGACACCCAGGTTCTCGCCGATGTACGCCTGCCCGGACTGCGCGGTGAACTCGCAGCTCAGTTCATGCCAGGAAGCGCCGGTCTCGTATTCGACCGACGTGATCTCGTACCGGTTGCTGCCGTCCTCGTAGTACAGGATCCCCTTGGGATGCGTGTACAGATAGTAGGGGGAAATGGCCCAGAACGTCAGCGTGTAGGTCCTGTCGGCTACGATCGTGTGGTTCAGGGCCTGGTAGAACGATTCGACGTCGCCGCCTCCGACGGCATGTCCGTTGTGAGTGAACGCCGAGTAGCTGCCCGTATGCGCCTGGCCCGTGCCGACGCCCGTGTCCATGGGCGGATTGGTGCTGACTCCGGTCCACCCCGGGACCCGGTCCATCAGTTGCCATCCCAGATCGGGCTGCTCAAAGCCGGCGTTCTCCACTGCGATCGGCGTGCCCTGTCCCGAGTTGGACACGAAGTTGACCAGCTGGTAGCGGCTCAGATTGGTCACGGAAACCGCACCGGCCGCGACCGTGATCGGCACCGTCGTGCTGCCGGTCAGGCCGTCGTTGTCGGTGACGGTCAGCTTGGCCGTGTGCTGACCGTAGTCGGTGTAGACGTGGTTGGTCGTCACCCCGTTCGCGTCGGGGGTCCCGTCGTTCTCGAAGTCCCACTCGTAGCTGACGATCGTGCCGTTGGAGTCGTAGGACCCGGACCCGTCGAAGTTCACTGTGAGGGGCGCATCGCCGCCGGTCGGATTGGCGTCGATGACGGCGACCGGACTACCCGCTACGGCGCCAACGATCACCAGCACGATGTCCTCGGTGAAGCCGGGGTGCGAAAGGACCGTGCTTCCGCTGGCACTGATGCTCTCCTGCGAAACGTTGGACCCCGTCTTCGGGTCGTACCACGTAACGTCGTAATCGCCCGTCGGAAGGGACACGGTAACCGTGCCCGTGCCCGTCGACTGCCCCGGGTCCAGAAGGAAGTACGTCACGTAGCATTCGCCGGACTTTCGCCGCGTTCGGTACTCGCCAGGGCCGGCGCTGACGAACCCCGTATCGGTATCCATCTCGTTTAGGTGCGTCGGAAGGCCCTCGACAAGGCTCCGCAGCCGGGCCTGATCGTCCATTACGGTCTCCACGGCCGAGTTGAGGGGCGTATCGATGTAGAGCCACGTCGCCTCACTCGAGCCGGTCCCACCGTACGTGAACATCCGCCAGAACGTCCGCCGATACCCGAATCGATTGCCGCTGTTGCGGATGGTCGAGTCCTGATACAGCGAACCGCCGCTCCACCCCGAGACCAACTCGTTCATGATGTAGACGCGGCTGGTACCGGAGGACGGCGGGAGCGAACCGGTTTGGTGCAGGAACGCCACGTCAACGTTGGCGCTGCCGTAGATGGCGCCCTCGGACACGCCAATCGGCAGACCGTAGGGATCGTATTGCCGAATCCAAGGGATGTAGTCGCTGTTGGCCAGCGTGACGAACGTCGATCCTGGGTTCGGCGAGTGCTCCATCTCGTTGCCCAGCTCCCAGGTGACGTTGTAGTACCCGGCGAAGCGGGCCACGAGCGTCCGGATATAGTTCTCCTTCGCCGTCTCGTCGCCGGATGCCCAGACGTTGAAGACGTGGTCGCCGCCGCTGGTGGAATACTGAAACCAGTGATCCCTGTGGCGCGACCACGTGTCGAAGAAGCTGATCTGGCAGTAGATCCCCCGGCTGGCCATCTGCTCGACGAGCCACTCGCCCCGCTGGATCCAGGTCAGGTCCCAGGACAGCTTGTCGTTCTCGACGGGGAACAGGGCCGTCTTGAGCAGCAGGCCGTTGTGGTTGCGAGCCGCCATCTCGTCGAGGTAGGACAGGAACGTCGAGTCGCTGTAGCGTTCGGTGTTCGTCTCACCCCCTTTGCTGGCCGGCCCGTAGTTTGTCACCGAGATCCACTTGCCGCCGTACCAATAGTGCGCCGTGCCATCGTCGTAGACCATGTAACGCGGATGGGCGGGATCGCGCTTGGCGTGCCCGTGGTTGGCCGGATTGCTCCGGGCCGTGCAGGTCAACGAGCCATTGCCGTTCGAGCCCTCCAGCGACCACGAGTAGTCCCATGTGCCTTCTTCGTCTGGCATGAACCGCGCCCGCCAGGTGTCCCCGCCGTCGTGAAACCCATCGACATCGAAGCTACGGGTGCCCTTGGTGAAGGTCACCGCCGCAAACTTGGTGAACTTGTTGCCTGAGACGCCGGACTTGGTGATCTCAAGCTCAAACGTCTCGTACAAGGGCACCGTTTGCGCGGGAACCGCCGACGTCGCGAGAAGGCTGAGGCATAACGCGACTGCGCAGCGCGCGACTACAATGCGGTCGAATCCAGTGTTCTGCCACATTTCCTGCTCCTTGCGTGTTTTACGTCGCCGTCCCTACTCGCGCTGCCGCTTGTCGTCGGCGGCAGCGTGGTTCTTCGTGCCTTCAGCTCATCGCACCGGATCAGCCGATGGACCGGCCCCTTACCGCGGTCAGCAATCAGATCAAGCATGAGCTGTGCCGCCTGCCTGCCGATCCCCTCGGTCGGTTCCTTCATCGTCGATAGGCTGACGGTGCTGTGCCGGGCCATCGGTAGGTCACCCATCCCCATCACCGCGACGTCGTCCGGCACGCGTAAGCCTCGATCGTGGAGAAACTCCAACACGGTCAGCGCCAGCGCGTCGCTGCCTGCGAAAATGGCGTCCGGAGGGTCGCACCCAGGTGCAAACATCCGATCCACGGACTGATTCAGGAAACGCTCCCCACGCCAATCCAACGGCGCTTTGGCGATCCAACGGTCGTCTGGGTCCAGACCCGCCTCGCGAAGTGCCGCCTCGTATGCCGCGTAGCGTGCCCGCGTCATCTCAAGCGGATAGTCAACGCCGAGGTAGCCGATTCGCTTCCGCCCCGTCTCGATCAGATGCTGCACCGCAGTGCGGGCGGCAGGGCCGGAATCCCAGCCGACGAAGCTCACGTCCGGTACATCCTCGGGACGATCTCCCAGGAATATCACGGGCACGCCAGCCCGCTGAAGTCGAGAGTACGACTCGGTCTCGCCGGGCACAGGTTGGTAGATGACGCCTTCGTCACGCCTCTCGAGGCAGGAGAGCACTTCCTTGCGGGCACGTTGGGGCACCATCTGGTGAATTGCGATGAAGGGCGTGTAGTCGCTCTCACCGAGCACCTCGTTCATACTCTCGATCACGCTCTCTGCCCATCCGAACTGGAGGTTCATCATGAGCACGCCGATCGAATGCGACCGCTGCCTCCGCAGGGCACGCGCCATGACGTTGGGCACGTACCCCATCTCCCTTGCGGCCGCGTGCACGCGCTCCGCCGTCTCGGCCGAGATCCGCTGCCGCTCGGCCTGCCCGCGCATGACCGCCGCGACGGTGCTACGAGAGACGCCGAGTCGGCGCGCGATATCCTTCGCTGTCCAAAGTGGTTGTGCCGGGTCCGACATGATTTGGGTGACCTGATATCTCGGGCAGCTTCGGCGCCGACAATGGCGGCACTTCCTGAGCCGCGGAGGCGCCTGGATCAATTGCTACCACGTGACAGCAACATTCTAATCAACTTGCCCTTTCGATATCAAGACTTGTCGCTTGCTGTCCCTCCGGAAAACTCCGTCCTTGTTGATCACAAAGGGCTTATGTGATTCGCTGTTCGACGGCGCATCCGCCACTATCCACCCGCAGCGAACCCGAATTGATGGGGCGAAAGGAACGCCGGGCAGTCCGGGACGATCCCGTTGAAATGGCGTCAACCACAGATGGTCTTCGTCAACTCGATGAGTGACCTCTTCCATGAGGATCTCCCTCTGGACTTCATCCAGCGCGTCTTTGCGGTCATGGTCGAGGCCCATCGTCACGCCTTCCAGATTCTCACGAAGCGAGCCAGGCGCCTCGTCCGTGTCATGGACCGCTTGCCCTGGGCACAGAACATCTGGATGGGTGTCAGCGTAGAGGACGCGGACCCCGTCTGCCTATTCAGCCCGCAGCGCCTCGGCGCGACGGAGGAGTCTCTTGAGCATGTCCCGGCAATGCTCGGGGGGATACCCGTGACGTGTGTCTTCCCGATCATCGCGGATGGCTTCGACAAGCAAGCCAAGCGCCAACAGCAGTTCATGCAGGACCACATCGGCATGGTTGATCGCCGCGCCTCCGGCATTGCGATAGGCCTCCACCAGCCGTCGGAGCCCATCGGAACAGCCCAGGAGCTTACGGCGTCCGCGCGTCACGATCGCGAGATCATAAGCCGGGTCGCCGATCCTCGCGTATTCCCAATCGACGACGCCCACCTCACCGGTCTCCCAATTCTCAAGGACGTTCTGCGGTAAGAGATCTCCGTGCAGCAATACGGGCGGCCGATCCTGCGGCAGATGCTCCCGTACCCAAGTGATCGCTTCTGCGGAAGCGGCGTCCTCCTGCAGGGCATCCAGCGGCAACCCGTCGAGCCTTTCCAGAACGTGGGCGCGGCTGTCGACGTGCTGCGGCAGGAAGCGAAAGCCATCCAACGGCGAGCGATGGATTTCCGCAGCGCTGCGGCCGATCGCGTCTATGGAAGATGGTCCCTTGCTCGAATCCCCTCTGCGGAAGTCGAGCGGTAACCCAGGTACCCACGTTTCGATCAGGCCGATCGGACGGGTACCAGTTTCTCCGAGGAAGCAGACGAGACGGGGCACCGAGAACCTTAGCTTCTGGGAGGCCAACGCCTCCAGGACCCTCCCTTCATTCTCGACATGTGCCAGGGCCTCGTCATCAGAGTCATACAGATGGCCTCGCCGAAGCCGACGCAGGACGACGGCGTTGTCCTTCGGCCAAGGCAGCGGCCCATCTGCCTCAACACAGAACAGGTAGTTCTCATGGTTCAGTCCCCCTTCCAGGCGGCGAAGCCGGCCATCGATCCGTACCGAGGATGGGAGCTCGTCGGATCGCCGCAGGGCCGATTCGGCCTCTCGCCGGAGAGCAAACCAATCTGTTCTCGCGCGCCGTCGCATGAGGGCGTCCTGCTGTACGTGCCGGAGGGGCAGGGCAGGCTGCCTCCCGGTGTCGATGCGCGGATAGTGACTATTCGGGAACGGCTTGGCCAATCACCCGTCGTGCGCCGATTCGGGCACAGCCTGAGCGCATGCGTTCACGTGATGCCAAGGGTGTCGTTGGCGAAGCTGCAGGACCGCATCCCCTGGATGATCGATGGGCACATCATCAAAGGCATGAAGCGAGATGTCATCGCCCCGAGGCCCAGGAGCATGTAGCGCCAGGGCATTGCCCAGCAGTTCAGCCGTGAACGAACCGCCTGTTCGACGCTGCAAGGTGGCCATCGAACGGGTATACGCGATGAGGGCGTTGGACCAGGCTCGGAGGACCGGCCATGCAGGAGGACGACGTACTGCAAAGGGCCTTGGCGTTTTTGCTTGAGGCCGTTCCGGCGGGCTCGCAGGCGATCCTGTTCGGCTCGCGGGACACGGGGCGGGCGTGCTCGGACAGCGACTGCGATTTCCTCGTGGTGGAACCCGAAGTCACCAACCGGTTTGACGAGATGGCCCGGCTGTCCGCCCTCCTGGGCTCAGCCATGGTCTCGGCAGACGTGGTGGTTATCAGCCGGACATCGTTCGATCGGGGGCGTGACGATTCAAACAGCCTTGCCGTCCGAGCCCGTAAGGAGGGCAGGTTGTATGAACCTGTGGCTTGAGAACGCCCGCCGTTTGACTAAGGCTGGGCTGTACGTGTTGCGCGCCGCCGCAGCTTCAACCTTCGTCGCATCTCCTGTGGCGCAGCCTGTGTTCCGATGTGCTACCATGGGTGCGATCCTTGAACAGCACAGGAGGAGTATTGGCATGAGCAAGGTCCCTTCACGTCGTGGGTTTCTCAAGCAGGTCCCGGTTGCCGCGGGGATGGCCGGTCTCGGTCGTCTGGCATTGGCGGCGGGCAAGCCCATCCAAGGCTTTGACGAGACGCAGAGCAATACGCGGACCAACGCGGTGTGGCAGCCGGTCTCGGACCGCAAGGTGCGTGTCGGCATCGTGGGCTACGGGGTGTGTCGGTTCGGCGCGGCCTTCAGTTTCCAGGACCACCCCAATGTCGAGGTGGTCGCCGTAAGCGATCTGTTCCCTGACCGGTGCAAGAAGCTTGCGCAAGTGTGCCGGTGTAAGAGGACCTATCCGTCTCTGGAAGAGATGGTAAAGGATGACGCCATCGAGGCCATCTTCCTGGCGACGGACGCGCCCAGCCACGCCCGTCACGCCGTGCTGGTCCTCGAGCACGGGAAGCATGTCGCCTCCGCGGTGCCGGCGGCGTTCGGTTCCCTCGAGGATGCGGAGAAACTCTACGACGCCGTGAAACGAACCGGCCTGAAGTACATGATGTTCGAGACGTCGGTCTATCGCAATGACTGCTACGCCACGCGCACGGTGTACGAAGCCGGCAAGTTCGGCAAGCTTGTCTACTCCGAGGGCGAGTACTACCACTACTGCCATACGCCCATCGCTTCGTACAAGGGCTGGCGCATCGGGTGTCCGCCCCTATGGTATCCAACCCATTCGACGGGCTACCTCGTCGGCGTGTCGGGCGAGAGCTTCACGGAGGTGTCCTGCATGGGGATGCCGAGCCACTTGAATTACCTCCAGCCGAAGAACAATCCCTACAAGAACCCCTTCGGTACGGAGATTGCGCTGCTTCGCACGAGCGGTGGCGGCATGTCGCGCATGCTGATGAGCAAGGACACGCCCGGCTACCACGGCGAGCGGGGACGCGTCCGCGGGCAGCTCGGTTCGATGACGGGCACCAAGTTCGAGGGCAAGTCGGACATCTCGAAGCTGGTCCTGGCCAAGCCGCCTCTGCCGCCAAAGGTCAAGCCCGGCGGCCACGGGGGGTCACACGGCTACCTGAGCAACGAGTTCGTCATGGCCATCATCGAGAACCGCAATCCCCTGGTTGACATCTCCTGGTCGCTAAACATGACGGTCTGCGGCATCGTCGCGCACCAGTCGGCCCTGAAGGACGGCGAACTGATGAAGGTCCCGCAATACGCGCCATTGACGTAGGGGTTGACGAAAGACAAGCTTCCTACCCGTTTCCGCTATCTGAGGAGGCACGCCATGGTGCCGAAACGTCTGGACTCGATCGCTTGGAGCATGTTGGCCGCGCTTTCGGCCGCGATGGGATTAGATGCGCTAGCGGCTGAGCCTGCTGGCAAACGGCCTTCCGTCGAGCAGGTCATCCAGAGGGCGGGCGACCTCGAGTGCGACTTGGTCCGGCTCGAGCTGCTCCGCGATCTCCGCAGACGATCGGACATCTCGGACGCGCTCAAGGCTGACCTCGAAAAGGTCATCGCCGAGGTTCATCGCTTTACCCACGACAAAAAGCTGCCCTACTTCTCGCGCAAGACGTGGAAGAGCCGCGACTACGACTTCGGTATCGCCGAGGACTCGCCGCTCGAGCCGCTGACGTGGCTCTATCGCGGCCGGATGCTGTCGTGGCTGACCATGGAGATGGGCAACATCTGGTGTCAGCCGCCCGTCCGACGCGACTTCCTCGACCGCGCCCGGTCGTTCTTCCAGCGCTACGCCGAACGCTTCCCGAAGAATCGCATTCCGCGGATGTACCTCGGCGAACCGATTCCGCCCCACAAGCTCTACCCGCCCGTGCCCGGCGCGCCGGCCTGGGCCGTCTATCAGCGCGAGGCCCTCGAACGGCTCGCCGACATCATCGAATGGTGGATCGACAACCGCATGCAACCGAACGGCGAGTTCGGCGGCGGATGGGGCGACGATTGCGAGATGTGGCGGTGGTGGTCGCCCGTGCTGATCGGGTTCGACTGCCCGAAGATCGTCCGTGCCCAGGCCAAGTTCAGCGAGGCCCTGCTCAGCCAGCCGCACATGAAGGGCGGCTACATGGACCGCATGACCGACGTCGAGCACTCGGCGGAGGATTCCTCCGACGCGATGACGCCGATGATGCATCTCGACTCCGACAACCCCGATTGGGCCAAGCGGGCCCTGCGCCTCGCCGAGCTGGCCGAGACGCTCTGGATGGGAACCAACCAGCGCGGCCAGCTCATGTTCAAGAGCACGTTCTTCAGCGTCAAGAAGGTCAGTGCCATCCCGGAAAGGGCGTGCGACACGTGCTTCCACGGCAAGGCCCTGCAGCCCACGCTGCTCTACTGGCAGCGCACGGGCGACAAGCGAATCACCAAACTGCTGACGGCCTGGATGGACACGTGGGTCGACGCGGCCAAACGGAGCGAGCGCGGCAAGCCGGCGGGCATCATCCCCAGCGCGATCCACTGGCCCGACGGACGCGTCGGCGGCCTGCACGAGGACTGGTGGGACCCGCACAACACGCACGAGCCGACGCTCTACGAATGGCCCAGCGCGCTGAGCATGATGACCAACATGCTCCTGCTGACGCATCACATGACCGGCGATGCGAAGTATCTCGAGCCGATCCGCTGGATGGTCCGCATCCGCATGACCTACCTCGAGACCCGGCCGAAGTCGCCCAAGCCCGGTAGCGAGATGTGGTGCGGTGCGAAGCTCCGCGGGCTCGTCGGCGTGCTGTCCAAGTACCGCCTTATCACGGGCAGCAAGGAGTTCGACGCGCTGCTCAACGCCGAGCGCTCGCCCTACATGACGTTGCGGATGCAGGGCAGCAAGCGCGGCCTGGAGCTGGCCCTGCGCAATACGGCCGAGGCGCTGCGGATCAACTGGCCTGGATACACCAACGAGGTGCGATGGACCGACCGGGTGCTTCGTTTCCCCGCGCTGTTCGCCAAGGACCACATGTTCGTTCACGACGTCGAGACCATCTTCCGGCCCGACACCGGGCTGCTCTGGTCGACGGTGACCGGCGCCCCGGGCCGGCCCGGCTTCTTCCCCGTCAACGCGGTCCGCTGGTGCACGCCGCCGCGCGACCTGGCCGCGCTGGTGACCGACTCGGGCAAGCAAGGCTTCGCCGCCGAGCTGTTCCATTTTGGCACCGAGCCCCGCAAGATGACCGCCGAGCTGTACCTGTTGGACAAGGGCGACTACACGCTGAGGCTGCGGTGCCAGGGCACGAAGAAGCCGTCGGTTGCCAAGACCATCAAGGTCATCGGTTCGCGCACGCGCGTGACGTTCGAGCTGCCGCCGCGGAGGCTGTGCACGTTGCGGGTAGGCAGATGAGATGGCGTCATGTCTCTTGGTATTGCGTTGGCGGTCAGTCATTCAGCAGGCCGGCAAGCCGTCGCCTTTGAGGAGAGCACAATGAGAGCAAGTAACTCGGTCGTCATCTTCCTTCCTATGCTGTTGGCATACTCCACGGTCGCGGCAGCAGTCGCCAAGACAAGCAAGTTCGAAGGTCCACTCACACCGTTTCTCGGCAAGCCGGTTTTCGAAAAACAGACGATCTTCGACGGCGAGCGGATGCCGAACGTCGTCGTGACCGTCGACGGCACCGTCATCGCTACGTGGGGAAGCAAGAGCGTCAAGGTCCGCCGGAGCACCGACGCCGGCAAGACGTGGAAGCCGGAACAAACGCTTGGAAAGGGCATCCACGGCGGCGGGGCGACCGTCGACGAGACCACCGGCCATATCTTCGTGTTCGTTCATCCCTCTCACCCGAAGCGCGACCCGTCGACCACGCCGCGCACCGTCTATCGCAGCACAGACAACGGTAAGACGTGGAGCCGTGTCGAAGCGACGTTCACAGAAGACGTCCGCGGACACGTGCCGTCGCTCCACATGGCCGAGCACGGCATTACGCTGCGGCACGGAAAGCACGCCGGACGCCTGATCCGACCGGCGCGGGTGTACAACAACACGCCCACCGCGCGGCTCGGCTACAATACCGCCATCTACAGTGACGACCGCGGTCGGACCTGGAAGCCGAGCGAACCGTTTCCCGAGAAGGGAACCGGCGAAGGAACGCTCTGTGAGCTGTCCGACGGTCGGCTCTACTACAACTCGCGCGTGCACCACCCTAAGGCCGAGCGCCCCACTCGGCGGCGACGCGCCCACAGCGACGACGGCGGCGAGACGTGGAAGGATTGGGCGATCGTCGACGTCCTGCCAGACGGCCGCCAAGATCGCGCCTATGGCTGCATGGGCGGGCTCGTCCGATTACCGGTTGCCGGCAAAGACATTCTGATCTTCAGCAACATCGACACGCCCCGGCCCGCCCGCGAACGGGCGACCGTCTGGGCGAGCTTCGACGGTGGCAAGACTTGGCCCGTCAAGCGCCTCGTCGACGCCGAGGCGGGCGGCTACTCGTCGTTGGCCGCAGGACGGCCCGGTACGCCAAGCGAGGGGTGGATCTACCTGCAGTACGAGAAGGGCCCCGGGGAGTCCGGCAAGATTGCCCGGTTCAACCTGTCGTGGTTGCTCGAGGGAACACGCACGGGTGACGGCGAGGTCCCGAAGTAGACGGGCTGAACGACTCCCGCTGGAGGAAGCTCGCTACGGACAGTGAGGTGTGCCAATGATGAGATTCGCGCTTATGGCAGGTCCTGCGGAAGTGGGGACCACGGCCCTGCTGCTCGGTCTGCTGTTGGGGTGTCTGGGCGCCTCACTTGCGGGCGCGGCGGAAACAGCCCAAACCACCCGCTCGGACGACCGGCCGAAGGGCGTGATCGACGTTGCGACCTGCCAGTTCCCGGTCGGTGGAGACGTCGCGGAGAATGCGGCGTGGATCCGCCGGCAGATGCGCGAGGCCCAGAGCCGGGGGGCGAACGTCGTGCACTTCTCCGAGGTCGCCCTTTCCGGATACGCCGGTGTGGATCTGAAGAGCATGAGGGATTTCGACTGGGCGCGGCAGCGCGCCGAGCTGGAGTCCATTCTGGCCCTGGCGAAGGAATTGAAGGTCTGGGTGATCCTCGGCAGCGCCCACGCCTTGAGCGGGAACCACAAGCCGCACAATTCGCTCTACGTGATCGACCCGAAAGACCGCGTCGTCGAGCGCTATGACAAGCGCTTCTGCACTTCCCGCGACCTGCGGCACTATTCGCCGGGCGATCATTTCGCCGTCTTCGACATCAACGGCGTCCGATGCGGGCTGTTGATCTGTTACGACATCCGTTTTCCCGAGCTCTACCGCCAGTACTGCAAGCAGGGCGTCCGCGTGATGTTCCACTCCTTCCATAACGCTCGTCAGAAGAAGGGCGCGATCCACCCCAAGATCATGCCGCCGACCGCACAGGCCCGGGCCGCGACCAACAACATGTACGTGTCGTTGAACAACTCCTGCGCGCGGCACAGTTGGCAGAGCCGGTTCATCACGCCCGACGGCCTGATCCAAGAGGAGTTGCCGCTGGATCGTCCGGGCGTGATGGTCAACCGCGTGGACCTCGCCAAGAAGTACTACGACGCCAGCGGACGCTATCGCTTGCGCAGCATCGACGGCGTATGGAACAGCGGCCAAGTCGTAGACGATCTCCGCTCTAAAGACCGCCGGTGCTACTGACCGTCCTTTAGGAACTGGTGTTGCCCGCTCGGGGGGGCATCCTCACTGAGGTCGATCTGGCGGAGTCGCCGTACGGCATTCTTCACTCATTGTCTAGGTTACCTCGAAGTCCCATGCCGGTCGCCACGCGGGATCAGATTCCTCATCAGCGAATCTCTTATCGGTTCATCGAAAAAACGCTGGCGGCAATGTTAGAAGTGGCTGTGTTCCTTCCTCATGCAATGCCGAGGAGAGCTGAACACACGAGGATCACTTGCCCTGCCGACGGAAGTCCTCGCGCGTCGGCGTGAAGGATTCCAACAGAACGAGCCGATGCGTCAGCGGCTTGACGGTGTGCGGGACGTTTGCCGTCACGATGTAAACGCCGCCCGGCACGATCTCCTCGGTCCTGTCGCCAAGCGTCACGAGCGCCCGACCTTCGATGACGTAGCCGATTTGCTCGTGGAGGTGATGATGCGGCGGAGGCGTCGGCCTCTTGTCGCCGCCGACGATCTCGATCAGGGCCACGGTCATGTGGTCGTTGAACCAAGCCTTCCGCTTCGTGCCGTTGCCAAGGTCCTGCCACGACACCTCATCGGGGGCGATGACCGCCGATGTTGCCGCCGGTCCCGACGCGCAACCGCTCGAGATCAAGACCGCCGCCGCTAGCGAGAGCAGGCTTCGTACGCCGAGTCGAATGCGTCCACCATACATGGTTTGCCCCTTACAATGTCGATTACTGCCCGCACTGGCTACTGCCACATGCTGCGGAAGTAGGTGTCGTTGCGCAAGACTCCGAACCCGGATCTTCTCCAAAACCCCGGATGCGTCAAGCGGAGATCACAAACGCGCGCGGGTCCTGCCCTCTGATTAAGAGGGACCCGTGCGTGCACAGCTCTCGCAGGAGCATGTTGCGCTTGTTTGTCGATGCCTACCGACGTGTCTCGAGATTCGGGTACCTGACAGCGATCGCGAACGACGGGAAGGACGGGGAGCGGTGAGATTCAGATCGCTATCGGTCACCGGAGCCAGTGTCGTGGGCTTCGGCGGCGGGAAGTGTCGGGCATGAACTCACATACGCCATTGCCACTCACACTCATGATGGTCGGTACGTGCATCGCACCGGCAGCTGAGGCCCCCGTCTGCGTCATGAACTGGGCCGATGACGACCGCCGGGGCTGGCCCGTCACCGGCGGAGCGCCACTTCCCAAGGGCGCGGCCACGGATGTTGAGCAGATCCGGTTGCTGTCCGACGGCAGCCCGGTTCCGTTACAAGCCGAGCCGTTGGCGGGATCGGCCGGTTCGTAGCGGAGCATGCGTAGCTCGTCGCGGTGGGCCAACGGAGGTCATCGGCGCTGTCCTAATGGCTTGGATTGGCGGGGGACCTGGGTGGCGATCCGTCCCGGTTGACGCGGCAGGCGGACCGGACCGCATTCTTCTGTCATCCCCTTCCGATCGCCCGCTTGGAGGGCTTCAAGGCCAAGCGGACCGTCCCAGCCGCCGTAGGCCTGTCCGCCGAGATTTCTGGCTCCTCTCCCAAGACCGCGTGTTGCAGGTGGCTGAAGTGCAACGCCCTCTCCATTCTCAGCCTTGAAGGGGCCGAGTTTGGGGGGGTATCATGCGCGCACGTTGCCTGCGGTCCGTCTCTGGGCCGGCGTGATCCTGTGAATGGGGCCTGAAGCGCCTCATCGCCCAGTGGGAATAGACACGATTGAGGGCCAACATGAGCCGCGAAGCGCGCCCTTCCCCCCATGCTCCCTGTCCGCGGCGCCTCGCCGCCGCCCCGGCTGGAACCAGATTTCCTATCAGGCATTCAAACCACCCCGGCTCCGGTGCTGTCGGCAAATGCGGTGTATTGGCTGCCATCGCATCGGTTTCCTCTGCTGTGCTCGCGCAAGATGCCGGTCTGGTGAAGCTCGTTCGCAATGAAGCGGAGCAGACTTTTGACTTCGACACACCGGTCATGTCGGGCAGCATCAAGGCGGAGGGCAGTTACCATGGTGTGACCCGTCTGGCGGACAAACGATCTGGGAAACAGCTCACCGATTCCCGCTACAGCGCGCTCAATCTGTTCCGGCTCTTCTCCGTCAATCTGGGTATGGGAACGCCGCGCACGATGGAACGCAAAGTGCGCGCGACCGAGACAGCCGTCGAGATCACGTGGCCGGCCACCGAACAGCACCAGGGCGAGATCGTTGCGCGGTACGTCGTGCGCGAGCCGGACACCATTGATTTGCGGCTGACACTGCGCGTCAAGGGCACATACGCCGGCTACGAGCTGTTGCTGCCGAGCTATTTCGATGCGACGATGATTCCTCATGTCTGTCTGAAGGGACGGAGGCGTGCCGCCAAACCGCCCGACGTGGACTGGGTGGTGCCCATGTTGAGCGAAGTCTATCGTGGCTGTTCCCTCGTCTTCCCGCGCGACGCCCATGCGGCGCGGCGGCCGTTGGACGGACGCTGGGAACGCAACGAGTACAAGATGCCCATCGCTCCGTTCTTTCCGGTCCGCCACTACGCGCAGCCGGTGGCGTTCCTTGCCGATCCGGAGAAGCAAAATGCCGTCGTGCTGATGATGCGGCGGTCGAGCTGCTCGGCGATCAGCGCGCGCTACTACGCGGAACGCCCGGAAGATCGCGCCACGACGTACACCGCGGTGGATTTCCTGGTGTTTGGCGATGACCTCCTGCCGGGCGACGTGCGCACGGCAGACGTCCGTCTTGTGCTGACACCGTTGGATGCGGCAATGTCGCAGCCACTGAAGCTATACGAGAAGTTCCTGTCCGAGACGGAACGGTTCAACCCTCAATCCAAGGGATTACCATGAAAGCCCCCCATTCTCAGACGACCAGCCGCCGTGATCTCCTGAAGACGTCCGGTGCCACGGCATTGGGCGCGCTGGCGTTTCCGCACGTCCTTTCCGGCGCGCCTAGCACTCAGACGCTGCGCATCGGACTCGTGGGTTGCGGCGGGCGTGGCACCGGCGCGGCGAGGGAGGCGTTGAACGCCGACAGGAACACCGCAATCGTCGCGCTGGGAGACGTGTTTGAGGACCGGCTGGCGAGAAGCCTTGAATACCTGCAGAAGCATGTGCCCGACCGCGTGAGAGTGGACAAGGCGCGCCGCTTCCTTGGTTTCGACGCCTACCGAAAGGTCATCGCCAGCGATGTGGACGTCGTATTGCTCGCCACGCCGCCGGCGTTCCGCCCGCAGCATCTCAAGGCCGCCGTCGAAGCGGGGAAACACACCTTCGCCGAATGCATCGCTGCGGTGGATGCGCCGGGCGTCCGTTCCTTCCTGCGTTCGGCAGAACTGGCCGAATCGAAGAACCTCGGGCTCCTCTCTGGTTTCTGCTGGCGCTACGACAACTCCGCCCGCGCGGCCCTCGAACAGATCCGCGCAGGGGCCATCGGCCCGATCCGTGCGATCTACGCCACGTACTACCGGCAGAGCTTCACGAAGTACTACGGTCGGCAGCGCCGCCCGGAGTGGTCTGACCTGCAGTGGCAGATTCGCGACTGGGGGGACTTCCTCTGGTTGGGGGGCGATCTGTGCATCGGCCTGTCAGGCGGTCATAGCGTGGACAAGATGGCCTGGTGGATGAACGACGTGATGCCCGTCAAGGCCGTCGGCGTCGGAGGACGGCAGTTTCCCGGCGAGGGGAACACGTTCGACCATGGCCAGATTGTCTACGAGTATGCAGATGGTGTCCGCGGATTCCTCGGAGTGCGCTGCCAAGACGGATGTCACTGCGAGAATGCCGACTACATCATCGGCGCCACGGGGGTTTGCACCATTGGCCGCGGACCTGCCCCCGTCATCACCGGCGCGAATCCCTGGAAATTCCCCGGAAAGAGGACCCGGATGCATCAGGTCGAGCACGACGAGTTCTTCGCCTCGATCCGGTCTGGCCGGCCCATCAACGACGGACGCCGCATGGCGCACACGACGCTGATGACGCTCATGGGTCGTATGGCGGCCTACACCGGCCAGGAAATCGCGTGGGAGCAGGCGCTCAATTCCCGGCAACAACTGGTGCCCGACGAAGTGGACTGGAACACCAAGATCGAGCTGACCCCGACGCCCCAGCCGGGCGTGACGAAGTTCATCTAGCACGCCCCACTCGTGCATAGGGGTCGCCAAGGCAGCACAATCGCCCTCATCCACGACGCGCCGAGCTCACCCTATCTCCTTAGGAGGTCCGTTTGACCCACACGAGGGCCGCCAGCACGATCAGGATCATGGGCAGGAACGGTCCCATTCCGATGCCGCATTTGAAGGCGGTGGTGATCTGTTTGCTCGAGTCCATCGTCAGATAGAGCGGGTTGTCCAACTCCTGGCCCGGCGGGACGTCGCCGTGCCAGCCGTCCCAGGTCTTACCTTCGATCTTGTTGGCCGTCAGCGTCACGAGCGTGTTGGGCTCGTAGTAGGGCTGATTCGGCTCGACGGCAACGCTCCCGTAGTCCGGGTGCTTCACCGTCAGGAGCAGGAAGACGCCGGTGAAGTCCATGGCCGGGTACCAGAACCCGTCGTCGGCCTCGTACGTCGACGCCTCGACAATGCCGACCCCGCCGGCCTGGCCCGTCGAGGCCGTCAGGACGTAGTCACCCGCCGTCGACCGCAAGCCGCCACTGTTGACGTCGACGGCGACCACGACGGCATCGCCGCCCGTTAGCGGCACGCCGAACGCCGGGGCGACCAGGGCGAGTCCGAGAAGCAATGCATATGCACTCATCGTTGTGCTCCTCCTGCGCAAATCGCGATTGGCGTTCGTCCGCTAGTACTTGATGATGTAGTTGACGTAGCAGTTGACGGGCCGCGTGTCCTCTACGCCGAATGATCCCGTTGCCGTCGCAGTGACGCCTCCGACCTGAATCCCCCAACTCGACGACCCAGGTGCGGTACCAGGGCCCATACCCGGCGCCGTTATTGCAGAATCTGGCGCGTATGACGGAATACTGGTGGTCTTCCAGTGAATCGTGTTGGGAGTTATGTTGTTGCTGAATCTCGCGTATAGGTATCCGCCGCCTCCTTCGGCCTGGTGGTTGTGGCTCGCGACATTGTCGTCTTGAAGGCTGCCGACCTCGTCGGACTGGTTTCCACCGGGATTGGACACCGTTCTGTCGTTCGCGTCGGGATCATTGCCGGCTCCATGGTCAACGCCACGCAGGAACCGTCCTCGAAGGTCTGGCAGGTTGAAGGTCGTCGATCCATCGCCGTTGCCCCAGGCATCACCGATCGCGCTGTAGAGCGCCGCATACGTGGTACGGCTGACGGTCCTGCCATCGCAGCACAGCCATCCCGCCGGGAACGTGTTCGGATCGTTCGGATCGATCGCGCCGCCGTACGGGACGATCGTGCCGGCCGGCACGCCGTTGCCGGCGCTCGTGGCGGTCTCGGCCTCGGCGGCGGTAGCCGCGCGATAGGCGTAGGGCACGCTCGTGAGCTTGTGGTCGGGCGTGAGCTGTCGGGAGCCGCTGCCCAGGCCGTCGTCGAACCAGATCCGTAGGACGAGGTTGTCATCGTCGAACGTCGTGCTCGGGATCGTCTCCATGTTGGCCAGCGCCGTGTCGCCCAGCGCGACGCTGTAGATCCCGTTGACGACCGTCAGCACGACCGGGTTGTCAGGTTCCAGCGTCGTCCCGGTGTTCGACCCGTCGTTCGTCCACACGTTGTCGCCGGAATCCGGGTCGACCAGGGCGAAGCGGAAGTCGCCGTCGCCATTGAACCGCTCGCCGCCGACGATGACGACGCCCTGGTGGTTGATCTGCAGGGGGATGCCCGGCCCGCCGCCGAGCTGACCGAGGCTCATGAGCGACACGATCCCCGTCAGGACCGGCCCGGCCGCCATCACCCCCACCAGCCCCAAGCCGATCGCCAGGCCCAGGACCATCCCTCGTCCACGTCGCGGATCGATCCGCCCGCTTTTCTGAAACTGCCGTGTCATCGTCGATCTCCCTTCAGTCTCTTCCCGAAGTCACCCATATGTCGGGCCTCGCCCGACGCCGCCGGCGGGCCAAGCCCGCCCTACCTGGCTCAGTTGTGTAGGGTGGGTCTTGACCCACCTTCTCAATCTCTTCCGGTTCCCCCTTCCCAAGCGGGGGAGGCGACGTAGGTCACGCCCCACCCGACGTCGGCCGCGGGCCGAGCCCGCACTGTCGTTCTCCGCCGGCCATTCCTTCATGACGACCTACCGCACCGTTCGCCTCTTGCCGGTCGCTATCCCACCGGCGTCGCAGCAGGGCGAGGCCGCCGAGGGCCGACAGCAACACAGTGGCCGGATCGGGTACGATCACCGTCGCGGTGAACCCAGCCACAGCGTTAGCTCCGTCGTCGTCCCACACTCGTACGGAGATGGGGTGGTCGCCAAGTTCCAGGAATGACGTCTGGCCGTTCGCCCCGAAATGGTCGCCAAACACGGAGTCGCCATCGAGGTCCCACTCGACCACGTGCGTATCATCGAACCCGGGATCGGTGAAGCTGACCGAGAAGTCAAAGACCTCGCCCTGCGTTGCGGTCAGGTCCTCGGTCACGTTCGTGATGTTTGGGGGGGCGTTGACGATTCCCGCCTGCAGGCTGTCGTCCCCGCTGCCGACGTCATCCGATACGGTGAGTGTCACGGTGTAGAAGCCGTTATCGCCGTACGCGTGGGTGACTTCGGCCCCGGACCCCACGAGCCCGTCGCCGAAATCCCATGCGTAGACGACCTCGCCACTCCCACCGATGACCTCCACGTCAGCCGTGAACGTCATCAGGGCCCCCTCGTCATCCCAGATGTCGTCGCCCACGTCGACGATGATCTCCCCCCGGGCCAGTGAACCCACGCTCGCCGCCACACTCGCTGCGACAACAAGAACAACTCGCCCATTCATCGACTCACCTCCCACTGGTCCGCGGATGTCTTGATGTGCTATGGGGAGATGCGTCCCCGGTCAGAATCGCCCGGGGTTACCCTCTCCCTCCGACGCCACTTGCCTTCGCACTTGTCGGTCGGGCCCAGCCCGACATCCCAGAGCGAGCCGAGGCCGCCCTGTCGTCTTTCGGCCTCCCTCCCTTTCTGGCGTCCTACCGCAGCGCTCCCCTCATGCCTACCGCTATCCCCGCCCTCGTCGCAGCACGGCGAGACTGCCGAGACCCAGGAGGCAAAGGGCTGCGGGTTCCGGGATGATCAGCCCCGCCCCGTCGTTGTAGAGCGTCTCGATCTCCGTCTCGCCGAGGGCGCGCGTCCAGATGGCGATTTCGTCGAGCCTCCCGTCCATGCGGAAGTCTTGCGACGGACCGTCGCGCTGGCCGATCAGCAAGCCCTTGCTGGTGTCCGAGATCGCCCCGGAGAAGCCCGTTCCGCTGGCGATCTTGTCGTTGTCGAAGAACAGCTCGAGCGTGTCGCCCTCTCTCACGGCCACCACGTGGTGCCACTCGCCAAGACTGATCGTCTGGGCGGGCGAGCTGATCGAACCCATGCCAGCTGCGTAGAAGTGGTAGGCGTCACCGTTCAGTTTGGAGAGTGTCCAGCCCGGGCCGCCTGCACCGGTGAACTTCTCGACGAGAACCATCTCGCCGTACAGGCTGTTGTAGTTGACCCAGGTCTGGATCGTGAAGTCGCCCGCCCCGAAGTCGAAGGCCTGGTCATCGACGGGACGGTAGGCATACGCGTCCGGATCCCAGGGCAGATTGAGTGCCTGGCCAAAGAGCCCGGTGTCGTATCCTGCGACCCCGTTCAGCGCCACGTCGCGACCGAACCCGCTGCCGTCGGCTCCGCTCCCCTCGAACTGCCAGTAGCCTTGCAGCGCGTCCGCAAGATCTGCCTTGGCTGCTGTTCCACCGGTCGCCACAATCAGTCCTACCACTGCCCCGCTGATTCGCCGTTTCATCCGTTCGCCTCCTTCTTCCGCCCCCATGGCGGCCCTGAAATCTGCTTTCGGGAGATGTATCCCCGCCCCGAAGGACCTGGCGGGCCTTCTCCCAGCTATGCCGTTTCCTCTTGCCGTCCCCGCCGCCGATACAGCAGGCCGAACCCCCCAAGCGCGATCATCCCCAGCGTCGTCGGCTCGGGGACGGCCATGTAGATCTCGTAGTCGCTCCCGTCCCAGCTCCTCCAGACAACGTTGGAGCCCGAGATCTGGGGGTCATAGTCACCGGTGCTGTTGTTTGTCAGCTGCGTGGTCGTGCTGCCGTCATACAGGAAGATCTCGTCGTCGCTGCCGTCGAAGCCGTACCACACCACGTTGGAGCCCGAGATCTCGGGGTAGTTGTCGAGGTTGCTGTTGTTTGTCAGCTGCGTCGTGGTGCTCCCGTCATACAGGAAGATCTCTTCGTCGCTCCCGTCCCAGCCTCTCCAGACAACGTCGGAGCCCGAGATCTGGGGCAGAACGTCGTGGTAGCTGTTCTTTGTTAGCTGCGTGGTGGTGCTGCCGTCATACAGGAAGACCTCGTAGTCGCTGCCGTCGTAGCCCCTCCAGACAACGTTGGAGCCCGAGATCTGGGGCCGAACGTCCTCGTAGCTGTTGTTCGTCAGCTGCGTGGTGGTGCTGCCGTCATACAGGAAGATCTCCGAGTCGCTGCCGGCCGAGCCCCTCCAGACAACGTTGGAGCCCGAGATCTGGGGGTCATAGTCACCGGTGCTGTTGTTTGTCAGCTGCGTGGTCGTGCTGCCGTCATACAGGAAGATCTCGTCGTCGCTGCCGTCGAAGCCGTACCACACCACGTTGGAGCCCGAGATCTGGGGGGCATAGTCGGCGGTGCTGTTGTTTGTCAGCTGCGTGACCGTCCAGTCAGCCGACACCTGCGAACTCACGAGTGCCACAAGCCCCACCGCCAATATAACCGTAATCCGCACTGTCATCGGCTTGCCCTCTCCACGCCCCCTTGATGACTCAGATGCAATCTTGCGAGACCACCCCGCTCCGTTCAGGCACGGCTCAGCATGGCCCGTCCGTTGTCCTTTTCACGCTTCGCTCTTCAAACTTCACCCTTCTCTCGGCCCTATCCCCGCCGTCGGCGCAGCAGGGCAACGCCGCCGAAGATCAGCAGCCCCAGCGTCGTCGGCTCGGGGATGATGCTGCCCGAGGAGGCGAAATCGCCGCCGCTCCCGGGGCTCCCGGGATAGTAGCCCGGGCTGGGGGCGAGCCCCCCGCCAACGCCCACACCCCCGAAGAGCGAGGGGGCCAGACCCAGGCTGTTGACATAGTCTTGGATCACGAACTGCCAGGTCTCACCCACCTCGAACACGTTGTCGGACGTCATGCTTTCGAAGATCAGCGGCGTGTTGACCCCGATGCTGTCGATCTTGAAGGCCGGTTCCCCGTTCACCGTCCCGTCATCGTTGGCCAGGGAGGTCTCCGGATCGGCCACGTAGTACAGCGTGGGCCAGGCCGCACCGGTCATGTTGGTGATGCTCACCACGATGTTGGCAATTCCGGGATCGTCCGGGTTCTCGGAGCACGGCCTGTAATCCGTCTCCCAATCGGACGACGTAATCCATTCCGAGGCTGGGAACGCAGGCTGATTCCCCAGCTCGTGGACCCAATACACGCCAGCCCCCATGGGCGGCGGCAGCCAGTCCTGTCCCGTCTCGTCCATGAAAAGAACGGTCATTTGCTCCGCCATGACCGGCCCGGCCACAAGCATCACCAACGCCGCAGCAGCACCTATTCGAAGTGTCATCAGCTCGCCTCCCACGCCCCCAGGATGTCTTGATATGCTTCGGGGAGATGTGTCCCGGGCCGGCTTGACCTGCGGAGACGCTCTCCCTCCGACTCTCTTTCCCACGGATGCGTTCAGGCCGGGCGCTGCCCAAGCACATAGGTCGGGTTTCACCCGACACCAGCGGCGGGCCGAGCCCGCCCTACACACTCTTCACTCTCCAAACTTCATCCTTCTCTCGGCCCTATCCCCGCCGTCGGCGCAGCAGGGCGACGGCGGTGAGGGCCAACATGCCCAGCGTACCGGGCTCTGGGACGACGACGGTGAATGTGGTCGCGTCCGAGGTACTGGCGCCCATCGAGTCCGTCACGCGAACGTCAAGCAGATGTGGCGTATCCTGGGTGTAACCCGAAAGGTCGTCCCAGGGCACAGCGCAGATCGGCTCCGAAGTGCTGTACTCGTATAGGCCGTCGCCGTTTACGTCGAACTCGTACTGCACGATGGCGTCGCCCAGCGCCGCGTCCGGATCGAATGAGCCGCTGGCATCGATTAGCAGATCGTTACCAGCAAAGACGGTGTAGGGACCTCCCGCATCCGCTGTCGGCGAGTTATTGCCCAGGGACACGTCGATCGTCAGCTGCGCCAGGCCCCACGCCGCCGGTTCCCCATCGTCCCATACCTTCAGGGCGACCGTGAAGTCGCCGAAGGTGTCGAACGCGTGAGACACCTCGGCCTCTAGGCCAGAGTGGTCCACGTCGAAGTGAAGGCTGTCGTAGTCGAAGTCCCACTCCCACGTCACGATGCCCATCAATGGGTCCTCGTGATAGGAGGCGGATCCGTCGAACATGACGACCTGACCTGGCGCTGCGGGGTTTGGCAACCCCAGGAAGACTGCGACAGGCCCACCGTCGTTTGCGATCGCCGGCACCCCGACCAGCGCACACAAACACATCGCCCAACCGATGCTCTGTCCCATCGGGGTCCTCCAATCCCTCACCGATGCCCACTGGGATATGACGTGGGAGACGCGGTCCTGACCGGATCGGCCGGGCACACACCCTCTCCCTCCTACCCGCCATCCCTCTCTAGAAGTACTTGCGGTTGGGGTGCCCGCACATAACACAAAATACAGAAAAAGCGCGCTCTCGCCACGATTTGGACGCGGACCCATTGCCTTATCCTCTTTGTGCGCAGTGGGTTGGGGAAGGTGGCGTTCCGACAGGCGACTTGGTACGGCCCTATGCAGGTCCGCGCGACACTTCGGTGTCCCCCCGAGCGGCCTGATCCCAATGAGGCGGAAGCCGAGGCGAGGCTGAGCCAGATCGCCGATCCGGATTCGCTGTCAGCCTCGGCGCGGACGAGTCGCTGATCTGCATCCTATACCTCAGGACTATGCTTTACTTCCCGCCAAAGCGACGTACGATCTTCGGGGTAAGGTGGGACACCGTTTGGCTTTCGGCGGGAACGGAGCCGTCCGAGATGCTCGTGGCGGACCTCGAGCAAGCGCTGTCGTCGGTGTCGGAAGGGGTGGCAGTTGATGGCCAGTCTGGGGCGAGTATGCCAGTCTGGGTGAATCGATAGGGCGACAGCCCTTCTGCCGCCCTGAAGCAAGGGGCTCTGCTGATGACCGATTTCCTCCCAAGCCGCGCCGCTCTGCTCGTTGCCATGGCCGCCTCGGTCGGCGCCCGTGCAGACGTGGCGGCTCAATCTGCGAGCACCCGTCCCAGGAGACTGACGATGACGATCGTGTACGATAACAACCCTCACGACACAGGGCTTCGGACTGCTTGGGGGTTCGCCTGTTTCATCGAGGGGACGCAAAGGACAATCCTGTTCGACACCGGTGGATCCGGCAAGATACTGATGGCCAATCTGCGAGCGCTGGAGATCGATCCGAAACGAATCGATGTTGTGGTGCTATCGCACGATCACGCGGATCACACCGGCGGCCTGCGCGCGCTGCTTTCTGAGCACAGCCAAGTGAGCATCTACGTCCCGAAGTCGTTTGCCCAGTGGGTTGGCAGGCAGGCCCAGCACGCGGGCGCCAAGGTCGTCGAGGTGGGAGGGCCTTGCGAAATCTGCCGCGGTGTTCGTTCCACCGGCGAGATGGGCGCATCCATCAAGGAGCAGTCGCTCTTGATAGACACGGAAGACGGCGTGGCCGTCGTGACGGGGTGTGCGCACCCGGGCATCGTTGCGATTGCGCGCAGAGCTCAGGAGCTAACGCACTCGGCTATCGCCCTCGTGCTGGGCGGCTTTCACATGGGCGGGTTTGGGAAGGGGGCCATACGATCGGTCATCCGCGATCTGGAGGCCTTGGGAACCAAACAGGTCGCTCCGTGTCATTGCTCCGGCGATCGAACGCGAGAGATGTTCCGAGCATCGTTTCCCGATCGCTACATCCACGCAGGAGTCGGCACTAAAATCGAGCTCAGGTTGCCCAAGCCCAAAGCCCCGGCGCGATGACCTACCAGGGCGAATCTGAAACGTGATGCAAGGCCTCCATCGCTCCTGTTTGCCCTCGCGCTCGCTATCCCCAAGACGGGCCCTTCCCCGTGCGCGACTATGGTCATGCACCCCCTTCGGCGAACGCCCTGGACCTGCGCAGCGCCGTCCAATATCTTCCACTTCTAGGCACAGGCGACGTGGCGTGATGTACTGCTCGCGTCAGGATCGACCTGGCCACTGCGTCGCCCGTTGCTGCCATCATCCCGCACGGCATTCTCGGTATGGGCAGGGGGCGGATGATCGGAGGTACGAGCCATGCGGCGTATTGCATTCGTCTCATTCTGCGTTTGGGTGGCGGGCGCGCATGCCGCGTCGTCGCAAGTCGTCGTCGAGCGGAACGTGGCCGTACGCATGCGCGACGGCGTCGTCCTCCGCGCGGATGTCTACCGGCCCGGTGACGGGCAGTCGTCCCCCGTGCTGGTGATGAGAACACCCTACGGCAAGGACCGGCAGGGCCGTCGCGCGAAGCGTCTTGCAGGAGCCGGGTACATCGTCGCGGTCCAGGACGTTCGCGGGCGTTACGCTTCGGAGGGGACCTGGCAGTCGTTCATGCGGCATCATACCCAAGACGGCGAGGACGGCTACGACACGGTGCAATGGGCGTCCGGACTGCCGGGCTCGACCGGGAAAGTGGGCACCTACGGCGCATCGTACAACGCGTTCGTGCAGTGGCGGCTGGCGGCCGAGGGTCCGCCGGCGCTCGCGGCCATGGCCGCCTTCAGTATCCCGGCCCGGTACACCGACTTGGAGGGACCCGGCACGATTCGCCCCGGGCGTCGGCTGCAGTGGTGGATTCGCACCATGTCAACCGATGTCCGTCGTCGTTCCGGACGAGCACTCAGCGAGGCAGACAAGAAGCTGCTCGACGGCGGGCGAGATCACTGGCTGTGGTTTCTGCCCTGGCTCGACCTGCCGCAGGCTGCCTTCGAGCATGAAACGCCGCACGTCCACCGGTGGCTGAAGCATCCGCACGAAGACCCCTGGAAGCTGCACGAGGGGTGCAAGAAGATCCGCGTGCCCGTGCTGGACATCGTCGGTTGGCACGACCACTGCAACGGCGACATGTTGCTCTGGCGGACCATGGTCAAGGAGGCGAAGACGGAGGTCGCCCGAAAGGGCTCGCGGATCATCATCGGGCCGTGGAGCCACGCGGGCCGGGGACGGCGCAGATACGGCAAGATCGATTTCGGCCCACAAGCTGCGATGGACTGCACGGCGGTGCAGATTCGCTGGTTCGACTACTGGCTGAAGGGCAAGCAGAACGGGGTCGATCGAGATCCGCCGGTGAAGATCTTCGTCATGGGCGACAACACGTGGCGCGGCGAGCGAACCTGGCCGCTTGCGCGCACGCGCGACAAGATCCTCTACCTGACCGGAAAAGGTCGCGCGAACACGCCGTCCGGCGACGGCCAACTCGTCGAGTCGCCCCCCCGGACCGTGCGGGGGGACCGCTACGTGTACGACCCGCGCAAGCCGGTTCCCACCCTTCACGGCAAGGGCAGCTTCACGATCCCGGTCGACCAGCGTCCCTTGGCGACGCGGCAGGACATCCTGGTCTACCAGACCAAACCGCTTGCCAAGCGGATCGAGGTGACCGGCAAGCCGACCGTCGAGCTTTACGCGGCGAGTTCGGCTCCGGACACCGACTGGTTCGTGCGTCTCATCGACGTCGCCCCGGACGGGCTGGCCCGCGATGTCTCTCAGGGACAGATCCGCGCCCGCTATCGCCACGGGCTTGACAAACCGGCGCTCCTGGATCCGGGCAAGGTGGTGAAGTACACGATTTCGATGAACGCGACGTCGAACGCGTTTCTCCCGGGTCATCGCATTCGTGTCGACATCACCAGCTCGGACTTTCCCAACTACGACCGGAATCACAACACGGCCGCCAACCAGAACGCAGACGCGGAACTGCGGACCGCGGAGCAGACCGTCTTCCACGGCGGCGATCGACCGACGCGAGTCATCTTGCCGCAGGTGCCCGATCAGCCGTAGCGAGCGGGGGCCGTGTTGCTTCTGCCTACCACTGGTCCGATCCGGGAGGTGGCCGGCACGCTCCTTCTACGTCGACATCCAGAGTGGCGTGACGGGCGTCTACTCCGACCTAGATCTAGATTCCTAGGAACGCGTGTCCGCCTCAGCCCGAGCGGGCAGATAGCGCCGAACCACCTCGATCAGTTCCTGCCGCTTGACGGGTTTTGGGGCATGGTCGTCACACCCCGCGGCCAGGCACTTCTGGCGATCTTGCCCCATTGCGTGTGCGGTGAGCGCGATCACGGCGCCTGAGTAGTCGCGCTCGCGCAACTGACGCGTCGCCGTGTAACCGTCCATGACCGGCATCTGCATGTCCATCAAGATGACGTCGAACGGTGCGCGGCGCCGTCGGGCGAGCAGCGCTGCGTCGAGGGCCTGTTTTCCGTCTTGCGCGAGGGTGACCTCCGCACCCGCCTTGCGCAAGAAGTGGGCGATCAGACGTTGATTGTCGGGTCCGTCTTCGGCCAACAGGATCCTTCGCCCAGCAAGGGGCTCCGTATCGCTGTCGGCGGCCAGCGTCATCTCTTCCGGCACGAAGGCTGCAGCTGCATGTGGGTCAGTGAGCATGCCCACCCCGTCCAGCGGGCCCGTGGCAACGGTGATGCGGAAGCGGGAGCCTTTACCAGGGCTGGTCTGGACGAGGCTGACATCTCCCCCAAGTAGCTGCGCGAGCCGCTTGCTGATGGTCAGGCCAAGCCCCGTGCCGCCGAACCGGCGGGTGGTGGACGTATCGGCTTGCGTGAAGGGCCTGAAAAGGTTGGCGGCCTGGTCTCGTGTCATGCCAACGCCTGTGTCCACGACGTCGAACTCGATTGCGGCGCGGGGGGCGTCCAGCTGCGTGATGAGCCTAACCGTTCCCAGCTCGGTAAACTTGAATGCGTTGCCCAGGATGTTGATGAGGATCTGCCGAAGCCTGGTCGGGTCCGTACGGATTATCTGCGGTATGGGGCCGTTGTACTCGATCCTCAGCTGCACGCCGGTGCTTTCTGCCCGGACCCGCATCAACGAAGCCGCATCGGCAATCAGTTGAGACGGCGAGCAGGGAACTCGCTCAACGCTGAGCTTGCCGGCCTCGATCTTGGAAAGATCCAGGATGCCGTTGATGAGTTCGAGCAGATGCTCCCCGTTCCGCTTGATCGTCTTGGCGGCCTCCAGTCGCTCGCTGGACGCGCTCCCGGCACCGGATGCATCGAGGAGCACGTCGGTGAACCCGAGTATGGCCGTCATCGGCGTGCGAATCTCGTGGCTCATGTTCGCGAGGAATGCGCTCTTCGCTTCGCTGGCCGCTTCAGCCCGATGCTTGGCGATCCGTAGCTTCTCTTCAGCCCGCTTGTGCTCGGTGATATCCTGGTTCGCGCCGTAGGTCTTGATCGTGCGGCCTTGATCGTCCTTGACGATGAAGTACCGGACGGCGATGTAGCCGATTTCCCCGTCGGCGTATCTGATGCGGTGCTCCAATTGCCGGCTGAACTGGGGATCCGTGGTTGTCAGCGCTGCCTGCGTCTCAGCGCCGACTATCGCTGCATCGTCGGGTAGCAGGAAGAGTTCGGCGTAACGAGCCGGCGTCATCGTATAACCGCCCACCTGTTCGGCCGACGTGCGGAAGATGGCGTAGAAGTTGTCGTCAAAGGTGAAGAGGTCCTTGTCTACATCGTACTCCCAGTATCCCAGGCGAGCGATACTCATGGCGTTGGACAGCTTCCGCTCGCTGGTGCGCAGCGACTCCTCCGCCTGATTGCGCTCGGTGATGTCACGTGCGAGTGCAAGGACGAACTGAACCCCACGTACTTCGATCAGGCCAAGGGTGACCTCGACGGGAAAGACGTTTCCATCCCGACGCCTGTGTCGCGTCTCAAAGACCGCCGTCTTGCCGCCTACGACGTCTGGCCAGAGGCCCGATTGGTCCCCTCGTCGGCCGGCGTCTGGATCTACGTCCCCGACCGTCAGAGAGAGTAGCTCCTCTCGCGTGTACCCCAGCCGCTCACAGCTTGCGCGGTTGACGTCGACGATGCGCCCATCCAGATCATGCAGGAACACCGAGTCGCCGGCCTGTTCGACCACGGCGCGCAATCGCTCCTCGCTCTCGCGCAGGGCATTCTCCACGCGTTTGCTTTCGGTGATGTCCGTGTTGACGCCAAGCAGAAGCAGCTGCTTGTCCATCTGGTCGAAAAAGACAGTCGCCACGTCGCTGAGCCAAACGACCGTGCCGTCCTTGCAAATCACACGGTAGCTCGTTTCGAGAGGCACACCTGTCTTTCGTGTCTCGTGGATCTCGGCAAGCACGCGGTCCCGATCGTCCGGATGGAGGCTTCTGCGCCAGAGGTCGGGGGCCGCCAGAAAGTCTTCGCGCGTGTAGCCCAAGACCTGTTCGACCTGGGGGCTGGTGTATCTAGGGGCGTGGGCCTCGTCGAGAGTTGCCACATAGGTTACCCGTCTCGGCAGCCGCTCGGCCAGGGCCCGTGATTTCGTTTCGGACCATCGGAAAGGCTCTTCTTCCTGCTGACGGTCAGATACATCCGGAGCGGAACCCTCCGGTTCCAGCGGCTCCCCGTCGTCGGGGGCACCGTCCTGGCCTCGGCGCAGACGCTCGTTCTCGCACTCAAGCTTAGCGACCCGGGCCCGCAGTTCCCGTACCTCATCGGTCAATCGCTGCCCGGTTTCTGCGGTGTCATGCACAACAGACCCCTGTCGCCCACCGGTTCTCGTCGTCTGCCGCGAAGCGCTTCACAGTTGTCGAGGCGGGATTTCTGTGTTGGCGCTGGTGCACTCCACGAACCGTCTCCGCCGAACGTGGCTTCACGCTGTGCTAGTATCGGAGTCGCACCATTGGGGGGTTAGAACAACTGCCGGTGCTGCCGTGCATCGGACTGATCCGACAATTCCGTGGTGGTTATGCGAGTCCGACGGTTCGTCAAGGGTTGCCATGGGATAGGGCGCGGATCCGATGCCACCGGGCGGTTGCAGTGCGGGCTCCTACCCGGTGGGGGCAGCCCGTCGGCACTTGGGCTTCGGCAGGGGCGGTCCCCATAACCGATGATGAGCTGTCCTGCCACGACGCGGTAGTCCTCCCCAACGTGGTCGGACAGCTCTGGCCATTGCTCGCCCATGAACGGAATCGAATCCTTGCTGCAATCCATAACGAGGTAGTTACAAACATCCGCGTTGCAGTATCCTTGCGGATGGTGTGTGACGGGGTCCACAAGTGTAGCCCTGTGGCCGGACTCCGGCTTCCGGAGCCCGCAGGCTACTTGGCCTTGTTCGCAATGACGAAGTCAACCAGCTCCTGGCACTGGAAGAAGCCCGTCCAGTAGTTGTGTCCTTGTCCCTTGGGGACGATCAGTTCGACACTCCCACCGAGCTGGCGGTAGCGCCGGGCGAGCTCTCCTGAGTTGTCCTCCAGCGGGACCGTCGTGTCTACGTCCCCGTGGATGTGGAAGATGGGCACGTTCGCCTTGGCCAGCGGGGCCAGTCGGTCGATCGGGTTGTGCTTGTCCAGTTGTGCCGTCAGCTCGGCCTCGGACAGCCCGTACGCCCCGCACGCCTGGGTCAGGCCGGGGTAGCTGCGCACGTTGCACACCGGGTAGATCCCGGCGATGCAGGCGACGGCGTCGGGGTTCTCGCTTGCCCAGGTGTAGAGCATCAGCCCGCCGCGGCTGCGAGCGAGGAGGCAGGCCTTGCTGGCCAAGCCGTGGTTCTCAAGCAGCTCTCTGTAGAAGCTCGAGTAGACGGCCCGCCCTTTGGGGCTGCCGTAGGACTCGCCGACGTCGACTCCTGCGACGGCCATCCCGGCGGCCAGGAACCTTTCGAACATCCACCGCTCACGGTCTTCGGGATACGCGGGCAGCGTCGGGGCGTACCAGACCCACGGCGTCGAGCGGTCTTGCCCCTGTCGCTTCGGAAGGATCACGAAGGCGGTATGTCCGTCCACCTCGAACACGTGCCCGTCGATCGGCAGTTTCTTCTGGCGAGTTCGGTTTTCTTCGCGTCTATCCATCGTTGTTCCCGGTTTGAGGATTGTGGACGGCAGCAGATTCACTGGTCCGAGCAGGCCGGATTCCAGAAGCGGCTGGTCTTTCCTCCAGAACCGCCAACTCGTGAAGGTGAACCGGCCGGTTGGGCTTGGTTTGCCTTCCTTGAGCCACCCGGGCCACTCCTTGAGTGTGCCGTTGCGATTGCGCTGGCTGTCCTCGGGCAGTCGCTCGTCGCCGATCATGCGGTTCACCCAGAGGTTGGCGACCTTTACCTCGAGTGCGTTTGGGCCGGGCTTCGCCGCTTCTGTGATATCCACGCGGAAGGGCGGTTTCCACAGGATGCCCAAGTCCCTCCCGTTGAGGGTTCCGGCGGCCATGACCGCCACGCGACCCAGATCGAGGAATAGCCGACGCCCCCGGCCCGTCAACTCCGCAGGGATGTCGATCGTTCTGGTATAGGTCGCAACGCCCGAGTAGTACCGTATCGGCTCCTCGGGCCGTTGCGACCAATCCGTCAGTTTCTGCCAGCTCAGCGTGTCCTTGGGACCACCGCAATTCGGATCAAACCGTACCTTCCAGGATCCCGAGATCTCGATGGCCGGTCTGAGTGCCGGGAAGTTCGCGCCATCCGGCGTTTGAACGGCCTCGCCGGCGGCATCGGGAGCAGGGGGGTCGAAGACCACGAAGAAGCTCTCCGTGGGCTCGAAGCGAAGCGGAACGGTCGTGCGCCCGTCCGGAGTCGTTGAGTAGTGCGGCAGCAACCGCTTGTGTCCGGTTTCGGGATGCCACAGCGCCGGGCGCTTGCCCGTGACCCGAAACACGCAGGCTGCTGCCGCCGGTTGGCTTTCTCCGTTGCTCACGAAGTACACGTCGGTTTGACCGAGACGCCGGTGAGCGTAGCGCAATGGCGCGTCTGCCGCGAAGTCGGGCAGCACGTCCATATGGCGCAGGATCGCTGTGACGTGCTTGGCGTCGGGGTAGACATCACGAGGGGTCGCCGCCGCGCGAACGTTTCCCCACGGGGCCATGCCGAGCGGGCCGAGCTGGAGCGCTGCCCGCCACTTGCCGGAGACGGGCTGTCTCGTCCACCCCTTGCGTGGTTGGGCAGCCGTCAGCCATCGGCTATCTGTGTGCACGACGAGCTGCTGGCCGTCGTCGTATTGCACGACCATCGCTCCAATCAGGCCGGCCGGATTGGGGTGATCCGCGCCGTTCTCGGCAACCACGGCGAGTGTGTTCGCGCCGGGCCGCAACAGCGATCTGACGTCCTTCGTGTAGAGCCGACGGTAATCGTCGCCACAGGCAGCCTTGCGACCGTTGATGTATAGCGTGAATGCATTGTCCGCCGTCATCCCGACCCGGGCCGACCGAATCGAGGTGGTTGCCTCGAGTGTCAGGGTGCGGCGGAAGTACCGCTTGCCGACCGGCGCGGACGCTGCGGGTTGGCCTTCGCGGTGCCAGATCCAGCGTGCTTGTGTCACGTGATCGTCCATGGTTTCGACGGGATGCCGATTGCTCGTCGTGGGGCAGCGGATAGTGCGTCCCTTGCCGACGCGGTGCTCGGTAGCTTTCTGTGAGGGCGGCTTCGTAGGCCACAGCGCTTCGGCGAGTTGCCTGATCTCCACATCGCAGCGGGGATATCCCGACAGGCTGGGGGACCTGCACGGCGGCGCGCCGACGACGGTCGCTCCGGCTTCCACCAACGCCTTGATCTTCGTCAGCAGCTCGGGGGTCATCCTTGCCGTCTCGGGAAGGACCAACAGGCGGTAGCTCATCCCGTCCGGCAGGACAAGCCGACCGTCTCTGACAGCCACACGCGTGAGCAGCGCCTCTGGCGTGCAGGCGTCGTACTTGTAGCCCACTGGTTCTGGGCTCGGACGCTGGAACACGTTGGGGGCGCCCTCCGGACTCAGGTAGAGGATGTCCGCCACGAAACGTCCCTGCCGCAGCATGTGCTGACAGCGGGCGAGGTACTCGTGCCACGGCCTGGAGAACGACCACCACGTCTGCGTTCGCTCGTAGTGTAGGCCGTGCGGCCCCAGGCTCAGGCCCGGGCGGATCTGCATGAAAGGCTGGTGGATGTACCGGTGGATGACGAAGCGGTTGACGCCTTCACAGAACGCCCAGTCACCCAACGCCTTGATCGAAGCGGGGTGAAGCCGCCAGGCATCGGCCGGTCCGGAGGTGAACGCTTCAGCGGCAACGACCGGTTTGCCATAGACGTGGGCGATGGAGGTGGCCTCCTTGACGCTGTAGCGCGTGTCGAAGCCCTTGCTCCAGAACTCGCACATCGGCACGTCTGCCGTTGCGCCGAGCGTCATGTCGTCGCAGGGCGTCATGTCGTAGGGCTCGATCGAGAGCCACAGGCCATGCCGTTGGGCCAGCGCGTGCAGATGACGGCCATGGTTCTCCACGATCATTTCCGAAACCGTTTGCCGCAGATCCCACAGGAACCGTTCGGAGACCTCGAGGCTTTCCACCACGCGCCCGGTCACGACCGGTAGGTAGACCAGCAGGTCATATTCACGTCGCTTCCGGAACGCCTCGCGGAACCGGGCGGTCCAGTTCTGGGCCCCCACCTCCCAACTGTCCAGGTGGGTGGCGACCAACGTCTTGCCGGCCAGAGGCCCCACGTCACTTAGCAGCTTCGCGGTGAAGTTGCGGAAGTGTGCGTCGAGCGCCTTGGGGTCGAGCTTGTCGCACTCGAGACCGGGCAGGGGCGCCGGACGGTTGGTCTGGCCCGTACTCGTGTGCCCGAAGCGAAGGAGGGTCCAGCGTCCCTCCGGTACATCCCACGTCAGCCGACCGGCGTCGTCCATCCGCGCCGAGAGGTCTACGATCTGATCCGCTCTGATCACCTGGCTTGGCGGGAGGTGCTTGTGGTCGGCAGGGAGGTAGAACGCCGCGCGGACACCCGGCCTCGAGGAGATCGGTCCGCGTTCGTAGAGGGCCTTCTCTTTGATGTCGGCGATGCGATAGTGCTCCTCCGGCGTGGGGAAGGCGAGCACGGCGATGTCTCGGTAGAATCCGTGCAGCGTCTCGGGCTGCGGCAACGGCCCGGCGAAGCGCCGTGGTCCCGATATCTTGGTCTCGCTGACCACGATCTTCTGCATGGACTGCTCGGCCTTAACCCAGGGCCCGCCGCTGCCGGTCCAACCTGGGGCGCTGTTCATGCTGACCACGAGTCCCAGGCGGTCAGCCTTCGAAACGGCGTGCTTGAACAGCTTCCGCCATCGGGTACTGAAGAACGTCACCTCCCCGGGCGGCACGGTCAGCGCGACCTCCATGAGGATCACGCCGCCGATGCCCACCTTCTGCATGGCCTCGATGTCGGCGGTGATCCCCTTTCGGCTGATGTTGCCGTTCTTCCAGAACCAGTAGACCCACGGCCTGGCTTGCGCCGGCGGCGAGGCAAACTCCTCGGCCAAATCCGCCGCTCGTGTCCGGTTCAGACCGTGGGTCGAGAATCCTACGAGAAGACACCAGACCGCAATCCATGACCAGGCCTGTCTAGACGTCCGCATGACAGTGACTCCACGAATGTGGCCGCTAGCGACACGAGACGACCATCGGAGAATCCCGCACGATCAGATGGCTGATGATCCCACGCCGCCCATCGCCACCAGCAAGCGAAGCGCTGTCCCGTCGCGATGCCTGGATGGCCTCCAACGTCTCTCTGACGTCTTGCCGGGCCTCACAATGTCCATCCCTCGCGATACTGCCGCCGAACGAAGGCGTTGGCGGCGGCATCGTTGGTCACTTCCATCTTCTCACCGTTCCACAGGAGCTTGCGGTTGGGGAAACGCACCGCCAGGTTTCCCATGAGCACGGTTTCGGACAACGGGCCGGCGTAGTCGAAGTTGGATGAGGCCGGCTTTCCGCCCTTGCAGGCCCGCAGCCAGTCCTTCTCGTGGCCGCCCACGCCACCGGGGATGCGATCCAGCGTTTCGGGGGGCGGCGGCACGTCTTTGGCCATCTTGGCCGGGAGCAGTTTCAGGTCCCGCCCGTAGTTGCCGCACATGAGCGTTCCCTTTTCGCCGATGAAGAGCAGGCCACCGTCCCTGCCGCCGACTCTCTCGTTCGGCCCGAGTTGGCTCGGTCGCGGCGGCATCATGCCCCCGTCCCACCATGTGAGCTTGACGGCTGGCATCCCTTCACGGGCCGGGAACGCGTACCGCACGATCGTGGAGCGCGGGAAGTTCTCGTTCTTGGGCTCGGTCTTCTTCCACAGTCCGTGCCAGTAGGTGGAGATGCAGCCTTCCACACTGACCGGATACCTCAGTTTCATCGCCCAGAAGGCTGCGTCGAGGATGTGGCAACCCAGATCGCCCAGCGAGCCGGTTCCGAAGTCACACCACGCCCGCCACGTGCCGGGGTGATAGGTTGGATGATACGGCCGCATCGGCGCGGGGCCGATCCAGAGGTCCCAGTCCAGCGATTTCGGAACGGGCGGGGTCTCCTTGGGCCGATCCACCTCGATGCCCTGCGGCCAGACGGGGCGGTTCGTCCACGCATGCACCTTGCGGATCGGACCGAGCGCTCCCGACCACACCCACTCGCAGACCTGCCGGATCTCGCTTCCCGAATGCCCCTGGTTGCCCATCTGGGTCACGACCTTGTGTTTGCGGGCGGCTTCGGTCAGGACGCGGGCCTCCCTGACGTCGTAGGTCAGGGGCTTCTGGACGTAGACGTGCAGGCCTCGCCGAATCGCCGCCAGCGCGACGACGGCGTGCGTGTGGTCGGGGGTCGCCACAATCACGGCGTCCAGGTCCTTCTCCTTGTCAAACATGACCCGGAAGTCCTTGTAGCGGCGGGCCTGGGGATACTTGTCGAAGGTCTTGGCTGCGTGACCGTGGTCCACGTCGCAGAGGGCGACGATGTTCTCGCTCTCGCAACGGGACAGGTTGCTG
>CAYMLO010000055.1:0-60777 GCA_964390905.1 uncultured Planctomycetales bacterium | reverse complement strand
GTACTGGCAGACCCGGTCCGCCTATCCGAGGGCCGCCTAAAGTGTCACGCACCCGGGATCACGGGATGGCCGCACGCGGGTCCGTAGCCCTGCGGCAGACCCCATCAGAAGCCCCCATCAGAGACGCGACCGTAAGGGAGCGTTCACGCCAGCGGCCACGCGGGCGTGCCCGGGTTGCGTACACCGGGCGCGACCGTAGATGCACGGCGGTTCGCATCGTTCGCCGTGCGGGTCAGACCGATCCAGGCAGGATCGATCCGACCGAACGCTCCCTTACGGTCGCGTCTCTGATAGGATCGTGTCTCTGATAGGGTTGCGTCTCTGATCCGCCCGTGCACATAGATCGTGCGACGTCTCCCGCCAGTGCGTCACCCGCTCGCACCGATCCTCTCACGGCCCCTCGGCATGCGAGATGTGCCGGCCCTTCATGCCGGGTACAATGCTCAGATGGCCGTGCCCCTCACCCAGCGCGAGTTCAAGCGCATCCTGCTGATCAAGCCCAGCAGCACAGGGGACGTGGTGCAAGCGCTGCCGATCCTGGACGGGCTCCGCCGGCGTTATCCCTCAGCCTACATTGCGTGGCTGGTGGCCAACCCTTTCGTCAACCTGGTGGAGGGCCATCCCGCCCTAGACGAGATCATCCCATTCGACCGGAAGCGCTTCGGCCGGCTGGGACGGAACCTGACCGTTAGCATCGACTTCGTGCGCTACGTCCTATCCTTGCGGCGGCGGGGATTCGACCTCGTGGTGGACTTGCAGGGACTCTTCCGAAGCGGGTTCTTCGCTCGGGTCACGGGCGCTGCGACGCGGATCGGACCCGCCAACAGTCGCGAGGTCGCGTGGATCTTCTACACCCACCGATACCCCGTTGAGACGATGGAATCGCATTCGATCGACCGGATGTGGGCGGCCGCCGATCTGCTCGGCTTCGGGCAGGACGCGATGACGTTCCGCCTGCCCATCACCGACGCCGACCGGGCCGCGGCGCGACGACTGCTGGTCGAGAGCGGCGTCGATCCGGACCGGGACTACGCGGTGGTCTTTCCGGGCGCCCGATGGGAGACCAAGGTCTGGCCCGCCGAACGCTTCGCCGCCGTCATCGACGGCCTCGCAGACGAGGCCGGCCTGCCCGCCGTCCTGGCCGGCAGCGGCTCGCAGGGCGAGACGTGTGACCGGGTGTCCACGGCCGCCAAGCATGACGCACCGAACCTGGCCGGCAAGACCACGCTCCGCGAAGTGTCCGCCCTGATTGAGCGAGCCGCCGTGGTGATCACCAACGACTCGGGCCCGATGCACGTGACCGACGCCCTCGGCCGGCCGCTGGTCGCCCTGTTCGGCCCGACCAACCCGGTGCGCACAGGCCCCTACCATCAACCCGAGGCCGTCGTCCGGGTGGATCTGCCTTGCTCGCCCTGCTATCTCAAGCGGCTGGACCGTTGTCCCCACCAACACGCCTGCAGCGTCGACCTGAGCGTCGAACGCGTCGTCGACGCGGCCATGGCCGCGCTGCGGCGCACCGAGAAGACCTGACACCGCCCCGCCGGATCGGTAGAATGCATGGCCCAACCGGAGCAGTCGGGCACATGGGGAGTGGCAATGCCCTATCGATACCTGTGGCAGAAAGCTCGGGACGTCATCGTCTATCGCATCCTGGGCGTCAACGACTCGCCGCACCGGATCGCCTTGGGCGTGGCCATTGGCTTCTTCGTCGCTTGGACCCCCACCATCGGGTTTCAGATGATCATCGCCGTCGCCCTGGCCTCGTTGCTGGGCGGCAACCGTGCGGTCACGATTCCCGTCGTCTGGATCACCAACCCGATCACGGCCGTGCCCCTCTACTACACCAACTGGTGCGTCGGGCATGTGATCCGCTCCGGCTCGCTCGATTTCGACCCTGCCGTCCGCCGGACACTGACCAAGTTGGTCACGGGCAAGAGCCTGACGTCCTACGTGTACAACTTCTTCGATCTGTCCTTTTGGCGAGAGCTGATGATGCTGCTGACCAAGTGCGGGATCGATCTGTGGATCGGCAGCGCCATCCTCGGGCTGATGCTCGGAGCCATCAGCTATCCCCTCTGCCGATGGGCCGTCCGGGCCTATCGCCGGGCAAGGCACCATGACGAGAATCCGGAAACACCGCGGAACGGCAAGCCCGCCGACTCGAAGCCCTCGGGCTGATCGTCCCCGCAGGACCGAGCTCGCCCGCATGCCGCGCCTCGCGCCTGTCTGCGCAGCATTGGGTTGGGTGGCTTGTCTGGGCATGATCGGCCAACCACCGGCCTGGGCGGGGGTCCTTGTCCGCTGCAAGGTGGTCGAGCGTATCGGCGCCCCGGCGATCGTCGTACTCGACGCCGGTCGGCAGAAGGGCGTCTCTGTGAATGATCGCGCCGTCCTGACGGCCGACGGGCACATGGTGTCCGCTGGCCGCGTCTTCTATCTCGAATCCGGACGCTGCGCCGTTCGGCTCGCGTATCGGGAGCAATCCGGGATGCCGGCGGACGCGGCAGTGATCGTCTCGCGGACGCTGCCCAGCGTCTGTCGCGTTGCACTCCCGTCCGGTGTGACCGTATCGGCCCAGGTCGAGGCGGTTGCCCCGGGGCATCGAACTGCCTGGCTCGACCAGGGCCGAATCGCGGGGCTGCTCCTCGGCGATGCCATGCTGGTTGTCCGGGCAGACCGTCTGATCGCCCGTGCCGACGTGATCGAGCTTTACGAAGACAACGCCCTCATCCGGATGGACAGGTTGGCCTCCGAGGCGTCCGTTCGTTTGGGGGACCGCGCCCATCTCTGGCCCAGCCCGAGCGAGCGGCGAACGGGCCGACGCCGTCTGCCTGTGTTGGCTGTGCAATCCGACGGGGCAGCGCAACACATCTGGATGCCCGCCGGCGCCCCCGAGGAACTGCGCGTGGACCGGCGGATCGAGGTGTTCCGAGGCGGCGCCTACGTCGCAACGGCCCTCGTCGACCAAACCGGCCCCGCCTTCACCCGCGCCACGACCGTCGAGGCATGCGTCCGCCAGCCCGTCCAGGCCGGGGACCGCGCAGAACTCCTGCCCCAAACCGGCCAGGCGGACCCCGTGGGTCGAATCTTCCGTGTCGACCGGAACTACTGCCTGGTATCAGCCGGCGAAGACGCCGGCATCCGCCGCGACCAGCGGCTCTACGCAGTCCGGGCCGGTCGGGTCCTGGCCACCTTGACCGTCAAGACCGTCAAGGAGAGCTACTGCGGCGCCGACGCCCAGCCGACAAGCGACGACGCTCGCGCCCGTCCGCGACGCTGGGACCAGGTCCTCAGCCGTCCCCCAGAGCCGAGGCCCGTCCTGCGGTTGGGGCAGATCGAGCGCCTCACGCCGGACGGCACGTTCGCCGCGATGGCCAACCAGACCGGCGTTGACCTCCCTGAATGCGGGACGCTCGTGTCGATCATGCAGCAAGACCAGACCGTGGCAGCGGGCATGATTGTCCACGCGACCTCCTCACGCAGCATCCTGCACATCCCTGCCTGCTGGCGGAACCAGCCGGTCTCGACGGGCGCTCACGTCGTGCACGCCCAGGATGCCTCGAAACCCCGTGGCTGACGCCGGGCGCGTGGTTCGCCGCTACTGTCTTGTGTCAGGGGAACTCGGAGACGATGTCACGTCGGCGTTGTCCGGTTCTCCGGCGTCCGACTTGCAGATCTCACGAACGACGGACAAGGCGTAGCTGCCCGCAGGCAGGAAGAAGCCAAGCTCGATGAAGGGCCCGTGCCCATCCGCACCGGCCTCGGCGGCAACGTCGGTGATGGGAACGCGCAGCGGGCGTCGGGCGCCCTTGACGCGATGGGCGCCAGGCGATCGGAAATCGTCCAGCGAAAACCCGTCTTCGCCGAGGACGGCGGCCTCGATCTGGCCCGCCTTGCCCGTCGGCTGCGTCATGCGGTATCCGAACAGCGGGCCGGTCGGACTGATCTCCATCGCGTCGCACCGCGGCTGCTCCCCCGTGGGGTCGGTCACGGCGAAGACGGCCCCCTGCGGGTGTCGATACGCCAGGTCACCTGGCCACAGCCGATCCAACGCGTCGATGCGGGCGTCCACCACCTTGTTGAACAGCCAGCTCTGGTACGCCGACACGTACAGCCGCCGGACCTGTTTGTCGACGGCGCGGAACGCCCGCGGGCGTGATCCGTCCGTCTGGGCCAGGACCCGACAGACGCGCCGCTCCATGCGAAACGCCCAAGGCCACGCTTCGGCCGCGGCTTTGTACTGACCGCCCTCGTATAGCTGCCTCGCCTCCAGAATCCCCCCGCGATCGCCCGGGCCGGGTTGGCCGACCAGGACGTCCACGCAGGCGTCCCAGTCTTGACGGAGCAGCGCTCGCCCGATCCGCCACGTGTCCCCCCGCGTACCGAAGCGCTGCGGACCGAAAAAGTTTGGCAGACCGCGACGCGTCAGCACGTCCAGCACCGCCCGGACGTCCGCCAGCCGGTCCGGGTCCGTCTGCCGCAGCCGAATGACGAACCGGTTGCCCTTCAAGTGCCCGATGCGGAGCTTGTTGCCGTGCCGGCTGACGTCCAACACGCGGACCCCGGGCACATCGAGCGCGGCCACGCGGTCCGGGTCGACGTGCTCGACACTGAAGCGCTGTCGCGTGACGGCCCGGGCGTCCTTGAGACCTGCGTAGCCGATCTGACGCTCGCCGACGCCCAACGCACGGGCGACGTTCCGGGCGGCCTCCATGGTCGGTAGCCCGCGCTTCTCGATAGTGAAGTAGACGTGCGTGCCCGCCCCGCACGGCTCGTACAGGGGAACCTCCTCGACGCGGAAATCCTCGCGCCTTTCCTTGACCACGCCCGGGACGGCTGGCGTGTCGCGCGTCAGAAATGGCAGGGCGGGGGATGGGCCCATCTCACCGGGGTCTCTCGGCGGGATCATGGGCTGCGACCGGCCATCTCAGGCTCGGCCTCCAGACCGTAACGTTTCATCTTCTTGTAGAGCGTGGTTCGGTTGATCTCCAGGGCCTCAGCCGTCGCCTGGCGGTTCCAGTTGTGGGCCTCCAGGGCCGCACGGATGATGCGCTTCTCCGGCTCCTCCAGCGCCCGTTTCAGAGACATCACGCTGTAGTGGCTCTCCGAAACGGCCAAGTCGCTGGTCTGCTCGGCGATGGCGCTGGGCAGGTCCTCGGGCGAGATGTACTTGGCCTTGCTGAGCACGACCGCCCGTTCGATGCAATTCTCCAGCTCGCGGATGTTGCCTTTCCACGAGTAGCGCTGCATCAGCTCGAGGGCCTCGTCGGTCAGGCCCAGGATCTCCTTGCGGAGTTGGGCGCAGTACTTCTTCAGGAAGAACTCGGCCAACAGGGGGATGTCGCCGATCCGCTCGCGAAGCGGCGGCAGCGCGATCGTCACGACGTTGATGCGATAGTACAAATCCTGTCGGAACCGCCCCGCGTCCACCTCGGCCGAGAGGTCCTTGTTGCTGGCCAGGATGACCCGCGTGTCGACCGATTGCGTCTGGTTGCTGCCGACGGGCTCGAACTGACGCTCCTGCAGGACGCGGAGGAGCTTGACCTGCAGGGCGGGCGACGCGGCGCTGATCTCGTCCAGGAAGATCGTCCCCTGATCGGCCGCCATGAACTTCCCCTCTTTGTCGGCAACGGCATTGGTGAACGCCCCCTTCACGTGCCCAAACAGCTCGCTCTCCAGGAGCGTTTCAGGCAGGGCCCCGCAGCTGACCTCGACGAAGGGCTTGTCCCGCCGGCTGCTGCGGTAGTGGATGGCCCGCGCGATCAGGCTCTTGCCCGTGCCCGATTCCCCCTGCATCAGCACGGTCGTGGTCGAGTCGGCCACCGCCTCGATCAGGTCGAAGACCTTGAGCATCTGGTAATCGTGACCCACGACGTTGTCGAGGCTGTAGCGGAGGTCCAGCTGCCGACGCAGGTCCTGGTTCTCGCGAATCAGCGCCTGCTGCTTGACGGCACGTTCGACCACCAACCGAATCTCGTCATCGATGATGGGCTTGGTCAGGTAGTCATAGGCGCCCAGCTTGATAGCCTCGACGGCCGAATCGATCGTGCCGTACCCCGTGATCATGATTACGACCGTCTCGGGGTAGCGGTCCCTGGCGATCCGGAGAAGGTCGAAGCCGTCGGAATCGGCCATGTTCACGTCGGTGATGATGACCTGGAAATCCTGCTGCTCCAGGGCGGCGATCGCCTGCCGAACCGACTCGACGCCGTCAACCCGGTAGCCCTCCAGCCGGAGGAACTCCGACAACGATTCCACGATGATGCTGTCGTCATCGACCACGAGCAGGTGAACTGCATCGGACACGCGGGTGCCCTCCCTGAGCCGGTCGCTAGAACGCCCGGCCTTCGGATGTCGCACAACTACTCAAAGGAATCCGAGCTTCGAAAGCCGCCCCGCCCCCGGGACGGCTTTCGGCCGTGAGCTGCCCGTTGTAGCGCTCGATGATGTCACGCGAGACGGCCAGCCCGAGGCCCGTGCCCTTCCCCGACGCCTTGGTGGTGAAGAACGGTTCGAAGACCCGGTCGGCGTCCTCGGGCAGACCAACGCCCGTATCCTCGAAGCGAACGACCACACATCGATCGGTCAACTTGGTGGCCACGGTCAAGGTTCCGCCCGACGGCATCGCGTCGACGGCGTTCTTGATGAGGTTGCAGAACACCTGGAACAGATCGCCCGCCCGGATCGCCGGCATCTGGGCATCCAGGCTCAACACCATCGTGACGCCGCCCTGGGTGGCCTCGCCGCTCATCGCCTGGACCGCTTCCTCGACGAGCTGGTTGATGGTCGTCTGCTCGAAGGCCCCATGAGACGAGCGGCTGAACTCCAGCAGCTCGCGAATGATCTGGGTCATCCGCATCAGGCCCTTGCGGGCCTCGGTCATGTATCGGATCGCGCGCTCGTCGTCCCCCGCCTCGGTGACGCGGACGGCCATGTTGATGTAACGCAAGATGCCGTCCAACGGGTTGTTCAGCTCATGGGCGACGCGGGCTGCCAGCTTGCCCACCGCTGCCAAACGCTCGCTGACCGCCAGCCGCTGCTCCATCGTCGCCTGCTGCGTGACGTCCTCGAGCACCAGCACCCCACCGAGGACGTCCCCGCTCGCGTCGTCGTTGAGGGGCGTGCAGGTCATGTCGACCAGAAGCTCCCGGCCATCGGATGCGCGACAGTTGACGTTGCGGAACGGGGTGGATTGCCCGGTCTGAAGGACCTTGCCCAGTGCGGCCGCCCAGTTCTCGTAGTGGGCCTCCAATGTAGCCTTCTGCAACGCCTCGGCCACACGCGGCTCGCTGGGCAGAAGAGACGCCGACGCCTGATTGCGGAGGACGACCCGAAGCTCCTTGTCGAACACGATCACGCCAACGGCCAGCCTGTGGAAGACGCGCTTGGCGATATCGTCCAGGCGCAGCGCCCCAGCGTTGATCGCAACCGAGGACGGATCGGACGGGGTGGCTGACGGATCTGAAGCGCCCGAGGCCGCACGCGCCTTCGCACCTGTTTGGCTGAGCGGTGCTGTGGTCGGTTTGTCTGGCGTTGTCCGGCCCCCTTGCGTGGCGAGGCTTGGTCCGGGTCCGCGTCAGGTGCAGTGGCGCGATCCCTATTCTATCTGAGCTATCGGCATGCGTCAAGGAGATGTTTACCTGGGGCAACGTTACCTGATGATCTGGGGCATCTTCCGGGGCCAGTGTTGACTTGGGGCAACATCTGCTGGCGAATCCGCCTTGCTGGATCTGGAGATGTGCCGGGGGACCCCGCGCGCCGTTGCGGCTTCAGTGGGTGGTCAGGAAGGCTCGGCGGTTGATCTCGACGAGGATGACTCGTCGCAAACCCTTTACGTAGGCAAGATTACAGTATGCATCCACGAGGAGCGGCCGATACAGGCCGGTGCGGAACCGGGTGCGAAGCCAGGCAGCCCCGTCGCGCTGAAGGCGAACCTCGTTGATGGCGGTCGGCCAGGTCCCGTCGGCGGGCTCGCCAACGAGGGCCACCAGCCCGACGGCCACGCCCTGGGTGAAGTCGGGGCAGGGCGCGTCAGCCGGCAGGCCGGTCTGCGCACAGAACGCCCGCCACCGGGTGGGTGTCTTGATCTCGATCAGCTGATACTGGTCGCTGAGCTGACAAATGTGGTCCACCTGAGGAACCGAGCCGAGGGGCACCCTGACCCGCCACTGAGCGTCGGGGTGAATCGGTGGCGAACTGGCCAGTGCGGCCGGATCGATCCGTATCGTGGGCGTCTGCGGTTGGGCGCGCCGACGGGTCGCGCAGCCCACCAACGTCGTGCAGATCAGCAGCGGCAAGATGATCCGGTGACAGCCGCTCACGTGTTCTGGACCCCCGAGGCCCACGCATGGTCGTTGCAAACCACCGGCCCCCACAGTAGGCTGGCACAAACGACCCAAGAGCGTGGGACGTAGCAGTATATCATTTCGGCAGGAAAAGGACAGGGGTTTTTGCTAATGATCGTTGGTGTGGTCAAAGAGACCAAGCCCGATGAGTATCGAGTGGGCCTTATCCCGGTGGGCGTAGAGCTTCTGCGGACCGCCGGGCATGAGGTGCTGGTCGAAACCCAGGCCGGGCTGGGGTCGGGACTGACCGATAACGAATACGCCGAGCAAGGCGCGCAGATCGTTGCCGAGGCCGCCGAGGTCTGGCAGCGGTCCGACATGATCGTGAAGGTCAAGGAACCCCAACCCGCCGAGCTGCCACTCCTCAAGCCTGAGCAGGTGGTCTTCACCTACTGGCACTTCGCTGCCGACCGGACGCTGACGGAGGCGATCCTGAATTCGGGCGTCGTGGCCATCGCCTACGAGACCATTCGCGATCGGGAAGGGCACCTCCCCCTGCTGACGCCGATGAGCGAAGTGGCTGGCAAGATGAGCATCCAGGAGGGGGCCAAGTACCTCGAGAAGCCCATGCTCGGTCGAGGCATCCTGCTGGGGGGCGTCCCGGGTGTGGAACCGGCCAACGTGGTCATCATCGGCGGAGGCGTGGTCGGGACGAACGCGGTGAAGGTAGCAGCGGGGCTGGGTGCCCGCGTCACGGTGATGGACGTCAGCGTCCCCCGGCTGCGCTACCTCGACGACATCATGCCCGCCAACGTCCACACGATCCATTCGGACGCCCACACGATCCGGCGGTACGTCGTCGAGGCCGATCTGGTCATCGGCGCGGTCCTGATCCCCGGGGCCCGATGCCCGGTGCTGGTCGAGGCGTCGTTGGTGGCCCAGATGAAGCCGGGGGCGGTCATCGTGGACGTGGGCATCGACCAGGGCGGATGCATCGAGACGTCCCGCCCGACCACCCATGGCGACCCCACGTACATCGTTCACGACGTGGTCCACTACGGGGTGACCAACATGCCGGGGGCGGTAGGGCGCACCAGCACGTTTGCCCTGACCAACGCCACGTTGCCGTACGTGCTGAGGCTGGCCAGTCAGGGCTATCGCCGGGCGGCAGCGGAAGACGCGGGCATCGCCCAAGGCTGCAATATCGAGTGCGGTCGTGTGACTAACCACGCGGTGGCGGATACCTTCGGGCTGGCGTGCCAGCCTTTGGACGTGTAGTAGCAAACGATTGTGTCTGGCAGACCACATCGCGAGGATCGACCATCGCGAGGGAGAATCGAGGAGCGGGGGAGGGTCTGCCGGATGCCCCACGCGGATAGAATGGGCAGTCGCGCATTGGCCAAACCGGGCGCCAGCCGCTAGGCTATGGTCATTGGGACCCGACCCTTGCGTCCGGGCGGCGTAGAAAGGTGGCTCAGTCGGCATGAGGAAGTGGCTTGTCTTGGCGATCATCACCGCGGTGATCGGGGTGGCCTATTACCTGGTGATCACGTACGTCACGTACACGCCGCGCTGGCTTGCGGGCGAGAAGACCAAGGTCCGCCGCGGGGACATCCGTTCGCCGATCTCGGCGAGCGGGCGGGTCGAACCGGCCAAGTGGATCGAGCTGAAATCGGAGGCGAGCGGCGAGGTCACCCACATCACGGTCAAAGAGGGCGACTACGTCCTGAAGGGCGATACCCTGGTGGTCCTGGACCCGAATGACGAGAAGCGGACGGTGGAGAAGGTCCAGCTGGCGGTGGAGGATGCCCGAACCAACTCCCTGATCGCCGACGAACAGAAACAGCGGGCGGCCACCAGTGGCCTGCTTCGGGCCCGCGCGACCACGCAGGCGTCCAAGGCGGAGGAGGACGAGGCGCGTTTTCGATGGGACAAGTACGAGAACATGCGCGCCGCCACGCCGTTGGAGAAGAACCTGGCGGAGGCCTCGCTCAACGGCGCGATCGCGCGCTCCCTGTCGGCCAAGGCGGGGCTGCAATCCGCCTACAGCGACGCGAACCTGGCCGAATACCGGGCCGAGCTGGCCAAGAAGGCCGTCCTGACGGCCGAGCGCAACCTGGCGGATGCCGAAGAACGACTGAGCGAGACGGTGATCAAGGCGCCAAGCGACGGCATGGTCGCCAAGGTGGCGGTCCAGGTCGGGACACTCGTCCAGTCCGGGACGACGTCGCTGACCGGCGGCACGGCCCTGATCCGGCTGGCCGACACGAGGAAGCTGTACGTCGTCGCCATGGTGGACGACGCGGATTTCGGTACGGTCCGGCGGATCGCCCCGGAGTCGGCCAGGCCGCAGATGCGGCGGGGCAATCGTCACCGTCTCTTGACCACGGCGCCCGCGACGACGAATCCGGCGTCGTCCGAGTTGACGGCCATGAAACCCGTGGCGATCGAGCCCGCTTCGACGGAGGTCGCGTCGGACCCGAATCCGGATACGCAGCCCAGCGCTGAGCTCACGCCGAACGTGGACCCCACCAAGAAGGTCAAGATCATGGTGGACACCTTCCCCGACGACGAGTTCTGGGGCGTGATCGAGCGGATCGACCCGGAAGGCGAGGCCCGCGGGGCGATCGTGCAGTACCGCGTCCACGTGCGGCTGGTCAGCGACAACAGCTTCGAGCTGCTCATGCTGGGCCTGCCCGCGCAGGTGGAGTTCACGGCTGAGAGCCGCGAAAACGTGCTGATGGTCGAAAGCCGCTGCATTCGAAAAGAGGGGGATGAGTACGGAGTGTTCGTGCCCCATCCGACGCCTGAGGACAAGCTCAACGTCCGATTCGTGCCGGTCCGCTCGGGCATCAGCGACGGCACGCACACGGAGATCCTGCCGGGCAGCGGCCTGAAGGAGGGGGACACGGTGTACTTAAAGAAACCCGCGCCGCCGAAGGATCGGGGCAAATAGCCGAGGTCGAACGCGAGGGGCGGAAGATCGAGGTTCGCAAAGGACGTATGGAACAGCATTCGCCAGAAGCGCCTCCGCCGCCGGTGATCCGCTTCGAAGATCTAGCCAAGTACTACGCCATGGGGGAGTCGGTCGTGCGCGCCCTGGACGGCGTGAGCCTGACCATCCAACAGGGAGAGTTCGTGGCCATCACGGGCGCGTCGGGCAGCGGCAAGAGCACCATGATGCACCTGATCGGCTGTCTGGAGCGCCCGACGCGCGGGTGGTACGAACTGAACGGCCAGCGCGTGAGCGATCTGTCGGAACGAGAGCTCGCGAGCGTGCGGAACGCGTCGATCGGCTTCGTCTTCCAGACGTTCAACCTGATCAACCGGACCTCGGCGCTGGACAACGTGGCCCTGCCCCTGTTCTACGCCCGAAAGACGCGCGTCCGAGATCCGGCCATGCGCGCGCTCGAGCGGGTGAACATGGCCCATCGGGGCGACCATCGATCCAACGAGCTGTCGGGCGGCGAGCGTCAGCGCGTGGCCATCGCCCGCGCCTTGGTCAACGAACCGACGCTCCTGCTGGCCGACGAGCCGACGGGCAACCTGGATTCGCAGACGGGGATGCAGATCATGGAGCTCTTCCATGAGCTGAACGACCAGGGCGTGAGCGTCGTGATCGTCACCCACGATCCCGAGGTGGCCAGCCAGACCCGGAGGATCGTGAGCATGCGGGACGGAAAGATCACCGGCGACCATCTGAACGCCTCCCCGGTCAGGCCCCAACTCGAGCCGGTGTTGGAGCCGATCGACCCCGAGGACGAGGACTGAGTTTGTTTCTCCTGCGACTGATCATCACGGCGATGCGGAGCCTGGACGCCAACTTCCTGCGCTCGGTGCTGGCGACGCTGGGGGTGGTGATCGGCGTGATGGCCGTCATCTCGGCCATGTCCATCATGGAGGGATCGCGAAAGGAGATCCTCGGCAAGTTCGAGCACCTCGGTTCCAACGTGCTGTACGTCATGCCCGCCTACAAGAAGCTGTCAGGTCACGCGGTCGGCATCGCCGAGACGCTCCGCCTGCGGGACATCGACGTGTTGAAGGACGAATGCCGGGAGATCGAGCTGATCGTGCCCATCGTCGGCACGGGCCAGATCGTGAAGTACTTCAGCAAAACCGCCCAGGTAACGGTGACCGGAACGACCCACGAACAGGCGATCATGAGCGGCTATAAGATGGGTTCCGGTCGGTTCATGTCGTCCGAGGAGGCCCACGCCGAGAACAGCACGGTGGTGGTGTTGGGGTATTCGGTGGCTGACAAGCTCTTCTCGGGCGCCGAGGCCGTCGGGCGGGCCATCAAGATCGGCAACAAGGGATTTCGCGTCATCGGGGTGCTGCAGAAGCAGGGCGCCGTCGGGCTGGACGACGTGGACGACTCGGCGTTCATCCCGGTGAGAACGGCCATGAGGCGGGTGCTGCGCCAGAAGTACCTGCATCGTCTGGCAATCAAGAGTCGCGACCCCGACAAGCTGAGCGAATGCGAGAAGCAGGTGCGGGGAATCCTGCGTCGGGCGCACAAGGTCCGGCCTGGCGAGGAGGAAGACTTCAGGATCTTCAACCAGGAGCAGATGCTGCAGACGTTCAACGAGATCGAGGCGATCATGGCCGCGGTCTTCTACAGCATCGCGGGGATCAGCCTGGTGGTCGGCGGGATCGGGATCACGAACATCATGCTGGTGTCGGTGACGGAGCGGACGCGGGAGATCGGCGTGCGGATGGCGGTCGGGGCTCGGCGGGGGGATATCCTGTTTCAGTTCATGGTAGAGGCCATGATCATCAGCTCCGTCGGCGGCGCCGGCGGGATCCTGACGGGGGCGATGTTCGCGCACGGGCTGGAGGCGATCCTGCCTGGCGTGATCAAGACGGACATCCCGATGAAGGTGGTCGTGTGGGCGGTGGCCGTCGCGTTCGCGGTCGGCCTGGTGAGTGGGATCTACCCGGCCTACAAGGCCAGCCGGAAGGACCCCGTCGAAGCACTCCGCTACGAGTAGCGACCGTCGCACGGACCCGACGGACGAGTGGTGCGAAGGCCGCTCGACGAGGCCGAGGGGGATGCTGCACATGAGCGACACGTCAAACGACCCGTGGTGGTCGACCGACGCAGGCATCAAGCGGACGTACCTGCACCCACTGGGGCCGACCGGGCCGGACGATCGGCGGATGCCGGTCATGGTGGTTCGCGGTCGGCGCGGCGGACCGACGCTGCTGACACTGGCCGGCGTGCACGGGGACGAATACGAGCCCATGGCCGCCGTCCAGCAGGTGTACGCCGACCTGGCGCCCGAGGCGCTGTCGGGGACGTGGGTGGCCGTCGGATGCTGTAACGTCGACGCCTACCTGGCCGCCGACCGCGAGGCGCACGTCGACGGCAAGAACCTGGCCCGCGTCTTCCCGGGTCGGCCGGGCGGCACGTTGACCGAGCAAGTGGCCCACTGCGTAACCGAGGACTTCATCCGTCGGGCAACTTTCATGTGCGACCTCCATTCCGCCGGTCGAGCTTACCGGATGGTCCCGTTGGCGGGGTACACGCTGGGCGATGAGTCTCAAACGGCAGTGAAGCGCGAGGCGGCGCGGGCGTTCGGCCTGCCGCTGGTCTGGGGAACGACGCCGAACGAGGGTCGGTCGCTGTCGGCCGCCCACGAATGCGGCGTCCCGGCCATCTACTGCGAAACGACCGGCGCCGGCGGCTGCAGAGACGAGGACGTCACCGCCTACGTTCAGGGGGTCCGCCGACTGATGATCCACCTCGGCATGCTGGCAGGTGAGGTCCAGCCGCCTTCCGGGCAGCGCGTGGTGGAAGACCCGACCCCCAAGTCCGGTCACCTGCAGGTCCAGAACGTCACGCCTCTGGCGGGTCTGTTCCGGGCGGCCGTTGACCTCAACGACACGGTGAACGCAGGAGATCTGCTCGGCCAGGTGACGGACTGGTACGGCCAGGTTCAGTTCGAGTGTCGCACCGACAGAAACGGCGTGGTCATTCTCGTTCGTCATCTAACGCGCGTGGAGGCGGGCGATTCCCTGGCGGTCGTGATCTAACGCCGCCGCGGTGCGGCGCGGACGGCGCGCTCGAAGGCCCAGCCGCGGATGTGGTTGACCTGTTCCTTCATCGTCTTGCTGATCGGGACGATCTCGTTCAGCGCTCCCAGCAGATCACGGTCGGTGACCGGACGCTCCGCCAACCGGGCTGAGACCAGCGCGGCGATGACGCATTGCTCGATCTCGCCACCGTTCCACCCTTCAGTCCGCTCGCTGACCAGGTCGAGGCTGATCCCCGCCGGGTCCACGCCGCGCTTGGACAGGTGGATCTCGAAGATCTGTCTGCGCTCCTCCCGTTCGGGCAGGTCGAAGAAGAAGATCTGGTCGAACCGGCCCTTCCGGATCATCTCGGCCGGCAGCAGGTCGATGCGGTTGGCGGTTGCTGCGATGAACAGGCCGGGGGGCTTCTCCTGCATCCACGTCAGGAAGTAGGCGAAGATGCGGTCGAGCACGCCGCTGGTGTCCTGGTGGTGGTGGCTGATGCCCATCTCGATCTCGTCGAACCAGATGACGGCCGGGGCGATCTCCTCCATCAGCCGGCAGGCGTCGGCGAACAGGCCCTCCGCGCCCTCCAGCCCGTCGCGGAAGACCTGGACCATCTCCATGCGATAGAGCGGCAGGCCGAAGACGTTGGCGACCGCCCGGGCCGACAGGCTCTTGCCGCAGCCGCTCACGCCCATCAGCAACATGCCCTTGGGAACGATCTCGGCGCTGATGCTGTCGCGATCGGCGAAGAGCCGTTCGCGCTGCGTCAGCCACTGTTTCAGGGTCGCCGCGCCCCCGACCTGGTCGATGCCGACGACGTCGGGCACGAACTCGATCAGGCCGGCCTGGCGAACGAGGAGTCGCTTCTCCTCCTGGATCTGCTGGATGCAAGCCGTATCGAAGCGGTTCTGGGAGGCCGCCGCCGCCCGACGCAGTGCGTGCCGCGCTTCGTTGATCGTCATCCCCTGCATCGACCGCGTCACCTGAAACAGCGCCTCGCCGTCCAGCTCGACCTCTCCGCCGCCGTCGCGGATCCGCGCCAGCTCCTCGTCGAGCAGCTCCTGGAGTTCGGACAGATCGGGCAGGGCGAGCTTGATGAACGCGATTTCCCGGCTGAGCTCCTCGGGGATGACGCGCAGGGGCGAGCAGACGATGACGAACTTGCCCGTGTCCAGACAGCCGTAGTAGGCGTCGCGGAGCCGTCGGCGGACCTCCAACGACTCGCGCATCTGATCGTGCAGGTCGCACAGGACGAGGATCGTCGGGTCGGGGCGAGCGATGACCCAATCCAAAACGGCCCGAGGCGTGGTCAGGTCCGGCTGGACCGGCTGGCCATCGCAGGTCAGCCCCTCCGTGACCCGCCAGACGTGGACCGGCCCGGCGTCGCCGGGCAAGGCCTGGACAGCCGATCGGATCAGGCGAAGGGCCCGCGCCTCCTCGGGCGACTGCACGTAGATGACGGGCCGGCCCGAATGGAACGCGCCGGTGAGTTCGGCCAAAGGTTCCCTGATCGGTGGGTCAGACATTATCTTCCTCTGGACGGGGCGTTGACCTTGGCGCACGTGAGCGGCCCGGGGGGACGCATCGCCCGCCTGATGATACCCCGGCGCGATCTCGTGGCCGCACCCGGTCGGTCAAGAAAGCAAGGCAAGCCTTCCCCAGGCTTGCCTTGATCTACGTGGAGCCGACCGGGTTTGGGCCTGTGGCCTTCTGCATGCCATACGGGTCGGCCCGCACACCGAAAAGCCCAGAAGGCCCTGAAGGCACAGGCATTCTAGCACGGGGCACCCGCGCTGCAAGCCCTCGCGAACCATCGCGTTCTTGGCCGCGAGGACGCGGTATGGCAGGAGCAGAAGCGGCAACTACCGGATCTGCGACCGGGTACCCCCCGCGGGACGTCCGCGCACACGGTCGCTCAGACCAGTCCCCCACCTGCAGGGAGAAGACGATGCCTGTCAGACTTCATGAGGGCCCTCTCCGTCTTCTCTGCGTGTGACACATATGTTTGGGCCGAAGTCGGCGGTCACCCGTGACGCACCGACTCCGGCCCGGGCTCCCCTACGCTGGCGGTGCGGGCTCGCAACGAGAACCTGGAGCGCCCCCGCGTTCCGATCGACCACGTGGTCGAGGGACTTGCACGGCGCCTCGTGGGACTTCCACTAGTCGTTCTGCAGGGCGCAGTCCAACTGGTCCCCATCAACTGCCGCCAGGTAGGGCGTTGCCAGCTCCTCGCGAACCCAGTACTCCCCGGCTACCTTCCCCGATCGAACGGGGGTAGCAGTTCGCGTTCGGTACGGCGTTTCGCCACGGCCTTCATGAAGGACGTCTTCTTCGCCCGTCGGTCAGCCGGCATCCTAGCCACTCGGGCCATCATCCTGCCGGCCATCGCATCCGGTCCGCCCCGTCCATTGCCTGGTCAGGGCGAAGGCCCCGGCGGCGGCGAGTCCGCCCCAGCTGCTCCCCCCCATCATCCGCCGGGCACGCTGGCGGAATCGCTCCATTGGGTCGATTCGTTCGTCCAGGAACGCATCCCGCTCAGATTCGGGCAGCTTGTGGAACGCGTCCACGTCGCGCTGCATACGCGCGTGCATCACCGGCATGAGGCCCCTCGGCAAGCGCGTTGGGATCCCTGCCGTCGACCGAAGGCATCTGCGCTGCGGCCGGCAAGGTGTCGTCGTTGTCCTGCAGATACTGCTGAAACGCCTGTCCCAGATGATGCAGGTTGCCAAGACACGCTGCGCGGCGGCCGTTCTCCCTGGCCTTGCCCAGCGTGGGCAGGAGGATGCTGATCAACACGATGATGATGGCCACGACGACCATCAACTCAATCAACGTGAATGCCCGATTCCTGCCGATTCCCGTCATCATGCCTACCACTGAAGCAACAGGCCGCCTGATACGGCATCTCGGCCTCACGGCGCGAACACCGATTCGCTACGGGCTCTCGGCCCCCGCGCGGAAGACGCGAGAGGGCCCAAGAACCCGATCAGCTCGACTGGAGGCTATTCCTCTTGAGGCCTAATCTCTTCGAGAGCCTGCAGTTGCTCCTCGGTGAGGATCGCAAGGAACTCGTCCTGCGCCTGATCGTGTCGAGCGCTGACAGCGGCGCGCAGTTCCTCGCGAATGGTCTCGACCTCGGCCTCCTGCTCTGGCGTCAGGTCCAGCGCTTCATCGAAGCGCTGGCTGGCGGGTCGGCCATCGTGCTGGAATGGCGGAGGAGCCAGTGGCCCGTGAAACCGGGGCGGCGGGGCGTAGCCGCCCTGATAGGCTAGTTGCATCTCGTCGAGTATGGCGAGCTGCTCCTCGGTCAGGAGCGCGCGGATCTCGCCCTTGGCTTCTTGGCGAAGGGCGTCAATGTCCTCGTGACCGCTCCGAAAGATGTCTTCGGCCAGCGATTGCTGCTCTTCGGTCAGATCCAGTGGAGCTGCGTCCCTGGCGCCCATGCGATGTCCAAAGGGCCCGCCATAGAAGCGGAACCCGGCGAATGGGATCCCAGCCCCCATATCGCCGATGATTTCGTGGACCCCATCGACGAACGCGTCCTGCGTGATCTCCTCGGCGTCAAGCTGCGCCTGCAATGCTTCGATTTCGACGATCTGTTCGTCTGTCAACGTCGCAGCGGCACATCCGCCACCGAAACGACCTTGGGCATCCGAAACGAACGCCTGAAATGCGGCGACCAAGTCGCCCACCGTAATCTCGTTCAGCAGCTCCGCCAGCGTCGTATCGGCGTCCACCGAACCAAGCACATCGGTTAACGCAGATACATCCCCGCCGACGCCACACCCGCCTGCAAACACAGCAACCGAGACAGCAACGACACCAACACCCAATGCAAAACGACCTTGAGACATTCGGTTTCTCCACTGAGCCCGATGGTTCGGTGATGACCGCGCCCCGCCCGTGCGCGAAGGGACTTCCAAGCAAACCCGACGTGTACGACGGCGGGCGACGCGTCCGCACGATTCCCTCTCGTAGTGTACGACGTGTATCGTGAAGGGGCCGTCAACGATGGGTAAAGCAGCGCAAATGACGCCTTAACACTTCTTTACGTAGGCGAGAAGTCCCTCGGCCGCATCATGAAGTATAATCTGGCAAGAAACGTCCATCGGAGACGATGCGTTGTCCAGGGATACAGCAAAGACCCCGACAGCTCGCCTGCTGCTGATCGACGACGATATCGCGCTGTGTGAACTGATGATGCAGTACCTCGGACGAGAGGGGTTCGACGTCGAGGCCGTCCAAGATGCTGAGCGAGGCGTTGAGCGCGCGCTATCGGACGAGCACGCGTTGGTCATCCTGGACGTGATGCTCCCTTCATTCAACGGGTTTGAGGTCCTGCGTCGAATCCGTGCCCAGTCCTCCGTCCCGGTGTTGATGCTTACCGGGCGGGGAGACGAGGTGGATCGAGTCGTGGGGCTGGAAATCGGGGCGGACGACTACCTGCCGAAGCCCTGCAGCCACCGGGAGCTGGTCGCACGCATCAACGCGATCTTGCGACGCACGGATCAGGCTGACGGTTCGCTACCAGGAACGCCAAGGAACGCTCGGCTGGTCGTCGGGGACGTCGAGATGGACTTCGGCGCGCGGATCGTTCGTCACGGTGCCGAACGTGTCGAACTGACGGGCGTCGAGTTCAAACTGCTCGAGGTGCTCCTGCGGAAAGCGGGCAACGTCGTCATGCGCGAGGACCTCTCCAAAGAAGTCCTGGGCCGCAGGTTGAGACCATTCGACCGCAGCCTTGACGTCCACGTAAGCAACCTCCGCAAGAAGCTCGGCCACATGATCGGGGACGTGGAACGCATTGCGACCGTTCGGGGTGTCGGCTATGCCTACGCGGCCGTCGGTCGACAGAACGATGAAGACCGGGACAGCAACGACCGCTGATTCCGGGTCATGGGAACTGGCATGAGAAGCCTATTCATCAAGATCTTCTTTTGGTTCTGGTTGGCCAACACGCTTGGCGCCGGCGCCATGATGCTGACGATGTGGGCGCGGTCCGGCGTGGGCCCGCCGATGTTCCATGCGATGGCGCGCGATAGGCTTGCCATGTACGGTCGGGGCGCGGTTGCAGTGTTGGAGCACGACGGGCCTGAGGCGATGCGCCAGCATGTTCGGCACGCGCGCAACGAGCCAGATCATCCTGTCCGCGCGCTCGATGTCTTCCTGTTCGACGACAGCGGCGGGAAGCTAACCGAAGGGCCGGCCCCGGAAGGCGCAAGAGAACTGGCAATGGCCGCTATCCAGGACGACGTGCGGGACAGCCCTGTCCTGGAATCCTCCCGCCTCCACGCCGTAAGGGTCTTCGGGGCCAGCGGACGTCCCTACGCGGTCCTTGGGCAGTCACCGGGCGGGCCCCCTGGCCTTCCGGGGCCGAACCCCAGGTTCTTCGCGATGCGGCTCTTTGCAGTGATCATCCCGGGCGGGGTGATCTGCTACGGCTTGTCCCGCTACCTGACCGCGCCCTTGCGCAGGTTGCGGGCCGCCGCACAACAGCTCGCCCGCGGAGATCTGACGGTGCGAGCCGGAGCGAGGGTAGGGAACCGCCGCGACGAGATCGGCCAGCTGGGCAGGGATTTCGACTTCATGGCCGAGCGCGTCGAGTCGCTGATGTCCGCCCAGCGACGATTACTCCGTGACATGTCCCATGAATTGCGATCGCCGCTGGCGCGGCTCAACATCGCGCTGGGACTCGTGGGTGAACATGACGACCCGGAGGCACGCGCCGCAATTGACCGGATTGAGAGCGAAGCGGAACGACTCGAGGAGCTCATCGGCGGACTCCTGACCCTCTCACGTTTGGAGGGCGCGGAAATGACTGAGAGCGAGCCGATCGCTCTGCCGGGAATGGTGCAGGAGATCGCAGCTGACGCCACTTTTGAAGCAAACACCCACAATCGCAGTGTGCGCATCAGCGATCTCGACAACTGCACGGTGACCGGCTCCCCTCAGCTTCTGCGCAGCGCCATCGAGAACGTCGTGCGTAACGCCGTGCACCACACAGCGGAGGGAACTGAGGTGGAGATCGCTCTCCGTCGCGTCGCTGGGCACGGTGACGTCGCTGCCGTGATTTCTGTCCGGGACCATGGCCCGGGTGTTCCGGCCGGCGCGATCGAGGAAATGTTCCGTCCGTTCTACCGCGTCGGCGACGCGCGCAGTCGGGAGACAGGAGGCACGGGGCTTGGTCTGGCGATCGCAGATCGCGCGGTAGGACTCCACGGTGGTGCGATCAAAGCCGCCAACGCTACCGACGGTGGCCTTGTCGTCGAACTACGTCTGCCCGCGACGGAAGGCAGCGACGAGCTTGGATGATTAAGCTAGCAGGTGACCGATCCCCAAGGCCATGCGTGAGCGTCCCGCCTGATGATACCCCGGCACGATCTCGTGGCCGCACCCGCCCGGTCAAAAAAGCAAGGCAAGCCTTCCCCAGGCTTGCCTTGCACCGTATGGAGCCGACGGGATTCGAACCCGTGACCTTCTGCATGCCATGCAGACGCGCTCCCAGCTGCGCTACGGCCCCACCGTCGTCCGTCGCATCTTCACGATACAACCTAACTGAGTGCCACCTCAGGGTCAAGCCCCAAGGGCGATCGTGACGCTGTGCGACCGGCTCGTCTCCAGACGCAGCACCGCTGGGTCAGCGAGGAGGCGCGGTTCGGTCTCGATATGACGCAGCGCGTTTGGCGATCTGTTCCGCCTGGGCGATGAAGCCCGCTTGGCGTGCGAGCGCCTCGGCCCTGTGGGCACATTGCGCAGCCCAGGTAAACTGGCCGACCTCGGCGCAGGCCGCCCCCAGCGTGGCCAGCACGTCCCATCGCTCACCGACCGCGAACCGGCTTGCGCGCGTCGCCAAGCGGAGCGCCTCGGGCCCGTCGCGGATGTCGTCGTCCCTGCAGGTCGCCAGGAGCCAGGCCAGTCCATTGAGCACGTCGACGTCATTGGGGCTGTGAGCGGCCGCCCCGCGGTAGACGCTGACGGCCCGATCGACCTGCCCCCGCCGCGCCAACATGCGAGCCAGTCGGGCCATCCAGGTGATCTGCTCAGGACCGGCGGCGATCGGCCTGTCCGGGACGACCTTGGCCGGCGGGCCATCGAGGACGCCCGCGAGATACCCATCGCTCAGCCGGTAGACCAGCATCGTGTGGTTCACCTGGTCGTCGGGCAAACGGCGGCGGAGCGCGGCGCACAGCCGGGCGAACCGAAGCAGCCGAAAGGCCTCGGCTTCCTCCGGCACGTGCTTGTCCGGCAGACCGTTGCCGTATTCGGGCCGGAGCACCAGGTAGGCCGTCTCGAAGGTCTCGGTCCAATCGTTGGTCGGCATGATGTACATCAGCTGCAGCATGGTCGCGCTGATGCAGTACGTACCGCTCCTCAACGTTTCGAGGCTTGGCCGTCGCCATGGCATGTGGCTGGGCAGCATGGTCGCCTCGATGCCGAACCGCTCGGGCGTATCCGTCCCGAAGTAGGAAAGGTAGACGGGGGGCGACGCGCTGTGGTCGTCGCCCGCGCTGGCCTGTTCGTCCAGCCAGCGCTTCAGACCGGGAAGGTCTTGCCCCCAGTCCAGCGAGCTGTCCACCAGGTGCTGGTACGCCTTCTTGGGCCCGCCGATCGTCAGGTTGAAGTAGGCCAGGTAGTCCGGCCAGATCCAGACGGACGCCCCTGCGAACGCCGCGGCGCAGCCGGCCGTCGCCCATCGCGTGAAACGCACACGGGTTCGCCACCACGTTGCCGCGCCACCAGCCAGGATGAACATGAACGGATAGGTCGGCAGGATGTGGCGGTGTCCGATGTTGACCTGCGACCGAACGGCCGCCACCCAATACGCCGCCAGGAAGATCACGATGGCCACCACGCCCATCACGGCCGCCGGATCGGACGTTCCCCGATTCTCCTGTGTCGATTGCCGCCACCACACCGCCGCTACCCCGGCGAGGATCAGCAGACCGAACAACCCCAGAGGCGTCTTAACGGCGAGGCAATACGGGAAGAACGTCCGCCAGCCCGAGATCCGGCGCTCACCGTTGAGAAAGCCATAGCCTGCGCCGAGCGCCCTGAACTGAAACGCAACGCCATACAGGTACGATTCGGGCAGCAGCCGATGTTGTCGGAACCACCCGACGACCCGGCCGACCGCGCCCGCCTCGTTCAGGACGTAATCCCAACTAGACGCATCAGGCGGGAGCGGCACGGGCGGGCAGTAGCGATCGCGGCCGGGCACGGTATCGACCATGCCCGCATAGCGGGACCGATGAGCCCCCCAGATCCCCGCGGCGACCACGCAGATCTGCAGGACGATGACGCCCATCCACACGCCTAGCCGAGCGATCCGATGTCGGATGAGGAACGTCCGTCCCAATCGCACCGGCAGCGGCCGGCGGGAGACGACGCGCACGACCAGCATGAGCGCGCCCGCCACGATGATGAGCGGCGCCGACATCTTCGAAAGGAACAGCCCGGCCAACCCCACCGAGCTGGCCAGTGCGCTCGCCGGCTTGACCTCGCACAGCACCCACCAGATCCCCCCGAGCGCCGCCACGAAGAACAGGCAGGCCGCCGTCTCGGTCGTGACCAGTCGTCCGTGGGCGAGCATGTTCGGACTGAACGCGTACAGGACGAGCGACAGCACGGCGCCGCCCGGCCCGAACAACCATCGCGACCACAGGTAGACCAACAGCCCCAGCGCGACGCTCAGCAGGACGATCATCGTCCGCGCCTGGGACAGCATCGCCGACGTGTCGTTGTCGAGCCCGAAGAAGAACTGCCGCCCGATCGACTCGGCGTCGCCGATCCACCAGGCCGGCTGGTTCAAGTCAGGGAACCGGTAATCCTCCAGCAAGAGCGGCAAGCTCGCCCACATCTGCGCCAACGGCGGCTCCGCCGGATCGAGCCGATAGTCCCCCGTCACCCAGTAAGCGTACCCCGCCGTCAGCCGCACGACCTCATCAAACGTCGCCGACTTCCCGCGCAGACTCCCGATTGCTAGCGCAGCGTGGATCGTGAGCAAGACGATTGCCGCAGGCCAACGACACAGCTGTTGAGGCCAGAATGGGGCGGGCTTGCAGGTTGATGATTCCATCTTCGATGGCGCTCGCCGTTCGGACCGTGTCCCCAAGATCGACGCCCACTGGCTCGCGAGGTCGACACCGCGCCTCTCGCAGCGAGAGGGGGGGTGATCAAGCGGGCGCGCAGACCATCAGACCGGACTACTCAGATCCTCCTGGGTGTCGCGCCTCGAGCCTCGTCATGTGGTTGAGTCTCCCTTACCCCCTCAGAGAGAATGATCGAGGCGCAGTTGATTCAGATCTGACTCGAGTTCACGTGCCATCCTTCGCGTGTAGATGCGAGCGATGAGGCCCGTGTTCTGCATCTCCACCAGTTTCCGCAGGTCGTTCAACCGCATCTTCCAGGTAATGCCGTCGGTTACGAGGAGGAGGTGCGTGTCGCTTCTCTTCTGCCCGACAATCCGCGCGATGTCTCCAAGAATATCCGTCTGCTTGCTGCCCGTTGCGCCGTAGGCCTTTGCCTCGATCAGAATGCGAGGCTCCTCCTTGGATGGAATCGCGAAGTCAGCCTTCTCCGTGCTGGTGCCCCCCGCGCCGGTGAACCTGCAGCGCACGTCGTACGCGGCGCGCGAGAACACACGCTTCACGATGTCTTCGGAGAATTGCTCAAGGTAGCGCCCTCGTGTTTGCGCCTTGATCGCACTGCCTCGCCCCATCTTAAGGCGCTCCACGAGCAGGTCTCGCCATGAGACTGGTTTGCCCACGGTGGTCTTGAGGGATTCGAGGATCTTCATGTCGAGGAGGGCTGAGATGAAGGCTTTGCCATCCTTCGCGTACCTCTTGATCCCAACCCCACCAGAACCGAGACCGGCCTTCAGGGCCATCTCGAATTCGTCCTTTGACATCTCAAGTACGAGTCGAATCGCTGTCATCGCAGCCTGGAAATCACGATCCAGCATCGCCGCGATATCACTCGCGGCGTAGGCTCCTTTCTCGGGGATGGCCTCAATGAGACGAATCACCGAGTCGGAGTGCTCGTCTTTCCATGAGGCCTCAATGCCCCCGAGGGCCTCGACGAGTTCCTCGACGGTCTGGCGGTATCGCCGCACGCTAGCTCCCCACGACCAGGTACTCTCTGACCTGATTGCGCTCCGCTGCTTTGTGTGTGCCGAAGTGGTAGCGGTGTTCCTTCTCGAAGACCTCGACCGAGGCCTTATACCTCCGCAGTAGGTCCAGCAGAATGTCAAGATCGGGGTAGCCGTTAGACGAGTAGGACAGCACGAGGATGCTATCGGAGAAGGCCGAGAACATCCGATCGAATGCCGAAACGGCAGACTTCCTGTAGGAGAAGGGCGTGTAGTACTTCTTGATCTTCTTCACACGGCTGTCTACCAGAATCTCCAGGTCCTTCCAGTAGCAGGAAAGCCCCTCGAGGAAGTGATACCGCTTGATGTAGCAGTTGTCGTCGGATCTCGGGACGTAGGGCGGGTCCATGTAGACCAAGTCGATTCCGGTGGCGTCGATGTCAAACACGTCGCTCCTCGTCGCCAGGTTCTTTCTCCCATTGTCGAAGACCGACGTGTTGTAGACGTGAACCTGTTCGAGGAAGTGCTCGCGGATCGAGAGGCGCAGATCGCGCCGCCCGTCCTTATAGTGCTCCGGGTCGCCCGCGACGGTGAAGACCCCACGGGGTTGTCGCTTGACACATGACCTAACCAGGGAGGAGACGGCGATCGCTCGCTTGTATTCGTCGGACAGCTTCCGCGTGTTCCACCAGGTTCGATCCAGGAACCGCAGGTCCTCATCGGAGTAGAAGATCCCGGCGAACGTCTTCGCGATGAATCGATGATGCGTAGCGTCGTAGGCAAGGAGGGCCTCGAGATCGTCATCGCCAAGTCTGACGCGCGAATTCTCTACGGTAGCCTTGGCTATCGTCGCACTGAAGTTCAGGAAATCATTGGCGATGACCTCCTTGCCCATTGCCTTCAGCATGTACGAAACGCATCCCGATCCGGAGAATGCGTCAAGCACGGTATCGAATTCCAGCTGGGCGAAGACCTCGAACATCCAAGGGAGCAGACGGAACTTGCTGCCCATGAACCGCAGCTGGGGATAGCCCGCAACTCTGGCGGGCATTTCCGAAGTCAATCGAAAGCTCGGCATTGCCGACGGCGTCACGGGGAACTTCCTCCAGCCGGCCGGTAGACGTGCGACTCGACTCCTCACAGAGTGCGGGACACAGGTCCACCACATTATGCGCGGAGTCGTCAGGTACCACAACCGCGTCCGGTAGCCTTCCTAACCGTTCTTTCGTCCGCGGGCATTTCGGCGCAGAAGCGCCTGCAGGTACTGCCCCGTGTAGCTGTCCGCGTGGGTGGCGACTTGTTCGGGGGGGCCTTCGCAGACGACCGTGCCGCCGGCGTCGCCGCCTTCGGGGCCCAGGTCGATGATCCAGTCGGCCATCTTGATCACGTCGAGGTTGTGCTCGATGACCAACACGGTGTGGCCCATGTCGACCAGGCGGTTGAGGACGTTGAGCAGGTTCTGGATGTCGGCGAAGTGCAGGCCGCTCGTCGGCTCGTCGAGGATGTAGAGCGTGCTGCCGCTGGCCGGCTTGCCCAGCTCGGCCGCCAGCTTGACCCGCTGGGCCTCGCCGCCCGACAGCGTCGTCGACGCCTGGCCCAGCGTGATGTAGCTCAACCCCACGTCGCTGAGGGTCCGCAGCATCGTCTTGATCTTCGCGAAGCTGTCAAAAAAGACGATGCCCTCCTCGACCGTCATCGCGAGCACATCGGCGACGTTCCTGCCGCGGTAGCGGATCTCCAGCGTCTCGCGGTTGTATCGCGTGCCCTTGCACTCGTCGCAGACGACGTAGACGTCGGGCAGGAAATGCATCTCGATCTTCTTGAGGCCCTGGCCCTGGCAGGCCTCGCACCGCCCGCCCCGGACGTTGAAGCTGAACCGCCCGGCCTGGTAGCCGCGGATCTTGGCCTCGCGGGTCTTGCTGTAGAGCTGCCGGATCAGGTCGAACACGCCCGTGTACGTCGCCGGGTTGCTCCGCGGCGTCCGGCCGATCGGCGACTGGTCGATCTCGATGATCCGGTCCACGCGAGACGCGCCCACGAGCGTCTCGTACGCGCCCGGCTTCTCGCCGGAGCTGTGCAGCCGGCGCTTCAAGGCCCGCAGCAACGTCTGGGTCACCAGCGTGCTCTTGCCCGACCCGCTCACGCCCGTCACGCAACAGAAGACCCCCAACGGAAACCGAACGGTGAGCTCCTTGAGGTTGTTCGCCGCCGCCCCCTTCAGCTCGATGGCGTGGCTGGCGACGACCTTGCGGCGCTTGCGGGGCAGCTCGATCTTCAGCTCGCCGGTCAGGTACTTGCCGGTGATGCTCTCCTCGCTGCCCAGGACCTGGTCGATGACGCCCTCGGCCACGATCCGCCCGCCGTGGGCGCCCGCGCCGGGACCGATATCGATAATGTGGTCGGCCGCCCGAATCGTCTCTTCGTCATGCTCGACCACCAGCACCGTGTTGCCGATGTCCGTCAGCCGGCGGAGCGTGCCGATCAACTTGGCGTTGTCCCGCTGGTGCAGGCCGATCGTGGGTTCGTCCAGGACGTAACAGACGCCGACGAGCCCGCTGCCGACCTGCGTGGCCAGCCGAATCCGCTGGGCCTCCCCGCCGGACAGCGTCGCGCTGCCGCGGTCCAGCGTCAGGTACCCGATACCCACGTCCTCCATGAATCGCAGCCGCTCGCGGATCTCGCGGAGGACCTGCTCGGCAATCACCCCCCGCTCGCCCGTCAGCCGCAGCTTCTCGAAGAACGACCGCGCCTGCTCGACGCTCATCCGCACGACGTCGGTGATGTTCTTGCCACCTCGATTGCCCTTCTCGCCAATCCGTACGGCCAAGGCCGACGGCCGAAGCCGCGCCCCCTTGCAGATCCGACAGGGCTGCTCCGACAGATAGCTGTGAAGCCGGGTCTTGACGTACTCGCTCTCGGTGCTCTCCCACCGCCGCTGGAGATTGGGGATGACGCCCTCGAAGCTGGGCCCGTCGGTCTCGGCGTCCTCGCCGGACGTCCCGCGCATCAGGATCCGCCGCACCTCGGGGGTCAGGCTGTGATAGGGCGTGTGCGGGGAGACCTGCAGGGCCTCGCAGAACTCGTGCAGGAGCCGGCTGTAGGCGATGTTCATCCGCTTGCCCCCACGCCGCCAGGCGTCGATGGCGCCCTGCTCGAGCGACAGGGACGGATCAGGCACGATCAGATCCTCATCAAATTCCAGAATCGTCCCCAAGCCATCGCATTCCGGACAAGCGCCATACGGGCTATTGAAGCTGAATAATCTGTGGCTCAGCTCGGCCAGGTTCGCATCCGGATGGTCGGGGCAGGCGTAGCGGGACGAGTAGAGGTGATCTTCCCAGACGGGTTCGTCGCCGTCCTCGCCGGGCATCGAGTGCGTCACGACCACCAGCCCATCGGACAGGCCCAGCGCCAACTCCACCGAGTCGGTCAGGCGGGCGCGGATCTCGGGCTTGAGGATGACGCGGTCGACGACGGCCTCGATCGTGTGTTTTCGCCGCTTGCCCAATTCGGGCGGGTGTCTAACCTCGAAGATATCCCCATCGACGCGGACGCGGACGAACCCCTCGCGCTGGATCCGCTTGAAGACGTCGCGGTGTTCCCCCCGCTGGCCCCGAATGATGGGAGCCAGCACCATCAGTCGGCTCTCGAGGGGCAGCTGGATAATCTGATCGATGATGTGCGAAACCGATTGGGCGCGAATGGGTTTGCCGCACACCCAGCAATGGGGCTGTCCGACCCGGGCGAACAGGACCCGCAGGTAGTCGTAGATCTCGGTGGTGGTGGCCACGGTGCTCCGGGGGCTGGCCGTACCGGTCCGTTGTTCGATGGCGATCGTGGGCGGCAGGCCCTCGATCCGCTCGACATCGGGCTTCTGCATCTGCTCGAGGAACTGGCGGGCATAGGCGCTGAGCGACTCGACATACTTGCGCTGGCCCTCGGCGTAGATGGTGTCGAAGGCTAAGGAAGATTTTCCAGACCCACTAAGGCCCGTTATCACCACCAGGCGATCGCGCGGGATCATCACGTCAATGCCGCGGAGATTGTGCTGGCGTGCCCGATGAATCTGGATGTACTTGCCGTCCAATCCAGCCAACGGCCCCTCCCTCATCGTATGCGCACCGGTAGGCCCAACCGCGTATCTCGCTATCAGCCGAAACCCTACATGATAATCGATTCAGCCAGCAAGGCAAGGCGCCGCGACTCGATTCCCGCTGCCAGCAGCATCGTACCTACCTTCCCAACGCAACGCAGGGCCCGGATGTCGACGCCTGTTTTCGGCGCGAAAAACATCGCGTTGCCGGTTGCCTATCCCGTCCTGATCACTTAGAACATGGTCGCCAATCGCGGTCATCGAAACGGGCGACGAAATGCGCACACGAGGAATGCTAGGTTGGGTAGCGGCGTCCGGCTTGGCCGTCGCGGTGGTGTCGGGTTGCGGAGAGCCAGAACCGGGCGCCACGACGAGGCCGACCACGCGACCTGTCGCGAAGAAAGGGGAAGCGCCTCCCCTCAGCGGGCTGCCGTCGGTCCGACCCGACGACAACGCCTGGCATCCGGGGCGCGGGCGCCTGCGTGGGAGTCTGCTCCGGCGACACGGCCTACGGGGACCGACGCTCCGACGGAGCGGGCGTGACGCGACCGTCCTGTGGGAGCCCTTCTCCGAAGCCGACGCCGACCGCGTACCAGGATGGCAGCCCCTCGGCAAACCGCGCGTGACGATCCGAACCGACACGGCCCCGGGGACGGTCCAGGGCAAGTGGCTCCGGCTTCGAGCCACCGACAGCAAAGGGCCACACGGGCTGGTGCGGACGCTCTCGACGAGGGCGCTGGCCGGCCAAGTCGTACGGCTCAGCGCCAAGGTGCTCCACCGCGGCCTCGGCAAAGTCGATGCGAAGGAGTTGCCCCGGGTCGCGCTCGAGTGGCAAGACGGCAACGGCAAGCCCGGGGCCGCGCCGCTGCACCTGCACGCCTACCCCTCACCGGGTTGGGAGATGTGCGAGACGCACGCAGCCGTTCCCGCCGGGGCCAAGGACGTCAGCCTTACCCTCACCCAACAGAGCACCACCAGTTCGGTGGGCCTCGACGACATCCTGGTCGAATGGGTCCGGCCGTTGGCGATGGCCCGCTCCGCAGGGACCGCCGGCGAACGGAAGAACCTGATCGACGGCGGCGATTTCGAGGTCGGCCAACGGAACTTCAGCGTCTGCGGCGTTCGCCGTCCCGTCGGTCGTGGACCCAAGGAGTTCTGGGCCTGTCCGTTGACCTGGCGCTTCGATGACACCGTCGCGGCGGTGGGCAAGCGGTCGTTGCGGATCCCCCTGGATCAGGAGGGCTTCCGCGTCGCCTTCGGGTGGGTTCGCGTCGCGCCGGGCAAGGACTACACGGCATCGCTCTACGTCCGCGCCAACACCAAGGTCGTGCTGCGACTCGGGGTGGTGAAGTACCCCAACGCGTTCCACTCCGAGAACACCTTCACCGTGGACGAGACGTTCAGGCGGATTGCCGTCATCGACACGACCGAGCGCAATCTGCCCTGGACGGCGCTGGCCGTGGTGATCCGGCCCAGCACCGAGCCCGGGCAGGCCTACGCCAAGGACCCGTCCCACGCCTTGTGGCTTGATGGCGTCAGCCTGACCCAGGGCGGGCCGGAGAAGGGGTACTCGGCCCCGGCCCCCGTGGAGGTGGGGATCGTCGGGCCCAGCCGGCATCCGGACGACATCGCTCACCTGGTCCAGATTGGCAAACCGGTCGAGTTGACGATTCGCGTGGCCAACTACCAGAAGCAAGTGTACGAAGGACAACTGGCCATCGACATCGTCGACGCATTCGATCGGCCGGTTCTCATCTCCCCGCTGACCCGGATCGTCAAGGTCGATCCGGGGGACACCAAGGAGGTGAAGCTCGGTCCGTTGAAGGTCCCCCGGGGCTACTACAAGGCCCTCGCGACGGCCTGGCCGGGGGCGGTTGGTCGGGGCCAGCCCCATTCGACCGCGGAGCGGGCCTTCGGCGCGGTGAACCTGACCGACTCGGTGCCGACGGACAACTACTTCGGTATGACCGTCGAGGGCCCTCGGATGTCTCGTCGGGTGACGCAGCTGGGCGCCGGATGGGTATGGCTGAGGGCGTCGCGCGAATGGTGCGAGACGTCCGACGGCAAACTGAACTGGGGATGGTACGAGCGTCTGATCGAACGGGCCCGTGTGCAGAACCTGGAGGTGCTGGCCGATCTGTCATGGACGGAATATGGCAGCCCGCCCCCAACGCCCGGGGAACGATGGCGGGAGGTCTGCCGGGAGTTCGCCAAGACGACCGGCACGAGCAAGGGCGGGATCGACGGGGTCGGCGTGCTCGACCAGTCAGGACTGGCGGGTATGCTGCCCGAGAAGTACGCCACGCTGCTGGGGCAGGCATCCCAGGAGATTCGTCGTTCCGTCGGGAACGTTCCCGTGCTGGCCGTTGCATCGAGCGAACCGGGTGCCGATCCGTTCGCCTGGCTCAAGCAGGCGATGAAGGGCCCGGTCCTGGCCAAGTTCGCCCAGGGCGTTGCCCTGAAGTTCCAGCCGACGCCCCTGCCCGAGGAGATCGAGCCCGTCTTCGATGAGATCCGAAAATGGCGCAAGGCCCTTCCGTTCAGGCACTACGTCGACGTCGGGGTCGGCCAGCGCGGGCCGACCGCCTACCTGCACGTCCCCAACTTGTACGGCTATCGGGATTACGCCGTATGCAAGCCCGACACGGAGGACCCGGTGTTGCACGCCTCACGGATCGTCCGCGCCCTGGCGATCCGGCAGTTCGCGATGATCGATCGGGCGGCCTGGTGGGTGGAGTCCTATCGTCCGCCCGACATCCTGAGGCCCACGATCAACCCGCAGTGTCACGAGTATGACAACGCCCCGCGGCCCAGCGTGGTGGCCTTCGACTTCATGGCCGAGATGCTCAATACCGCCGCCCTGGTCGAATGGGTCGATCTGCCGCAAGAGGCCCGGGCCCTCTGCTTCGAGCGGGCGGACGACCGGATGGTGGTTCTGTTGTGGCGGCCGTTCGGATGGTCGCTGCGCCCGGTAGCGCTGAGGGGGCTAGCGGGCAAGGTGGCGGTTCTCGACCTGTTCGGGCGGCAGGAGCTTCATCCCAGCCAGGCCGGCCACCTGCTCGTCATGCTCAACGAATCGGTGCGATACCTCCTGGTCCCCGCCGAAACCAAGCGCGAAGCGATGGAAGCCTTGAGACGACCGATCCTCCCGGCCGCGTCGAGACCGGCCGCGCCTCGGTCAACGTCGCGTCCGGCCGCGTCGGCGCCGACCACCGCAAGCGCACCCGTCAGGTGATCTGGCCCAATACCGTTGCCGCTCGCGGGTTGTCACCGTCATGCGCATCTGTGGTATCGTGGGCCACTCCCCGCGGGACCGACGGCTCAAGCCGCACACGGCAACAAAAGAGGCACACCCACCGGTGTGCCTTTGCTGGACGAAGTAGATTGGAGGACGAGCCGCCAGGGCCGTCAGGGCGTCCCGCTCATCATTCGACGCGCTTGAGCTTCAGCTTGTCGCCCTCGCGCTTGAGCTGGAGCGTCCGGTTCATGATCACCATGGCGTTCCAGACCTTCTCGTCTTCCTTGGTGCTCAACTTCAGCTGGAAGCCGTTGAACTGGTACTTGCCCGTGCTCTTGGCGGTGGTCTTCATGCCCTTCGCGTCAGTCTGCATGATCTCGGCACTGTAGATGCCGTTGTCGGCGAACTCGATGTTCTTGATGATGGTCTTGGCCGTCTTGAGGTCGGGCGAGTTCTTGTCGTACGTCCACTTGCCGACAAGGGCCTTGCCACATCCACTCAGAGCGAACAGCCCCAGCGTCATCACTACGAGTCTGGCTTTCACGATATGGGCTCCTTAATTGGCCATGGCTGCCAGTGTTCTGGCGAGGGATTCACGCGGAATCCTAAACGATGCTGGCCTCAGCAACGCGCCAAGCTCAGACCAGATCTATACGGGTAAGGGTAACGCAGGAACCGCGAGCTTGTCAACGGCGAGACGAGACGCGGGCGGAAAAATCCCCCGCGCCTCGCCGGGATCGCGTCGACGAGGCGAGAGGATCGTCTGAGTTAGATGTCCGTCTGCTACAGTCGCCGCACTCGAGACTCGCAGCGAGTGCGGAGCGGAGAGGAAAGCTGAGGCGTATCGTCCTTCGAGGGTTCCCCCGGCACGAGCGTCTCGACTTCGCGCGCCAATGCCTCTCTCGATTGCGTCGTAAGACGGATCTCCTTGATCTGTGGGTAGTACGTCGTTATGTACGCCGGCATCCTGTATCCTCCTCTGGATCTTTCCGAATTGCGGTCAACCGAAACGGTCGTTTCCGACCATGTCGGTGCCCACATCGACTCGAACGCGAACGATGCACGCTGTTCGATGAAGAAACGACAGTTCCCCCCCAGCAGAGCCTCCCCGGCTGAGGGCGTGAGATTACCCTCCCCGCCGGCGCACCGGCGGAGGTATTGGTACTTGCTAACTTGTCGGCCAGTTTCCAGGCCCCCTTTAGGCAAAACCCCCTTGGGTGAGGCTGACAGATGCCCGGACATCTCCCAGCAGTTGGCCCCCCGTGGGCCGTCTGGGTCGACACGCCTGGGCGGGACGTCCGGGTCCCGCGTCAGGCAACCGAGGCGGCCGGTTGTGTATCGACAACCCGAACGTCGCGTTGTCGATCGGCCGGCCGCTCGACCTCCACGCCGCTGGTCTTGCGGAACAGATAGCGAATCGCGTTCCACAGCCAGTGGCGACGGTAGCGCTGTTGAGTGAGCCGGTCGAACAGCGCCTGATCATCAATCGCGTATCGCCCCCTGGGGCCGAAGCGCTGCACGATCATCCAGTACCAGCTTCGGAACCACAGGTTCACTGACAAGTGCGTCAGTACGTCCGGCAGACGGGTCCACCATCGATCCGGCATCCGCTTGAAGATGCTCCTCAGGCCGAAGAAGCGACGGATGAACCAGCGGAGCCCCTCATTGAGCTCGTCCAACGTCATCCCGTCCGGGACCACCATCGGGTGCAAACCATCGTAGGCCCGCAGGTCATGCGTGATGATTCGCCCGGCCGATTTCATCGCGTCGTACGCCCGCGTCCCCGGCACGTAGGTCGCGTAGGTCGGCGTGACGTAAGTGACCTTGGTCTCCTCGAGAAACGCCAGCATCTGCTTGTAGAAGTCCTTGTCCTCGCCGTCGAGCCCCAACACCATGCCGCAGCCGATGCGGATCCCGTAGCTCTGGACCTTCTGGATGACTCGGCGGAAGTCCGCGACGCGATTGAAGCCCTTGTTGACCTTGGCCAGCGCCTTGGGGTTGAGGCTCTCCAGGCCGACGTAGGCCTCGCGGAGCCCGCTGCGGGCGAAGGCCTCCAACAATTCGTCGTCGTCCAGGCTTCCCAGCGTCATCTCGGCCGACCAGCTCAATCCGCCGACTTCCTCCAACAGGTTCGCGACCCGCAGGGCGTGATCGCGGTCGCCCGTCATGTTCAGGTCTTCCACGCCCAACACGTCCATGTCCCGATAACTCAGGTCGCGTGCGATGTTCTCCAGGCTGATCGTGCGGAACTTCCGGAACACGTACGGATTGACGCAGAACCCGCACGCGTTGGGACACCCCCGTGTGAACTCGATCGGATAACCCACCCCCATATACATGTCGTTCTTGAGCAGGTCGACCCGGGGACGGGGCATATGACTGACGTCAGGGGGCTCGACGTTCTTGTAGATGGGCTGGAGCCGATCGCGCTCGAGATCGTGCATGATCTGGCCGGTCAGGCCCTCGAGCTCGCCCACCACCACGGCGTCCCCGTGTTGCAGGCAATGCTCTGGTTGCAGCGACGGATAGGTCCCCCCGAAGATCACCTTGGCCCCCTGCCGTCGGAACCGCTCAGCCATCCGGAACCCGTGCGGGGCGTTGTAGACGAGCAGACTGATGCCCACCACGTCCACGGGCGACTCGTCGACAGGCTCGACGTTCTCGTCGCAGACCTCGACGTCGGCGTACTGCCCAAACTCCGCGGCGAGCACGGGTAGGGTCAGGATGCGCAGGCCCTTCACGCCATAGAAGGGCGTGATAAAACGGATTCTCATCGTCCTTTCCCCTGTATGGTCCACAGACGCTGGGACTTGCCCCCCCTCGCGGACCACCGGATAGACGAGTGATTACCTGATTCCCTCGGAGTGATTATAGCCAGGTAGCCCGCAATCAGTCAACCGGTCGGCGTGAGGTAGCTAAGGAACGCCCCATCGAGGCCGAACCTGCCCCCGGATGCGCGTCACTGCTCGGCACGGTGCTTCCACGCGAGCTTCCAGACGTCCCCCCAGTCGCGGACGAGGGTCTCGTAGTCGAACGTGTACCCGCATTCGGGGCAGGTTCCCCCCCCGGCGTGCCCCACCAGCGAATAGTGGCAGTCAGGGCAGAGGTAGAAGTTTGCGCGCACGACGCGATCGTAGAGCCTGCGCGACCGTCTGGCCCCCACGTACAGGTGCGCCGTGACCAGAACGCCCCCGACAACCACGACGACCAGGACCGCATCTCGTGCCGTTGAGGCGGGCTGGGAGCGGTCCCACCAGGGGAAGCCCGCCAGCATGGCGGCAAGGGCAACGCAGTACACCAGGCATCCGACAGGAAACCCCGCGCCGATCTTGCGCGCCCTGGTCTTGGCCGCTTCCCGCCTGCCTGGGTCCGGAACCAGGCGACGGTGGCGGCGTGCCAGCCAGATCGGCCAGATTACGCACAATGTGATCAGCAGGATCGGTTTGGCCCATTGCCAGAGCGTCACCAGAAACCCCCGAACGGACAACGAAGACGGGCGCCACCTCGCGGCGTACGAACCAGCAGATCAGCTCACGTCACCTCACGGCGTGGCGCCTTCGATAGACCTCCGCGTGGACGCGTCGGGCAGCCGCAACCAACTCCGGGTAGGGCTGGTCCACCACGGTGACGAACCCGATGCTGTAATTCTCGCCGTCGAACCATCGGCCGGTGATGGGCTCGTCGACGTACTGGAACCAATGGCAGCCGACGAAGGCGGGCATGTCGGCCACGCTGCGGACGTAGTCGGCGTACTTCCGCGCGCGGTCGGCCTGGTCCTTCGCCGCGACCAGCCCGGTGTGGAACATCCCCCGATCCAATGCGCCGAAGTGGAACTCCCCGATGATGCATGGTTTGCCCAGCGCGTCGGTGAATCCGTAGTCCTTGGGCTCGACGGTCTCGCGGTAGATGTTGAAGCTGACGACGTCGCACACCTCGGCCGACGCCCGGTAGGACGCCTGGTTCCCCCACGCGAATCGGCAGCCCAGGTACAAATGGTGCGGCGACGCCTTCCGGATGGCGTCGCGGATCGTCGTGAAGTACTTGAGGCTGAACCGGTAGATGAATGCGTTGAGATCCGCCTTGCAGGCGTCGGTGAGCGCCCTGGGCGCGCGTCGGCCGGCGCGTTTGTCGCTCATCTCGTCCCAGCTCGACCATTGCGTCTTCCACGCGGCGTTGAGCTTCTCGATCGTGCCGTACTTCTTGCGAAGGTCCGCCAGAATGGCCTGCTTGGCCGGCTGGTCCGCCTTGGCGTTCAGCGGGCCGATGGCCAGGCCGTAGTTGTTCTCGTGGCCCCACGACAGCTCGTTGTCCACGAAGATGCCCAGGCACATCTTCTTGCCCTTCCAGAGGTGGGCGCTGCCGTTGACGGCCTTGGAGACGTCGACGGCAAACTGCGGGTCGAACACGTCGTGCATCTTGGACCAGTAGTCCGACCCGCCAGACACCCGAGCGTGATCGCCGCCGATGCCGACGCTCACGACGTAGGGGATGGGGCCCGCGAACGTATCGGGCGCCGACCAGTTCGCGATCGTGTTAAACCCCCAAGACCCCAGCCGCTGCCACGTCAGCGTCCGCCAGTCATCCTGCCAGGTCTTGCCGTACTTGCGCTGCAGGTTGGCCGAGTAGAACCCGAACGATCGGCCCTTCTTGACCGGTCCGCGATGGACGCGCCCGAACGTGCCGTAATGCGCCTTGAACTCGCCGGCCGGATCGGGCAGCCACTCGAACCAGTCGTCGCGCTTCTCGACGATGGTCTTCGTCCAGTGGCCGACGCAATCCACGCCCAGCGAGAAGAACAGGTGCCCGGACGGCGTGACCAGCCACCACTTGCCGTTGACCTTCTCGGTTCGGAACCAGCCGGTTGCTCGCAGCTTCGGCCCGTCCTTCCAGCCCCCATACTCGTCGCGGTCGGCCGGTGAGGGATCGCGGGCAAGGTCGGCCTTCTCCGCCGCCAGCAGCGCCGGCCATTCCGATGCGTCCTTCAGCTTGCCCGGCCAATCCGCCCAGGCAAACTGGCCGAATCGATCGACGAAGGCCTTCGACGACGGCCGCCGGATCGTCTCGCGCTTCCCGAACACCCGCACGTTGTCCAGGATCAGCGTCTCGGGCTTGTCGGGCATCGGCAGGAAGACCTGGAAGGCAACCACGCGCGTGGGGTCGAGCGTCGCGCCGTCGCCCCGAACGCCCGGCGGATACCCGCGCATGCCCCACAGCCCCAGGTCGACGCCCCAGTCAAACGGGGCCGACAGCGTCTTGGTCTTGCCGGCCGGCACGTCGATGCCCAGTTGCTTGCAGTTCTTGGCCCCGTCGGCGCCTTTGTTGTCCACGCGAATGCAGACGCGGACCGCATGGGGGTTGGGGTTGGTCACGTCCACCGCCAGGCCGAGGCGCTGGCCCCAGTCCCAGGGCTTCGCGCCCGCCGGAAAGAACACGTTCGGCCAATCGACCTTCTCGAAACGGACCCGCAGCGCCTTGCCCTGACCGGACGGGCTCTTGACGACGTCCAGCCGAACGTTGTGCCGGACCAAGCCCTTCAGCGGATCGGGTCCGTCGAAGGTAAACAGCGGCGTGGTCGGGTCCGGCGCCGAGTTCGCGCTGGCGACGCTGGCAAACACCACGTACACGAGGATCCCCGCTGGGGCCCACGAAGCATCCGAAGCATGTAACATTCGAACTCTCCTGCACAGCCAACCGCGCCCGTCCATCTGCAGACCAGTGGCGGTTCCATTGTAGGCGTCGCGCGTCTCGGCTCAACCGGAGGTTCTGGCCGTCTGCGGGCCGGGGTTCTTATGGGACCGGGGCAGGCGGACAGCCCCCCCCTTCCCCCGCTTGCCAGACCCTGGTGGGGCCCGGGCCAGGAAATTCGAACACCAATGTCCATTGGCAGGCTGAACGTGTCGAAACCACTGACAGTTTTGTAGGCGGACGCACCGCAGGTGCGCAACCGCGCTGGGCGTGCTGGGAAGCAGGCCAGGTAGCGGACCTGGCACCGCATCCCCAGCCGCACAGCGAAGCGACGGGCATACCATGGGGTGGTTTACGATGAGTATCGGAGCAATCTGTTTGCGGACCGATCGGCCGAGGTCGGGCGGAGACGTGGCGCCTCGAATCGGGCGTCTTGGGTTGCCGTGGATGGCCGCCATCCTGGCCGTCTCTTGGGCTGCCGCGCCGGCCCATGCGGTCCCGGCAAGACCCGGGCCGATCAACGTCGAACAACCCGACGGCGCACCGCTAACGGTCTACCTCAAGGGGGACGAGTACACCCACTGGTTTGAGGACGATCAGGGGCGCCTGGTCGTCAAGGCAGCGCAGACCAAACAGTGGGTCTATGCGGTGGAGGTGGACGGCCAGGTCAAACCCACCGCGCTGATCGTGGGTCGCGACGACCCGAGCGGCATCCCGGAGGCGGCCGCCGCGGCCAAGCGGATCCGCGCAGCGGCCAAGGTGCGCCGACCGGCCAAGGTCGCCAAGCAGGCGAGCCCGAATCGCGCGAGCCCCAAGGGAACGGTTCGGAACCTCGTCATCCCCGTCAACTTCACGGACGTGGTGGTGCAGAACACGCAGCAGGAGTTCGACGCCTTGTTCAACGAGATAGGCTACTCGGCGGACGGGGCGGTGGGATCGGTCAAGGATTACTACTACGAGGTCTCCTACGGAGCCCTGACGCTCCAGTCGACGGTGGTCGAGCCCGTGACGCTCGACAATACGTACGGCCACTATGGCCAGAACGACGCCTGGGGCGACGACCTCCTGCCCACGACGATGGTGCGCGACGCCCTGGCCAAGCTCGACGCCCGGGGCTTCGACTTCAGTCAGGTAGACGGTGACGGCGACGGCAACATCGACAGCCTGACCGTCATGCACGCCGGCGAGGGGGAGGAGGAAGGAAACGATCCCAACGCGATCTGGTCGCACATGTGGGAGCTGGGCAATCCCGTGACGTATGACGGCGTCATCATGCAGCGTTACGCCACCGTGCCCGCCGTTCGGGCAGGAGGCGCGTCCATCATCCGCATCGGCGTGATCTGCCACGAACTGGGGCACCTCCTCGGCGGGCTGCCCGATCTCTACGACAGGGACAGCAGCAGCCTCGGCGCTGGGAGTTTCTGCGTGATGGCGTACGGGTCCTGGAACGGCGGGGACGGCGTCTGTCCGGCCCACTTCAGCGCGTGGTGCCGGGCCACGCTGGATTGGGTCAAACCGACGGTCATCTCGTCGGTGGGCGCATACACGCTGTCTGCGGTCGAGGCGACGCCCCAGGTCTACAAGCTTCAGCTGTCGTTCCAAGCCAACGAGTACTTCCTCGTCGAGAACCGTCAGGGCATCGGCTTCGATTCACAGCTGCCCGGGTCGAGTCGGGGCATCCTGATCTGGCACGTGGACGAAAGCATGACCGACAACGACGACGAGACGCATTACCTGGTCGACCTCGAGGAAGCCGGACCGGACGGCGCGCAGCATCTCGCGTCGCTGGAGAGCGTGGGAGACGACCTCGACTACTTCCGTCTCGGGAACGCCACTGCGTTCCGGGACGACACGAATCCGAGCAGCCTGAGCTACAACGACAACCCGTTGGGCCTCGGCATCGAGAACATCGGCTTGACCGGGGCGACCATGGCGTTCTCGGTCGTCGTCGTGAACCCCCTGGCCATCAGCGGGTGGATCCTCAACGCAGACGGCGCGGGCATCGATGGCGTGTTGGTCGAAGAGAACAGCAACGGCGGCTGGGACATGACCGACACCAACGGGTACTACCGGGTCCCGGTGCGATACGGGTGGTCCGGGACGGTGACGCCCACGAAGGCGGGGTACGTCTTCGCTCCGGCCAGCCGGACGTATGACAACGTCAGGGAAGACCTCATCAGCCAGGACTACACGGGCGAGGTGGATCCCGGCGAGGGCACGCTTGCGGTTCAGACCGAGGACGAGGACGGCCAGCCCGTGAACGGCGACATCTACTTGGATGGCGATCTGATGGGCATCGGGTCGTGGTCAGGCGACGTCGAAACGGGCACCCACGTAGTCTCCTTCGGGGAGGTGGAGGGCTACAACACCCCAGATCCTGAACCGGTCACGGTTCAGAAGGACGAGACCGTGGAGGTGACCGGCGTGTATTCGACCGGCGCTCAGACCTCGACGCTCGAGGTCACCGCAACGACCGAACCCAACCTCATCTCTGTGGGCGGCAGCGCGCTCGTGACCGCCCAGGCCTCGGGCGGCATGGCACCCTACAGTTACGAATGGGACACCGGCCACAAGGGCGCCGCCTTCATCGCCGAACCCAAGGTCACGAAGACCTACACGGTGACGGTCACGGACGCCCTCGGGGCGACCGGTGAGGCATCGGTGGTCCTCGAGGTGGCCGCGACGGAGCTGGTTGTCACGGTCGAGGCCGATCCCAATATCGTCTCTCCAGGGCAGACCAGCACGCTGACGGCCACGGTCTCCGGCGGCGTCGAACCCTACACCTACAGCTGGAGCACGGGCGAGACCGAGTCGACCATCATCGTCGCCCCCACCGAGCCGACCGACTACTTCCTGACGGTCGAGGACCAATCGGGCCAGGACGTAACGGTCACCACGACGGTCGAAACGACGCAGGTTGCGGGCGTCATCGAGGAAAGAGGGGGCGCGCCCTGTCTGGCCACAATGGCGCCCCTCGCCATCGTGCTGATCGCCGGCATCGCAACGCTCGTCGCCCGGAACGCTGCCGCAGGCCGAAGACCCCGTCGAAGGAAAGACTGAGCGCGACGTCAAGACGGGCAGGCGGGGCGCTTGGCCCCGACGTGTCAAGGTGTTGACGTGTCGACGTTCTGACGTTTCGACGTTTCGACGTTTCGACGTTTGGACGTTTCGCTGTCTACAGGCGGTCTGGGTGCGAAGGCGATCGTCGTCTGAATCGGCCAGGCGCAATGGCATCCCGCGCTGCCCTCCGGGGCGAGCATCAAGCCGCCAGCCGTGATGATGCTCAGCCAGCAACTGGGTCGCATCCCCGTGAACTTCCTGAGCTGCTTCGTCTTGATGTCGTAGATGCTGTGGTACCCGTCCCGAAAGAACAGTGCCTTGGCCGACGCCGACACGGTGCCGCATCCGTTAGGGGGCTTGCTGATCCTGACCGGTTTGCCGTCGCGGAGCCCGAACGCGCACGGCTCGGCGTAGACCACGTCGCCGACGATGACCGGATGCTGCATCGCCCCGCCGTGGTGGTTTCGACGGAACGCGTATGTCCGCTTCCATAGCGGGTCGCCGCTCTTGGCATCGAACCCGTAGATGTGGTACTGATCGGTCGTGTCCAGGATGATCAGCGTGTCCTTGGCGTAGCACAGGTGGAACACCCACTTGGACGTCTGGAAGTAGCGGTAGTGCTCCCACTTCTTCTTGCCGGTCAGGGCGTCCAGGCTGACCATGTACCGATCGGTCGTCAGCTCCTTGTCCATTCGTCCAGCCTTCAGCCCCAACGCCGCCGGGCTGCGCGACTCGACGAAGTACATCCGCCCGTCGCCCATCGCCAGCGTCGAGTTGATCACCACACCGCCCGTGTGGACCCACTTGGTCTTGCCCGTCTTGCGATCCAGGGCGAACAGATAGTCGCTGACGACCTTCTGCGATTCCTCGTCGGGCCGGTCATACCACTCGCCGTCGGCCCCGATGAATAACCCCCCGCGCTTCACCGCGCTGCCGAACAGCATGTTGCCCCTGCAGGCGAGATAGCCCCAGTCATGCGCGACCGTCTTCGACGGCCGGGGCAGGCCGAACGTCGTCACCAGCTCACCCGTCTGGGGATCCAACTGCCAGCACCGGTCGCGGACCGTGACGTAGAGGGCGTCCTCCGCGGCGACCATGTTGCTGCCGTCCCGGGGGATGTTCGCACGGCGCAGGTCGGGGATGTTCAGCACCCACAGTATCATTCCGTTGTAGGCGTCCAATCCGAAGAGCCACCGATCGCCCTGAACGAACAGCCGACCGTCCGTTGACAGCGGCGCGGGCGATCGCGTCCCACGGTCGATCATCGGACGCGGTCCCGGCCGACCGAACCACAGAACCTGCATCGGTCCGCCCGCATGCTGGTCCTGACTGCAGGTCGAATTGCCCGGTTCGCCGTATTGGTGGGTCCACGCGCCCGTGCCGGGCAGCTTGCCGCGACGCAGTTGCACACACAGGTCGGGCTCTCGAACGTAGCCGCACGCCGTCACCGACCCCTCCTTGAGCCAGGCTTCGAGCTTCGCCAGATCCAGGGCCTCGCCTCGTTTCCTCATCGCCTCCGGCCGGCCCAACCACGCCACACCGCCGCAAGGCCGGAGCACACGGTACACCTCAGCCGCCGAGCCGGGCAGCTTGCCCGAGATCATCAACTGGTTCGAGACGATCAGATTGGCCAGGTAATCGCCGAACGGCAGCTCATCAAGCGACGCGTGCTGGATCGTCACCCGCACGCCGTACAGCCCTGCGGCGTCGAGCGCCTTGCGGGCCGCGGCGACCTTGGCGGGATCCTCATCGATCCCGATGACCTTCAGGTGGCTCTGTCGAGCGATCTCATAGGCGAGTCGGCCATCGCCGCAGCCCAGATCCAGGCACCATCCCTTCTTGACGCCCGACCACGCCAGGATCCGCGCCGCAGTCTTGGCGTAGACCTCCGTGAGCTCATTCTCGGGATACGGGCTGGGCCCCGACGCGACCTCCACGGGCGTGTAGTCGAACGTCGCGTCGAACTCGTACAACCGCGAGCACCGCGCCGTCTTGTCCGCGTCCTCGGCCAGGATGCGGTAGTAGTACATCTTCTGCGGCTCAATGTCCTTGATGGTGATGCCGTGGTCGGTCTTTGCCGTCGCATCGACGACGCGCTTGGACACCAGCGGCGTCTGCGCATAGCTCACAACGGACGGCATGGGCCGGTCGGTCTGCCATGTGATCGTGACGGTCTGCTTGTCCAGCCGCCGCAGGATCGGACCGACCTTCGCCCGCAGCAGGTCAGGAAACGACGCCTGCTTGGCCTGGTAGCTGGCAGCAACCTCCCGATCGCTCAGGGCACGGTCGTGGACGCGGATCTCGTGCAGCCAACAACGCGGGGCGTACTGTCCGAACCGGCCGATCACGTAGTCTGCCTTGTCCGGAAGGTCGATGTCGCCCGTCTGGGCGGTCGAGGTGTTCTCCAGTCGACCGTTGACGTAGACCTTCAGCGACTCACCGTCGTAGGTTCCCGCGACGTGGTACCACTGCCCCCACTCCAGGCTGTCGCGGGCCCGAAGATGCGTCAGCCCCTTGGTCTTCTTGCCCGACACACCGAAGCTGAAGCTCGACTGACGATAGCTTAGCTGCCAGCCCTTTTCCCCGCTGACGGCACCGATGATGTTGGCCCACTCCACCGTCTTGTCGATGCAGATCCACGCCTCCACCGCAATCGCCGTCTTGGGCATCGCCTTGGACTTGGCGTCGTAGCGAAGCGAGATCTTGGCCAGGTCGCCGTCGACCAGCATCGGCCTGGCAGCGATGTCCGTTCGGAACCGGACCGGACCGGCGATCTTGGCGGGAATCTCCCCGGCCAGATCCTTGACCTCCTGGCCAACCACATGATCCGGACCGAAGACCCAGTGACTCACGAGCCCGCTTCTGGCCGTCGCCGGCGCGGTATCCGTCGCAGCCGATTCAGCCACGCCACACAGCAGCGAAAGCCCCGTCATCCACCCGACAAGAACGGTGCCTGCCTTGTCCATCACCGCATGTCTCCGTCCCGCTCGCCGCAACCGCCATCACCCACCATCATTTCCCGCAGAAGCAGTGGATGACGCCTCGATCCGTGCTGACGATCAGCCGGCCGTCGACGACGGCCAGGTCCAGCGCTCTTCCCGTCACCTTGTTCGTCCACAACGTCTTGCCGTCGGTCGTGCCCAGCGCCGCCACCTCGTTCGTCCCGCCCGCGAACAACACGTCGCTCGCCAGGATCAGCGAATAGGGATACCTGCACGCACGCTTCCAACGGATGCACTTCGGCAACTGTTTGGTAATGTTCGATATCGACGCACTGAGCTCCGCGATCTTCTTGGTGAGCTCCTCGGGGGTCGCCGTGTCGGGCGGGAACAGGACCTTGCTCGCCTTCAACACACCGTCGACGTAGACCTTCATGACGCTGCCGTCGTAGGTTCCCGCCACGTGATGCCATCGGTCCAGTTGGATCGAGTCGGGCCCGCTGCTCAGGTAGATCATCGATTTGCCGCCGGCCTTCAGGCCGAACCAGACACCCGTCGCGTCGTCCAGCGTCAGGCCAACCCCCGCCTCGGTCGAGCCGGAATCCCAGATGTTCCCCGCGATACCCGACCACTTCTCGCGCTCCTCCGCCTTGATCCACGCCTCGATGGTCACGTGACGGGGCATCCTCAGGCTGGCGCCCTTACCCGCGTCCACGTAGGTCGTCTGACCGTCGAAGGCCATCGCCTGCCCCGACGGCGGACGGGGGCCCTCGGATCCCGTCTGGATCCACTTCGGTCCCTTGACGAGCTTGCCGGCGTTCTTGCCGGCCGAGTCGGCAACCGCCTCACCCGTCCCTTCGTCCATCCGCCAGTAGCCGACCAGCCCCTCCGGCTTATCGTCGAGCGTGCGGCCCATGTCCGCCTTGATCGCCGCCGCATCGCAGGCGATCTTCCAAACGCGCACCTCGCCGATCTGTCCCTTGAACACGTAGTGCTCGTTGTCGTCCTTGTAGGTCCCGATCATGAAAGCGTTGGGCGGGTCGTAGTCGATGTCCTTGTTCTGCTGCTTGAGCTGCTCCTTGTACGTGTTGACGCGCCTCGACAGCCGATTCCTCTCGTCGCACAGCGCCAGGTAGCGGGATCGATCCAGCGCGGTGAGTTCCGTGTCGGTGTGCAGGTAGGACATCTTCGGCGTCACGACGATCTGGTTGCCGGCGAACGTGGCCAGCTGGTCCCTGGACCCGGTCTTGAACGCCTCGAGCGTGCCGACTTTCCCCGGGCCGTAGATCAGGGCCTCCTTGGACAGGACCGCAAAGGCCCCGCCGGACCCCTCCAGCGAGTAGAGGAACTTGCCGTCCTTGCGTCGGAAGACCGCGGGCGGGCCGCCGCCGGCCGGCATGTAGAGCCGCTCGGCCGATGCCAGCAGGTACCCCTGCGGGCAGAGGGTGCGGAGCTTCTGCTTCCACACCTCGGCCCCCGTCTGGGCGTTGACGGCGCACAGGTAGGCGCCCTCGAAGGCGAACAGCCCGGCGCAGAAGTAGGCCGTTCCGCCGTCGACGACGACGCCGCTTCGCACCGGCCAAACGGACATGATCCGCTCGTTGCCGCTCACCCGATAGTCGGTCGGGGCGGCCCGGTACTTCCAGACCAGCTTGCCGTCCTTGGTGGCGAGGCAGTAGACCACGCCATCGTCCGATCCCACGTACACCTTGTCGCCCTGGACGGTCGGCGCCAGGCGGATCGGTCCGTCTGCAAAGAAACGCCACCGTTCCTCGCCCGTCTTGGCATCCAGGCAGGTGACCTTGTCGTCGGCGGAGCTGCCGAAGTAGACCGCGCCGTCCGCGCCGACGACGTGAAACGCCCAATCGAAGATCACCCGGGGTTTGAGGTTCTCGGTCTTGTGCCAGCCGTCTCTCCGAGCCGGGCCGTGCCACGCGGGCTGCGGCGGATACTTGGCTCGATGGACCCACGCCTCGACCAGCGGCGGCCTGACGATCTCCGACGTTACGCCGCTCCGCGTCGCGTCGTGCCGATGTGTCGGCCAGCCCGCGGCACGCGTCGGCTCGGAGCAAGCGAGCGCAGCGGCGCAGAACGCGACGCCTGCACAAACAGCGCGCCCTACGTACCAGCGGAGTCTACCGACCCCTGGACTTGTCTCCCGCATCAATGCACCTCTTGAAGGTGAACGCGTGCTCGCCGACAACATCTTCGGGGCCAGCGCCTCGGACTGTCAACGCTGCGTCTCGTCCTGTCGACCCGCGTCGCGCTGTCGGCGACCGTAATCGATGATCCGCACCCCGTGGACGATGACGTAGATCAGGATCAGGGCGGGGGGCACACAATACGCCCAACCGACCCACCAGGCTGCCAGACCGGTCCAGATGAGGAAGACCACCGCGGCACAAACGCACTCCTGCAGGTTGGCCCGCCAATCGTGCAGATGGCTGATCCGCCACGGCCTGAACCAGAGGAGTTCCCATGAGCGCTCTCGCTTGACCTCTGGGCCCGGGATCCGCCAGCCACACTCCGGACAGATACCGCTGACGTTGCCGGTCAGGTCGTACCCGCACCGCCCACAGTGGCCGCGGTCCATGATGTAATTCTCGGCGATCTCCCGTTGGGTCGGCGCCGCGAAGAATGCGTTATAGCCTGTGCCGGCCAGCGAGAGTAGCAGGACGGACAACAGCATTCCCGCAAACCAGGACATGCCGGCCCAGAGGTTGATGCCCAGGATACCGCACGTCAACAGCAGGACCACCGCGAACTCCCAACGCAGATTCCGCTGCCGCTGCCGAGGCGTCAATCCCCTGGGGGATCGAGAGGCCAACGTGACCGCAATCGCGATCATCAAGAGAATGACTGTCACCGCATGGTGGCTCATCGCATCCGCACCCGCCTCTCCACCGCATCGGGTCCGAAACCGCGAGACGACGGTGGAGTGACCGTTAAGTCCCTTATATGTCACAGGCCTCGCTCGAGGCAACCGGGCCAACGGCGGCGACAGATTCTTACAACTTTTCGCGGGCGGTCAGTCGCGCCTGCCAGTATCGTTTCTGGGCTAGCGCCTGGGGCAGGCTGCAAGTGACGGCCGGTCTCGGCAAGTCCGTCCTGACACGTCGACGACAGGAGACCTTACGATGAGATACCGCCTGAGCGCCGTATTCCCGCTGGCCGCCTTTCTGGTCGCGCTGGCCGTTGCGCCCGTCCAGCTCGACGCCGACACGGCCACCCTCTACCGCGACACCTGGGGCGTGCCCAACATCTACGCCGACAGCGAAGAGGCCGCCTGCTTCGCGATGGGCTACGCCCAGGCCGAGGATCGGCCCAGGCAGATCTTCGACAACTACCGGACCGCGATCGGCCGGCTGTCGGAGACCGAGGGTCCGGGCGGGTTGGAGAAGGACTTCGTTGCCCGCGTCTTTCGACACGCGGAGGTGTCCAAGGAAGGCTACCCGAAAGTCCACCCGAAGGTCCGCGCCTGCATGGTGGCCTTCCAGGCCGGCGTGAAACAGTACTTCAAGGAACACCCCGACAAGCTGCCCGACAACCAGATCGAGATGGAGCCCTGGATGGGCATCGCGCTGGGACGGGCCGTCATTTGGGGATGGCCCCTGGGCCAGGCCGGCAGCGACCTGGTCGCCGGCGGCATCAGCCCGCCCAAGATCGAGTACCACGGCTCGAATGAGATGGCCCTGGCCCCCTCCAAGACCAAGGACAAGGTTGCGATCGCCGTCATCGACCCGCACCTGGGCTTCTACGGACCGATGCGGTTCTACGAGGCCAGGATGTACGCCGGCGACCTCCGGACGGCCGGCACGGCCATCGTCGGCATGCCCCTCATCTCGCTCGGCCATAACGCGTACATCTCCGTCGCCATGACCACCGGCGGGCCTGACACCGCAGACGTCTTCATGGAAACGCTCAACCCCGACAACCCCGCCCAGTACAAGTACGACGGCAAGTGGCGGGATGGCAAGCTCGAGACGATCAAGATCGCCGTCAAGACCAAAGACGGCACGATCGACCACGTCACCAAGAAGATCCTGTACACGCATCACGGTCCGGTCATCGCCGAGAAGGACGGCAAGGGCTACGCGATGGCGCTCAGCTACGCCAACGAATTCGGCCTGGCGGAGCAGATGTACAAGGTGTTCCAGTCGAAAAGCATCAAGGACGTCCAGGCCGCCCTGGCGATGGCCCAGCTCATGCCCCAGAACGTCATGGTGACGTGCGTCGACGGCGACATCTACTACCAAAGGACCGGCCGCGTCCCCATCCGCCCCGAGGGCTACAACTACAACAAGCCCGTGCCCGGCGACACCCCCGCCACCGAGTGGAAAGGCATCCATCCCACCAGCGACCTGGTCCAGATCCTCAACCCCAAGTGCGGCTGGATGCAGAACTGCAACGTCTCGCCCCGCGTCATGTTCCGCGACAGCCCGCTGACGGAGGACAAGTACAAATCATACATCTACATGGAGCCGCAGGTGATGGGCATCAAGTACGGCCTGCATCAGCGGGCGGCCATGGCGTTTGTCCATCTCGACAAGGTTCAGAACGCCACGATCGAGGACGTCTTCGAGATCGCCTTGTCGCCGGAGGTGTACGGCGTCAAGCCGTGGCAGGATCGGCTCAAGGCGGCCTGGGACAAGGCCGACGCCGAGACCAAGGCCGACAAGGACCTGGCCGCCTTCGCTCAGGCGATCCTGACCTGGGACCGTCGGGCCACGAAGGACTCGACCGGCGTCCTGCCCTACAAGTTCTGGAAGGATCAGCAGTCGTTCATGGACAAGCAGCGGAACCGCCTCGGCGCCCCGCCGTCCGAGTCGCTGACCGACAAGCGGATCATCCGGATGCTCCGGGAGGGCCGGAAGGCCATGATCGCCGAGCACGGCAAGATCGACGTCAAGTACGGCGACGTCTACCGCACGGGTCGCAGGGGCGGCAAGCGAACGGCTCCCGCCGAGGGCGGCGGCGTAAACGGCATCGCCTGCCCGCGCAACCTCGGCTTCGGCCACAAGCTCGAGAGCGGCCAGCGGCTCATGACGGGCGGCCAGTGCGCCCCACAGGTCGTCATGATGACGCGTCCCCCGAAGTCATGGACGGCCGCCCCGCTCGGCCAGTCGGACGATCCCGAGTCGCCGCACTTCGACGACCAGGCCATCAAACTCGTCAGCAACCGCAAGATGAAGAGCACCTACTTCAAGGACAAGGCGGCGCTGATGAAGAACCTCGAGTCCAAGAAGGTGCTGACGTACAAGAAGTAGCACCGTTCTCGGCCGGACGGACTCGTCGTCTGACGGTTGCGTACAACCCAAGCTCGTCGGCGCGACTGGAGCGATGTCCACCGCATTGACCAAGCCCTTGCCGGCTTTCAGCCGGCTCCCCCGTTAGGCACGGGCTTCAGCCCGTGTGCAGGTGGCCCCAACCATTGTTCCCCCCTTCCTCCGAGCCGGCGTACGCCGGCTCGGAGGAAGGGGGGAATGGTAACGAGCGCAAGACCCCCACGGACTGAAGCCCGTGTCTAACTGTAGCGCCGGCTAGAAGCCGGCTATCGGGCCGTCTGAGCACGGCGCCTCCGAGATGCCACGAGCAAGTCATTCCCACGCGAAGCTCCCTCATCGAAAGCAGAACCAGTCCCCTGTGGAGTGGTCGGATACTCCCAGCGGCGTTCGTCAGCCCATGGAAACGTCACTCCCGTCGTGGGGGAGCCTACGAGGTCCCGTCGATCGAGACCGTCGGGCCCTTAGGGGAATCAGAGGGGGGCTGCGTTCCGTGTGGCCCGGGGATTGACATGGGTGCATATCATCCGATATACTGAACAGAGCTGTCTGGGGAAGAGGCCTGGGAGAGGGACACAGGCCGGACAGAGCCGATAGGGAAGGAGGAATGGAGATGACAAGAAGAGACTTAGCTTGCGGGAGAGGAGGACAGCGATGTCGCGGTCCGTGCCGTTCACACTGGTTCTCAGTCTTCTGGAGCAGAACGGGTACCAGCTAGCCAAACGACGGAAGTACCCAGACCGAAGCACCCACTATTTCGTGCTTTTCGCCTGCCCGGGGCGTCCCATGATCGGGTTCCCTGTGGCCGGCAAGCGAGTCTTGAGGAAGCACTTTGAGCGAATCAAGAAGATCATCTCGGATTTCGACCAAGCGTAGGGCACGCAAAGACGACGTCGACCGTCCCTTCTCCCGCGCGCTTCTGGCACGTGCGCGCAAGGTGGCCAAGACCTATCGCCTTGTGATAGGACCGGATGACGAAGGAAGCTACATCGGGCGGGTCGTCGAGTTGCCGGGGGTCTTCGCCGACGGCAAGACGCCCAATGAGTGCCTGCGGGCGACGTTTCTGGCGATCGAGACGACCGTTGCCACCATGCTCGAGGCCGGCGAGAAGCCGCCCTCCCCCGCCTCAGCGGCGCGGCGAACCGAGCAGATCAACATCCGGCTGACGCCGGAGGAAAAGCTGCTCCTTGGAGAGCAGACGGGTCGATCGGGGTACAGCGGTCTGTCGGAGTTCGTGCGCGCGGTTGCGTTGGAGTGGTGCAAGGGACAGCCGACCGCAACGGAACCGCACGGCGTCAAGTGATCTATTGGAGCCCCCTCTCACACGGTCTTGCCGCCCTACTTAACCTCACCAGGACGTGTGCCGAGTCTCAATCCCGTCGCAAGTCATCCCGTCCGCTCCGAAGCGCCTCGAGGGATCTGCGGTAGAACCGTTCCTCGGTCTTCAGGCCGTGTTTCTCGCAGAAGGCGGCCAGTTTCCTGTATCGGTCCGCGGGGTCGGCGCCGGTGGCCCAGCAGACCTTGGCCATGCATTCCGGACAGCACGCCAGTGGGCGACGGTCTGATTCGGCGCGGCTATTGCTCCCGCACATGTTGCACTCGTAGGCGGTGCAGTGCCACATCGAGAACATGTGGCCGGTCTCGTGCGTCGCGGTCTTGAGCGTCCGCAGCAAGCAGAGACGGAAGCTCGCTTCGCTCTGGTCGGGATCGCCGTTTCGACAGATCGACCAGACGCCCACGCGATCCCGCAGCGACGCCTGCCCGAAGACGAAGTTCCATCCCCGTCCGGGCCAGAGGTCGGTCGCGGTCAGGGCGAGATACGCCGCCGCGTCGTCCGGCAGCCGGGGCTTGAGCACGTCCTCCAAAACGTAGCTGGTCAGGATCTGCTTGACCCCCCAGGACGGATGAACGCGTCGCGCCCGCTTCGGGATGAGAGACGACGGCAGGTCATCCTGCGTCTTGACGGTCACACCGAAGTACCGACCCATGAAGTCGGCGGTGAGCTCGATGACCTTCCGCTGCGAGGCCGAGAACTCACCGATCGGCTGGATGTAGATGACGTGTCGCGTGCCGCGGGGCGTGACCGGTCGGGTGGCGAGGTATTGCCGGAACGTCTGGCCCGGCTCGGGGTGCGACGCCAGCCAATCGCCGGGACGCGGTTTGCCAAGCGTCTTGTGGAGCGGCCGGAGCTTGTCCATCGCGGACACGAGCCGGGCGACGACGTTGGCATCGGCCTTCTTGCCCGCGGACCGCTTGCCCGCCGCCAACACTTCTGGTTCTGAACCGGGTCCGGACGTCATGCCGACACCGATCAGGAAGACCATCAAGGACCAACGGACGCGTGACATGCGTCCATTCTACGCCCATGGCGTTCGTATGTGAAAAGCGGCATGGTCAAAGCGACGGGTCTGTCAGTAGGCCTTGACCAAGGCGGCACCTGGGTAGTAGTGCTGGAGAATCTGCCCGGCGCGGATGCCGTCACGGGCCATCCCCTCGGCCCCGTGCTGGCACAGGCCGATGCCATGCCCGTAGCCGCGGCCGTTCTCGAACCGGATGAAATTCGATTCGGTCACGACGTCGAAGTGCGTGCTCTTGATGGACCGCCCACTGTCGATGAGCAAGCGGAAGTCCTCGGCCCGCATGTCGGCCACGAAGCCGTTCTTGTCGATCAGTCGAAGCCGGATGGCCCGACCGTTGGGTGTCTTGGTCAGGACCCTGATCTCCTCGATCCGGGCGAGCTTTTCGGCGTGCGTGTAGCCCCCGTTGACGAAGAACCGCTTGACATCCTTGGTGATGCGATCCTTGTGGAGCCTGACCGTGTCCCACCGGTACCAGTCCGAGGCCTTGCAATACTTGCACGCGACGCCGCCGCGCAGAGGCCCGGGCGCCTGCCCCCCCTTGACGTTCTCGACGTTCTGGTTCATCCCCCCACACGTGCTGCTGAAGTACGTGCAGAAGATCTTCCGTCCCTGCGGACCGTCCCACGCCAGGACGATCCCGGCGGTGGCGGCGACGGCCTCGTTGCTTTTGGAAGCCTCGGCATCTCTGCCGCGGTAGACCTGGCTGGACGTGTCGGCGGTCACGTCCCAGGTCCGCTTGCGGCCGTGGACGTAGCATTGGTAGAGGGCGTAGGTCCGCGAGACGATCGCCTGGGCCCGGTAGGTCTCCGAGTGAAAGTACCGCGGCAGCTCACCTCGCAAGACGCCCCGCAGGTACGACTCGATGTCGACCACGTTGATGACCAGAAAGCCGTTGCCCTCGCGCCTGGCCACGAGGTATCCCCGGTAGTGCCGGTCGTTGTACACCAACGTCCCGTCCTCGCTGGGCAGGACACGCACCACGGGCCCCGGCAAACGGAACTCGCCGACCCTCAGCTTGCTCGGATCGTCCGGATCGGGGGCGACGACGCTCCGGTCCAACTCGCTGAGGGGGTGGAGAAGCGGTTTGCCTTCATCGTTGTCGATCAGGCACCCCCCCTCGACGCGCAGGACGAACTGCGGGATGCTCTTGTCGAGCCGCACCCGGATGCGACGGTCGGCCGTGCTGACGACGTCCGCGCTCGGCCGGCCCGGATGTCCCGACGAGGTCCTGCAGCCCCCCAGGGAGCCAGCGGCCAACACGCCAAGCAGCGCCGTCAGGGCACACCTGCCGGACGCCGTCCCGGGCAATGGGATCCGTTGGCGATGAGCCAATGCCGGGTCCTCCCTCACGATTCGGCGATGGATACCCCCCGTTCCCGCAAGCCTTACCCGAAAGACCCCCGTTCGCCCGGCAGGTTAGGCCTTCCAGCCCCTAACGATCCGGGGCGGGATGACCCGCTGCCCGTCAGCTCTCCAGCTTCCGAAGCTGCAGGCCGTTCTCAGCCAAGCGTTCTTTGATCTCATTGAGCGAGGTCTGACCGAAGTTCCGCGTGCCGAGCAGCTCGGCCTCCGTGCGCGAGGCCAGTTCGCCCAGCGTCGCGATATTCAGCCGCTGCAGGCACTTCCTGGAGCGAACGGACAGGTCCAGCTCGCTGACGGGTTTGCTGAGGATCTCCGGGTTGACGTTGGCCAGCGCGGGCGAGGTCCCCGGACGGCGCACCTGTCGCTGCTCTTCGATGGCCTGGCCCAGCCGAAGCCCCTTCTGAGAGAGCATGGCCTTGATCTCATTGAGGGACGTCTCGCCGAAGTTCTTGTACCCCAGCAGCTCCGCCTCGGTGATCCTGAGCAGATCGCCCAGGGTCCTGATGTTCATCTTCTTGAGGCAGTTGCGGCTGCGAACCGACAGCTCGAAATCGGTCACGGGGATGTCCAGAACGGCGTTCCTGCGCTCCCGAACCCGCTCCTGCTCCTCGTCGATGACCATGTGTTTGCTGGCCTCGATGTCCTTGAGGAACATCCGCGCCCGAGCGTGATTGGGATTGGTGGCCAGGACCTGCCTGAGACAGGCCAGCGCGTCGTCATAGCGATCCAGATCCTCGTAGATCACCGACAGGTTCATCAACGCGTTCAGATGGACGGGCGGCCGAGACACGCACCGCTGGTACAGCTCGATGGCGCGCTCATCCTCGCCCCTCAGATCCAGCGCGTAGGCCAGCCGGAACATCGCCGGCGCGTGGGTCTCGTCAAGAGCAATGGCCCGCTCGAATTCGGCGATGGCGTCCAGCGCCATCCCCTGCCGCTCCAGGAGGCATCCGTAGTGATAGTGCCAATCAGCATTCTCGGCGCCGGCGCTGGCCAGCGAAGCGAGAATACCCTCCGCCTCCTCCAGGTTGCCCGCCTGGCAGTGGCACGCCACTTGGCGGAGCTTGCAGGCGAATTCATCCCACCCCTTGGTCGCCGCCCGTTCGAACTCGACGGCGGCCTGGGCCGGCTGTCCGGTTGCCCGAAGGCACTCGCCCAGGTAGTAGCGACGTTCCTTGATGTCGCGGGCAGCCGCCAGCCACTCAGCGCCCTCACGATGACGACCGAGCAGGCAGTAACACATGCCCAGCTTGAGGGCACCGTCCCGGTCATCGGTTTCGGGGCTCCCGAGGTTCCTGGCCAGTTCGGCAATCTGACCCAGAAACTGCTCCCGGGCCTGCGCCGAACTGTACACCATCGAACGGAGTTGAGCGTATGTCTGTTGATCAAACACTTCCTGTTGAAAGATGGTCGCAAGGCCACCCTCGGCGTCCATATGATCCTGCTCCTGCTAACCCACGGGTTCGGGCCGGAATCCCCGGCAGAATCGCGTATCGTACAAGGTGAGATTCATCCACAGTCAAACCCAGTATTATACTCATATCACCGTGCAACGCAAGTCCCTGTTGACCGATATGTCAGGCGGTCAGGCGGGGGGGCGTGACAGATTAGGCGGTCAGGCAAGGCGAAGGTGAGGCGAATCGGGGCTTGACAGGCGGCCGCCCTTGTCCAGAGAATCCGCGCGTCATGTGTCCGATCGAGGACCCGAGGCGATGGCGACCCGTTGGCTGACGTCCCCCATGGCTGTGACGGTGCTGGTTGGCTGGCTGCCGGTCCAGGTTGCCTGGGCCCAAGGCGACCGACGAACGACGGATCCCCTGGGGATCGAGGGATGGGCGTCCCGCAGAGTGGCCGTCCGGTGGGAGGGGATCCCCGCGAGCGAGGCCCTGGCCGACCTGGCGAACCGACTCGGCCAGCCCATTTGGCGAACCGAAACCGGCCGGCAGCGGGCCAGTCAGACCCGCGTCCACCTGGTGGCCAGGCACCTGACCGGCTTCCAGGCGATCTGTGTGCTCTGCCGCTTGGCCGGCCTTCGGTGGACCGTAATCGAGGGTGTCGTGGCGGTCACCGACGCCGAAAGTGCCCCGGCCGCCTGGCGACTCAGCTCGTTGGCCATTCGATTGCGCGCCCTCCGCGACCCCCCGACAGGCGTGCGGGTGCGCGTGGGCAAGGAGACAGCGGACCTGGACTTGGTGGATGCGACGATTGCCGCGGCGACGGCCCGGTTGAGCGAGGCCTACGGCCTGAATCTGTGGCTGCCCGACAAGGTCCGAACCAGCCAGGTACTCATCTCTCTGCAGGGAAAGGCGGTGCCCGTCGCTGATGCCATCGCGGCGATGGCCCGGCAACTGCGCGTCCGACCGACACAGGCCGATGGCGTCGTTTGGCTTCTGCCGGATCAACTGGGGCAGCGGCTCTTTGATTCGCAGCCCGTACGGGACAGCGCGCGCCGGGTGGGCGACGGGTCGTTCGAATCTGGCTGGGTCCGGCTACGCGAAGGAGATCTCGCCGCGGAAGGTTGGGCCCGAGATGTCCGCGCGGTTCGCCAGCGGCGATGGCTCAAGGAGGGCAAGGGAGCAAGCGGCGCCGGGGCGGGGCACAAGAGCGTCAAGACAGGAGCTGCACGGGCGGCTATCCCGCGATAAGCCCCTGACCATGGGCATGTTAGGACGAGTGAATGGGTCATCAGGCAGCGAGCAAATTCCTCTTGACCGGGATCTGCTTGAGACTACACTTTATGGTAAGGCTGCTCTAACGAGCGTTGCAGGAGCCTCGACCGATGGGCGAATCGGATTTCGAACAACTGGAGGTGGCCAGCGTGCCTGGCCTCGGAGATTTCGTGCCTGTGGTCTTCGCCGACAGTCAGACCGAGGCCGGGCGGCTCAGGACCTTGCTTGAGGAGCATGACATCCCGACGCTGATCGACACCCCGAGTGCGGAGGTGGCGGATTCGCCTTCGCTCGCCGGCGGGATTCCGTTGCTGGTCCATGCCGGGATGTTTGACGAGGCAACGGAAATCCTCGCCCTCGACGATAGGGACGGTTCGCTGGACGAGGACGAGGACGACGCGGACGACCTCGACGACGACTACGAAGATGATGATGAGGATGACGACTTCGACGACTACGATGACGAAGACGAAGACGACGAGGATTTCTTCGGGGATGACGACGAGGACGAAGACGACGACTTCTAGTCATCGGTAGGCTGGATTCGTCCGGAGCAACCGGTCTTGCGTCCCAGGAAACGTGGGGAACGGCATGGATGAACCGTACTCAGGCCCGGAGCGTCGGCAAGCCCCAGATCGACGCGCCGGTATGGATCGTAGAGGCAGCGTCGTCGACCGTCGCGGCGGTCTGGAGCGCCGACGGGGTCCGGGACGGCGTCGAAGCGACAAGCGGCGCAGCGCCGAAGAAGGCGAAATGGACGAGGAGCAGTTCGCCTTCATCATGGCCATTGACGAATACAAGCGGGTCAACAATCGGCCGTTTCCTACGTGGACCGAAGTACTGGAAGTTATCAAGCATTTGGGGTATCGTAAGGTAGCAGCCGTGGGCGAGCACATCGATCGGCCGAGCGATTAGGCGCACGTCCCCTCATCGGGGGGAACGAAGCGCAATGGAACGAATGAACGTCGGGCAAGGCGTTTGCCGATAGCAGGAACATGAGTTCTCACGAACAAGCTGTGTTCTTTCTTCGGGTCGTCATCAACGTGGCGCCCGTCGCCGTCTACTTCCTCGCTCTGGGTCTGGTGAACACCCAGGCCAGGCCCCGCCTGGTCAGCGGACGCAGCGATTTCGTGGCCTTGACGCTGGTCTTCATTCCCGTCTTGGTCTGGCCCGTGCCGATGCTGATTCGCTACGAGCTCTGGTGGGTGGTGCTGGCAGGCCTTTGCCTGGGCGGGGCCGTCTTCTGGTGGCTCCTGCCCCCGCGCTTGAACAACTGGGTGGTCTACAACATCACCGAGCAGCGATGCCGACGGATGCTCAACGAAGCCTTGTCGAGAATGGGGCTGGTCACGCATGAGGACGAATTCTCGTTGACCGTGCCCGCCAGGAACCTGCGAATCGATCTGAGCGGCTTCGGGCTCCTCAACAACGTCACCCTCTACTTCGCGCCCACGCGCGGGACCCTGGATGAGTCCTTGCTCCTGCGACTCCGCAGGGAATTCAACAGTCAGCTCGATACCGTTTCCTTGCTGCCGTCTCCTACCGGAGCCTGCCTGGTCATGATGGGCGTGGGGCTGCTGATCGTCCCGCTCTGGATGATGTCCCAACACATGAACGCCATCGTCGAGATCGTCTCCCGCCTGCTCTCCGCGTAGCCGCCGACCCATTCTGCGCAACGAAGAGGCCTGCTTCGAGTGTAGCTGCGCCCCGCTTGCCACGGGTGACTTCGCCGTTTTTCCGCCCGGTTTCTGGCTTGGTCCAGATGCGGATGCTATGATCTGCGTTCGGCCATGACCTCTCGACACTTCGACCACCTGGTTGATGGGATTTCGACGGCCGACCGGCCCAAACGAGCTGACCGAAACGCCGCAGCTCTCATCTTGCTGATGACGGTCACCGTAGCCCGTGCAGCGACCGTCGAGGTAGCGCCCGACCGAATCGCGATCGCGAATGAAACGATCGGGCGGACGCTCAGTCTCGAGGGGGGCGTCTGCCGAACCGTTCGGTTCACGAACGTCCGCGCCAAGACCCATCTCGACGTCGCCGACGGCGGACCCCATTTGCGTCTGATCAATGGCAAGGAGGTGCCCGCCTCGGCGCTCCGGCTCGCCGGACAGATCACAAGGACTCCTCCTGACGGCAAGGGCAAGGAGGTAGCGGTCGCGATTCCCGTCGCGTGCACGCAGCCCGCACCCGTCAAGGCCACCGTTCACCTGCGCGTCGCCGACGGACGCCACTTCATGCACAAATGGTGTGACGTCGAGAGTGCCGTCCCCGTCGACGCCGTGCAGGTCGAGCAGCTTTCGGGCAAGTTCAAGACGGACCTCGGCGGGCGCGGCCAGCCCGTGTTCGTCGACGGCAAATGGTTCGCGGGGCTCGAGTATCCCGCGGGGTATCACGAGGGGCAGCCCGGACAACTCCGCCTGTACCACTTCCCGGGTCGGCAGAAGTTCACGACCAAGCGCGCCGTCTGGGGCGTTGACGTCGAAGGCAATCTGTCCGACAGCTTCGAGTCCTATCTGAACTGCGTTCGCCTCAAGCCCCGCAGCTTCCTGCAGTACAACGCCTGGTACGATCTGCGGGGCACGGAGCTGGCCGCTGAAACGTTGATCAAGCGCTTCGAGGAATTCCGCAAGGCGTTCCTCGTTCCGTACAGACTGCGCTTCGACGCGTTTGCGCCCGACGACGGGTGGCAGAACCCAAAGTCGATCTGGGACGTAAACCGCAAAATCCTGCCACAGGGATACAAGCCTCTCGCCGACGCCCTGGCCAAGCATGGCAGCCGCGTCGGTCTGTGGATGCCCCTCAACGGGACCAACTTGGACGTCGGGTGGGGTGCCAAGCAGGGATATGAGAAGTCCAGCCACGGCAACTACTACTGCCTGGCGAGCGCGCGATATGGATCCGCCGTCCGCAAGGCCACGGAGGTCCGCATCCGCGATGCGAACCTGTCCTACTACAAGCACGACTTCAACTGGTTCCGATGCAGCGCGAAGGGCCACCTTCACCTCCCGACGCCGCGACATGGGTTCGAGGCGAACGTCGACGCGCTGCTCGACTTGCTCACCTACGAGCGCAACTTGCAGCCGGACATCTTCCTCAACGTCACCAGCGGCGTCTGGCTCAGCCCCTGGTGGCTGACGCACGCTGACACGATTTGGATGGCGGCAGGTGACTTCGGCTATGACAAGCACTACCCGCAGCGGCCGCCGCGGGAATGGGCGATGAGCTATCGCGACCAGCACCTCTACCAGCGGCTCCGCGTCGAGCGGGTGCAGGTTCCGGTGTCGGCGTTGATGACGCACGGCATCATCCATGCCCGTCGGAACCGGCTGGGGGGGCCTTACGAAACGCTCCGTGAGTGGAGCGACTACGTCGTGATGTACTTCGGTCGAGGGGTCATGCTCAAAGAGCTGTATCTCACCCCGTCGCTGCTGAACGCGGACTGGTGGGAGGTGCTTGGCCGAGCCACCCAATGGGCCAACCACAACGCCAAGACGATGATCCACACCCGGATGGTCGGTGCGGCGCCCAGAAGTGGCGACGTCTACGGGTACGTGCATTGGTCGGATCGCAAGGGCATCGCCGTCTTGCGGAACCCCGCGCCGGCGGACCAGACGTTCGACCTGACGCTGGCCGAGCGCCCGCGACGGATGGGCGCACCGTCGGTCGCTTGGGACGTTGAGGCGGTCTATCCCCATCGCGAGCTGCTGCCCGCCCAGCTCACTGCCGACCGAGCCGTCAAGCTGAGCGTTCCCGGCTGCTCGGTGACGGTCTGGGAGCTCAGCCCCCCCCGGTCGACGGACCCAAGGCCCCGCGGCGTCCGGCTTCTAGCGGGGGGGCGAACCTGCCGGGCTAGCGACGCGGCGGTGGCAATCGGGACGACGCCGGGCTCGATCGGCGCGACCAGCCGACCGACGGGAAGCAAGCCGTCAGCCAGCAAACCGACGACCACCGGACCATCCCGTCTGGCGCTCGGTTTCGTCCTGCCCGCCCAGCGGCTTCCTCGTGCGGACGCGTTGCTCATCTCGCGAGGGGCCAACGTCCTGCCCATCGGCCCGGTACACCTCAATGGGCAGCTTGCCAAGGTACAAAAGACGGTCGGTGTGGGCTGGCAGATGCTGCGGATCGACTGCTCAGGCCTGACCGGCAAGGTCGAGATCACCGCCCCGATCGTACAGGCCTCGGCGCCGTTCGTTTTCTCTCCGCCCGCCCTACAGGCGTGGCTGTTGGCGGAGCTACCCCTGCGCGTGACCCCGCCGACGACCGCTTCCGCGCCGGCCACCCAATCTGCGTCGTCTGCGCCCGACAGCGCCCCAGCCAGCCGGCCAGCCACGCAGGCAACTCGTCCTGCAACGAAACCGACGACCCCTTCCGGAGCGCCCTTGTCGGCAGGTCGCCCGTTGCCGCGCTGCTACCGCCCCGAGGCCCTCCGACGCTCCTACTGCCTGCTCGAGCCCACCCCGATTGGACCTCCATGGACACCCAACCCACCCATCAAGCCGGAGCAGCTCGCCCAGATCACGGCCGCCAAGCTCCGTGTCGAGCTGTACGACGTGAACGGCGGTGCGTACGCCGGCAAGTTTATCCTGATCAACGGCCAGCAGCTCTGTAAGATCCCGCCGAACAAGGGAGCGGCCAGCGAATGGCAGGAACAGATCATCGACCTGCCACCGGACTGGCTCAAGCGGATCAAGATAGCCAACACCGTGCAGTTCACCAACAAACCGAGGGACCTATACAAGCTCCGCGGCGTGGCCCTGGCCATCCAGACCGCCGACGGTCGGTGGATCACCTCGTCACGAGCCGATGAGACCTACGCCACCAGCCCGAACTGGCGATACGCCGAAGGCGAGATCTTCGAGGCCGACCAGTCGCCCGAGATCAAGGTGTCGTTCCAGGCAGCCAAGTAGGCCGGCGCCGCCACGAAGAAACGCAAGACGGCAACGACGCTCCGCGCCGCTGCCGTCTTGTGGTTTCGTCGGACGACGGGATCTGGTTGGCAACGTCTACTTGAGCCGCGAAAAGGCCAGGCTATTGTCCGGCAGCCGAATGATCCCGTCGGATTGGCTGACGCCGAGGATCTCGCGGTTGACCAGATAGATCTCGACGCGGCGGTTCTTGGCTTGGCGACCCGTGTTGCGGTCGTTCGGCGCAATCGGGCGGAACTCGCCGTAGCCCATCACGCCCGTGCGGGTCTTGGGCACGCCGAACTGGATCAGCACGTCGTTGACCCCGATCGCACGGTGAACGGACAGATGCCAATTCGTCGGGTGTCTCTTGGCGCTGGCCTTGATCGGCTCGGCGTCGGTGTGACCGACGACGATGACGTCGAACTTGGCGGCGGCCGACGACGCGGCGATCTTGGCGAAGGCCTTCAGGCTCGGCTTGGCCGAATCCTTGACCACAGCGTACCCCGACGGGAACACCAGGTCGCTCTTCCACTTGACCGCCCCGCGCTTCGCATCGTAGTCCACCATGTCGGGGTACTTCTTGGCCAACTCCTGGCACGCCTCTGCAAACTCCACCATGTCCTCGTAAATCATACCCACTTCCCCCTGTCAGTCCGCCCCAATGCGGTAGAGTCTCGCTCCCTCAACCCCTGTTCCCTCATCACCTCGTTGCGGTGGGTATTCCCACACACATGCATGCCCAGCACTTCGTCGTAACCCTCGCAAGTGGAGTCCAGATTTATC
>CAYMLO010000054.1:0-60970 GCA_964390905.1 uncultured Planctomycetales bacterium | reverse complement strand
CTGCTATGCCCCGGAATCCCTTGCCCGATCTGCCGGGCCAACGTGGGGATGTCCAACGTGCCGTAGAGGCCATAGAGCAGCGAGATCCCGTAGATCATCGCCGCCGAGGCGACGGCGCCGAAGACGACGTACTTGATCGACGCCTCGGCGCCGATGCGATTCCGCTTGAAGAACCCCGCCAAGACGTAGCTAGGCAGCGAGGCCAGCTCCATCGCGATCACCAGCATCAGCAGGTTGACGGTGCTGACCATCAAGGCCATGCCCAGCGCGCTGCCCAACAACAGCACGAAGAACTCCGGTGAGTCTTCGTCGCGGAACTTGTCGCCGATCACCCAGAGCATGATCACCGCCGCCAGGAACAACGCCAGCAGCATCTTGAAGAACAGACTGAGGTGGTCGACCAGGAGCATGGGCGCAGCCGGGGAGGGCGACAGTCCGCCAACGCCGAAGACGGTCGACCGGGCGACACTGACGGTGGCCATCGCCATCAGCACGGCCCCAATGGCCGCTACCGTGGCGGTGAGTCGTGCCGAACGCCGGACCATCAACGGAATGACCAGGACGGCAATGATCGTACCGATCAAGACCAGCTCCGGCGAGAAGCCCGCCAGATCAGCCGCCGAGGGCATCCAGAGTGTCGAGGCCAATGGGTTCATATCAGCCGTCTTGAGGTACCCCGTCACCCGGTCATCGCGACCGCACATTCATTTACGTGCTTGACCAGGTGGCCGAGGGTCCCATTCATGAACTCGAACAGCGACTGTCTGGGCAAGACGCCCAGCAGGATCGCCAGGGCGGCCAGCGGGGTCAGGATGAAGACCTCGCGGGCCGACGCGTCGTTGTCGCGGAACTTGGCGTATTCGGGCTTCTCGGGCCCGAGGTAGACTCGCTGGATCAGCCACAGGATGTACCCCGCCGTCAGGACCACGCCGAAGGCGGCGATCACCGCCATGGGTTTGGCCCACGTCATCCAGGTATGGATGCTGGCGGCGTTGAAGGTGCCCAGCAGGACGTAGACCTCGCCGATGAAGCCGCACAGCCCCGGCAGCCCCAACGAGGCGAAGAAGCCCACCGTCGCCAGCGAACCGTAGACGGGCATGGTCAGCCACAGCCCGCCGAAGCGGTTGATCTCGCGATGGTGCGCCCGGTCGTAGATCACGCCGACCAAGAAGAAGCACATGGGCGAGGAGATGCCATGGGCGATGACCTGAAACATCGCGCCCTGGAATCCCTGGTCGGTCATGACGGCCATGCCCAACAGAACGTAGCCCATGTGGCTGATCGAGCTGTAGGCAACGAGCTTCTTGAAATCGGTTTGCGCCATCGCGCACAGCGCGCCGTAGATGATGTTGATCACGCCGAAGATCGCCAGGCCGTAGGCGCACATCGTCGCCGCGCCGGGCAGGATCGGGTAGCTGATCCGCAGCAAGCCGTACGCCCCCATCTTCAGCAGGACGCCGGCCAGGATCATGCTGATGGGCGTGGGCGCCTCGACGTGGGCGTCGGGCAGCCACGTGTGGAACGGGAAGACGGGCACCTTCACGGCGAAGCAGATGTACAGGAAGATGAACATGACCATCGGCCAGGACCAGGCATCCAGCAGGAAGCTGCCGCGTCCGAAGGCCTCGCGGATCTGCGGGTCGGTGGCCAGGCGGACCAGGTCGAACGTGCCGGCCCCGCCGAGGGCGGCCGCCGACTTGAAGTACATCGCCAGCATGACCACCAGCATCAGCACCGAGCCGAGCAGCGTGTACAGGAAGAACTTGATGGCTGCGTATTCTTTCCGCTCCCCGCCCCACACGCCGATGAGAAAGTACATCGGCAGGAGCATGACCTCCCAGAAGACGTAGAACAGAAAGAAGTCCAACGCGACGAACACGCCCAGCATGCCCGTCTCGAGCAGCAGGAACAACACGAAGTAGGCCTTGATGCCCTTGTTGACGTGCCAGTCGTCGATCCGCCAGCTGGCCAGGCAGGCCAGGAAACTGACGATGGTGGTCAGAAGAACGAGCGGAAAGCTCAGCCCGTCCACGCCCAGGTAGTACTCGATCTTGAACCCGCCGGACGTGGTGATCCAGTTGGCCCGTTCGACGAAATGGAAGCCCTCCGCGTAGCGCGGACCGAACTTCAGGGCCAGATCGTCGGTCGTGAACGGTCCGAAGAGCCACAGGCTCAGGACCAGCGTGACACCCGAGGCGAGGACGGCCACGCCTTTGGCCAGGTCCTTGCGGGGCGCCAGCAGGACGAGCACGGCCCCGATGGCCGGCAGGAACACGATCCAGCTCAGCAGATGCGAGTTCTCATACACCGTTATGCCTCACCCTTCATGCGACGACTCGTCCCGCGGTTCATCAGCTCACCCAGAGAATCGCGACGACCGCGATGGTCACACCCCCCATCGCGAACAACAGATAACTCCGCAGTCGGCCCGTCTGACTGGTCCGTATGGCACCGCCGACGTCCCACGTGCCGCGGGCCAGGCCCTCGACCAGCCCGTCGACGCCAAGCAGCACCAGTGCGATGACGGCGGTGATGGCGGCCGTCGTGTACCGATCCGTTGTCAAGAAGCGGGCCGTCAGTGCCACAGCCACGCCCGCGCCGAGCCAGATGGCCAGTTGGCTGCGGTAGCTCCGATACTCCTCGATGCGACCGATCAGGCCCGCGGCGTCGAGGATGCGCCCCGAAGCCATGGCCGCCTGGCGGGCGATGGTGGCGGACAGATTGACCAGGAAGTCGACGACGTGCGTGTCGAACCACCGGCTGGCCTGGCGGGAGATGACGATCAGGCCGGTTCCGCTGGCCAGTGCCGCCTTCTTGAGAATGTGCGCGCCGTACAGTTCGTCGAGGTAGAACTTGTTGACCAGCAGCGTATGCACCGGCCAGAAGACCCGGGCAATCTTGGCGGGCAGGTCCAACCCCTTGCGATAAACGAGCCACGCCAGGCCGAACCCGACGATGAACGACGGCCAGACCCTAAGCGCCAGCGCCGTATGTGCCGCGTGGTGGACCGCGTCACTGTGGCCGTCAATCGCAGCGACGAGCCCGCCGCCCGGCGCCGCCTCTGCAACCATCCGGCGAAACAGAAGCCAGCTTACAAAGAACGTCCCCGCCGCCAGCACCACCAGCGGCAGATACATCAGCTTCGACTCATGGGCGTGCTTGTAGACATGCTCATCGCGCGGCTTGCCCATGAACGTCAACCACCACACCCGCAGCATGTAAAACGGCGTAACGTACGCGACCAGAGCCGCTACCCAGAACAAGACCCGATGGACGGTCCAGCCTTGATCATGCCCGTGCCTGCGTCCCGTGACGGGGACCGCCTCCGCGGCATGTGCCGGCACAGCATCCGTAGCCGTTGTTCGATCGTGAGGCAAAGCGTGCGTCGCCTCAGCCAGCGCCCCTCCCATGACACGCGCACCGCGCGCTACGACTGTTTCGACGTTCCGACTTCTCGACGTTTCGACTTGTCGATTTGTCGACGTGTCGACGTGTCCATCGTGTCCCCCCGGATGCGCACGGAAGTAGGCCACAGCCAGGATCTCGTCCTTGCTGTAGTACCCCCCCAGCCCCGTGCACGGGTACATGTTGAGCAGGGGCAGGCCGACGCCGCTGATGGCCAGCACGGCGATGAAGAACGTCCAGCAGGTGACGGGCATCTTGCGGCGCAGGCCGCCCATCTTGGTGATGTCCTGTTCGTGGTGGCAGCCCTCGATGACCTGGCCGCTGCCGAGAAACAGCAGCGCCTTGAAGAACGCGTGCATCAGCAGGTGGAACAGCGCGCCCACCCACGCCCCCACGCCCATGCCGAAGACCATGTATCCGAGCTGGCTGACGGTGCTGTAGGCCAGGACCTTCTTGATGTCGGTCTGGACGATGGCGATGACGGCGGCCAGGGCGAGCGTGATCGCGCCGATGAGAGCGACGACCAGTTGCGCGTCGGGCGTGAGCAGGCAGAAGATGCGTGCGACGAGGTAGACGCCGGCGGCCACCATCGTGGCCGCGTGGATCAGGGCGCTGACCGGCGTGGGGCCCTCCATCGCGTCGGGCAGCCAGACGTGTAGCGGGAACTGGGCGCTCTTGCCCACCGCGCCGCAGAACAGACAGATCCCCATCCACGTCGCGATCGTCACGCCCAGGAACGTATCGCTGAAGATCGCGTGGCCGCTGTCGTGGAGCTGGCGGAACTCCCGGGCCGCACCGTCCAGCGTCAGGTCGCTCAGGAAGTAGACGACCATCATCAGGCCGATCAGGAACCCGAAATCGCCGACGCGGTTGGTCACGAACGCCTTGATGGCGGCGTTGCTGGCCGACTTCTTGTGGAAGTAGAACCCGATCAGGAGATACGAGCACAACCCCACCAGCTCCCAGAAGACAAACAGAAACAGGATGCTGTTGCTGACAACCAGGCCGAGCATGCTGAAACAGAACAGGCACAGGTAGGTGAAGAAGCGGTGGTACTCGCTCTGTCCGTCGATCTCGTCGCTGTGACCGGCCATGTAGCCCATGCTGAACACGAAGATGCACGTCGAGACGAACGTCACCATCAGGAACATGATCACGGTCAGCGCGTCGAGTTGAACGCCGACGATGATGGGGATGTTGCCCAGGTCGGCCCAGTGGTATCGCCAGGCGTTCCGCGCCGCCTCCGCCGGGTCGTCTACGAACGCCCAGCAGACCAGGGCGATCAGCGAAAGCACGGTGCTGAGCGTAATGGCGGCTACGGCCACGTACGCGCTGCGCGGCTTGCCGAGCCTGGCGCCGAAGAAACAGAGCAGCGCAAACGCCAGCAGCGGCAGCAGCACACCGAGGATCAACAGGATTTCAATCACGTGACCGATCATGGTCTTGGAACGTTATCGTCCTTCGTCTAGCCCCGCCGCGTGCGGCGGGGAGGGGCCGCATACGGCCCCGCTAAACTCGGGATGTCGCATCTGCTCTTCTGATCAACGTCTCCACCCCCACGTCCATCACCCCCGCAACCTCGACGCCTGGTCGACGTCCACGCTGCCGATGCTGTTGTAGAAGTTCATGAAGATGGCGATGGCGACTGCCGCCTCCGCCGCCGCCAGGACGATCACGAACAAGGCGAAGACCTGGCCGTCCATCAAGACCTGGCCCGATCCGCCGCCGCCGGCCTGATAGCGGTTGAAGGCCACCAGGTTCAGGTTCGCCGAGTTCAGCACGAGCTCCACGCCGATCAGGATCCCGATCGCGTTTCGCTTGGTGATCATCGTCAGGACGCCCAGGCAGAAGACCGCCGCAGCCACTACCAGGTAGTGGGTCAGACCGATCGTGCCGATCGTCCCTGCAACCAGCATGCCTATCTCCTCTCCGGCCGGGCCAGATACGCTGCGCCGATCATGGCCACCAGCAACACGACGCTGACGACCTCGAACGGGACCAGGTAGCTCGTCAGCAACTCGGTCCCCATCTGGTCGATCGTCGGCGCGTCGGCCATCGGGTCGGCACCGCGGGACCACGGCGTCTGCGTCAAGATCGTCACCAGACCGAACAGCAACACCGCACAGACGACGGACGCCCCCAGCATCTCGAGCCATCCCGCGCGGAAATGGTGCGTCAGCGACCGCCCGGTCAGCATGACCCCGAAGATGATCAGGACCAACGTCCCCCCCGCGTAGACGATCAGCTGCACCACGCCGACGAAGTTGGCGGCCAACAGGAAGTAGAACCCCGCCATACCACCGAGCGTGAACAGCAGACAGATGGCGGCCCGGACGATGCTCCGGCTGATGACCACGCCCCCCGCCGAGATCAGCGTGACGGCCGCGAAGCTGTAGAACATCGTCGCCTCCAGCGCACCGCCGGATTCGATCCGCGTCACGACCTCGTCGCCCGCCCCCTTCGACGGGTCGGCCAGGGAGGGCGCGCACAGAGACAGCGAGATAAGTGCGGCACACATCGGGATGCTGATTCCGGTCCTCACGTTGCCATCCTTCTCACGCACCGGGTAGATGGTCAACGGCCAAATCGCCGACCAGGGCCCGCCGGTTTCGCCGTCCGTAAAGCCCGATCACCACGAGCCCCGCCAGGAGGAACGCCCCGACCAGCGCGGCGACGATGCCCACGATCCGCGCGAAGAGCATGAACCCCGGATAGGCGGGCACGTTGAACAGTTCCCAGAACGCGTTGCCCAGCAGCAGCACCATCGTCAGCGGCAGCAGGACCTGCACGCAAGCGTACATCACCTGGTCGATCCGGATCCGCGGCAGCGTCCACCGCAGCCACATCTGCACGTAGATCATGAACACGCACTTGCCGACGAACCAGAGCGGCCCGCTGAACAACAGGCCGCGGATCGCCTGGGCGACGATGCCCGTCCCCAGCCGCTCGCCCCACGCCGCGGGCAGTGGCGAATGCCATGCCCCGAGGAACAGGATCGTCATCAAGCCAGCCACCACGAACATCGAGGCGTACTCGGCGAAGAAGAACACACACCAGCGGAACCCGCTGTACTCGGTCATGAAGCCAGCCACCAGTTCGCTTTCGCCCTCGGGCAGATCGAACGGGGCCCGCTTCAGGCTGGCCAGCGACGCGATGAAGTACGTGAACATCGCGATCAGGCAGAACGGATTGGAGAACGCCAGCCACGTGAACCACCCGCCATCCTGGACCTCGCCGAGCGCCGTCAGCCGCATCGTCCCGGCCGTCATCACCGGGATGAGCAGGCTCATGCCCATGGGGATCTCGTAGGAGACCATCTGGCAGGCCTCGCGCATTGCCCCGAACACGCTCCACTTGTTGTTGCTGGCCCAGCCTGCCAGGATGACGGCCACCACCTCGATGCCCACCATCGCCAGGATGAAGATCAGCCCGACGTCGAAATCGCGGAACACCCACAGCGCCCCGAACGGCAGCGCCATAAACGCGCTGAACACCGGCGCCATCGCCAGGTACGGTGCGAGACGGAACAACGGCTTGTCCGCACCGTCCGGGATCAGGTCCTCCTTGCCCAACAGCTTCAGCCCATCGGCCGGCGACTGCGCCCAGCCGTGCCACAACCCCGTCCGCATCGGCCCGAGCCGCGATTGCATATGGCCGCTGACCTTCCGTTCCCACCAGATGCAGTAGACCGCCACCAACGACACGACGATCATGAATCCGATCACGATCAACAGATCACGAACGACGCTGAACTGCAGCGGCCACAGGAAGTGCGCGACCGGCATCCATCGCACCAATCCCGGCAGCGCGTCGTGGATGGCTGCGGCGTCGAGCGCGCCGCCGAACCACGTTCCCCGGTCCGGTGCAGCCGGGATCGAGCTGACGAACCGAAACAACCCGGCGTGCATCCAGGCCAGCACGACGAACCCCACCGTTGCGCCCAGCAGCGCCAGGCCACTGAACCTGCCCAGCAATCGCCCGATGAGCTCCGCCCACCGGATCGCCGCCGCCACGCCCACCAATGCCAGGCCGCCCAGAACCGGCACGACGATCAGCACCAGCATCGCCGCCGGATGCCCGTCGCACACCCAAACGGTCAGCCCCGCGCCGATCATCGCGCCCACGAACGCCAGCAGCGACGCCAACAGCGCCAACCGAAACGCCCGCGACCGCATTGCCGCGTAGTACCCGGTCGGTTGCTCAGTCCATGGCACGTTTACGCTACTCACGACGTATCTCAGTCCGTTCGCTGCCGATCAGAGACGCGACCACTAGGGAGCCTTCCAGATCGCCCCCGAATAAAACGCTCCCTAACGGTCGCGTCTCTGATGATTGACTATCGATCCACCTCACCCATGACCACGTCGATCGATCCCACGATGGCCGGCACGTCGGCCAGCAGCACGTCCTGGCAGATGTGACGCAGGATCGACAGGTTACAGAAGCATGGCCCCCGCACCTTGACCCGGTACGGCACGGTCTGCCCGTCGGTCACGATGTAGAACCCCAACTGCCCGCGGGCGCCTTCGATCTCGTGGTAGATCTCGTCGGCCGGCAGCTTGAGCTGCCGTGGCACCTTGCCCTGGATCTTGCCGTCAGGCATCTGGTCGAGCGCTTGCCGCACGATCCGCACCGACTGGCGCATCTCCAGGATCCGGACAAAATACCGGTTCCAGCTATCGCCCACGACCACGCCGCGCGGGACCTCGTCATGCCCGCCGTCCACGCCGACGGGCACCTCGAACTCGAACCGGTCGTAGATGTCGTACGGGGCGCTGCGGCGGAGGTCCCACTTGACCCCGCTGCCGCGAAGGCACGGCCCGCTCAGCCCCCACGCGATGGCATCGTCGGTTGATATCACGCCCACGTTCGACGTCCGCTTCACGAAGATGTGGTTGAAGCTCAGCAACGTGTTGTACTCGTCGATCTTCGGCTCGAAGTAGTCGAGGAACCGACGGCACCGGTCGATCCAGCCCTCGGGCAGATCCCACCGAGGCCCGCCGACCGTGATGTAGCTGTACGTCAACCGGGCCCCGCAGACCTCCTCGAACAGATCGACGATGTACTCTCTCTCGCGAAACGCGTACAGAAACGGCGTGAACGCGCCCATATCCAACCCATACGCCCCGAAGCTGACCAAGTGAGAGGCGATCCGGTTCAGCTCGGACATGATCGTCCGGATGTACCGCCCCCGTTCGGGCACCTCGATGCCCGCCAGCTTCTCGATCGGCATCGCGTAGGCGCAGTTGTTGATCATCGCGGCCAGGTAGTCGAGCCGGTCGGTATAGGGAATGTACTGGACCGCCGGGACGCCCTCGCCGACCTTCTCGGCGCAACGATGCAGGTAACCGATCACCGGAACGGCGTCGAGAATCAGCTCGCCGTCCGACCGCAGGATGATCCGCAGCACCCCGTGCGTGCTGGGGTGTTGCGGGCCCATGTTGACGAAAAGCTCCTCGGTCGCGACGTCCTGGTCCTCGACGTCACCCCGAATCCCGTCCGCCTCGCCGCGAACGCGGTCCATCATCAGATCGGGGGCCGTGATCAGCTCGTTCTCTCTCATGTTGCGCAAACGACGTTGTCTCTCGTCCGCCGCCTCTGCGTTCGCCCCTTGCAGTGCTTCATCCGGCCGCGTTCTCCTGTATCGCCGGATCGCTGATGCCTTCGTACTCGGCCGGGAACGCGTAGTCCTTTCTCAACGGATGCCCCACCCAGTCGTCCGGGCAGAGGATCCGCGTCAGATTCGGGTGGCCGTCGAACACGATGCCCATCATGTCGTACGCCTCCCGCTCGTGCCATTCCGCCGCCGGCCAGACGTCGGCCACCGACGGGATATGGGGACGGTCGCGCGGCACGACAACCTTGACGGCCAGCGCATGTCGCTCGGTCCACAACGTCCCCGCCAACGGGTTCATCCGGGCCGCCGCTTCCGGCGTGAAGTCTGCAGGGCGATTCATCGCGTGCAGGTCATAGACGGCGGCAACCTTGCCCTCGTCCGGCAGATCCAGGCTGCTGATGCACCGCAGCCAGCCGAACCCCAACGCGTCGTCGTCTCGGAGAAACGCCGCCACCTCCCGCCACGCCAAGGCGTCGACCACGACGTGCGGATGGGCTGTGGCGAGCCCGACCGGTCGGACGCGATCGCCGAAACGCTCCGCTAGGATGTGGGCGATCTCCTCAGGACTCATTGGCTTGTCGAATTCCCACCACCGACCCGTGTCCCGTTACGCCTCCGCGCGCTGCTCGGCCATGGGCTGTTTGGCCATCGTCTGTCGCGCGATCTTGTCTTGCAGCCGCATCAGCCCTTCCAGCAGCGACTCGGGACGCGGCGGACATCCGGGCACGTACACGTCCACGGGGATCACCAACTCGACCCCCTTGACGACGTGGTATCCGTGCTTGAAGTACGGACCGCCGCCGACGGCGCATGCGCCCATCGCCAGGACGTACTTCGGGTCGGGCATCTGGTTGTACAGCCGCCGGATCCGGCTGGCCATCTTGTACGTCACCGTCCCCGCCACGATCATCAGATCCGCCTGCCGAGGACTGGGACGGAACGCGCCGGCGCCGAACCGATCGATGTCGAACCGGCTCGCGCCCGCGCACATCATCTCGATCGCGCAGCACGCCAACCCGAAGGTCACCGGCCAGATGCTGCACCGCCGTGCCCAATTGATGGCCCAGTCCACCGAGGTCATCATCAGGCCCGGCTCGAATCGGTTCTCGATCAGACCCATCGCTCTGGTCCACACTCGACTGCTACGCGAGGTGATCCGCTAGTCCTGCGACGACGTCGGCGGCGGGCCGGGGATCTTCTCGACCCGATCCGGCTGCCGCCCATGACTGACCGCGCGGACCCAGTCCAGATACCCATGCCGCCACAGGTACAGGAATCCGACCACCAGCACGCCGAAGAAGAACAGCATATCCCACAAGGCTGCCGTCCCGGCCGCTTTGTAGATCACCGCCCACGGATAGAACAAGGCGATTTCGACGTCGAACACGACGAACACCAGCGCGACCACGTAGAAGCGCAGGTCGAACTGGACCCAACTCGGCCCGATGGTCTTTTCGCCGCATTCGTACGTGTCGCCCTTGTCAGGATTGGGCGCCTTGGGTCGGATCAGCTTGCCCAGCAGCAACGCGCCCAGCACGATCAGCCCACCGGCCGTCGCGAAGATCAGCAGACCGCTAACGGTGTGAACGTTGGTTTCGGCCGCGAGCACGTACACTGACATCGGGGGACTACGCTTCCTTGTTCTGGTCCGGCTTGTCCTTCTTCTTGGGCGGCTCGACGCCTTCAAGCGTCTGGCGCATCGCCTCGCGACGGGGCTCGGCCCGGCTCGCCCACGTCCGCTGTCGGTCGCGGGCCCAGTCGGGTAGGTCCGGGCGTTTCATCCACAACGGCTCGGGCGTCTGCCGACCGTCGCGGGCCAGGGCCACGAAATCGCCCACGCAGTCCTCACGCCGGTAGCACGACAGATCGTGGTTGTCGCCCATGTGGATGCACGACGTCGGACAGACGTCCGCGCACAGCCCGCACATCAAGCACTTGCCATAGTCGATTCGGTAGGCGACCACGGCCCCACCCACCGCCACGTTGCTGGCCTTGTCCAGCTTCCGCGGCTTGGATCGCTCGGCCACGATGCATTCCACGGGGCAGGCCTTCGCGCACGCGCCGCACACGATGCACCGTTCCAGTTCGATCCAGTGAATTCCGCGTGACCGCGGCTTGATCGTCGGCGGAACGTCCGGGTACTGAACGGTGATGGTCTTGGCGAAACAGTAGCGAAGGGTGACGCCCAGTCCCATCAGGATCGAGCTGAACGTCGCCCATACGTTGTAGAGGTAGTCTCGCATCGGTGGCCAAGACAACGCCGACGTCACACAACGGAAGAGTGCTTTATACCGCCACCCCACCCCGGTTTCAACTGCCGTTGCGGCACACTTCGCGCCTGGGGGCATCTGGCCCATCGTCGCGTTGTCTTCGAGTTCGAACGTCGCTGCCCGAGCCGTTCTGTTGCGCTCCCAGGAATGACGCCAGTACAAGGGAAGGCCGGATGCGCCTCTCGGGCCTGGTGCGTCGTGGCAGGGCTTTCGCCCGTCAGCCTTCGTGTCCTGCAATAATGCCATACAGCTCGGCGGATGACGATGCCCGGAAGATCGCGTTGCGGAAGTTCTCCATGGTCATCAAGCGGCTGATCCGCGCGAGTGCCTGGATATGGGGACCGGTCTGGTCCGGAGGGCTGGCCAACAGGACGATCACCTTGACCGGCTGCTTGTCGATGCTCTGGAAATCGATGGGTTCGGCGGGCTTGCCGACGGCCATCACCAGCCGGTTGCAGGCGTGCGCCTTGCCATGCGGGACGGCCAGACCGTGCCCAATGCCGGTCGTCCGCGTCGCTTCGCGGTCCAGCACGGCTCTGAGCATCTGATCCCGGTCCGTCAGCAGCTCGTCGGCGTCGAGCAGATCGATCAGCTCACCGATGGCAGCCTCCTTCGTCGTGGCTGCCAAAGGCACTTTGACGCACCCGGGGCCGAGGATGTCCGTCAGCTTCATGGCAGTCTCGCCACACAAATCCCAAGGGCGATTACTATACACGCCCGTCGATCACGTCACAAACGAAATCCCTGACGAACGCCGCCGCGGAGGTGTGCGCCGGTTCGAGCAGCAGATGCGCTCTTGCCCGCCCGGGCCGGTGTAGGACGCGGCGTCGATCCCCACCGAACTGCGCGAGGGGGGATTCGAACCCCCACGGGTTGCCCCACAGGATCCTAAGTCCTGCGCGTCTGCCAGTTCCGCCACTCGCGCTGGACGACTCTGTCTCTTGTATCAAGACCCCCCGGTTGGGTCAATCTGACAAGCATCACACTCCTGTCGCCGCGTGGACGGGCGAATGCTCCGCATCACATCGCGATACGCCAACGGGTCAGGCGGTGATCCGGCAGCGGTCCGTTCTCCTGGGACATCCGGCCCGGCAGGCCTGGAAGACCTCCATCATCCGCTCCGCCAGCCGACGACGATCGAAACGGGAAACGGCCGCCGCGCGGGCCTTGCGCCCCATGTCGACGCGCCGGTCGACATCGTCGGCCAAGCTCGCCAACGTCGTCGCCAGATCGGCCGGATCCTGCGCCTCGCACCCCACGCCAGCCCCGATCGACTCGAGCAGTTCGCGCGTCGTGCCCGGGAAGTTCGCGACCGTGGGCAGCCCGGCGAACATGTAGTCGAACGCTTTGTTCGGCAGCACCCGCGCCATCCCAGCCGAGTCGCGCAGGATCATCAAACCGATCTGGCAGGCAGCGAGGATGGCCGGCACGTCCCGCCGAGGCACCGGATCGGCGAACACGACGTTGGCCAAACCCCGCTCGGTCGCCATGCGCTGCAGCTCCGGCTTGCGCTGACCGTCACCCATCAGCACCAGGGCGATGTCCGGCCGGTCGCGAAGATGCTCCGCGGCCTCGACGACGTAGTCCAACCCGTTGAGGTAGCCATGCGCCCCGGCGTAGATGGCGACGGTCTTGCCCGTCAATCCGTGCCGCTCGAGCCAATCCGTGTCGGGGGCCAGGTCCGCGTAGATGTCGGCGTCTCCGCCGAGCGGGATCGTTTCGAGGATGTGCTCGGGCACGCCCCGTTCGGCGAGGCGCGCGGTGAAGCCCGGCGAGACGGTCAGCACGCGGACGGCCCGCCGGTAGAAAACCGTCTCCATCCACGTCATGACCGACGCGAACAGTCCCGGGCTCATCGCCCCGCTGAGCACCAGGTCTTCAGGCCAGATGTCGCGGATCTCGAAAACGAAGGGCCGTCGCTTGACGTACCCCGCCAGCAAGCCGGGCCAGCCCACGGTGAGCGGCGTGCTGGTCGCGAAGACGACGTCCACGCCGCGCTCTCGAATCGCCGCGATGCTGGCCAGGACGACGAACCACGCGAACGCCAGCATCCTTCGCCAGGCCCGCTGGTAGTTGCTGTAGGTGACGTTGCAGATGATGACCTTGATGCCGTCGATCCACTCCGTGCGGAACCACCCGCGTTGCCCCCCGACGAAGGGGCCCTGGTCGAAGATGCCGGCGATGACAGTCACGTCCCATCCGCGCTCGACGAAGGCCCGACTGACGTTGTAGCTGCGCGTGCCGCCGTGCCCTTCATTGGTGACGAAATGCTGATGGATGTAGAGCAGCTTCATGGGTCGGCCTGACGCCGCGGACTCGGGGAAACCACCGCGCGACAACGGCTAGTGGCTCATCGGCAAGATACGCCGCGCCCGGCCAATCGGTCAACGCACCCCGGCGGCGGGGACGGCTCGGATCGCCCGCCCGCTTCCCGGCCAAAAGTGACCACTTGTCATCCTGGTTAGCGCATATGGGGTCGTCCAGTTTCAACATATAGCGTTTCTAGACTAGACAAGGCCTAGATGTTGTGTTAGCGTTCTGCTAGTTTTGCGTGAAGACGGTTCGTTGGTCCTGCAGATCTGTGTGTGGCATGGATGCCCAACCGCTGAAGATCTCGTCCAGGCCCGGGGTGGGATGGCCGGCGTGGCTGGTCACCTGGCTCATCTCGGGAGGACTCCTGGCGGCCATCTACCTGTCGGGCTAGGCCCCGGCGAGACGAATCTCCCGGCTCCCCGACCTCATGGGGTCGTTGGTTCGTGCGCAATGGAGTGATTGGGGTGGGGTGTCGTGTGGCCGGGGAGGTCATCAGAGGGGGGGCTGGTATCGGCGAAGCGATTCACTGACCTCTACGCTGTATCCCGCGGGGGCGGTCAGTTGTCTGAGCGAGGCGGGCAAGGCGGCTGTCTGTGTCTTGGCGCGCTGGGCGATGGTCGCAAGATCGGGCAGATCACCTGACAACCGGCCTGCGGTCATGACTGGTTCGATGAGCGGGGTCCCATCGGCGGGATCGCCCTCGGGAATGAGCAGATCGCCCACCATCGTGCCCGATGCATCGTGGCGACGGCAAACCTGTTTGGCCCCCGCCAGGGTGGCTTTGTCGGCGGAGCGCTTGGCGCGGGGAACCATCGTGCCAGAGGCATCGGCGGATTCGACCAGCTTGTAGACCAGCGACAGGGCGGGCGCGTCGATAGACGTGACCATCTCCGTGCCCACGCCGAACAGGTCGATGGGTGCCCCGGCGTCGAGCAGGTCGGCAATGCGAAACTCGTTGAGGTCGCCGCTGGCCAGGATCTTGGTGTGCCGCAGGCCGGCCTGGTCGAGCACCTGTCGGACTTGCTTCGATAGGGCCACCAGATCGCCACTGTCCAGCCGGACGCCGCGAAGCTGCTCGCCGACCGCGACGGCCTTATGCACGCCCGCGATCGTGTCGTAGGTGTCGATCAGACAGACGGTGTGCGGACCGAAGAGCTCGGCGTAGCGGAGGAACGCCTCCTGCTCGTCGTCGAAGCTCATGATCCAGCTGTGTGCTTGAGTCCCGGTCGCCGGGGCGCCCAGGCGTCGGGCGGCCTCGACGTGACTGGTGCTGGCGCATCCGCCGATCAGGGCGCCTCGTGCCGCCAGCATCCCCGCCATCGGCCCATGGGCGCGCCGCGCCCCGAAGTCCGCCACGGGCCGGCGTTGGGCGGCCGACACGATGCGGGCGGCCTTGCTGGCCACAAGCGTTTGCAGCGTCAGACACGTCAGGATGTTCGTTTCCACCAGCTGCGCCTGGATCAGATCGGCGGTCACGCGGAGGACGGGCTCGTTGGGAAAGAAGACCGTGCCCTCGGGCATGGCCCAGACGTTGCCGGTGAAGCGCATCTGGCGGAGGTAGTCGAAGAAGCCGGCCGACACGTTGGCGAAGACTGGCTGTCGGCGAAGCCAGTCGATTTGCTCGTCGGTGAAACGTAGCTGCAGCAGGTAGTGCAGCGCCTGTTCGAGCCCGGCTGCGATCAGGTAGCTGCGATTCTCCGGTAGGATGCGGACGAAGGCCTCGAAAGACGCGCGGCGTTCATGCAGGTCGTTGTGGAAGTAGCCTGCCGCCATGGTGAGCTGGTACAGGTCCGTCATCGTGCCAACGAGGTCGTCCGTTGGGAAAAGCGACTGCGGCGTTCTCACGGGTTGCCCCTTCCAGAACGGGCACTATCGTAACGGAAAGAGGGGCGAAGCCAGAAGCGCGAAAGTGAGGGCCCGCCCACAGGGGGGGCGCGCCCGGCCGGACGTGCAATGACGGCGCCCAGGAATTAAGATGCCGCGACGGAGGTCAGCATGGGATCCTCGAGTGCATGGTACGAATGCGACGTCGCCTCGCGCGTCGAGCAGGTGCGCATGCGCGAGCGCGAACGTCAGCAGCGGAATCTGGTCCTGATTCCGTCGGAGAGCATATGCGTCCCGCCGGCGGCCGAGATGGTCGGCTCGGAATTCGGCCACATCTACGCGGAGGGGTACCCCCAGCCGATCCTTGACCACGTGCCGCGCCACAGCGCGTCCGATCGGGCCCGATTCGGCAGCTGGCAACGACGGCTGAGCGATCGGAGGTTCTACAAGGGCTGCGTCAACGCCGACATGGTCGAGCTGCTGGCGCACCGGTACATCGCCGAGGCGTTTGCGGCCTTGGAGGACAGCCCGCCGGTTGACCAGGTCTTCGTGAACGTCCAAGCCCTCTCGGGTGCGGCCGCCAACAACGCGGTCTATGAGGCCCTGCTGCAGCCGGGCGACGCGATCATGGGCATGAAGCTGTCGCACGGCGGCCATCTGACGCACGGCTCGGAGTACAACCTGAGCGGGCGGCGGTTCCACGTGACCTCTTACGGCGTCGACCCGACCACGCGGAGGATCGACTACGTCCAAACGCTGCTGCTGGCGCGCGAGTACCGGCCGAGGCTCATCATCGGAGGAACGTCCGCCTACCCGTGGGACATCGAATGGCACAGCCTGCGCGAGATCGCCGACGACGTCGGGGCGGTGCTGTTGGCCGACATCGCGCACCTGGCCGGCATGGTCGTGGGCGGCGTGTTGAACAACCCGCTGCCGTACGCCGATGTCGTGACGTTCACGACGCACAAGACGCTGTGCGGACCTCGGGGCGCCGTGATCGTCAGCAAGTCGTCGGACATCGCCGGGGCGATCGATTCAGCCGTCTTCCCGGGGTTGCAGGGCGGGCCGCACATGAACGCGGTGGCCGGCATCGCGCGTCTCTTCGAGCTGATCGGCGAACGTCGCGAGGCGTTTTCGGGGTTCCAGCAGACCGTCGTGAACAACACCGCGACGCTGGCCCAGGAGCTAATCGGCCGGGGGTTCACGCTGGAATACGGCGGGACCAACACGCACCTGCTGCTGGTCGATCTCAAGAAGTTCCCCACGCCCGGTGAAGCCGACGTGCCCGTCGACGGCGAGATCGCGTCGCGGCTGCTGGAGCTGGCCGGTGTGGTCGTGAACAAGAACACGCTGCCCGGCGACGAGGCAGCCGGCGAGTCGTCGGGCATCCGCATGGGCATGCCCTGGGCGACGCAACGGGGCATCACGCGACCGCAGATCGCTCAGCTGGCGGAGATCATTCACCTGGTCTTGAGTCACGTCCACACGACACGCGTGTGGGTGCCCGGCAACGTGGCGCGCTGCCGCGGCCGGATCGATCCGGAGGTCCTGCGACGAGCCCGTGCGATGACAGACGAAATCATTGCAGGCCTGGCTGACGCGCCTGCCGATGCGCCAGCCCCGACGTTGGACATCGAGACGGCCCAGCACGCTTGCCTTCTGGTCCGCGGCGACAAGGTGCGGGCCGGTCTGCAGCAGGTCTTGACGTGCAACGTCGCCGAACTGGAGCCAAGTGGTTCACCGCAACTGGGTCTGATGCTCGACGGCCGTGCCCGGGTCATCGACAAGGTCTGCGTCTTCGCGCTGCCAGACGAGGGCCGGGAACAGCGGTTTGCCCTGGTCCTCGAGGCCGGCGGTGCCGAGCAGGTTGTACAGTGGCTGGAGGGCCTGAGTGACGGCTACCTCCTGTTCGATCCGCAGGACCTGCAGGCCAAGATCGACGGGCCGATGGTGGTCGAGGACGTCAGCAGCAGCGACCTGGCGGGGCTGTTGTATGAACCTGCAGGCTCCCTGCTGGGCACGCTGCCGACCTGTGCGGGCAGATCGCTCAGTGTGGACGACCTGCAGCTGGATTCGGACGCCAGGGTGATCGACGAGACCAAGACGTTCTTCATCGGCCAGAATGACCTGGTCCGCGAAGCGCATCTGCCCAGGAGGACATATGTCTACGAACCCCAGGAGGTGCCGACGCGTCGGACGGTGCTCAACGACCTGCATCGCGGGCTGGGTGCCAAGCTCGTCGAGTTCGCCGGTTGGGAGATGCCCGTGCACTACCCACCGGGTATCTTTGCCGAGCACCGCGCGGTGCGGACGGCAGCCGGGCTGTTCGACGTGTCGCACATGGGCGTGTTCGAGATCAGCGGGCAGCACGCAACCGCGTTCTTGGAGGCCGTGCTGGCGGGCTGCGTGAGCCGGCTCGACCCCGGCATGGCCGGGTACAACTACCTGCTGTACCCGGACGGGACCGCCCTGGACGACGTCTATCTCTACCGGCTCGCGTCGCAGCGATATTTTCTGGTGGTCAACGCCGCCAACGCCGAGCGGGACTGGGACTGGCTCGATGCGGTCAACTCAGGCCAGATCACCATCGAGACGTCGTTGCCGGGCGGATCGCTCAAGCACGTTGACGGACCGGTCGAGCTGCGGAACCTCCGCGGTCCTGGTGACGTCAGACTGATCGATCTGGCATTGCAGGGGCCGCGCTCGCTCGATGTCCTCAGCACGCTCGTGCACGATGACGACGTGGCGCGGTTCAAGCGGCTCGCGATGAACGAGCACACCCGCGTCGGCCTGAAGGGCGGTGAGGCCATGGTTGCGCGGACCGGCTACACGGGGGAGTTGCTCGGGTACGAGCTGTTTGTCGATCCGGACCGGGCCGTTGAAGTGTTCCAGGCGATCCTGGACGCGGGCCGCGACGTCGGTCTTTTGCCCTGCGGCCTTGGTGCCCGCGACAGCACGCGAACGGAAGCCGGCTTCCCGTTGTTCGGGCACGAACTGGAGGGTCCCCACGCGGGCACGCTGACCGAGAGCGACTATGGGTTCGTACCGCGGTTCCACGTGCCGTTCTTTATCGGCCGGTCGGCGTACATGGCGCGGGTCAGGCCGCGTCGGCGGAAGATGGCGCGGCTCGCCGGGCAAGGGCGCAAATCGCTCAGGCCCGGCCATCTCATCCTGAACGACGATCGCCAGCCGGCCGGCGTGGTGACGAGCTTCGCCTATCTCAACGACGCGCTCGATTTCGTGGTGCTCGCCTACGTCGACGTCGGCCTGGACACCACGCCGGGCCGGCAGATCGAGGGGTTGCGGATGACGTCGCCTCCGGACGGCGACGTCGACGCGGCCAAGATCGTCGAGCTGACGGCGATGAGGCGGTTCCCGGACGTGGAGGAGCGTACCGGTTGGGCAGACCGTTACGCGTAACGGGTCGGGCCCGACGGCCAGCCTCGGCGCGCCCGCTCGACAGGCAGCCCTGCATAGGACCATGAAGCGACAGGAGGCCCTGGAAGCAATGACCGATCAACTGGCCCTCGACGGTGGCACGCCCGTGCTGCAGCCCGGTGAGATCAAGCCCTGGCCCCATATCACGGAGGAGGACAAGCAGGCCGTCATGGCCGTGCTCGAGCACGGCAACATGGCCGAGCAACGAACCGACCAGGCCAAGAAGCTGTCTGAGGAGTGGGCCGCGTATCTGGGCGTCGAGCATTGCATCCCGGTCTGCAGCGGGACGGCCGCCTTGCATCTGTGCGTGGCCGGGTTGGGATTGGAGCCGGGCGACGAGGTGATCGTGCCGGCCTTCACTTACTGGGCCAGCGCCGCCGCCGTGCTGCATCACAACTGCATCCCGACGTTCGTCGACATCGATCCGGTCACGTACACGATTGACCCGTCGCTGATCGACGCGGCCGTCACCGACAAAACGCGGGCGATCATGCCCGTGCACATCCACGGCATGCCCGCGGACATGGCCCCGGTGTTGGAGGCGGCACGACGACACGGCCTGGGGGTCATCGAGGACGGGGCGCAGGCACAGGGCGCGACGTATCGCGGCAAGAAGATCGGCGCGCTGGGCGACTGCGCGGGCTTCAGCCTGCAGATGACCAAGAACCTGACGACGGGCAGCGAGGGCGGTCTGTTCGTCTGCCGCGACGAGATGGTGCACAAGCGAGCCGCGCTGCTGGAGTATCTGGGCGAGCTGGTCGTGCCGGGCCGCGAGCGGCAGGAGCAGCAGTACAACGCCTACGGTTTGGGCTGGGCGTATCGGCCTGACACACTGGGCCAGGCCATGGTCCGGAGTCGGCTGCGTCGGCTGGACGCGGACAACGCCGGGCGGATCGAAAACAGCACGTACTTGAGCGAGCGGTTCGCCGGCATGAAGGGCATCGAGCCGCCGGCCGTCGTCGACGGCCGCCAGTCGGTGTACTACTGCTACGTCGTCGGTCTGAGACCCGACGAGTTGGGCCTGGACGTCGACCCCACGACGTTCCGCGACAAGTTCATGGAGGCCCTGAACGCCGAGGGCGTCCCCTGCGGGATGTGGCAGCGCTTGCCCGTGCCTGCGCAGGAGATCTTCCAGACGCGCGTGGGATACGGCAAGGGCTGCCCCTGGCGCTGCGCACACGGGCGCGACGTGGCGTACCGCAGCGAAGACTACCCCAAGACCGAGGCCTTTATCGCTTCACACGTCTATCTGCAACAGATCGCGCCGCCGAACGACCGATCGGTGATGGCCAAGTACGTCGAGGCGGTCGGCAAGGTCTTCGACCACGCCGCCGAACTGGCCCGCCCGACGTCGCAGACGGCGTGAGATCCCGCGGTCGGGCCGAGCGTACGAGCGGCGGTAGGGGGGGTCACTGGTACTTGCGGTGGAGCTCCGCGACGACCTTGTGAGCGTTCCTCGATTCGTTCGCCCACTTGGCGGCTTCGTCCTGTTTGCCCGTGGCTTTGTAGCAGTCGTGGAGGATCCGGGCGATCTCGCGCTTCGACTCGTAGACTCTGACCTCGCGCTGCCTGTCGACCGGATCGGTGCTCAGACGTTTCCATTGCTCCAGCCAGAAGCTCAGGTCCTTCGCCAGCAGCTTCGGGTGTCTCAAATGGGGATACTGGATGTGTAGCTGCAGCAGCCACCAGTAGATGCTGTAGTCGGTCTTGAGCTTGAGCGCAGCTCTCAGCTCTTGTTGGAAGGTCAGGGGATTCGTGTTGGGAGGGGCCTCGCAGCGACGCGCCAAGGCCGTGCCCAGGGCCTTGAGATACGGTTCTGGGTACTCGGCCTCGCCGGCCAAGACCTTCTTGATGATCCGCTGGTTCTTGGGGTTCTTGCGTTTGAGCAGCACGTAGGCCGCCACGTCGTCGAAGACGCACGTCCACTGCTTGCTGCCCATCAGCAGCAGCACGAAGCCTGAGGACCCCTTGGGCAGGAGGACCACATTGATGCCGTGTTGGTCCGCCTCATCCACCAGACGGCGGCAGCTCTGACGCATCTCGAGATAGTGCAGCAAGCTGAGCGTGCCCATCGGTGGAAACTCCGGCTTGGCCTGATGAACGAAGAACAGACAGGCAGCGTTTCCGGGTTGGCATGCCTGGTTCGGGGCAAGCATCTGGTCGACTCTACCGATGGCCTCCAACTGCGGCGGCTTAGCGGATCGTTCCACACGAGGCGACATGCCGCCGTCGACGGGGGAGACCGCCAGGCCGTATCGGAGCTCCTTGCCCTGCCAGAAGGTGATGGGGTTCTTGCCCACGGGCCGCCATGTGCCTCGCTGGAGCGATCGGATCATCAGACCGTGCCCCACGGCGTGGAGACTGTCCTTTCCCGTGTTGGTCAGTTTGAGCAGCCGCAGCGTACAGTACCCGGCCCCCTGGCTGACCCGTTTCGGCGGCGCGCCCAGGATGGTCAGGCGAAACTCGGCGCGATACCTCGGTTCGACCGAGCGCTCGACGGCAACGTCGATGTCGACCCAGTATTCGGTCTGTTCGTGGAATCGCCAACCGATGAGGCGGTCGATGGGGTATCGAACGGTTTTCCCGTCCTCGCGGACCGCCACCGTCGCGCCGAGCCGGGCCAATGGGGCGCGCCCCATGCCCACGTCCGCGATGGCGTTCTTCTGCTGGCCCACCACGAAGGACACGTAGCCGTTGTCCACGCGCACGACGTCCTTCTTGTGGTTGATCTGCAGGCGCTTGGCCGAGTAGCCGGGCGTGGGGATTTGCCATTTGGCCACCTCTTCGGAATGGATCTGCTGGGCGCGTCCGCCGCAGAAGGTCTTCAGCCGGTCCGTCCGCCAGCGGGTGTATCCCTCCCACCGCCAATCGACGAAGGCCTCGGCCGGGATGTCGTCCTGCGCAAGGAGGAAATCGATCGCCTTCTCGGGAAACGTCTGGGAACCGACCATCCGCATCAGGACCGTCTGCTTGGGATAGACCGGGTTCGGATCGCGATAGGGGACGTAGATGTTGCCCCATGACAAGATCAGGCCGATCAGGATCAGCGTCAGGCTGTACTCGGCTACGGCCTGTACCCCGATCCGTCCCCACGCGGTCGCACCGCGGGGTCGACCGGTGATGGCGTGCCGGATCCGTGAGATCATGTCGGTCAAGAGGGCGGCCATGATGGGCACGATCGCGACGGTGGCCAGCGGGATGAACCGTCGGGCCTTGAAGGCCATCGTGATCACCACCGCCGCCAGGGCCGCGTCGAACAGGGCGGACCGCACGAGCGGGCCTGGCCTAGCCTGAACGCGTCCGCCTTGCTCTTTGCTCTGCCGTTGGCGCTGGCGGCCGTCGCGTCGCTTGCCGTGTTCGGCCTGCTTGGCGGATGGCTCCCCGCTGGGCGGGAGCTTCATCAATCGGACGAGCCCCCAGCCGACGAGGGTCGCGGCGAAGACGCCCATCAAGACGAGGAACTCCGTGACGCTGCCGAAGCCCCGGGACTGCTTCAACGTGAGGTCACGGGCCAGCGCGCCGAAGTCGAGGATGGGATGCCATTCCTGTACGGACAGCCAGACCTTGCTCTTCTCGACGACCAGCGGATGGGTGAGGTTGACCGGGCCGAACGGATTGAAGAGTGCCGCCAGCGCCACAGCCACGCCGAGCGCCGCCGCCAGGATGCCCAGGTGTGACCACCCCCAGGGCCGGGAGCGAGACCAGATCAGCTTCAGCCCCGTCTGGACGCCGAGCCACAACCCCATCACGCCCAGCCCGAAGACGAACCCGCCGTGCATGTTCGCCCACAGTCCGATGAGGGCCGTCGCGACGAACGCCCACGCCGCCGACCCCTTGTACCACTGGAACAGCACCACGATCATCGCGGACTCGAACAGCAGCGTGAAGATGTGCGGGCGGACGTCGAGGTAAGTCCTGGCCACCAGGATCGTGACCGAGACCAGGGCGGCCGCGAAGCACCAGTCCGCGCCACGGTCCGTCGCCGCGCGGACCATCAACAGCATCATCGTGAAGATCACCAGCCACTTGACGGTGACGGGACCGACGTCTCCGAAGAGGCGATGCGCGACGTAGTAGGTCGTGTGGGACCCCCAGTTCTGGTCCAGCCAGACGCGGCCTTCGCTCGTGAACGACCACTCGTCCGGCAGTCCCATCTTGCCCGCCAGGGTGTCCCGGCCGGCTGCGAGACTGACGAACGTGTCCCCCCCGCCGATTCGCTTGCTCCAGGCAAGGCTGCCCGCTACGATCAACAAGAGCAGAGCCACCAGCTCTTGCCACGACCAACGCGACACACGTTTCACCGGAGTGTCCCTTCCCATGGGTGTTGTCGTCCCTCGTCGATGAGTATTGTATCGGCCTGGCGAGAAATGGAAACAAAGGGGTCGGGCGAGCCGTCCGCAGATACGCAGCATCAAGGAGTGCCGCCGTGAAGTCCACCGTTCGAATCGTCGTGATCGCCCTGCTCGTCGTGACTGGATCGACGGCCCACGCCGTCGCGGAATTCCGCGTCGGTGCCGCCCACGTCAAGATTACCCCCAACGGTCCGATCCCGCTGGCCGGTTATGGCTCGCGTTGGGGCGGGCTGGCGATGAAGAAGTCGACCGGCGTTCATGACGACCTGTGCGCCCGGGCCGTGGTGCTGGAAGACGGCGGGACCAAGTTCGCGCTGGTGGCCTGCGACCTGTGCGTCATCAACGCAGGTCTCCGCAAGGCGGCCTGCCGCGTGCTGGCCAAGGCTGACACGGGCATCCCCGCCGACCACGTCATGGTCACTGGGACGCACACGCACGCGGGATCGGGCGGGTACATTCTGAGCATCCTCGCGCCGCCGGTGGCGGGGTTCTACAACCCGGGCATTCTCAAGAAGCTGTCGACGGGCATTGCCGAGGCGGTTGTCCAGGCCAACGCGGCCCTGGCGCCGGCCCGATTCGGGGTGGGCAGCAGGGATCTGGACGGCTACAACCACAATCGCCGCGGGGGCGAGACGCTGGACACGCAGATGACGGTGCTTCGTTTCGACGGGGCGGACGGCAAACCCATCGCGCTGGTCGTTCACTTCGCCGCCCACCCGACCATCATCGACGGGACGGACATGAAGGTCTCCCGAGGTTGGCCCGGCGCGATGGTCGACGCGATCCGCGAGCACTTTGGCGGCAAGACGGAGGTCTTGTTCTGCAATGGCGCGGAGGGCGACGCATCGCCGGCCGGACCTCGCCCAGGCAAGGACAACTACGAACGGGCCGTCGGGTTCGGCAAGCGGATCGCCAAACCGGCCGTCGACCTGGCAGAGGGCATCAAGGCCGGCGACCAGCCCGAGCTCAAGATCGTGTACAACCAGTTCGCCCTGCCACCGAGCATCCTGGGCAAGATCATGCCCAAAAGGAGCGCCGTCCATCGGGTCGAAATCGGCGAGACCTGGCTGATGGGCCTGCCCGGCGAGCCCATCATGCAGATCGGCCTGGACATCAAGGCGGAGGCCCGCAAGCTGGGCGCCCGCCATCCGATCGTCATCGGCCTGGCCGACGATCATCTGATGTACTTCGTCACCCGCGAATGGTGGCCGAAGAACACCTACGAAGTGACGATGAACATGTACGGCCCGGCCATCGAGGACACGCTGGTCCGGGCGGTCTTGGGTGATCGTCTTGGCAAGACCGGTCCGGACGAGGCCGAGTTGATGGCCGGCGCCAAGATCACACGCGGTCCGGGCGCCCCGCTCGTCCGGCTGGCCGGCAGCCACTACCAGATGGGCTACCAACACGGCAAGCTGCTCGAGAAGGACATCCATCAAACGTACAACGAGATCATGGGTGAGCTCGTCAAGACCGTCGAGCCCAAGATCAAGAAGGGGCTGGGCGACCACGCCGCCCTTGCGGGCGTGACCAAGCTGTTGCCGGGCGGGCCCCGGTCGCTGATCGAGCCGTTTCTGGCCATCGTTGCCCGGAAGCTCAACGCCCACACGCCGCCGGAGCTCCGCGAGGAGATGATGGGCCTGGCCGACGGGGCGGGGCTCAGCTACGACGCCGTCTTCCTCGTCAACAGCCTGGTGACGCTGGGCACACAAGGACACTACACCAAGCTGCTCAGCGACTTCTCGATCTGTGCGAACGTGATCCGCGTCTACGACGATCCGGCCAAACCCGTCATCCACGCCCGCAACGTCGACTGGGGGTACCGCAAGAGGCTCGCGCCGCTGGCGACGGTATTCGAGTTTCATCCGGAAAAGGGCAACGCGTTTCTGTCCGTCGCGTTCCCGGGCGTCGTGGGCGTGCTGACGGCCATCAACGACAAGCAGTTGAGCTTGGGCAACGAGACGGTCAACTCGAAGAGCGATCGGAGCATGAAGGGCATGCCGATCATGACGAGCAGCCGGATGGCCATTCAATACGACAGCACGCTCGACGACATGGTCCAACGGATCAAAGACACGCCGGGCACGGCGGGCATGCATGTCATGATGGGCGACGCCCGACACCGCCGCGCCCTGGCCGTCGATCGCTCCGCCAAGTACGCGGTCGTCAGGAAACCGGAAGACGGCGTGCTGTTCGGCGTGGTGCTCGGATGGCCGCCCAAGCCCTACGTCGGGCCCGACTGGAAAGGCCCCGGCATCACCACCATCGACGAGGGCGAGCGACCCAAGTACACCTGGATCCAGAAACTCCTGCAGGAGGGCACCATGCCGCTCGAGACGGCCGAGGACTGGTGCAAGCTGATGGTTCGCCCCGACAACGGCCTCTGCGCCGGTTCGACCATTCACACCACCGTGATGGTGCCGGCCAAGGGCGAGTTGTGGCTGCACCGCTGCATCCCCGACGCGGGCAGCGCCTACGAGCGCTTCGTCCTGCCGCTTGGTGCCAAGACCGCGCGGCCCTGATCCCATCAGCCGTTGGGCCAACGAGACGGGTTGGAACCGGCTTCCCGTTATTCGTATCATAGGGATGGGCTTGACCACCATCTCATGTCGAGGGGGAGGTGGCTGCCTCCAAGGAGGAGGGCGGTTCATGTCGAGGCGAGTCGCTGTTGGTCTGGGAGCATGCATTGTGATGGCGGGCGTCGTCGCGGTCCGCGCGGAGATCGTCGTGGAGGACCATTTCCCCGGCTACGCTCAGGACCCCGGCTGGCTGTCCTGGGACCGGGGCGTTGGCGACACGACGTACGACGCCAACGCGCCGGGATTCGCCCATTTGAACCTGGACGGCCCGGCCTCCGGCGCCGGCGATACCTATCACAACGCCGAGATCTACCACTACGGCGCGAAGTACCGCACGCCGCCTTACTGCGACTTCGAGGTCCGGCTGCGCAACAGCAACAACAACGGTTGGGACTCGCCCAACGGGCCGAACGATCCCGATCCGAACTACGGCATCGGCTCGAGGGGCTGGGGGTTCTGGAACCAGTCGATGGATCCGCTGAGCACCCCCATGACCAACATCTGGTTCGTCAGCCTGTCGCCACAAACAACGTCCGGGCTCAGCGGCACGCGCCTGTGGGTCATCAAGGACAACGTCCCCTACGCCATGCAGGAACTCGGCATCGACCTGACCGAATGGCACGTCTACCGTATCAAGTGGCGGTCGGATTACGCGGCCGCCTACATCGACGACATGGCCACCCCCATCTGGGAAACCGACGTCGCCAGCAGCATCCCCGACATCGGCCTGACGTTCACCGTCTGGTGCGACAACTACCAGCTGACGGTGACCGGGACGTTCCCCGACATCGACTTCGACATCGATTACCTGGACGTGCCCGACATCCAGCAGTACATCGACGTGGACTACGTCAAGATCTACACCGAGGAGTACACGTTGACGCTGGACTACGTCAACGGTGCGTGGGGGGGGGTCCAGGTCGAGCCCAACTACCCCACCTACGCCGAAGGTACGCAGGTGACGCTGTCGGCGCAGCCCGGCGACGGGAAGTCGTTTCGCCAGTGGGAGGTCTACGACCCCAATCACCCCGGCGACGCCAACTACGCCGTTGCCGACACGAACAACCCCCTGGTCATCGTGATGGACGCCGACCGTGAGGTAACGGCCTTCTTCAAGTGCGGCGGGTCCGCGGCCTTGTTTCCCTTGGCTGCGGCGGCCGTGCTGGCGGGCCTCATCGTGGTGCGTCGAGCGATCTACATCGCAGGAGACAGCCCTGTCTGAGGGAGCGCGCCTTGACCGAACCGATGAGTCGGATACTGGTGATCGACGACGATCACGACCTCTGCGAGCTACTGGCCGAGTACCTCCGACCGGAAGGCTTCGACGTCGAGGCGGTCTCGGGGGGGGATCAGGGGGTCGAACGTGCCCTGTCCGGAGAACACGCCCTGCTGGTCCTCGACGTGATGCTCCCGGAGCTCGATGGGTTCGAGATTCTGCGCCGCGTTCGCGCCGGATCCTCTGTCCCCGTGCTGATGCTGACCGCGCGGGGCGACGATGTGGATCGAATCGTGGGACTGGAGATCGGGGCCGACGACTACCTGCCCAAGCCGTTCAACCCGCGCGAGTTGGTCGCGCGAATCCGTGCGATCCTGCGGCGGATCAACCACGCTCCGGTGAGCGACGCCGACACCGCGAGCACGGCGCGGTTGACCGTCGGTGACGTGGCGCTGGAGCGGGCCGGCCGCGCGGTCTGGCGGGCCGGTGAGATCGTGGATCTGACTCCCGCCGAATTCGATCTGCTCGAGGCCCTGTTGCGCGCCCCGGGTCAGGTCGTTTCGCGCGAGTTGCTCTTCGCCAAGGCGCTCGGACGCGGGATGACCCCCCTGGACCGCAGCGTGGACATGCATGTCAGCAACCTCCGCAAGAAGCTCGGCCCCGGGAACCAGGGGAGGGACCGGATCGAAGCCGTGCGCGGGGTGGGGTACATATACCGTTCCCAGAGCCCGCCCGTCGGGCCCGGGAACGCCAGCTAGGGAACCCCCATTCGGTTCCCTGGCGAGAGGGGAGGAGTGGTCCGGCCATGCGAAGCCTGTTCCTGAAGATCTTCTTGTGGTTTTGGTTGGCGATGACGTTGGCGACGCTCGTCTGGATCGTTCTGACGCTGCTGGCGCTCCCTCCCGCCCACCGGACGGGTGTGCGATTGACCCGTCGCGGTCAACTGCCGCGCCACTTGCGGGCGTCCCGCGACATCTTGAGGCGCGACGGTCGGACCGCTGCTCTGGAGTACGTCAAGCGCATCGAGGAGACAACGGAGACTCGGATGTACGTGTTCGACGGTGAGGGCAACGAGGTCCGCGGGCGTGCCGTCCCCGACCCGGTCGTTCAGTTGCGCCAGCGCGCCCTCGAGCACCGTGGCACTCAGTTCGGCTTGGGCCGGATGTACGTGGTCGCCGCGCAGGGCGAGGAGGGCCCCGACGGCGCTCCGTACGTGTTCGTCGCCGAGCGCCGCGACTACCAGGTCGGTCAGCTCTATCCCTCCGGTCGTTCCATCGCTTTGCGGTATGCCGCCGCCCTCGCAGCCGCGGGGGTCATCTGCTACATCCTGACGCGGTACCTTGCGGGCCCCCTGGTAAGGTTGCGCGCGGCGACACAGCGGCTAGCGAGCGGGGATCTCAGCGTCCGGATGGGGGACGTGGTCGGCCGGCGAAGGGACGAGATCGGCGGCCTGGCCCGCGACTTCGACCGCATGGCCGAGCAGGTCGAGCTGGTCATGTCCAACCAGCGCAATCTGCTGCGCGACATCTCCCACGAGTTGCGCTCCCCGCTGACGCGCCTGAACGTCGCGTTGGAGCTTACACGGAAGAGCGAAGGCGGCCGGACCGAGACGGGCCTGAATCGTATCGAACGAGAAGCCCAGCGCCTCAACGAGCTCATCAGTCAGCTCCTCTCCCTGGCGCGTCTCGAAACCGGGATCGAGGGCATCCCGCCCGAGCCGGTCGACCTGTCCGCTCTCGTCTACGAGATCGCCGCGGACGCCGACTTCGAGGCACGCCAGGGCGATTGCGGGGCTCGTGTCAGCTATTGCGAGCCCTGTACGACGACGGGCGTGATGCTCCTGCTGCGCAGCGCGATCGAGAACGTGGTCCGCAACGCCGTCTGCCACACGACCGAGGGATCGGACGTCGAGATCACGCTCGCACCCGACGTCACCGGCGGCGGTTCGCAGGCCGTAATTCGCGTTCGTGACCACGGCGACGGCGTCCCGCCCGAGATGCTCACGGAGATCTTTCGTCCGTTTCACCGGGTCGAGGGGGCACGCAACCGCGAAACCGGGGGGGCTGGCCTCGGGCTGGCCATCAGCAAGCGTGCGGTGCAAGCCCATGGGGGGACGATCACGGCGGCCAATGCGGACGACGGGGGGCTGATCGTCGAGATCCGGCTGCCCGCCGTGTCAGCATCCGGCGCGTCCGATGCTCCTGCCCCCTCGAAGGCACCGTCCGTGACCGGCGGAGCTGCGTCATGACCCTCGGCATCCCCAGGCGGACGTTCCTGCAGATCGGTCTTGGGCTGTTGCTGTTGCCTCGTAGGTTGGCGGCAGCCGTCGTTCGAGGCCTGGCCCGATGCAAGAACGAGACGGACGCCATCGCCGAAGGCCGCCGAATCGGCGTTGGCACGGCCCGGCTCGAAGGGCCGAAGACCGTCGAGGTGTGCACCCGCCAGACCTGGACGCTCGTCTACACCGCCGGCCGGGCCGGCATCAAGCCGGGGGGTGGCCTTCGCATCGCCCTCCGCCATCTCCAGAACCGGGCCGGCTATCCCCAGACCCGCAACCCGGCGCGGGCGTGCTACCTGACCGCAAAGGGCGACGGCGGCGCGCCGCTGGACGTCTCGATTCCGAACGGCTGGAAGGTCTTCTTCACCCAGTACTTTCCCTGGCAGAACATCGTGCAGGTGATCGTAAGGGGATCGGGGCTTGCCCCGGGCAGGTCGATTCGCCTGGTCTACGGAGATCGAAGCGGGGCCGGGCCGGGGTTCGCGGTCCAGTCCTTCGACGAGCCGCGATGGCAATTCAAGGTCTACGCCGATCCACTCGGCGGGGGGAGCTACTTTCCGGTCGCCGACAGTCCGACGATAGAGGTCGTGGCTGCCGAGCCGCATCGGCTCGCCGTCGTGATGCCCGCCGACGCGGTCGCCGGGAAGCCCACGTGGTGCCTGGTGCGGGCAGAGGACCGGTATGGGAATCCCGCCCCGCGATACCGCGGCACTGTGACGCTGCGCTCGAGCGACCCGGGCGCGAAACTCCCTGTTCCGCGCACGTACACCGATGCCGATCAAGGCGTGTATCGGTTTGGTGACTTGAGGTTCGCCGCGTTGGGCGCGCACACGGTCACGGCAGGCGATGGCCGACGCCAGGCCACGGGCAACCCCGTCCGCGTCGCATCGGCCCGGCCGAAGCGGCTCCTGCTCTGGGGGGATCTGCACGGCCACACGCTCTACAGCGACGGGCGCGGCACGGTCGAGGAGTACTACCACTTCGCCCAGCATGTGGCGGGCCTCGACTTCTGCGCGGTGACGGACCACGCCTTCGAGCTCCTCGACGAGATGTGGGCGCACAGCAAGTCGGTCACCAACCGCACCAACCAACCCGGGCGATTCGTCACCTTCAACGGCTATGAGTGGAGCGGGATGACGCCCGTGGGCGGCGATCACAACGTGTACTTTCTGGAAGACGATCCGCCGCTGTACCGATCGACGTCCTACTACGACCCCCGCAACCTGCAGATGGACCACGGCCCGGAGCCCAAGGTCAGGGACGTCAAGGAGCTGTACGCGAAGCTCGTCGCTCGCCTCCGCGACAAGGACGTCTTCTGCGTTCCCCACTGGGGCGGACGCCACGGAAACCCGGACTTCCACGACCCCCGCGTCGAGCGGCTGATCGAGATCATCAGCGAGCACCGTCGCAGCGAGGACTGGGCCACGCGGTTCCTGACCCGAGGGCGCCGACTGGGGATCATCGCCTCCACCGACGACCACTACGGCAACCCGGGCTACGGCTACCTCCAGAAGGTCCGCGACTGGAAGACCCAGGAGATCGGGATGGCGGCCGTGGCCGTGTACGCCGAGGAGCACACGCGGCGGTCCATCTTTCGTGCCCTGTACGATCGCCGCTGCTACGCGACGACCGGCGCGCGGATCATCCTCGACGTCGAGTCCGACGGGCATGTCATGGGCAGCGAGGTCCGAACCGGGTCGCCCCCACGGCTTCGCGTGGCCGCCGTCGGCACGGCGCGGATCGCCCGGGTCGAGATCAAGAAGGACAGCAAGGTCGTCCACGCAATCCAGCCTGGCACCACGTCGGTGGATCTCGCCTGGCGCGATCCTGATTTCCGATCGGATCAACCGTGCTACTACTACGTGCGCTTGGTCCAGGAGGACAACGAGGAAGCCATCTCCAGCCCGATCTGGATTAACTGACGGCTCGGGGGTCGGTCCCGGGCGCGGTCGCCCAAGCGCGTTGGGTGCGTTGAGACCCGAAGGGTCGAGTCCTATAATATTGAGTAGGGCCTATGGTCTGACGGTCCGGGTCAAGTGGCCCGGGGGCCAGCGACGATATGGTCTCTGGCACGGACGTGTTCCCGCGTTTGCCAGGTGGGAGGCTCGGGATGACCTCGCGAATTTGCACGGTCGCATGGGTGGGCCTGGTCGCGGTGCCGGTAGCGGCCCAATCGGGACGGGTCGAGGATGGTCGGGCCGGAGACGCCAGCCTTCGCGTGGGCAGCTACGGTCGCAACCTGCCCCGGCGGACATCGCTGCGCGGCTACGCCAACGAGATCATCTCGGGCAACATCACACGAGGTCGGCACTTCCGCGGCGACTCCCCCATCAGCGCCACCACCGATTTTGGCGCTCAGCTGCCCAGCAGCGCGCTGGATGGTTGGCGGCGCGATTCGGTTGGCCAAGAGGACGTCCAGTGGGGTCAGCCTTCGTATCTGCCGAGGCCCTACTATTCGCGGACGGGCACCGTTCCGACCGTCGGAGGGCTCTCGAGTGGGTATCGTCCCGGCGATGTTCGTTCCTCGCGGCGAACCTACGTTCATCTTCCAGGCGAGCCGCTGGGACGGAGCACGCGTTACTCCCGGCCGCACAGCCGAGAGATTCGTATCTCGCCGGCAAGCGATCGGCCGGGAGGATCCTTGCCTTCGCCCCAGGCCTCCGACTTCGAGCGGTCGAACGACGCGCCGTTGACGCGCAGTGCGCTGTTCGGCGTCGCGCCGGACCCCGCACGAACCGCCCTGGAGTCTTACTCGTCGCGGTCCTCGCGGATTGATGAGGTGGGGACAAGTCCGTACTCACGCCTCCGCGCCATGCCCGGAGAGGCTACGGGACGGGAGGCTGACCGTCAGCCCGTCACTGCCGAAGAACGGCGTAGGGCGCTGCCCGCCGGTTCTGCCCTCGACCGACTCCTGAATCGCGGGGCAGCGGCGATGCCGCTCCCAACGCCACCGTCCGCGGGGGAGGACCGGGCGACTCCGGGCGCCGAGACCGATCGAAAACGGCCCGCCAGCGAGATGCGCAGCTACACGGAGGCTACGGCGGCGGGTCAGCCGGAGCCCACCCAACCTGGCCAAGAGTCGCCAACCGCTCGCGAGGACGCCCGGGGCGACGTGTACCGCATGATGCGAATGGCAGCCTCGACCCTCAAGCCCATCGCGCCGTCAAGCGAAGACGCAACGGCGGACCCGCGGGCGCCCCGCGTGACCGAGGCCGCGCCGGGACGGGCCGACGAGACCGAGGCCGTTCAACCGACGCAGGCGCCGCGCAGACCCCGAGCCGTCGAGCAGCATGAGCAGTTGCAGGAGCTCCTTGCCAGGCCGGTCGCGACGTTCGCAGGCGAGGCCAAGACGCTGGCCAACGAGGCCTTCAAAGAAGCCGAGAAGCGCCTGAAGGCGGGCCGGTTCTTCGATGCAGTGACTTCCTACGACATCGCGCGTGCGGCCGACCCGGAGAACCCGCTCGTCTGGATCGGCCGGGGACATGCATTGGCCGGGGCGGGAGACTACCTGTCCGCCTCAGCCAGCCTGGAGAAGGGGCTGATGCGGTTCCCCGAGATCACCCGATTCCAGATCGATCTGAAAGCCTTCCTTGGCCACGGGGACATCCTCGACATCCGCCGCGCCGACCTGGAGCGCCGTCTGGAGGACAAAGAGAACTATCGGTTCCGCTTCCTGTTGGGCTACCTGGAATACTACAGCGGGCTGGAGAAGTTCGGCTTGGCCAATCTCAAGCAGGCCGCCGAAGAGGCGCCGACCACGTCCATTATCGCGAAGTTCCCCAAGCTGCTCGGGAAGTAAACGCACGAAACGATCGCGTTCCTTCGGGGAGCGCGCGTCCTGTCGCTGTCATGCCAGACGTCATCGCCGACGGCGCGTTCGGCGCGACGTAACGATGCAGACCCCCGCCAAGATCGCACCGATGGGGAGAAGCGGCTCTACGCCGCTGCCGCACTTGAAGACTGCGGCGATCCCCTTGTCCTCGTCCATGACGATCTGGACGGAGAGGTTGGAGTCGATAACGGCGTAGTTTACATCGCCCGGGTGGTTGGGGTCGTAGATTTCCCACTGCTTGAAGCCCTTCCCGTCGATCGGATCGGCGGTGAGCGTCACCGGGGTGCCGGCTGCGTACTGCGGTGCGTTCGGGTCGGCCGGTGCGGGATCCAGCTCGACAGTGCCCCAGGCGGGATTGACGATCGCCAGGTCCAGCGCATAGAGCTGCACGACCGTGCCGGTCAGGGGGACGTCGAAGCTGTCGCCCGATCCGCCGAATGCAGCGCCCTGATCGGTGTTAAACGTTAGCGTCGCGCTCTTGGCGCCGGGCGGGCCGGAGGCGTTGAACTGGACGGACAGATTCGCGACCTCGCCCTTGCTCAAGACGGTCCCCGGCGTAAACCCGTTGAGCTGAAACAGGCCGGCGTCGGGGCCTGTGATGACGGCCGAGACCAGCGTCAGGTCCGTCAGGTTACCCAGGTCGGGATCGGACGTGTCGTTGGTGATGTCCAACCCCAGCGAGGGGCTGGCGCCCGATCCGACCTCGCCGAAGTCCAAGCTCGCCGCGCTGCTGTCAAACATCGGCCCCACGCCCGTCCCCGTTAGCGTCAGGCCGGGACTGCCGCTGTCGCTCGTGATGGTCAGGCCTTGGGAGTCCGGGCCGTTGTCGCCGGGTGCGTAGGTGTAGGTCTTGCCCGCCGTGTCGCTGCCGAGGGTCGGGTCCTTGAACAGCGGATTGACGGTCCCGCCGCCGCCGCTGAACTCCCCGCTGGCGACGGGCCACGTCAGGTTCTTGACCTTGGTGAAGTTCGGTCCGGCGTTGCTGGCCGTCACCGAGCCGTTGCCGCTGGTGCCGATCCGGACGTTGCCGAAGTCGATCGTGCCGGTGCTGAGACTCAGCGTCGCCGATTGCAGTGCCGTGATGAAGAAGTGGTTGTAGCACTGCAGGGCAACAAGGTCGTAACCGTCATCGTCCAGATGGATCGGATCGGTCCCTCCCGAGCCCAATCGATCGGGCGTAACGGGAAGGTCGGGCCAGATCGCCCCCGCCGGCCAGGTCCCGAAGTAGCCGTCGTAGCCGTACACGTAGTTGTTGATGCCGAGGTTCTCGACGTAGTGCACGCGTCGGCTGGCATCGGCGATGTCCTCCTTGCGAGACTCAAGGCTTCGAAAGGCCGCGTTGACCGACTGCTGCTGAGCGATCTCGAAGGTGGGGGGGATGAAGATGTAGCCCGACCCGCCGAAACCCAGATTGTAGTTGTACCGGAAGACCTGTGCCTCCCCGCCGTTGCTCAGGTCGAAGTCCCACATGTTCACGTAGTCGTACCCGCCGATCACGATCTGGATGTCCGGGCGGATGCTGAGGATGTGGTTGACGACGGTCTGGACGTACCCCCTGACCGTGTCGAAGAAGGCCTGTTCGCCCGACATGTCCAGGTACCAGCCGCCGCCGACCTGACCGAGCAGGAAGTCATTCCCGCCGGCGCTGAGGTAGACGAAATCGGCGGAGGGGTGGGCGTTGATCTTGGCGGTGATGTCGCCTAGCCAGCTCGTCATTTGCCCGGCCGTGCCGCCGCCGAACGACTCGTTGACGGCCGTGTAGCCCTGGCCCGGGAAGAACGTATCCAGCATGAGCTGCAGGCTGCCGTAGTCGGCGATCAGGTAGGCCCAACTGTCGCCGATCGTCACGACCCGTTCGGCGGCCGAGGTCGGCGCGATACAGACGCCCGACAGAACGACGATGACCACGAATCCGATCCGCCAGCCTGATACGCCCTGCGGTTCAGCATGCATTCTTCGCCATCCTCCTCCGTGGGCGTGGCCCCGCGCAACGAGACGTGATGATGAGCCATGTACCATGCATTATAGGCGAGGCAGGCTATCTTTCCCACACCGATGGGTCGGGAGCCGCTGGATGCTCCCGCTAGCGCTTGTCGGCCGACAGAATTGCGCTCTCCTCAAACACCGCGTGGTTGATGACCGTTCGGTTGTGCGACGTGAAGATGATGTGGATCTTGCCGTCTTGCGTCTGGATGGCCACGGGGTAGGCGAAGGGGCCGCGGCCTTCACAGATGTTGCGCCGGTGCGGGTAGGTCTTGTCGTTGTCGGTCGAGACGACCACCGTCAGCGGCGTGCGGTCGGTCATGCTGTCGTTGTAGACCAGCAGGAGGTGGCCGTTCTGGAGCTTGATGAAGTCGGTCGCCGAATTGGGGTTGGGGAACTTGGTTTCCTTTCCGTCGCTCCAGGTCCGCCCGCCGTCGCGGGACTCGGCCCGGACCAGCCAGCCGTCCTTGCACGGGCCGTAGCCGCCGCCGCGCCGGCAATAGCAGACAAGGTAGTCGTCGGTGATCTGTACGACCGACGGCTGGATGTTGCCGATCCGCGACCGGATCCGGTTCGTCTCGGTCCACGTCTTGGTCTTGGGGTTGAACCGTAGGAACAGCGAGGTGCTGTCCGCCCCGACCTCCTCGCGGTCGTGCCCGGTCTCATGATAGATCGGCAGCAGATAGTCCCCGTCGTGCAGGACGATTGGGTGCGCGCGGACCATCATCCCCAGCTCGTCGGCGATCATGACCGGATCGGACCAGGTCTTCGCCCCGTCCTTGGAGATCTTGGCCTTGATCCGCGAGGTCGACCAGGTTTCGCCGTAGCGGGTCAGATAGAACAGCCATACGCAGTCGTCCGGTCCCTGCCAGACGACCGAGTTGCCTTCCGACTTGAACGGCGTGTCGGCGATGACCTTCGGCTGGGTCCACCGGGTCTGGCCCTTCTTGCCCCGGGCGCCCCAGATGGCCGTGTCGATCGCGTACTCGCCCGCGCCGCCGTAGTAGGTCAGGTACAGGTCGCCGTTCGTCAGTTGTGTGATCGAAGCGGGGTGTTTGTACTTGCACGGGTGCTCGGGTCCGAAGACCCGGCGGATCTGGATGTCGTCCGCCGCGAACAGAACGGTCGGAACGCATAGCAACAGCAACAGACAGAGCACGCAGATCATCCGACCTCCTCCGACATGCCAATCCGCGGGTAGATCGCGCTGGACACAGACATCGACGTGACAGCCGTCGTCTGCTGAACAGCCGGTTCAGAAGTACATCATGGCGTCTCTGACCTGGGTGGGCAAGCTTCTCAGGAAGGCCACGAAATCCTCGCGCTCGGCGAGCCCGAGGTCTTGGGCGGGACGGGTCGCCAGGAGGTCATAGGACACCGACGGCGCGTAGCCGAGCAGAGATGCGATCATGTCCGACAGCTGGATGGTCAGCCGCTCCGTCCGGAGCGGATCGTCGGGCTCGGGATGGCGGTGGTGATCCGCGAGCAGAGACTTGAGTCGGGGTGGGAGGTTCCACGCCTCGGCGACGAGCTCCCCGAACTCCTGGTGGGATTCGAAGCAGAGGTACTCGAACGTCTCGGCGTCGATCTGGTAGCCCGAGACGCTCCGGTGGTTGCCGACGACTCGCAACACGATGACGTTGCCGACGTCGTGCAACAGGCCCGTCAACCAGGCGTCTTCCTCGCTAAGGGCCGTGAACTTCGCCAGCCCGCTCATGATACAGGCGCTGGCCACCGAACGACGCCAGACGAGGTCCGCGAGATCCTTGTCGCCGCCCTCCTTGAGAAACGTAGCCGCCCGAAGTGCCTGGTGCATCATGAGCGTCCGCAGCGCGTTGACGCCGAGCCGTGTCGCCGCCAACTGCAGCGAGGTGATCTCACTGATGCCCCGGTACATCGGGGAGTTCACCGCCCGCAGAACCGCCGCCGCGGTCACCTGGTCCTCGGCGATCTCGTCGGCCACGCGGGCGAAGCTGCACTTGCGGTCGCGGAGCCGCTGGAGCACCCGCTCGGGAGTACGGGGCAGGGGGGGCATGGTGAGGTCATGGCCGTCGAACTGTTGGATGAGCTTGCTTTCCAGCGACCGGGCTTCGGGCGACAGGTCGGGTCGCTGAATCTCTGGCGGCTCGGCGACCGTCAAGCCTTCGGGCCGCCACCAGAGGTCCTCTGGCTGCTCGTCGGCGTCATCGACGGCCGGCTCGTCGGGCTCGTCGAGCGTGGCCACCGCCGTTTCCCTCGACGAGGTCAGTGGCTCGACGTGCGAGCGATCCGGTTCTGTGCGGGCGCCGCCGCCGATCAGCGTCTCGAAGATCCAGTCCCACAATCCCACGGATACCTCCCCAGACAGCCGAGCTCCCCGATCACGCGACGCGGGGGTCCGTTGGGGCCTGGTGTTTGGCGCGATCCGGTATCATCATCGACAATTGAGCAGGCCAGCTTGTGGTTCGGGCTCCGCCAGATAACGCCGTCCCTCGGAATGTGAGCCGCGGTGACGCAATCGCTTGGGGCCGAGGGGCTAGCGATCAAGATGGGAGACCCGTTCGCCGAACCACTCGGCGAGTTGTTGCATGTTCTCGCCCGTCCGCGCGCTGACGACCATCACGGGGACGTCACGATTGACGGTCCGAATGAAAGCTTCTGCCCGGCCCGGATCGAAGTCGCACATCGCCGACAGATCGCTCTTGGTCAAGACGACCAGGTGGGCCGTCTTGAACAGCAGGGGATACTTGGCAGGTTTGTCGTCGCCTTCGGCGAAGCTCAGCACGGCCACGCGAACGTGTTCGCCGATGTCGAACGAGGCCGGACAGACCAGGTTCCCCACGTTCTCGACGAACACCGCGTCGAGGCCCGACAGGTCCAGTCGCTTGACGGCCTCATGTACCTGGGCCGCCGACAGATGGCACCCCCCCTCCGTCGTCAGTTGCATGACGTCGACGCCGATCTTCGCGATTCGCTCGGCGTCGCGGGTGGTGGCGATGTCGCCCTCCAGCACGGCCACCCGCGCCGAGTCGGACAGCGTCGGCAAGACCGCCTCGAGCACTGTGGTCTTGCCCGCCCCGGCGCTGCCGATCAGATTGAAGCCGACCACGCCTTCCCGGTCGAGCATCTGTCGGGTCTGCTCGGCCAGGGCGTCGTTCCGGGCGAAGACGTTACGCAGGACCTGGATCTTCATCGGCCTCCTCCAGGATCAGCTCACACAGCTCCAGCTCATCTCCGCCGCTGATCTGGACCTCGGTCGACCCGCAACCCGGACAATCCACGCGCCATTCCGTCGCGGTGCTTCGCTGGCCGCAGTCGCCGCACAGGATCTCGACCGGCACCTTGTCGATCACGAGTTCGGCGCCGGCGTGCCCGGAGGAATCGACGATGCAGTCGAACGACTCGGCCAGGAGCTCGGGCACGACCTGCTGCAGCACACCGACCCGACACCGGACCTGACGGATCCGCCCGCCGGCGTGTTGGCGGGCCTCCTGCTCGGCGATCTGGTAGACGGACTGGGCGATGCTGAATTCGTGCACGGGCTATGGGCTCCAGGAACGCCGACGTCACGCGTCGGGGCCGACGTCAGCAGATGCGCGGCAACTCCTCGCCGTAAGGCCTTTGAACGATCCGCCGCCCGCCGCTCGTCGTCAACAACTCGACCATGGCGGGGGTATCGGACGTCACCGTACCGATCAGGGCGGCCTGGCCACCGTATTTGTGCCGGCGGCAGACTGCCAGGGCCTCCTCTGCGGTCTCGGGGGCCACCACGACCAGGCACTTGCCCTCGTTGGCAACGCTCAATGGGTCCAGCCCCAGCATCTCGGCCGCGTGACGGGCCGTCCGGTTGATCGGGATCATCGACTCGACCACCTCAACGGTCTGTCCGGTCCCTTCCGCAATGTCCGCCAGGACCCCCGCCAGTCCCCCGCGCGTCGGGTCGCGCAGGAACTTGATGGACGGTCCCATCTGCATCAGCTCGTCGACCAGATGGTTGAGGGGTGCGGCGTCGCTGACCAGGTCCGTCTCGAACGCCAGCCCCTCGCGGGCGGACATGATGGCCAGGCCGTGATCGGCAATCGTCCCGTTGACCAGCAGGCGATCTCCCACCTCGATCCGGTCGATGCCGAGTTGGATCTCCGGAGAGCGCACGCCGAGCCCCGCCGTCGTCGCGAACAGACCGGGGGTTCGGCCGTTGGCCTCGATCACCTTCGTGTCACCCGTCACGATCGCCACGCCGGCTTCGGCCGCTGCAGATGCCATCGACGCGGTCACCCGGTCCACCACATCAAGCGGTAGGCCCTCCTCCAGGATCAGGGCTGACGTCAGCGCCACGGGTCGCGCGCCCATCATCGCCAGATCGTTCACCGTGCCGCACACCGCCAACCGACCGATGTCCCCGCCCGGGAACTCCAACGGCTGGACCACGAACGCGTCGGTCGTCAACACTGGCGCCCCCGTCATGGTCGGCAGGACCGCGCCGTCAGCCAGCGGACTCAAATGCGGATTGCCCAGCGCGGGCAGCAGGTGGTCGCGGATGAGTTGCCCCATCAGCTCGCCCCCGCCGCCGTGGGCCAGCATGACCCGATCAGCGGTATCCGACGTGTGCTTGATCGTCGTCACGTCGTTCACATGCCGATCGAGCACACGGGCTGGCGATTGTACTTGTACCATGCTGCGCAACTCCCTTCGCTGCTGACCATGCACGGACCCACCGGTTGTGTGGGCGTACATCCGCTCGCGAACAGCGGGCACGCCGGCGGGTCGATCTTGCCTTGGATGACCTCCCCGCATCTGCATCCCGGTGGATCGTGGTCCTCTCCGAGCTCGATTCCGAACCGTCGAACCGCGTCGAAGGCTGCGAACTCCTCACGGAGCACGAGGCCGCTTCCCGGGATTGTCCCCATCGCTCGCCACACGGCGTCTTGCGAGACGAAGACCCGATCGAGCAGCTTTCTGGCCACCGGATTGCCCTCGCCAGACACTGCGACTTGGTAGACGTTCTCGACCCCGGCCTCTCCGGACGCGATCTGCCGGACGATGTGCAGGATCCCCTGCAGCATCTGGGCCGGCTCGAACCCGGCCACCACGCATGGCCGGCCGAACCGTTCCGCGATGGGCAGGTACGCGTTCGACCCGATGATCACGCTGACATGTCCAGGACACATGAACCCGCGCAGAGCGACGTCATCTTCCAAGAGCAGCGCCATCATCGCCGGCACGACCTGCTTGTGCGCGGTCATGACCAGAAAGTTGTCCAGCCGCTTGGCTTGGGCTTCTGCCACCGCCGCCGCCGTCGCCGGGGCCGTCGTCTCGAATCCCACCGCCACGAACATGATCGCCCGGTCAGGGTTCTGCTCCGCCAACGCCACCGCCTGCCGGGCCGAGTAGATCACGCGAACGTCCGCGCCGCCGGCCCGCGCGGTCTCCAGGCTTCCGTGGTGGCCCGGCACGCGGACCATGTCTCCGTAGGTGGCGAGGATCACGTCGTCGCGCCTCGCCAGCGTCACGATCGCGTCGATGTATCGCTGGGCCGTGACGCACACGGGACATCCCGGTCCGCTTACCAGTCGCAGATTCTCCGGCAGGATCGCCCTCAGGCCGCTGCGGTGGAGCGAGACCGTGTGCGTCCCGCAGATCTCCATGATCGGCACGTCGTCGCCCAGCCGATCGCACAACCGGGCCAACTCATCCGTGATGGCCGTCATCGACTCCACTTCGGACGTCCTGAGCTTGCTGAAGGTAGTCCCACGTCCGGCGTGCCTCGGATTCCTCCAGTTCACTGATAGCAAATCCTGCGTGGACCAGCACCCAGTCGCCGACGTCGACATCGGGTGTCATCACGGCGCTGACGTTGACGCGACTGCCCTGGAAGTCCACGACCAGTTCGTCCTCGACGCGGGAGATGACCTCGCCCGGGATCGCTAGACACATGGGCTCATACTCCTCAATCGCTGAGCAGCCACGACGGCTTGGCCCAGCGACACGCCCTCGTCCCCCGGTCCGACCGCCGAAGCGGACAGCGGACGCAGCCCTTCCTGTCGCAGCAGCGCATCCAGCCGCGATTGCAGAATACCGTTCAGGAAGCACCCGCCCGACAAGGCCACGACGTCGGCATGCCGCCTGCTGGCGGCGTCGACCACGGCGGCCGTCATCGCGACACAGACGGTTTCGTGAAAGCGCGCGGCGATGCGCCCGAAGTCCCCTCCATTGATGACGTCTTGGGCGATCTGTCGGATCATCGGTGCAAGATCGATGTTCGCAGGCAGGCCTGACGCGTCCAGCAGATAGTCGTAGGGCTCGACGACTCGAGACAGGTTGGACTCTGCCGCCTGCTGGAGCGCAATGGCCGCCTCAGCCGGGAAGGTGTTGGCCAGCCGGAGGCCCATGATCGCCGCTACGCCGTCGAACAGCCGGCCCAGACTGGACGACCGCGGGCAATTCACGTTCCGAGACAGCATGTGAGCCGCCACCGCCAGACGATCCCCGTTCACCTCGCGGAGCAGCGGCAGGTCAAGTTCGCGCCATGCCTCACCGAAGGCCTCTCGCAGCAAGCTGATCCCGGGACGCCACGTCTCGATCGCCGCCGCGTCTCCCCCGGGCAGCGGGCAGTAGCGCAGATGCGCCTCGCGCTCGAACGCTCCGTCGTCGCAGAACAGAAGCTCGCCCCCCCACGACGCGCCGTCCGTTCCATAGCCGGTTCCGTCGCAGACGACCGCCAACATGGCTCTGTCCCAGCCCGCTGCTGCGGCACAGCTCACTGCGTGAGCGTGATGGTGCTGAACACCGATCGTAGATAGCTCCAAATCCCTGGCGAGCCCGGTCGTGAGATAGGCCGGGTGCAGGTCGTGGGCGATCACGGGCGGAGGCTGTCCAGCGGACCTGATGGCCTGCGAGAGCCTCTGGCGGTAACGCCGATAGACCGACGCGTCTCGCAGATCGTCAAACGGCTCGGACAGGTCGGCCTCCGAGCCCGACAGACGGCAGACGGTGGCCTTCAGTTCTGCCCCCAACCCGATCACCGGCTGCGGACTGGCGAAAGGTGTGTTCAGCAGCGGATATCCTCTCTGCTTTCCCCGGTTGGTCCGGCACGACTGGTACGGGCCCCGTTCCCCGTCCCGACGACACAAGATCAGCGGCAGGGGGGCGCAGCCCGCCCGCGGGACGTATCGGCAAGACGAGACCACCAGTCCCATAAAAAGCGCAGGTCGCTCGAATCGTAGCCGGGACAACGCCGGACGCGAACCCCGGGTCCCGCGTTGAATGACGTCAACTTGGTTCGACGATGCTGATGTCGAACTGCACGTCTCCGTGCTTGCATTCACACGGGATCGACAAGCACGCAGCCCCCCGCTGCGGGGTGATGGAGTAGTCCGTGCCCTTGACGATCGTGGGCGGTGAAATGGTTATTTCGTGGTTTTCGAGTGCGGCTTTGGCACGTCCCACAATGACATTGGCCAGTTCCCCGACGCAGTCTTCCAACAGCCCGTCGGGTAGCGGATCCATCTGCGAGAAGTCCACGGCCAGCTTCTCGGCCACGTCCGTCGGCAGGTTCAGGACGGCGCGGCCGGTCGCCGTCCCGTGGAAGACGATGACGCTCGACATCTCGTGGGCGGGACGTCCGGTCGGGTTCAGATGGGGCTTCCCGATCGCAAGGGAATGGCCCAGATGGGACTCGAACAGAAGCTTCAGGCTGTCGATGAAAGGCTGAATATACTCCACTTTGAAGCTGTTATTCGCGACGCTTGCAGCTGCCATATCGTTCGGTCCGGTTGTCCGTACGTAGCCTGGGGCTTCGCGGGTTTGTCTGCGCAGCCATGAGCCCTTTCACGGCGCTCATGTGGTATTGGTCGGCTTGTGGACCCGTGGACTCCATTAGTTTCTTGCCGGATAGTCTTGCGACCTCAATGGGGAGTCTTCCTCGCGCTTGCAGAGGGCCTCACCCGGATTTCAAGCGATGATCAACGACAGGGCGCAACCGGCTGGAAGGCAAGATGAGCGGATACCGTCTGGCCTTCCGGGGTCAGGCGAACGACCTCGCCGTCCGGGTCGATCCGTACGCATCGGCCGCCGACGACATCGCAGCGGGTGACGCGCAGGCGCTTCGGATGTCGAACCCGGAGCATGACGGTCGGCCGGCGTCGGCCCGAGAGCGTGATCCGGGCGGTCATCTCCCGCAGATCGACGGCGGGCTGCAACTCGAATCCCACACGCCCCCAACGGGTCAGTGTCTCGCTGAACGAGATCGGCCGAGTCAGCCAGCTCCGCGGGATGGCACGGCAGAGCCACAACGTGTCCTCATCCCGTTCTTCCCAGACGAGCATCCACCGCAGCATGAACGGTGCGGTCAGTTGAGCGGGGACGCAGTAGTCGGCGACCTCCCGGCGATGGCCATAGCCGCGGATGGGCACCTGTTCGTAGGCGGTGAAGGTCCCGCGCGTCTGGTGGTGTGCGATATGGGCGTGGTAGCCAAGCAGATACCTGGTCACGAGGTCATGGGCCAGCATGGCCCGGGCGTGGTGCCAGTAGGGCCAGTCGTCCAGGTGGCTCTGGAATCGGGTCATGCCCAGCAGCTCGCCCCCGTGAGACGTCCGATAAGTCACGATCAGGCGTTCATGCCGCTCGGTCAGGCACCGCGCCGAGAGGGTCTCCAGCCAATACCGGTAGTTCGTGTAGGATGCGAACCGATCCTGCGTCATCGATGCGAAGGGCTTGTCGAACCCCACGGTGGGCGGGAGGAATCGCTCGGGTCCGGACGACACGATCGATCGATCGGCAGCACGCAAGATATCCGCCCGGAAGCGCTCGCACTCCGCCAACAGCGCCTTGCCGCGGCCGACGAGCCCGGCGTCGTCATTGCGTTCGCCCAGCTCGACGAAGAGTTTCCCGCACTCCAACAATCCCCGCCAGGCCCAGACGTTTCCCGAGAAGAAGTAGTCCTTGTGCTTTCGCGTGTCCGCCTCCGCCGAGCCGCGGATTAGGCCGTGACTGATGGCGTCGCCGGGTTGCGCCTGAGCCGCTTGCGTCCGCAGGCCGTGGACGTAGCCGACGAGGCGGTCGATCGCGTCACGATGGCGGGCGAACCACGTGGCGTCATCGGTTCTGCGAACGTAGGTGGCGATCAGGTCGAGAAGCTGACCGTATTCGGCCACGGCCGGACCGTAGTAGTCCAACGTGCCGTCCTGCCTGACGAAATTCGCGAGGTAGTATCCCAGTCGCTGCCCCGCCGCCTCGGCCAACCCCCAATCGAGCAGGCAGGCGCAGAGGCTCAGCGTCGTCGGCGGGAACCCGTCGTGTTGGTCGGCCCAGTATCCTCCCACCCCATACTTGGGGTGCAACCGGGCGTAGCCGCTCAGCGCCCGGGCGATGGACGCCCGCGCAACGTCGATCGAGCGACGATCCGGGATCTGCACCTGCATCCCGGCACCGAAGAGCCGATCCCAGTACTGATCGAGCCGAAGCAGCGCCGCGAAGAACGCCTTGCCGTCTTGCCTAGCCGTCGGTCCCGAAGAATCGAGCTGGTAGTGGGTCGTCTGTCCGCCGGTCCGCCGCACGCGGACATGCACCGACACAGCCTCGTCGACGTCTTGCAGGGCACAGAGCTCCCAACCGGCCTGGCCGTCCTCGGCGACGAAGCCATAGTCGATGGCGGGCAGATGGTTCCCCAACAGTCCGCGCTTGGCGACCGCGGGTTCGGGCAAGCTCAACGCCGCTCGGGGATCGAGCAGCGTCTTGGCGAGCAGCTTGTCCCCGCCCCATCGATTCGGCAGCAGGCCAATGCATCCGTCGGGCTGGACCACGTAGCTTGGGACGGACGTCGGCGAACCCAGAAACGTGTACGTGTGGCACGGCGCCAGGTATCCGACGACGTCCTCGTAGGTCGGGTCGCGTCCGGCACCCAGGACCTTCTCGGCCAACGCGTCCGTCTTGTCGGCGATCAGGGCGTCGAAGTAGTCCTTCGGGAATCGGGCGGCGGGCTCGGTCATGCCCTCCAAGCGGCCGACGGCTTTGCGGACCTCGGCCACGATACCCCGCTTGCCCACGTAGACGATCAGGCCCCATGCGGCAAACTCGCGTTCCAGGACGACCATCGGCTCTGGCTCGGTCAGCGTCTCAGCCACGCGCCAACCATGGACGGCCTCGCCGATCGACACGCGGGTCGCGTCGCCGCCGTCCGCGGGTGCGAGCCGGGCGTCTGTGGCGCTCGGTTCGACGAGAGCGGGGATCTTCAGGCCGGCGCGCTCGGCCGGCTCACAGTCGGGCGTGTACCAATCCTCGAGCCGGCCAACGAAGTCCTTCATGGTCAACTCCTCATCGACGAAGTCAGCCGTCGGTACGTCCGGACCGGCGCGGACCACGGGCTGGTCGTACGCCTCGATGGCCTTCCGGGCCTCGGGCGCCTTGAACGACGCACCTGCAATGAAGAACCCGTCGATGTTCGTGTTGTTGTCGGCCCTGGCCGAGACCAGCCTTAGCTCGTGCCACCCGTCACTCAGCAGCCCGAGCGGGACCGCCTTGTAGCGCCATTCGTCCTGGCGGAGGTGTCCCCATCCTCCGGTTGACGGCATCGCCAGTTGCTGTCCGCAACGCTTGCCATCCACCATCACGTCGAAGCGGGCGTCACCGACCGTCTTGCGGGCGTAGCGAATCGTCAGCATCGCTTGTGCGATCTGACGGTCGAGACGAAAGCGATAGGCAACGAAGTGCCCGCGCCGACGACCCCAGTTGGACCCGAGGCATTGGCCCCGTGACGCAAATGGCGGACGGTCCGGGCCCGTCGATCCCCGCTGGGCGTAGTAATGTTCGCCCTCAACCCACAGCGGCCCCGGTGCCCCGGCAGCTCCCGTGGCGAACCCCATCACGCACATCACCGCAACGGTCATCCCCGTCTCTCCAGCCAGCGTCCTGGCCACCAATGGCCTCCCGACCGGGGCGCAGGATCGGGCACGGGCCGCCGGGAGTCAATCCTCGGGCTCTGTAGACCATTGCGGATGCAGGTAAAGCCACGCGCCCGGGCGGTCGATACCCCCACTGTGAGGCCACTTTGTCGGAGCAGACCCATGAGACGTGAATTTGCTGATTACCTTACAGAGAAAGGTCTTATTGGCGAAGAGGCGCTCCAGCGACTCGCGGATCAGGGCTGGAACATCCGCGACCCGATCGGGCTGCTGGCCTATTCGCATGGCCTCCTGCCGGCCGAGAGCATCGACGAAATCCTCACCAATCAGCGGGACGTCGACCTGCGGTTTGGCGAGATGGCCGTTCGCATGGGCCTGCTGACGGGCAATCAGGTCGAGGTGCTTCTCCTGATGCAGCAGTATCGATCGGCCATGGAACTTGCCGAGGCGCTCGCCCTGTGGGGCGAGATCGATTTCGACGAGGTGATGCGGGCCTTGCATGAGTTCTGGGCCAAGAAGGTCCAGCCTGCCAACGTAACGTAGCGGCGCCGCCGTTTACGTCCGATATCGGAGACCATCATCGACCCCTGTTCGCTCACGCGGACAGGGGTCTTTCTGTGCCAGGGCGACTCCCACTGCCCGACCTGCAGCCTGACCAGGCCCCAAGACGCCCCCGCCAAGGGATCCTCGAACGCTACTGACTTCCGGGCCGTGCCGTGATACGCTCCCGGCGGGAGGCACGCTGACATGCGACGGGCAAACAGGCGGCGGCGTTGGGCAACGGCGGGACTGATCGGCTTGCTTCTGGGCGTCGCTGACGTTCGGGCCGAGACGTGGGTGGAAGACTCGTACGCCGACTTCGCCGACGGCCGGCTCGACGCGTCGGGGCAGAACCTCTACGTCAGCCGAGACGGCAAGGTTCGTACGATCCATCGGTTCGACCTGAACGACGACGGCCACATCGATCTGATCTTCAACAGCACGCACGACGAGTACAGCTACATCCCCGCCGCCATGTGTACGGTGACGCGAGATCGACAGGTGAGCCAGTCCCCGCTTGCGGTCGAGGGCAGCAACGGTGTGGCGCTGGGCGATCTGAACGGCGACGGATGGGCGGACCTGGTCTTCTGTCCGAATCCCAGCGGCATCCAGACCCCCCGACGGTTTGTCACGATCATCCACGGCGGTCCCGACGGCTGGCCCGCGCGGCGCAGCCAGGGGATCCTGCCCGTCCACGGCGCACAGGCGATTGCCCTCGCCGATCTGAACGCTGACAAGTGGCCTGACATCGTGATTCTCAACAGTCCGCCCTGGCTGTATGGCCAGCCCGCAGGACGCATCATCCGCATCTACTGGGGCGGGCCGCACGGGTATCTTCTCAGTCGGCGGCAGGACGTCGGCGTGCCCGGTGCGCAGGACTTGTCCGCCGCGGACCTGGACGGCGACGGCGGCGCCGACGTCGCGGTGCTGACGTCGGATAAGAAGGTTCGTGTGCTCTGGTCGAGCAAGTCGGACAAGACACCGGTCAAGATCGACACGAGCACGGTCGACCTGCCCGGCGAGGGTGCACAATGCCTGACGGTCGCGGACGTCGGCGGCGACGCCAGGCCGGACCTGGTCGCCGGGACGAATAAGGGGCGGCTATACATCGTGCCCGGTCGGGACGGACGCGGCTGGGGCGATGCGGTGGTCGTGAAGTCGTTCAATGCCACGCATGTCGCCATCGGCGACCTGGACGGCGACGCCCGGCCCGACCTGGTGCTCTCGAACTTCTCGCTGGCCCTGGCGGCTGGCGGCGAGGTGACCGGCGCGGGCAAGGGCGCGGCTGACGCCGTCTACATTCTGTGGGGCGACGCGTCGGGGTTCTCGGCGGCGCGATCGACCCAGCTGACGGTCGGGTTCCCGTCGGCGTCCGCCATCGGCGACCTCGACGGCGACGGGCACACGGACCTGGCCGTGGCCGCCTTTCAGGGCGCCGAGACGTTTGCGGCGGAATCGGCCATCTTCTTCGGGCAGGGAGACCGTCGGTTCGCGCGAAGCAAGCATGGCGTCCGGACTGAGGGCGCCAAGGGCGTCGCGATCGCACCCGCGAAGGGCAAGTTTCCTGCCCGGGCGATCTTCTGTAACAGCCGCGGCGGCAGACTCCACGAAGCCGTGCCGCTGTTCGTCTACTGGGGCGGGCCGAACGGGTTCGATCCGAAACGCCGGTGGGACATCCCCTTCGCCGGCGGCTACGAGGCTAGCGCCGCGGATCTGAACGCCGATGGGTTCCTGGACCTGGTCGCCATGAACTCCGGACATGGCGGTCGCAGCGCAGCCGGCTCGGGCGGACATCAGGGCGCGAACATCTTCTGGGGTGGGCCCGACGGCTTCGACCTCGACAAGCGGCGGACCGTCCTGCCGCACTACGGGCTCTGGGCCAGCAACGTCGCCGACCTGAACCGAGACGGCTGGTTGGACCTGGTCCTCGGCGCTTTCGGCCCGGACACGCCGGGTGAGCCGGTGCGGACGATCATCTACTACGGGTCGTCGCACGGGTTCGACAGTTCACGACGGAAGCTTCTGACGTCCGAGGGCCGATCGGGCGGGTGTGCGATCGCTGACTTCAACAAGGATGACTGGCTCGACGTCGCCGTCACGTCGTTCGAGGCGGACCGGATCCGGGTCTTCTGGGGAAGCGCTGAGGGTTTCGACGACGCCCGACAGGCCCGTTTGGACGTGCCCAACCCGATCGCGTTGGAGACGGCCGACCTGAACGCCGACGGACACCTGGACCTCATTACGGCTAGCTACTATGACCGGTTCGCCCAGCATCACGACACCGGCACCGTCATCTTCTGGGGCAGCCGTGCGGGGTTCAGGCCTTGGGACGCCCAATGGCTGCCCGGGTCCACGGCCGTGGGGCACGCGGTGGCCGACTTCGACGGCGATGGGCATCTCGATCTGTTCACCCCGCACTATCACGGGGAGGTGACCCGTGAGTCGATGCCGTGTCACTTGTATTGGGGGGGACCTGACGGGTTTGGCACGCGTCGCAGGACGATCCTGGTCTGCGACTCGGCCGACGACGCGCTGGCTGCCGACTTCGACCGCGACGGCAAGCTCGATCTCGCGGTCGTGTGTCACACGGTAGACGGCAATCACAACACCGTGTCGCGAGTCTTCTACAACGACGGGCGACGGTTCGCGAACTCGCGGGTGGTCACGTTGCCCACGCACGGCGCGCATTGGATGTGGCTCCAGGACATGGGTCACATCTACGACCGCATCTGGCGGCAGCGCTACGAGTCGTCGGTGTTTCGGTGGGACCGACCGGCGGCGGGGATGAAGCTGACGCACCAGGCCGACGTGCCGACGGGCACGCGACTGACGTTCGAAGTCCGCGCCGCCGCCGAACCGGCCGGTCTCGTCAAGCAAGCATGGCGGTCTGTAGGATCGGGCAGGTCGCCGCTGAAGCCCGGCGACCGATGCCTTCAGTACCGTGCGGTGTTCGCGTCCGATAACGGCGATCGGTATCCGGTCCTCGACCGCGTCTGTATCGAGCTGATGGCCGACTGACGTCGTCCCGTTGCGCGCGTCAAGGAGGTGTACGCGATGATGCTCGCGCTGGGTCTGCATCTCATGTGTGCCGCATTTTCGGCCGATCCGCCCAAGAACCTGCTCAGCAACGGCGGGTTCGAATCCGGCCTCGAGTCGTGGCGGCCCGGGTGTCTGCGCGGCGTGCCGGATAATCCGTACGCCCCGTCGAAGCACGCGACGACGTCGGTGGACGCCAAGACGTTCGTCGAGGGCAAGTGGTCGGTCCGGCTTCATTCCGAGCTGCCCTACGACGCAACCGACCCGCGAGCCGTCCTCGAGCAGAAGATCGCCAAGCTCCCACCAGGCAGCTATCGGTTGTCCGCGCGCTACCGGATCGACGGCAGGCCGGATGAGGGGTTCGGTCTCATTATCATCGACTGGACCGGCAAGGGCACGAACACCCGCCGCCTCCCGCCTGCAACGTCGGCTTCGACGACGTGGCGGCGCGTCGAGATGGTCTTTGAACTGTCGCCGCCCGCTCGTCCGTGGCGGGTCCTGCTGTACCTGAAGGGCAAGGGCACGCTGTGGTACGACGACGTTCAGCTGGTCAAGCTCAGCGCGGAGGCTTACAAGGAGGCCACGAAACTCGGCCCGCGTGACTATCACATCAAGACTCCCCTGGTGCAGAGCCGTGCTTCGCAGGTTGTCGTCGTTTCGAGCAGCCGGCGCCCGGGGTACGACGCGATCGCCCAACAGGTCCAAGCCCAGATCAAGGGACTCACCGGCGTCGAACCGGAGGTGCTCGACGCCGAGAAGGCCGCCGCAACCGACGTTCTGGCGAAGACGAACGCCGTCGTCCTGGGCAACCTGGTCACCAGCCGGTTCGTCGAGACGCTGTACTGGGAATGGTACACGCTGCTCGACCTGTGGTACCCCGGGGTGGGCGGGTTCGTCGTGCGGACGCTCCACGATCCGTACGGCACGGGCAAGAACGTGATTCTCGTGGGGGGCAGCGACGATGCGGGCGTGGCCGAGGCGGCCCGCGTGTTCTGCCGTCTGCTCGACGAGGCCAAGTCGGATGCAAGGAGCGATGGCCTCGTGGTCGATCGGCTGATGGAGATCAAGCTCGGCCCCGCCCACAAGATGCCGGCCAAGGGCAAATGGGTCGATCCGCGGCTCCGCATCTTCAACCCGGACTTGCGGCCGTCGTATGGCTACACCGAGGCCAGCCGTGCCGGGCTGATCTACCACTACAACGGCGATGAGCAAGCTGGCCGACGGTTCCGCGACCTGGTGCTCAAGACCAACGTCCTGACCGCCACCGACCACTACAGCATGCACATGCACGCCATCGTCTGGGACCTGATCGAGGAAAGCCCGATCTTCTCCGATGGGGACCGTCGTGCGATCACCGAGAAGCTCCGCGCCCACGCCCAAGGTCGGGACGGCACGAGGGGGATCGGCCGACTCCGCGACTACCCCATGCACCGTCACCTGCTCGACCGCCATGCATCGATGCAGGCCATCTGCACGCTCGTCGAGAGCAGGTACTTCGGCAAGCATTGGCCCTCGCCGGAATGGGACGGGAACCTGCGGGTCGTCCGCGCCTACTTTGACCGACAGATGACCACGGGCAAGGGCGATAGCGACCTGGGCGGGCGGGGCATCTACAGCTACCTGGAGTGTGCGCTGATCCCGGCGCTGCTGATGCGCGACCGACGGTTCATCGAGAGCGGCGCGTTGCGGCACTACGCCGAGCTCTGCCTGATGCACTGCGACAACACTGGATACATGCCGAACTCCGGGCAGAGCTCGTTTGACAGCTATCCGACGAACGTCTTCTTCAAATCCGCGGCGCTCCTGAACGATGGGCGCTTCCTGGCCACGATGAAACGTCGCGAGGAGGCCGAGCGGATCGGCGGCTACACCGATGCAACGGGGGGGTTCTCCGCCGGTCAGGCCTGGGCAACCGGCGCTGAGCCGAAGCCGATGGACAAGATGGTGGGCGTCTACCACCTGCCCCTGACGACGTGGGAGCACGAGGTCCGCGGCAAATCGATCCCGATCGCAAAGTCCTTCGACAAGCTGACGATGCGGACGGGCTTCGGCAGGGACGATCAATATCTGCTGCTCGACGGTCTGCACGGCGGCCCGCCCGGCAAGCCCTGGCCCGACATCAACAGCATCGTCAACTTCGGACAGAACGGGCGGATCTTCCTGGTCAGCGACATCGGCGGGCAGAACCCCGTCAATCACAACGTCGTGACCGTCTGCAAGGACGGGTATGGCCAAGCGGCCGGAACGCTCGCGTCCTTGGAGGCGACCGCCGACCTCCCGTCCTTCGGGTACAGCCACAGCCGGGCGGGGGCGTACGTCTTTGCGACCTGGGACCGACACATCTTCTGGCGGAAGGGCAAATGGTTCGTCGTCCTTGACGCCCTCGTCGCCAAGGACGCCGGACGCTACGCCTTCGAGTGCCAGTGGCGGGCGATCGGCGAGCCGGGCATCGTCGGGCCGGACTTCACGTCGACCGTGTGGGAGCACGCTAAGCCCGATGGGCCGCGCGACGTCCTTCACATCAAGAACGCTGAGCGGCTGCCCCTGCGATTCAGTGAGCAGACGTGCGGCCTGTTCGGCCGGCCGGAGAGGACACGCTGGAAACACTACTGCCGACGGGGCGTCGTCAACCGGGTGCGTCAGATCGCGAACCGACGGATGGCGCCCGGCGACGAGCAGGTCTTCACGAACCTGCTCTACGTCGGTGGGGATCGCACGAAGGCCAACTACAGCATCGTCAAGCTGGACGACCACGTTGCTGCCTTGACGGGGGACGAACAGGTGTACGTTGGCCTGCCGGCGGATGGCGCGTTCGAGCGGGCCGGCGTCAAGATCCGCGGGCATGCGATCTGCGTTGCCGCCGAGCGGATCGCCGTTGTCAGCGCGACGCGGATCGAGTGCCCCGGTATCGACGTTCGGGCGTCGGCGGCCTGCGACCTCGAGCTGGACCTCCTCACCGGATGCGTCACCTGCGAGTCAGACGCCCCCGTGACGGTGAAGGCCAACGGCGCCTACCATGACCTCTCCGCCGGCACGCATGCGTTCAGCTTCGAGACGCACACCGACGATCTGATGAACGCCATCGCCACCCAGATCGAGAAGGATGCAGCCGCGGCCAGGGCGGCAAAGACGCGCAAGCCGACCACCTCGCAGGCGGCGAGGCTGGCCGCGATTCCAACCGCATGGACGTTCGAGGCGGGCGCCGACGTCCTCGACGCGCATGCCGGCGACGTCGACGGGGACGGACGGATTGAGATCCTGCTGGGTCTGGCAGACGGTCGGGCGGCGTGCCTGAGCAACGGCGGCAAGCAGCGCTGGGTCTTCAAGGCAGGCGGGCCGGTATGCGCTGTCTCGAACGCCACCGTCGACGCTGGACCGGTGGCCCTCATCGGGTCGGACGACGAGCACGTCTATGCCCTCAAGCCGGACGGCGGCGCGGTCTTGTGGAAGCACAAGTGCCAGTTGCCTGCGGTCATCTACACCTGGTGGACGACGGGCATGAAGGCGAAACTGCAGGCCATCCTGCCCCGCGACCTCGACGGCGACGGCAAGGTCGAGATCATCTGCGGCACGGGTGGGGGCTGCGTCGAGACGATCGACAGCACCGGCAGACAGAAGTGGTTTACGCAGATCCGCTGGGGCATCCCCGACCGCCTTGCGGTCGTCCCGATGCCGGACGGCACGAAGACGCTGCTGGTCGACAACGGGCGTTCGTCGTGCGGCAGCACGACGTGGCGATTGGCCGCGGACGGCAAGCTGCTCAGCAGCAACGCATGTCCGACGGGTCGGGGCAGCTGGGACATGACCGCCATCCCGGGCCTGAAGGTGGTGGACCTCGACGGCGACGGTCGACCCGAGGTCGTCGTCGGCCGCAACGGTGCGTACAACGAAGTGGGCGTCTACGATGCGGCCACGGGCAAGCGCAAGTGGCTCCACACGCTGGGCGACGCAGCTTGCGCCCTGGCGGCGATGGACGTGAACGCCGACGGCGTCAAGGAGGTCATCGTGGGTTCGCCCTCGGCGTGGCTGTGCGCGTTCGGCGTGTCGGGCAAGCAGGTTTGGGCGACGCAGTTGCCCCATGAGATCGTCGCCGTCGTGGAGGCAAGCGATGGTCTGCTGGTTGCCTGTGTGGACGCGTTCGTGTATCGGGTCGACCGGAACGGACGGGTGCAGGCCCGGCATGCGTTGAAGGGTCGTCCGCTGTGGCACTTCGCCGCCGCGGGACGTCAGCGGATCATCGGCGACGCGACGGGGCACGTCGTTGCGCTGATCCCCTGATCGCGTGGGGCGCCTTCTACAAATCCGCACCACATGCGGTGTGTTGTGTTTAGCCCCGCCGCGTGCGGCGGGGGAGTGGCCGCACGCGGCCACGCTAAACGCGTGTTGTCGGCGCGGATCCGATTATGACGCTGGCTGCGCGCACGCCCAAGGAGCGAACATGACATCACGTGACCGCGTGAAGACGGCGCTCGCCCACGAGGACCCCGACGTCGTTCCGGCCGACGACAGTTTCTGGGAAGACTGCGCGATCCGGTTCAGGCAGGAGGGTATGCCCGAGGACGTCGCCGAAGCGGACTACTTCGGCTTCGACATCGAGCACATGTCCCTCGACGCCTCGCCGCGGTTGCCCGAGACGCTGCTGGAGCAAACCGACGATCGGATGACGTTCGTGTCCAAGCACGGCTACTCGGCCGTCAAATGGATCAACAAGAGCGGGGCGCTGCATTACTTCGACAACGTCTCACAGACGCCGGAGGGTTGGGAGCGGATCAAGCAGCGGCTGGTCGTCGACATCGACGGGACCGCGCGGATCTCCAGACAATCCTACTTCCCTCCTTTCATCACGTATCCAACGTGGGAGGGTGCGGTTGAGGAATACCGCCAGGCCGCCGCGACCGGGCGGTTCGTGCTGCTGAACTTCTACGGACCGCTAGAGGCGACATGGCGGCATCATGGCTACCTCGAGACGATGATGGCGTTCGTGGAAGACCGCGATCTACTGACCGAAATGACGACGGCCTATACGGACCTGGTCTGCGCCACGCTTCGCCGAGGTCTCACGCACGGCATCGTGCCCGACGGCGTGTCGGTGACCGAGGATCTGGGCACGACGCACGCGCTGCTCATGGCCCCCGAGGCGTGGCGCGACGTGCTTGAGCCTTGCTACGTGCGGGTCTTTGAGCTGGCCCGCGAACACGGCATTGCGCGGTTCATGCACTCTGACGGACGGATCCACGCGATCCTGGACGACCTGGTCGACGCCGGCCTGGAGGTGCTCAACCCCATCGACGTGGGCAGCGGCATGGACCTCGTCGAATTGAAAGGAAGATATGGCGGCCGATTGACGCTGTTCGGCGGGATCAGCGCCCGCGACATGCACGACGCGGCGAAATCAAACACCGAGATCGACCGCAAGATCCCCATCGCCGCCAAGGGGGGCGGATACATCTTCCACAGCGACCACAGCGTCCCGCCGACCGTCAGCCTGGCGCGGTACCAGGAGATCCTCGAACGCGTGCGGAGCCTGACCCGGCGGACGTAGGTCATACGCCCACAGGCCGAGTCCCCCCGAGTATCACCCGCCGAACCGTTCGTCCTGGACCTTGTGCCAGGTCTCCTGAGCAACGTCGGCCTCACCGTCCCGCAGCTCGGGCGAAAAGATCATGCCGCGGCGGTCGTCGTAGGGATCCAGGGCGCGGCGGAAGTAGTCGTCGAGCGATTCGCCGTCCTCGCGCTGTAGCGAGCCGAGATGGACCAGGCCCAGGTCCTTGAGTCTCCGCATCTCGCCCAGCCAGTCGCCTGCGGTCGTCCAGTTCAGCCCGCGCAGGCCGTCGACCTCGGCGAACAGGCCATGCAAGTGTAGGCCTTCGGCCCGCTTGAACCCGCGGACGCCCCCGCAATAGTGCAACCACCCGCCGCCGAAGGCCTGGAACGCCCGCTCCATGTAGGGATGAATCAGCTCCCGAGTCAGCTCGGCGCCCACCAGGATATCGCTGTCGGCACACATCCGCACGCCGCCGTTCTCCATCCAGTAGTCCACCACCTGCCCACCGTCGAGGGGCTCGCCGTTGAGCCGCTTGCACAGTCTCGAGACGGCGATGTAGACCTGCGTCGTCTTGTCCATGAGCTCGCGGACGAAGTCGGGGTCCTCGTACAGGTCGATGAAGATGTCATGGCCGCGGGATTGGGCGGCGATGTCGAACGGGCCTTGCTGGTCGCAGTGGAACACGCGAACCATCTCCCCCAGGCCGTGCCCGCGGAGCACGCCGAGGTGGTGCTCCATGTGCTCGATCACGCGGGGCATCGTGCCGAGCCCGGTGACGTCCTCCGGCACCTCGAAGGCGGCGAGGTCTTCCTTGGGGACGTATTGTGAGACGACGGGCTTGGTGTGTTCGGGCACGATGTACTGGGCGCCGAGCACGCTCATGCAGTTGACCACCCCGGTGTCGGCCCGAACGGCGGGTAGGCCGTCGCCGCCGGCGGCCGCCATGGGAAGCGCGACGTCCTTTAGCTGCATGTAGAGGCTCTTGGCGGGGTCGTAGAACTGCTCGTGCCAGTTGAAGTCGGGCAGGTCGGCGGTCTCGGGCACGGTCTTGCCGAACACCATCGGGATGTAGTCGCTGGTCCGCCCGGCCAACATGTCGGCATGCCGGCGCCTCGCCGCAGCGATCCGCCCAGCATCGATTCGCTCGGCGATCAGCTCACACACGCGGTCCAGCAGACGCTTGACGTCATCAGACACAACTCGGTCCTCCTCGTTCAGTGCGCCAAGCGGCACCGTACTCGGACCCGACGGCGCCTGCAAGAATCTCGCCCCGACCGACTGGCCCGGCGCGTATAGGGCGTAGATAATCCAGACCACGTGTCCGCTGCGAATCGCAGGCGCGCGTCTATCGATCAGAAAGGGGAACACACAGATGCAAACCGAGCTGTGGATTGTGGGTCTTCTCGTCGTGGCCTTGACGTTCGATTCGACTGCGATGGGTCGCGAGGCGGTGCGGATCGGGACCGAGACGCAGGTCTTCGTCGATGACGAGCTCATCGCGGCCAAGAAGGGCGTTCGGCGCACGATCCATCCGTGCCAGAAGCTGCCCAAGCCCGTCGTCGAACCCGAGCACCCTTGGGAGGGAAACCGGGTGTACGTCTACGGCACGGTCTTGTACGACCCGGCCGCCAAGCAGTACCGCATGTGGTACATGAGCAACCCGGCAAAGGGAAAGCGTGACCGAAGGATCAATCGATCGCGCGGATGCCTGCTGCTCTATGCGACCTCGAGCGACGGCGTTCGCTGGCACAAGCCCGAGATGGGCTTCTACGAGTTCAACGGATCCAAACGCAACAACATCATCTACGGCATGGACAGCCCAAGCATCATCGTCGACGCGCGCGACCCCGATCCCGCCCGGCGCTACAAGATGATCGGCTACGTTACGGTCAAGGGAGAGGGCAATGGCGTCACGGCGTGCTACTCGGCCGCCGGCCTGCGTTGGCACGACGTCGCCGCCGGCCCGCTCTTCAAGTCGAGCGATACGGTGACGCTCGCCCAAGATCCTCGCACGGGGGAGTACCTCGCGTTCCACAAGTCAGGCGCCAAGATCCGCGGGTATCCGCGTCGCCTCGTCGGGCTTGCGGTCAGCAAGGACTTCCAGACGTGGTCACGCCTCGGGTTGGTGCTCGTGCCCGACGAGAAGGACGACGCTTGGGCCAAGCAGGAGGGTCAACGAACCGAGTTCTATGACATGTCCGCGTTTCCGTACGGCGGACAATTCCTTGGCTTGGCGGCGGTCTTCCGCAAGACGCTACGTCGGGCCAAGGCTGCCCGTCACCAGAGCCGAGATGACGGACCCATCCACGCAGAGCTCGTCCACAGTCGCGATGGCCGGACGTGGCATCGACTCGACGAGCGTACTGCGATCATTCCCAACGGCCCGTCGGACTTCGACGCGGGATGCATCCTGGGCATGATCAACACGCCCGTCATCGTCGGCGACGAAATGTGGGTCTACTACACCGGGATCACGACGACGCATGGCGGGGCGCTGCCGACCAAACGGATCACGATCGGCCGGGCGGCCTGGCGGCTGGACGGATTCGTCTCGCTTGATGCGGGGGGCGCGGAGGGGACCGTGGAAATGATCCCCCTGCAGGCGGCGGGGGATCGACTGAGCGTCAACGCGGATGCGTCGAAGGGGCAGTTGACGGTCGAGGTCCTCGACGGCGCGGGCGAGCCGGTGGCTGGTTACGGGTCGAAAGACTGCGTCCCGATCCGCACCGACGCCGTCCGACACGTCGTCCGATGGCAAGACCACGCGCGGTTGCCGGCCGGTGGGCCCCTGCGGCTGCGATTCCGTCTGACAGACGCCAAGCTCTACGCCTTCTCGGTCACGCCGATCAACTGAAGCTCTTCGGCACGGTGGCAGGCGGCGAGGTGCCCGTCGCCGAGGTCCCGCAGCTCGGGGATCGCCGCCTTGCAGCGGTCCTCCGCATACCGGCAACGGGGATGGAACGCGCATCCGGGCGGCAGGTTGGCGGGATCGGCCACCTCGCCGGGCAGGATGATCCGCTCGGTCTTGAGCGCAGGGTCGGGCTTCGGCAGGGCGTTCATCAGGGCTTCGGTGTAGGGATGCCGGGGGTGGTGAAACAGCTCCACGGTCTCGGCCATCTCGACGATCCGACCCGTGTACATCACCGCGACCCGGTTGCTGATGTTCTCGACGACCGACAGGTCGTGGGCGATGAACAGGTACGCCAGCCCCAACCGTTCCTGCAGGTCCTTGAGCAGGTTGATGATCTGGGCCTGGACCGACACGTCGAGGGCGGACACCGGCTCGTCGCAGATGATCAGCTCGGGGTGGACGGCCAGCGCCCGGGCGATGCCGATCCGCTGGCGCTGCCCGCCGCTGAAGGCGTGCGGGTAGCGGCGGAGGAACTCGACCTTCAGCCCGACCGACGCGATGAGCTCCTTGACCCGGTCCTCGACCTTATCGCGCGGGATCCCCTGGAGGGCGCGGAGCGGCTCGGCGATCAGGTCGAGCACCGTCATCCGGGGATTGAGCGAGGCGAACGGGTCCTGGAAGATCAGTTGCATGTGCCTGCGGAACCGCCGCAGTTCGTCGCCACCCAGCGCACTCAGGTCGATCCGTCGGCCGTCCAGATGGAACGCCATCGTCCCGGCCGTCCGCTCCAACACGCGCAGGATCAGGCGTCCCGTCGTGGTCTTGCCGCACCCGCTCTCACCGACCAGCCCGAGCGTCTGGCCCCGGTCGATGCTGAAGCTCACCCCGTCGACGGCCTTGATCTGCCCGACGGTCCGCCTCAGCAGACCGGCGGTGATCGGGAAGAACTTCGTCAGCCCCTCGACTTGGAGTAACGGTTCGGCCATGGTCTGTCGGAACGTTCGTTCGAGCTACGTACATGACCGTGCGTGGATCCGCGCCACCGTGGCACGGGCGTCTCGCCCGTGACCGTTCATGGGCGAGACGCCCATGCTACGTGTCCGCCGGAGCTCCGGTGCCTGATCTGGCACGGTCACTTCGTCAGGGGCCCTCAACGCGGATCCCGTCCGCATCATCGTAGCTGCAAAGCCCACCCCGCTCCACCCGGGAGGCCGACGTCGCGACGTTGCCGCATGTATTCCTCTACCGGCATGCGGGGTGCCCCATCGTTCGCTCTCCTTCGCGGAACGCGAGGGGGAACGAACGGTGGGGGACGGAATCGCACCATCAGAGTTCGTTCCCTGTCTATCCCGTCCCCCCCTCTTCGAGAGACCGCGTCCCGCGGCCGCTCGAAGAGAATGGGGCACCCCCTCTGCCCGGACTGACACAGGCTCTGACGCTATCCGCTTGTAGTCCTCGTCGGGCATGCCTACGATGCCGCAGCGAACCGAGCGAACACCTGCAATCGTCTATCGACCTGGAGACAGAACCATGCTCACGCACAGCATCCTGCGGGCATTCCTCCCCGTGCTGGCCTTCGCCGCAATGCCGGCATCCGACAGCCTGGGCGCCACGCCGACAACCAGCGTCCTAGACCACGGCGCCAAGGCCGACGCGAAGACGGACGACACCGCGGCCTTCCAGAAGGCCCTCGACGCTGCGGCCGCCAAGGGCGGCATCGTGCACGTCCCTGTTGGGACGTACCTGATCGCCGGTGCGCTAAACGTGCCCCAAGGCGTCACGCTCCGCGGCGTCTGGGAGGCCCCGCACCACACCGACATCGGCAAGGGCTCGGTCCTTTATGCCACCGGTGGCGCGGGCGACGAGAACGGCAAGCCGTTGATTTCCCTGAACCAGAGCAGTTGCGTCCGCGGCCTGACGATCTACTATCCCCAGCAGAACATCGACGACGTCAAGCCGTACCCCTGGACGATCCAGGGCAGGGGTATGCACTGCAGCGTGATCGACGTGACGCTGTCCAACCCCTACAAGGCCATCGACGTCGGCACGTACTGGAACGAACTGCACACGATTCGCAGCGTCTTCGGGTGTCCGCTGCGGCTCGGCGTCTACGTCAACCAGACGTCCGACGTCGGTCGCATCGACAACGTGCACTTCAATCCCCACTACTGGATGCGGGCCAAGCACCCGAGCGCCCCGAAGGAGGGTAAGCCGACGATGACGCGGCTGTTTCGGTATCTCGAGCGGAACCTGGTCGGGTTCGTCATCGGCCGGACCGACTGGGAGTACATGAACAACTGCTTCGTGATCTTTCCCAAGATCGGCTATCACTTCGTTGAGACGAAGAACGGCAAGCCCAACGCCGTGCTCACGCAGTGCGGTTCGGACATCGGGCCGATCGCGGTCCAGGTCGACGCCTGCCAGGACCACGCCGGCATCGCCTTTTCCAACAGCCAGTTCATGGCCCAGGTCGTGATCGGCCCGAAGAACGCCGGGCCCGTCAAGTTCGCCAACTGCGGCTTCTGGCCGATCCAGAGGACCACCCACCAGGCCGTCGTCGACGGCAAGGGCACGGTGACGTTCGCCTCGTGTCACTTCGCCGACTGGGCGAGAAAGGACCCCAAGGCCGCCTGCATCCTCGTCAAGGGCGGCTCGGTCCTCATCAACGCGTGTCAGTTCCTGGCCCAGGGCAAACGGCAGATCGAGCTCACCGCCGGCGTCAGGTCCGCGTCCATCGTCGGCAACCAATTCCGCGGCGGCGCCCACCTCGTCAACCACGCGCCGGAATCAGCCAAGATCGAGATCGGCCTCAACGTGGATTAGGCCCGACGGATCCCCCCATGCCTTACCTTCGTCCGGATAGCGAATCGATCCGAGATCCCGGAGGCTCCCAGTCGGGCGCTTCGCGCTCCTGCGGATAGAGAAAACACGCGACATTGCTGACCGCCAAGAAAGTAAGCCTGACCCGAATGGCATGAAGCTAAGTCATTTCTGTTTGTAAGGCGTTTCTTTTT
>CAYMLO010000053.1:0-61064 GCA_964390905.1 uncultured Planctomycetales bacterium | reverse complement strand
GTAGCCGCCCAGGCAGATCAGCGAGACGCGTTCGCCCGTCTTGCCGAGCGTGCGGTAGGGCATGTCGCCGTGCTTGGCCCCTGACGCAGCAGCCCGTGTCAGCGCCCCGGTGGGGAGCCCCGCCGCCAGCGCTCCCTGGCCGGCGGTCCTGAGGAACTGACGTCGTGTCGTGGTTTTCTCGTTCATATCGAAACCCCGTACGTCACACTTGCACAGCACAGGCACAATGTGCTCCTATCAGGCCGTCATTGCGCCAAACGCCTGACGGACGATCTCCGACGCCTTGCATGCGTCTGCTTCTTTGATGACGCCGTCGAACGCTACCATGCCGAGTTTCTTGATCGAAATGCAGAAGCTGGCACGGGACCACTCCCACTTCTGTTAGAACGCGACGACCTGCCGGGCGGCTTCTGCGATCCTGACGGCGTCGGGGACGTAGAATCTCTCCATGGCCGGCGAAAAGGGCGCGGGCGTATTGGGTGCGGCGACGCGCCTGACCGGCGCGGTGAGGTATTCCAGCATGTCCTCCGCGAGCGTGGCGGCGATCTCGGCCCCGATTCCGCTGCGCTTGGGGCTTTCCTCGACGATCACGACGCGACCCGTCTTGGCCACGGACGCGTTGACCGCTTCCCAATCAAACGGCACGAGGCTGCGCGGATCGATCACTTCTGCGCTGATCCCTTCAGCCTGGAGCATCTCAGCGGCCTGCAGGCTTCGGTGCATCATCAGCAACGTGGCGATGAGGGTTACGTCGGTGCCTTCGCGCCGCACCGCCGCCTTGCCGATCGGAACGACGTAGTCTTCGTCGGGGATATCGCTGGAGGCGTCGAACCCGCCGCTTTCTGCGCGGGCGCCCTTCGAGCCGTACAACAGCTTGTGTTCGAACATCATGACCGGGTCATCGCAGCGAACGGCCGATCGAAGCAGACCGACCGCATCGTAGGCGGTCGCAGGCGCGACGATCTTCACACCGGGCAGTGGTAGGAAATACGTTTCTGTGTTCTGGGCGTGCTGTGCGCCCCGGCCCGTGACGCCCACCGGGGCCCGCATCACCAACGGGACGGTCAGCTTGCCTCCCGACATGTACCGCATCTTGGCCACCTGGTTGGCCATCTGATCCATCGCGCAGAACAGAAAGTCGCTGTACTGCACGTCGACGATGGGCCTGAGGCCCATCAGCGCCGCGCCCAGAGCGACGCCGGTGAACCCGTTCTCCGAGATCGGCGTGTTGATCATCCGCTCGCCGAAGCGCTCCTCCAGGCCGAGCGTCACCGTGAACGCACCCCCCCAGCCGCCGGGGATCGCAATGTCCTCCCCGATGCAGAAGACGCGCTTGTCGCGCGCCATCTCCTGGCGGATGCATTCCCTCAGCGCCTCGGCTATGCTTCGTCTGGGCACGTCTCCTCCACAAACAGGTCTTTGAGCGCGTCAGTGGGTTCGGGTTCGGGCGCGGCCATCGCGCTGGCAACGGCCGCCGCAATCTCCTCGTCGACCTGCGCTTGCAGGTTGTCGAGGGCCGTCTGATCAGCGATCCCCTCGCCCAACAGATACTGTTCAAACCGCCCGATCGGCTCGTTCTGCAGGGCGCGCTCTTTCTCGTCCTCACTTTGGTACTGGCCCGGATCGCGCCGGGAGTGCCCGGTGATCCGATACGTCACGAGCTCCAGCAGCGTCGGCCCGCCACCGGAACGGGCCCGTTCGACGGCTCGCCGGGTCGTCTCATAGACCGTCAGCACGTCGTTGCCGTCGATCGTCTCGCCGCGAATGCCATACGCGCAGCTTCGCTCGGCGATGGTCGCCGTCTTGAAGACCATCTCCACGGGCGTGGAGGCGCCGTAGAGGTTGTTCTCGACGACGTAGACGACCGGGAGATCCCAGATCGCCCCCATGTTGACGCCCTCGTGGAACGCGCCTTCGTTCGCGGCCCCGTCGCCCATGAAGCAGACGGCCACGCGCTTCTCGGCTTTCATCTTGAAGGCCAGGGCGACGCCGGTGGCGATCGGGACGCCGCCCCCGACGATGGCGACGGCGGGTACGACGCCCTTGGCAAGGTCGCCCATGTGCATTGAGCCGCCCTTGCCCCTGCAGCAGCCGGTCGTCCGGCCGAACAGCTCCGCCATCATCGTGCGAACGTCCATGCCCTTGGCGATACAGTGCCCGTGAGGCCTGTGGGTGGTCGTGATGACGTCGTCCGGTTCGAGGGCCGCACACACGCCGACCCCGCAGGCCTCCTGGCCCTGATACTGATGGATCGTCCCTGGCATGACGCCCTCCAGAAACAGGAGCTTCACGCGCTCCTCGAATTTCCGGGTGAGCACCATCCGCCGATAGAGACCCAGCAGGAAGTCTTTCTCATACGATCCCACTCACAGCGCCTCCATGAATTCCTTCAGCCGGGCAAGGAACCGGGCGGCCTCCTGTCCGTTGATGATCCGATGGTCCACCGTCAACGTCACGGATGCCATCGGCGCGGCCGTGACCTGACCGTCTCGCCAGAGCGGCGTCTCCTCGACGCCGCCGATGGCGAGCGCGGCGCTCTGCCCCGGCGGGATGACGGCGTTGAACGACTGGATCGGGTGCATGCTCAGATTGCTGATCGTCAGACACGCGCCCGTCGAGGCGTCCACGGGCAGCTTGCCGCGGGCCGCCTGAACGGCCAGGCGCTTCACTTCCTTTTCGATCTGTTCCGGGGACTTCTGGTCTGCCCGGGCCACGGCGGGCGCATAGAGCCCTTCGCTCAGGCCGACGATGAAGCCGATGGTGATTTCGTTTCGGACGACCAGGCTATCGTCCGTCAGGGATTTGAGGAAGTCTGGGAAGTCCGCAACGATCCGCGAGACGGCGTGGATGAAGACCGCGTCGTAGCTGACGCTACGCCCCAACTGCCCCTCGAGCCGCTCTCGCAAGGCTTCGGCCGAGGACATATCGATCCGACAGACCATGTCGAACGGCACGATCTGGTGGTGGCTCGCCAAGACCCGTCGCGCCACCGCTCGCTGATGGGTCGGTAGCTCCTTCGCTGCGGTGTCGTCCGGTTCGTCACCAGACTTGGCCTTCAATACGTCGTCACGTGTGATCCGACCGCCGATGCCCGTGCCGACCACGGCGTTCAGGTCCACGCCCTCGCGCTCGGCCAGATGCCGAATCAGCGGCGATACGGTCGGTGCGGCGCGTTCTTTCGGCAGCGCGTCCGGTTCGGTCCGTTCCTCCGCTCCCCTCGGCTCGACGATCTTGTCGTCGGGGATCTGCTCCCCGGGCGCGCCGACGTAGGCGATGATCGCGCCGGATTGGACTTCAGTGCCCTCCGATACGACCTGGCGCAGCAACACGCCCTCAGCGGCGGACTCCAACTCGCTGACGGCCTTGTCGGTCTCTACCTCGCAGAGGGGTTCTCCCAGGCAGACGGACTCGCCCTCCTCCTTCAGCCACGCGCGGAGGATAATCGTCTCAACCGTCGTGCCAAGATCGGGCATCCTGATCGGCGTGGCCATTCAAGGGCTCCCAACGATTACTTGCTGCGGCCGTCTAACGAACACTTCCGCTCTGCGTCTGGGCCAGTGCGCTCACCGTCGCCTCCACCTTCGCGAGTCGAGCGCAGAGGTCGGAGATCTCCTTCTCCTGCGCTGCAATCTGTGTGTCCTTCTCCTTCAGCAGCTTGTGGAGGCCTTGGATCGCACCCAATGCGACGCCGTGGCCGTCGATCGTAGTGATGTGCTTGTCGTCCTCACCCACGCCGAACGCCGCGTGGAAGTCCTGCGCCACCGGGCCAATGTGACGAATCGACGCGTCCTGCGTCCTGTAACGCCACGTCGTGATCGGCACCTTGGCGAGACGGTCAAGCAGCTCACGCGTGTCCACCGTCTTGAAGTCTCGCTTGGCGTTGCGGTCGCTGATCGACGACCACGATCCACCGCCAGCGGCCAGCGTCACCCCCGCCGTCGGCGTCCCGCTGCCGTTGACGGCCGAGACGAATCGCGCCCCGCCCGTGCAACGCGCGGCGAACTCGTTCGCCGCCGTCGAGTTGAAGTTCAAGCCCGTCCCATCCGAGAACAGCATCGCACCATCATGCGACGCATCGACCTTGGCTCCGTATCCCGTCGCCAGGCTGTAGTCCCCGGACGCCCGATTCTCCCGCCCCCCAAGCACGGTCGCGTAGTAGCCACTGGCGGTGTTGCCCCGGCCGCCACTGACGGTCGCGTAGTTCTGACTTCCTGTGTTGCCGCGTCCTCCGGCCACGGCTGCGTAGTAGCCCTTGGCCGTGTTGGCGCGCCCGCCACTGACGGTCGCGTAGTTGGCATCAGCGAGGTTGTCGTCTCCCCCGGCGACGGTCGCGCAGTCCTCGGTCGCTTCGTTGCTCTGTCCTCCGCCGACGGTGGCGTAGATGCCGGTGGCCTGATTCACGTATCCTCCGGCGACGGTGGCGTAGTGGGTGTTGGCCTTGTTGCCCCGGCCTCCGGCGACGGTGGCGTAGCTGTTGTTGGCCGTGTTGCCGCGCCCCCCTCCGACGCTGGCGTAGATAGCGCTGGCGAGGTTGGCCCGCCCGCCCGCAGCCGTGGCGTAGTCGCTGGTGGCATCGTTGTCGCATCCCCCCCCGACGGTGGCATACAGGCCGGTGGCCTGGTTCACGTATCCGCCTGCGATAGTGGTGTAGTGCCCGCTGGCCTTGTTTGCCCGGCCTCCGGCGATGGTGGCGTAGTTCTCGCTGGCCGTGTTCCCACGGCCTCCACCGATGGCGGTGTAGTAACCGCTAGCGTCGTTGGCACGGCCCCCTGCGGTCGTCGCGGACTCGCCGTTGGCGTGGTTGTCGGCCCCCCCGGCGACGGTGGCATACGCGGCGCTGGTGTAGTTCAGGGATCCCCCGCCGATCGTGGAGTAGTCGGCAGTGGCGTGGTTGTTCAACCCCCCGGCAACGGTAGGGCACATGGTGGCTTCGGCTTCGTTGTATTGGCCCCCCCCGACGGTCGCATGAGCGCCAATGGCACTGTTCTGGTATCCCCCGCTGACTGTGGCCGTATCACCACTGGCGCAGTTGTGCCACCCCCCGCCGACGGTCGCCTCGGTCGCGTCGCCGACGGTCCCGAGGTCATCTCCCGCACGGTTCAGTCTGCCGCCGCCCACCGTTCCATAGTGGTCAGTCACGGAGTTTGCCGTGGAGCCGCCGCCGCCCCCCCCGCCGATGGTGGCCCCATAGACGCCCGACGTGATTACGTTGTCGGACTGTCCTCCGATGAGGCTCGGGCATTCGCTGTTCGGTTCGATCCGAAGCGCCCGCGCGCCGTTGACGTGGATCTCCAGCGCCACATCGTCCGTCGTGCCCAGGAAGTTGACGTTCGGGTCCGTCCCACCGTTGCCCGTCCGGTACCAGGGGGCCGGAGTCCCCAAGGGCTCCCCGCCTATCCCCAGCCCCTCTTGCGCGTCCGGGACGGTGCCGATCCGCTGGCGCGGCAACAGTGTCGTGTAGGCAGCGCCGCCGTTGGACGGACGGACCGCGATCTCCAACCACAGTCCATCGCCGCTTGAGACGTCGCGACCGAAGTCGAGCAGCACCGTGAACTCGCCATTCGTCACCGGTACATCGCTGCATTCGATCGGAACGGCCTGGGCGCTCCCAAACGTCTCGGCGTCGTACAGCGTGAACGAAAAGTCGTGGGACCCGTTCGCCGCGTTGCCGGAGTCAGCGAGTCGGCCCCGGTAGGTGAACCCCGTGTCCAGCACCTCGGCTACCAGGATCGCGCCCACAGCCAGAACGACGACGAGGGCAAGACCGACAACCAGCGCACCGAGACGTTTGGCCTTCATCCCATTGCTCCTTGGCCAGCAAAGCGCCGCTTGATGTGACTGAGGAATAGGGGCGCACAGAAACTGCCGCGTGCGCCTGATACGCGCCGCGATTCGACAGTCCCTCACCCCCTCCCTTCCCACCTGAAATCCATACAATCACTCATGTTAACTCGACGACAGACCACGGATCAACGTATCCGTGGTCTGGCATACCTGGGTGGTGTCTTGCAGCTTTCGCTGATCGGCGAACCCGTGGACGTGGCGCGCCCGCGATGATGGGCGTTGGCACAAGTAGAAAACCCGCTGTCATTCGATGACAGCGGGCTTCGGATGGGTGAGAGACGGGATTCGAACCCGCGACCCCCTGGACCACAACCAGGTGCTCTAACCGACTGAGCTACTCTCACCATCGGGTCCGTACTTACTCAAACACGATACCCGATCGCGCGACTGGCTGCAACGGCGCGGCGTGCCTGGAGCGCGCGTTGTAGAGGTTCTGCGCCTGCCCTATCGCGTCTTCTCGAGCAGCCACAGGATGTTGCGGGCGAGGTCGTCGCAGGTGTCCATGGCCTCTTTGTCCTTGAGGATGTCCCCTTCCTTCAACCCGTGGCCGACGTTCCAGTAGCTGCTGCCCGGGACGATCATCCCGTTGATCAGGAACCACATGTTCAACTCGGCGAAGGTGAGCAGCTCGCCGGCGCGTCGGGCCGGGCTGACGGCGGCGCCGATCTTGCGGTTCAGGAATGGGTCGTTGACGCGGTTGACGAAGCCGACGCGGTCCATGAAGGCCTTGATCTGACCGGTGACCGAACCGAAGTAGACGGGCGAGCCCAACAGGATCACGTCCGAGGCGATGACCCGGTCGATCACGTCGTTGCAGTCGTCATCTTCGTAGCCATAGCACCGCCGGTCCTTCTTCTTCATGCACACGGTGCAGGCCGTGCACGGGCCGAAGTCCAGGCCATGCAGATACACGTCGTCGATCTCGACGCCGGCCTCAGCCAGCGGCGCGCACACCCGCTTGAGCATCATGCTCGTGTTCCCTTCCTTGCGCGGGCTTCCGTTCACGGCGAGCAGTTTCATAGCTGTCCTCCATTGCCACATCAACGATGCGAAGACGAAACGTCAAAACGTCCAAACGTCGGAAGACCAAAACGTCAAGGCTACGCGCAGGCCCTTTGACGATCCCTACTGCGTCGGAGGGCTCACAAGCAGAGACGTTCACCGGCCAAACGAATTCCCCTGGCAGCGACTTCTCTCCTCTGGCGGCTGCTTGCCGGAATAGCGACTTTGCCGCTCGAAACCCATACGTACTCCGCGGGCATCTGCTGAAGCGACCTTGCGGAGGACGCCAGCCATCGCTTCAGCCACGCGAGCTTGTCAAACATCTCCTGAATGTGGTGCGAAGAGGCCGGATGCACCTCGAGCCAGATTACACGATCGTCCTTCTGGGATTCTCGGAATCCGACTGCGTAGTCCCAACGCGGATCGTTGCCATGCGACCCAGCCCGAGCCAATGCTTCGTCGAGATACACGCTCCCAGTCAGCTTGCGTGGGGTCCTGCATACGATTCTGCGTCGGTCTCGTCTCCGCAGGGCCTGAAGCCCAGACCGGTACGCGTCCTCTAGCCCTTTGGTCTTTCCGACGGCATTCTCGAAGCGCATGTGCCCCCTACTCCCTGGAGCCACCCACAACGCCGGCCACGACGTCCGCCGTTCGCCCGCTGAATTCAGTGAGTCCGCCCCAGCCCGACTCGATGGGTTCGCTGGCTCCGGGGTCCAGACTCGAGATGTCCCTCGCTTGCTGTGTCCTCTGATCGAAGTAGTACACCCGTGCGTCCTTTCCCAGCACTCGCTGTGCCATTGATTTCACGTTGGGCGTGGCCCGCACATCAAACAACTCCAGCAGCTTCTCAGGCCCAGCCCCGTGGTGCTGGATGATCTTCAGCGCCCACACCATGTCCAGAACGTGAGGGGAGTGTGTGGAGATACAGACCCGGTACCCACGCGACAGCAATTCCAGGACGAGCAGCAAGACGGCCGATATCGCCGTAGGGTGCAGCCCCATCTCGACCTCTTCGATCACCACCCACTCGATGTTTCCACGTCGGGAGACCTTGGTCGGCGGAAGCAACCAGTAGAAGCCAAGCAACAACGGCACGAACTCCCGCTGTCCGACCGACCACACCATGAATGGAAGGGAACCACGCGGCTTGCGGGGCCGGCCACGCGATGAAGGAGCGAGGACGAGCCGCCTCTGAGGACGATCTTCGTCCACACGGAGCTCGAAGTCGCGGAAAACCGTTTCGTTCAGAAGGTTCCTGAGTTCCGACTTCAGGCGTCGCGTTTGCGGGAAGAGCGATCGGTCATCTCCCAAACCGGGCTCGATGAGCAGGCGAAGGTTCTCGCTGAAGTCCCTTACCGCAAACGGATCTCCTGCCTTGTAGTCGCTGAATGGACGCGGCCACCCGTCGCGTAAAGCCAGGACGCGTTGCGCTGGTATGTAGAACATCGATTCGTCTTTGTTCCTTCGTTGGCGACTGACCAGCTTCTGCACGTCCACGGCGCTGCCGTTGTGGAAGATTCTGCTCTGCCCCTTGCGCCAAATGGCGCCCATCCCTTCGCCTAGGTAGATGTCCAAGAATCGTGTGCTGTCCTTCTTCCAGTCGAGACCATATTGCTTGAGGTGCGCGAGGACTCGACCAGTATCCACAAGCAGCTTGAAGAACTGCAGGAAGATACTCTTGCCGGTGGCCTGCGGACCCACCAACACGGTCAGATCGCCGAAAGCGACGCGGGCATCTGCAATCTGTCCGACGTTCTTGATTCGCAAGGTGGGTGTGTCCATGATGCGCCCTCGATGGCTTCGGTGGTCGTCGCGGCTCGGACACTCAAGCGGGCGGCTCGTCGTCCGAACGGTTCAGTTGGAATGCCGATGATACACGTAGCTACATCCCGCTATGATAAGACACCGCCAGGCTTGACGACAAGCAGATTCATCTCGCCGTTCGGGCCCATCTGGCTGCACGGCGCTGATCCGAAGACGAAGATCCTGTCTGGGTGGGTGGTATCGACGACGCGACGGACCACCGCATCGAAACGATCAGAATGGGCCGATGTCTCCCGCTCCAAGGGGTGTGCCTACCAGAGCGCGAGGCGGTTGCGGTTCGTCAAGGTCGCTCTGGGGTTCGACCGGCCCGGGGACGGGCCGGCTCTGGCATCATGTCGGGCGCGCCCGCAGAATCATCAGGTGTGGTGCGCTACCCAAGATTCATCGTCATGAGGAACTCGGCGTTGGTCTTGCATTTCTCCAGACGAGCGCGGAGGAGCTCGACGGCCTCGACGGCGTTCATGTCGCTCAGCACGCGGCGGAGCTTGAAGACCAACTCCAACTCCTTGGGGTCGAGCAGCAGCTCTTCCTTCCGCGAACCCGACGCGGCGACGTCGATAGCGGGCCAGACGCGACGATCGACCAGGCGGCGGTCGAGGTGCAGCTCGCTGTTGCCCGTGCCTTTGAACTCCTCGAAGATCACCTCGTCCATCTTGCTGCCGGTGTCGACCAGCGCCGTGCCGATGATCGTCAGGCTGCCGCCCTCCTCGATGTTGCGGGCGCCGCCGAAGAACCGCTTGGGTTTCTCGAGGGCGTTGGCGTCCACGCCACCCGTCAGGATCTTGCCGGAGTGGGGCACCTCGGTGTTGTAGGCCCGGGCGAGACGCGTGATCGAGTCGAGGAAGATGACGACGTCGTGGCCGTATTCGGTCAGACGACGCGCCTTCTCGCTGACCATCTCGGCGACCTGGACGGAGCGACTGGTGGGTTCGTCGAAGGTCGAGCTGATGACCTCCGCCGACGTGACCCGCTCCATCTCGGTAACTTCCTCAGGCCGCTCCTGGATCAGCAGGACGATCACGTAGTGATCGGGGTGGTTCTTGGAGATGGCGTTGGCCATCTTCTGCAAGAGGATCGTCTTGCCGGTTCGTGGCGGGGCGACGATGAGCATCCGCTGGCCGCGTCCGATCGGGGTGACCAGGTCCACGATCCGCATGTTGACCTCGTCCGCCGCGGTCTCCAGGACGAGCCGGCCGTCGCCGGGCGTGTAGCCCAGGATCTGCTTCGGGCCCGGGTGGACGGGAGTCAGGTCCTCGAAGACCGTCTTCTCGTTGACCATCTCGGGGTCTTGAAAGTTGATCGCCTCGACCCGGAGCAGGGCGAAGTACCGCTCGGATTCCTTCGGGGGGCGGATCTGACCGGCGACGATGTGGCCCGTCCGCAGCCCGAACCGACGGATCTGCGACGGACTGATGTAGATGTCGTCCGGGCAGGGCAGATAATTGTATTCCGGCGAGCGCAAGAACCCGAACCCGTCCGGCAGGATCTCCAGCACGCCCTCGCCGTACATCAGGCCGTTCCGCTGGATCCGCTCCTTGAGGATCTTGAAGATGAGCTCCTGCTTCTTGAGCGAGGTGTACTCGGTCAGGCCTTCGTTCTTGGCGATTTCGTGCAGCTCGGGCACGGTCATCTTCTGGAGGTCGGTGATGTGTAGATCGCCCCGCTTGACCTCCTCGTATTTTTCGTGCGTCTCCCGGTCGATCGAGGCGGAGATGTCCTCCTCGGCGGCCGCGTCGGCCTCAGGAGCGGCCTGGGCCTCCTTGGGCGCGTCGGACTTGTCCTTGGCCTTGCCGTTCTCCACGGCCACGTTCTTGGCCTGTTCCTTCTCGGAAGCGGACGAGCTCGCTGCCTTTTTCTTGGTTGCCCTAGGCCCGTTCGAACTGGCCCTAGCCATCATGCAGTCCTCCATCTCAACACAGGCTGGGAAGTGAAGGTTACGGCGGCCTCACTCGATAGCGGTGACCTGCCCCTGTTCCCTATGCCTTCTAACTCCATGCCGCATCCGGCGGTTGGTACCAATGACACAAACGTCCCGAACTATCGACCCGAGGATGTTATCGCGGTGAAGGCGTTCTCCGCCTTTCGACGGAGGTCAGAGACGCTGGAGTTGTTCTCCACAATATGATCGGCTCTGTCCCTTTTGATGTCCAGCGATTTCTGCATTTTCTCTCGTCGCCTCAGTTCCGCAAGCGACCAGCCCCGCCTTTCCTGGACGCGACGCGCCCGGATCTCCTCGGGAACGTCCACGAAAACGATCACGTCACATTCGCCGTCTAGGCCGCACTCGAAAAGCAATGGGGCATCGATCACGACAGCCGATGCGAAGCCCGGCTCGGCGCGGCACCGTTGCAGCGTCTCGGCCCATCGAGCGAAGACACGCGGGTGGATCAGGTTCTCCAGTCGCCGGCGCTGCTCGGAATCCTCGAAGACGACCTGGGCCACCCGCGCCCGGTCGACCTGGCCGTCGGACCCCAACACCCAATCGCCCCACCAGTCCGTCAGGGAGGCGATGACCTCCGGATCGGCCAGGACCTCGTGGGCCGTTTGGTCGGCGTCAAGCACCAACGCGCCCAGCTGGCCCATGGTTTGGGCCACGAGACTCTTGCCTGCCCCAATGCCTCCCGCCAGTCCGATGATGGGGGTTTTGACACTCACAGCGGGGTACCGCCGTATCCCCGTCACGCTACGACACTGATCGGCCCCCAGCCCATCCGGCGAAACCTTCCGGGCGGGCACCCCATCCTGGGGACCTCGTCGTCTTCCACGAACACGGACCCCCTGAGGCCTTCCTGCGGGTATGCGGGCTTGCCCGCCCTTCCATCGGTTGGCCGGCCTTCTTTCGGGCCTGCCCGGCATTGCCGGGCCCAATCGATGTCCACTACCAGGAAATCAGGTCGGTTCTGTCAACCACGACGGGACGCAACGTCAGGTTAACCTCATGCCTGGAAGTAGGCGACGGGCTGAATGGCCCATGCCTGCGGAAGCACTCATAGTGTACACCATGCCCGGGCGGTTGTCACTCACCTTTTTTTGACTTTTTCTTGGGCAGGGGGGGCGGGTCGATCTTCGTGATCACCACGGCCGCCAGCCCGCTCCCCAGGCGCATGGGCACGATCTGGGGGCACTTGGGGGACTCGCCCCGGCTGACGAACGTCAGTGTGTGCGTTCCCGAGCTGAGGCGCTTGAACCCCAACGGGACCGGTCTCATGTCGGTCGATGGGTCGCAGGTGTCGATCGGCCCGACGGTGGGCTTGCCGTCGAGCAGCGGCTCCCAGATGCTGGCGATGATGGCGTACGCCAGCCAGGGCTCGATGATGTACCAGCCGCTCTTGGCGATGTCGAAGGTGACCGTGAAGCTCGCCTCCGGCTTCGGTGGGAAGTACACGAAGCCGATCAGTTCCTGGCGGACCACGCCTTTGGGCTCGAACTTGGCGGTCTTAAGCAAGTCCTTGCCCCAGATCAAGCGGTGGGGCATGACCCGCTCGGGGCCGGGGGGCAGCTTGCAGAAGGGCTTGCCCGTTCCCTGTTGGTACCAGAACGCCACGCTGCTAAACATGTCCTTGCGTGGCAGGAAGCCTCCCACCGGCAGGCCGAGCTGGTTGTGCATGCTCCCCTTGTGCTCGATCGTGACCTTGAGCGACTTGTGAAATACCACCGGATCCCGCATGTGCCACCGGTAGGCGGTGATGCGATCGCCCGTGACGTATCCCTCGAAAACGCTCACGCCGTGATAGGGCCGACAGAAGCGACGGAATCCCCAGGCGTCGCCGAAGTAGTCCTCCGTGCCCGTGCCGCGAAGCGAGGGCTCGGTTTCCCCGTCGATGAAAAACCGGTCGTCTCCCTCCCCGAACCAGCCCACGTACATGTTGCGGACCGACAGGACGGTTCCCACGTAGTGTCCCCGGCCGGTGATGTCGGCGATCAGGTAGTCGTCGTCGCCGCACGGGAACTCCTGGCGGTAGCGGGCGTGGAAGTAGCCCACGTCCTGGGGCAGGGAGGGCAGCTTTTGCCAATCCACGTAGTAGTAGAACGAGTCGATCTTGGTCCGCGTCGACTCGTTGGTCACCGTGACGCGAGCGCGCTTGCGGAACGGCATCGGCCAGTAGCAATTCATCGCCCGTCCCTCGGCCGAGACCGAGACCGGTTGGCTGTTGACGGTCACGCGGAGTCCGTGGCCCATTGCGAAGAAGTCGCCGAGGGGCGTCTCCACCGCGGGCTCCTTTGCATCGTCGTAGTAGATCCGCAAGGTGATCATCCGCGGCCAGTGGGGGTCGGTGGCGCCGACGGTGCACCAGATGTGCGTGATGACGCCGGGCCCGGTCAGGTCGGCCAAGGTGAGGGTCTTGCCCATCTCGATCGAACGTGCGTCGCCGTTCTGGTTTCGCCAGTCGGCGGCTGAGCTGCTGCTGCGGCAGGTCCGGCCCGCACGGAGGCGGGCGAGCGCCAGCGGGTCCGCCCCGGTGGGGGACGCGGCGAGGGCGCTGCCCGGTGCGCACGCCAGGGCGGTCAGGATGACGAGCAGACGACTTGGATGCTTGCGCGCGGTTGGCTGTGGGCTGGACATCTTCGATTCCTCCTGGGTGAGGGGCGGCTCGCCAGATGGATGCACAGACGTCGATGGGGCCATAGCGTAGCGGCAGCGCGGAAGGGCTGGCAAGGGCTCGCGGGGCCGACCGCCCGAGTCCTGATTCTGACGGACCGAATCTGGGGGCGGTTGACAAACGCGGCGGCGCGCCCACAATGCCATGCCAATGATTAGGACCAAGATCCTTGCGACGATCGGGCCGGCGTGCAACGAGGATGAGGCCCTGGCGAGGATGTTCGAGGCCGGGCTGGACGTCGTCCGGCTCAACTTCAGCCATGGGACGCTTGCCGAGCACACCGTCGCCCTGGAGCGGATTCGTCGCGTGGCCCGCGAGCGGGGTCTGACCGTTGCCGTCGTCGGCGACCTCTGCGGACCGCGAATCCGTGTGGGGGATCTCGCCGAAGACTCATGCGAACTCCGTCAGGGCGCGCAGGTCGTTATCCAGCGTGAACCCTGCGAGGGAACAGCGGGGCGGATCAGCACCAACCATCCCGCCATTGTCGATGACGTGGCCGTCGGCGGCGTCGTGCTGATTGACGATGGGATGATCCGGCTTCGTGTCGTCGATAAGACGTCCGATCAGCTCGTCTGCCAGGTCGACATCGGCGGGACGCTGGTTGGCCGGAAGGGCGTCAACCTGCCCGACGCCGCCATCTCGACCCCGGCCCTGACGGCCAAGGATCTGGCCGATCTGGATTGGGCCATCGCCCACGAGCTGGACTACGTCGCCTTGTCATTCGTCCGCGGTCCCGAAGATGTTTACGAGCTACGCCGCCAACTGAAGGAGCGCAACTGCGAGATCGGCGTCATCGCGAAGATCGAGAAGCCGGAGGCCCTGGATCACATTGACGAGATCATCGAGCACAGCGATGCGATCATGGTGGCGCGGGGCGACCTGGGCGTGGAAATGGAGGCCGCTCGGGTGCCGCTCGTCCAGAAGGACATCGTTCTGCGGTGTCGGCGTGCGAGCGTGCCGGTCATCATCGCCACCCAGATGCTGCAGACGATGGTGACGTCGCCCGTGCCCACGCGGGCCGAAGTCAGCGACATCGCCAACGCCATCCTGGACGGCGCAGACGTTGTCATGCTATCGGCCGAGACGTCGGTGGGGCGGTATCCCGTCCAGGCCGTGGCCACGATGAATGACGTGGCCGAGCAGACCGAAGAGTTCCTCGCTCGAACGGGGCCACCACCGGAGCACCATCCGGCGCCGGCCTCTTTGCGGGTTACCTGGTCGGTCGTACACGGCGCGCAGGTCCTTGCCGGACAGCTCGGCGCTCGCTTGGTGGGCGTCTGGACGGAAAGCGGGTTCACGGCTCGGTTGCTGAGCAAGCGACGACTGGATCAGATGATCGTCGGCCTGAGCGCCAACGAACGAACCTGTAGACGGCTGTGCTTGCTTTACGGCGTGGTGCCGCAGCACGCCAATCGTCCCGATGACGATAACGAGATGCTTGTCGAGCTGGACCGGACGTTCGTCGAGCGCGGGTTGGTGGAGCAGGGCGATCTGATCGTCGTGGTGGCGGGCACGCGCCTTCGCGAGCCCGGCGCGACCAATGCGCTGCTGATCCATCTGGTGGGGACGACGTCGCCGCCTCCGTAGGCAAGCTCCACCCATTTCGTCCGTCGCGACCGGACGCTACGCGTGCTTGGCGTGGAGCACCCTGGCCCCCGTTGGCCTGCGGCGTCCGCGGGACTGTGCCTTCGCGATCCGCTGCGCCATCGCTGCCCGACGCGCATCGAACTCGATCAAGGGGGGCAGATCCTCCGAAGCGTCACCAGCGTCCACGGCTGAGGACGATTCCGCTGTGCGCTCCGCTTCCTTGAGTTCCTCCGCCGAGATTCGGATGGTGCCCTGACGCCGTCGCTGATCTCCGGCGACTGGCGAGGCGGCCGATTCGGACGCCGCTGTTTCCTCCGAGGTCCTGACTGCCTGGCCGACCGCTGTCAGGGCGGAGACGAACCGTCCGGCCTGCGACATGATCGCCTTGACACGATCCGTGAGCGCTTTGGCCTGATCCGTCTGCGATTGGCATGATGCTATCTGGCTGTCGAGCTTCGTCGAGACGGTCCGAGCTTCCTTGGTGGCCGCTTGGAGTTGATCGATCAGCTCTGGCATGTCCCGTGTGAGCTCTTCGGCCTGTTCCAGCTTTCGGGTCAACTGGTGGGTATGTTCGTCGGCGTGCTTGTGGGCCTGACTGAGCAGCTTGATCGTCCGATGGGCATCGGGAAGGGCCGTGGTCAGCCCCTTGGCCTCGGCGTTCTCCCGGACCAGCTTCGCGTGAATCTCCTTGGCCTCGGCGTTCTGTCCCGTCAGCTTGTGCGTCACCGCCCGCACCGCGTCGCACAGATCCCGCAGCTCCGACGCCTTGCGAGACGACTTCTGCACGATCGTGTCGGCTTCCTTGCCCAAGCTGGACAAGGTACCTCCGAGCCTGACGATTCGGGTCTCCACGTCTTGCGCGATCGTTTGCTGCAGGGCTTGGCTGCGCTGGGCCGTCCTTTCCACGATCTTGTCCGCGTCTTGCGTCAAGCCCGCCAGGATGTCACTGACCTTGCGGACGCGGCCCTCCAGGTCTTCGGCAAGGGATCGCTGCAGGTCTTGGCTGCGACGCTGAGCGCCCTCGAGAACGCCGTCCGCCTCCTGGTTGAACTGGCCCATGGCCTCCTGGATCTCCTCGATCCGTTCCTCCAGCTCTTGAGACATCGATTCGCGGAGCGCTCTCCCACGCTCAGTGGTATCGTTGACGATCTGGTCGGCGTCGCCGCTGAGCTTTGCGAGCGTCTCCTGAACTTCCTCGGTTCGCGTCTGCAGCTCCTTGGACAGAGATTCCTGCAGCTTCTGGCCGCGGGTGCGGATGCTCTCGGCCAGACTGTCGGCATCCCGCAGCGAGACCAGGCTTTCCTGGACGCGCCCGACTTGCTTCTCCAAGGCCTCGGACAAAGACGCCTGCAGCTCCTCGCCGCGTTGATTCGTATGCTCGATGATACCGTCAGCGTTCTGGGTGAGCTTGTCGAGCGTTGACTGGACCCGCCACTCCATCTCCTCGGACAGCGATTCGGTGAGCGCCCGCCCACGCTCCGTCGTGTCGTCGACCAGTTGGTCGGCGTCCTGGGCGAGCTTCGTAAGCGTCGTCTGGATCTGGTCGACTTGTCCTTCCAGCTGTTGCGATAGCGATTCCTGGATCGTCTCGCCGCGCTGTCGGATGCCCTCCGCGAGCCTGTCGGCATCCTTCTGTAGCGCGCCCAGGCTCTCCTGGATCTGGTTGAACCGGTCTGTCAGGGCCTCGGACAGAGACACTTGGAGCGCTTCGCCCCGTCGGCTCGTGTTCTCGATGAAACTGTCGGCGTCGCGGCTGAGCTTGGCGAGGGTCTCCTGGATCCGGCCCAGGTGTATCTCCAATCCCTCGGCGAGTGATTGCTGAAGCGCTTCGCCTTTCAGGCTTGTCCCCTCAACGATGTCCTCGGCCTCTCTCCGCAGGCTCGCAAGGCTTTCCTGGACCTGGCCGATCTGCGTCTGTAGCGTCTCGGTTAAGGATGCCTGCAGCGCCTCGCCGCGTTGGTTCGCGCCCTCGACCACGCTGTCGGTGTCCTGGCTGAGCTTGGCGAGGGTCGCCTCCATCCGTTCGACCTGCTCGTTCAACCCTTCAGAGACGGATCGCTGGAGCTCCTCGCTTGTCCGGCTTGTCCCCTCAACGATGTCGTCAGCCTGGGCCTGCAGCGTCGCCAGAGTCTCTTGAATCTGGCCGATCTGCACGTCCGACATCTCGGCGAGGGACTCCCGGAGCGCGTCGCCGCGGTCGCTTACGTTCTGGATGAGGCTGTCGGCCTGTTGGTTGAGCCTGGCGAGCGCGCTTTCGATGTGCTCCAGCTTCTGCCCCAGCCCGTCGGCCAGGGAGTGCTGAAGCTCCTCTCCCCGCTGCTGGATCCCGCTGAGAAGGCTGTCGGCATCCTCCTGCAGACTTGCCAGATTCTCCTGAACCTGGGCGACCCGTTCCGCCATCGCTTCGGCCAGCGAGTGTTGCAGCGACTCGCTTTGCTCGCCCGCGCTCTTGACCAGGTCGTCGGCCTCTTGGCCGAGTCTGGTGAGCGTTTCCTGGATCCCACCCAAGCGCTGCTCTAACCCGTCCGCGAGAGACCGCTCCAGCTCCTCCCCCCGCACGCGGTTTCCGTCAAAGAGGTCATCGGCCTCCTTGCGCAGGGCCGCCAGGTGCTCCTGGATCTGTCCGATCTGTCCCTCCACCGTTTTGGCCAGCGATTGCTGGAGGGATTGCCCTCGCTCGTTCGTGTTCTGGACGACCTCGTCCGCTTCCTGGCTGAGCGTGGCGATCGTCTCTTGGATTCTCGCCAGCTGCTGCTCCAATTCCTCGGAAAGGGACCGCTGAAGCGCCTCTCCTCGCTGGCGGGCCTCGCCGAGAAGGCCGTCGGCCTCCGTTTGCAGGGCGTTGAGGCTCTCCTGAATCTGGCCGAGCTGTCCGCCCAGTGTCTCTGCCATCGAGTCTTGGAGTGCCTCGCTGCGCTCGTCCGTGGTCTCGACGAGGTGGTCGGCTTCGTGGCTGAGTTTGGTGATCGTCGCCTGGACCCGCTCCAGTTTCTGCTCCAGTCCCTCAGCAAGCGCTTGCTGGAGTTCATCCCCTCGCCGGCGGGTCCCGTCGAGGAGGCCGTCGGCCTCCTGCCTCAGTGCGGTCAGACTCTCTTGAATGTGGCCGACCTGAACGTCCATCATTTCGGTCAGAGACTTCTGCAGCGCCTCGCCGCGTCGGTTCGCGCTTTCTATAAGGACGTCGGCGTCCTGGCCGAGCGTGGCGAGGGTGTGCCGGATACGCTCCCGCTGCGCGTCCAACTCCTCGGATAGAGATCGCTTGAGCGTGTTGCCCTCCCGATCGGTCTTCTCGGCGATGCGGTCGGCCTCGGACCGGAACTGGTCGAGCACGTCTCGGACCTGCTGCGTCCGCCCGCTGAGTTCCTCCGAGAGGGACTGGCGCAGCTGATCGCCCTGCTGCGTGGCCTTCTCGACGATTCGGCTGGCATCCTGATCGAGCCTGCCGACCGTGTATTCTGCTCTGTGAACGCGTTCCTCCACGCCGGTGAGGTCGGGAATGGGCCGGGCCTGGCTGCCGGGACGTGACTGCAACCTATCGATTTGCGAGATCTCCGACCCCGAGGTCCCCGCCTGACTGGGCGTTCGAACTGGCGGGCCAGGGCACAACGTCACCATGCCGTCCACCACTTCCTGAGCGATGGATGCGTCCACGGACTGAACGGACCTCGCGTAGGCCGTCAGGAGACATTGATCGCAGATCTGGTTGATCATCCTGGGCAGGCCACACGAATGCGTGTGGATCAGTTCGATGGCCTCATCGTTGAACGCCACGTTCCCCTTGCCGCCGGCGACGGCCATACGGTGAGCGACGTAGCCCGCCGTCTCTGCCCGGTCTAGCGCAGCCAGGTGGAACGCCCGAACGATCCTCTGCTGGAGCTGCTTCATATCGGGGCGACGGAGAACCTGCAAGATCTCGGGCTGGGCGAGGATGAGGACCTGGAGCAGCTTGGCGTCGTCGGCCTCGAGGTTGCCCAGCATGCGCAGTTCCTCGAAGCTTTCGGCGGGTAAGTTCTGGGCTTCGTCGAGCAGGACGACGACCAGGCGGTCCTTGGAGTATTTGTCCAGAAGGTAGTCTTGCAGTGCCTGCGTCATCTGCGTCTTGTTGGCGCCAGGATCAAGGGACAACCCGAGTTCTTGGCACAACGTCGCGATCAGCTCGTGGGGTGATAGGGCGGAGCTGGAGATGGTGGCCGTCCGCGCCCGGCCACCGAGATGCTGCACGACCAGGCGGCTCAGGAGGGTCTTCCCGCTGCCGACTTCTCCGGTGAGAAGGACGAAGCCTTTTCGCTCTTCTGCGGTGTAGCGTAGCGAGGCGAGGGCCTCCTCGTGTTGTGGCGTCCCATAAAAGAACCTCGGGTCAGGGGTGTTGTTGAAGGGAGGCCGGGCAAAACCGAAGAATTTGCAGTACATGTTGCACCGTTCCACTAGGGACTGGCGATTCTTGCTGACAATATCGGTCGTTGGTGCAGGCCCCTTAAGCACCATGACACGTTAGGGGCGATAATTCGAGGCAACGGTCTGAGGTGGCCTACAGGGCGGTGTTTATCGGACGCTGGCTCGTCGGCACGCCCCTCAGGACCTCGAAAACGCGGGTCGTGACCGCGTGAGCCACGATCGTTCTCGGACCCTATCGTGCTCGGGCGCTTCGTCCGAAAAGATAACTAATCAAGCTCCCGCCCAATCCGATAAGTGTCCACAGACGAGAGCGTCAGATCTGTCCAAGGCCCCGCGCGGAGCGCGCCAAGCAATTGACGTTTCGATCGACGTGGGCCTCGGCCGAGAACGAGCCAGCCGATGATGGGCGGACCGGGCCGTTGAAGGAAATGACCGCGGAGGTTCTCGGAATGTGTGGGATCGGCCGTTATGCGACCCTATTGGTCGTGGCCAGTTCGAGTGTGGCGATGCTCGGGTGTGGCCCGAAGCACGAGGACCTGAAGGCCTTTCTCAAGGCCCACGAGCACAAGGTGTCGGCCAGTGGGTACCGGATCACGCCGCCGGACGTCCTGATGATCAGCGCCCCAGGCTGCCCGGAGGTCGATGGAGATTCCCAGCAGGTCCGCGTGGACGGGATGGTATCGCTGCGCTTGCTGGGGGAGGTGCGCGTCGTCGGCCTGACGCCCTCGGAGGTCAGCGCCAAGCTGGAAGAACTGCTCAAGCGCTACTACGTCGATCCGAAGGTGCACGTCCGTGTGGGAGGCTACAACAGCAAGGAATACTACGTCTTGGGTCAGGTGGAGAGGCCTGGGCCTCGGACCTACACCGGGCGCGACACGTTGATGCAGGCCCTGGCCGACTCGCGACCGAATTTCCTGGCCTGGAAGAGTCAGGTCAAGGTCATCCGCCCCAGCCCGAACAAGGATGAGAAGCACGTCATCACGGTCGACATCGACGAGATGGTCAAGGAGGGGGACATGCGGATGAATTTCCTGCTGCAAGAGGGTGACATCGTTTACGTCCCGGAGACGCCGATGGCGTGGCTGGGTTTGCGGATCCGCGAGGTCCTGTACCCGGTCAGCCCGGTGTTCAGTGCCTACACCACGCCTAGCCGCTTCTTGGACGCTTCCGACAACTATCGCTACCGCGACGAGCGCAACAGGTACTACAGGGATGATGACGATGACGACGATGAGGCCTGGAGGTGGATGTTGCGGCGCTAGCGTCGGACGGCAAGGCCCGATCCGCGGACGGACGCCCCATTGACAGGAGTCGCACGGTGACCGGATACGAGCACGAGACCGACCAGGACGTCCGGCATATGCTGGGCCAGCTGTTCAGCGTGGCTCGTCGTCGTCATTGGGCCTTCATCTTGCCCGCCGCGTTCGGAGTACTGGCTGCGTTGGGGTACACCTTCACCTATCCGCGGGTCTACAAGGCCAAGACGATGTTCGAACGCCGCGACAGCATGGTGTTGGCCAGTCTGATCCGGTCATACCAGTACAATCCTTACTCGTTCCCCAAGATGCGGCAGTCGATCTACGTGGACATCAAGGGGTACAAGGCGGTCGACCGCGCCGTGAGCGAACTGGGCTTGGACGAGGACCTGCCGCGCGACGACGATGGCAAGCTGACGGAAACGGGTCGGCGGATGAAACAGGCCCTCGTCAACAAGTTCTCCGCCGACTGCGCCGTCTACCTTCAGGACAAGTCTGACACGCGAGATATCATTACCGTGCACCTGCCGAACGAGGAACCGAATGTGGCGGCGGCGCTGGTGACCAGACTCCGCGACAACTACATCGCGTCCGTTCAGGAGCGGATGAACCGCCTGCTGATGAACGCTCAGGAGTATTTCAAGACACAAGCCGACAAGAAGCGCGAAGAAGTCACCCAATGCGAGGAGGGGCTCGTCCAGTTTCGCTCGGAGCTGCTGGGGGTCGATCCCGCCAACCCGGACGCGATCGTGGCTCGAATGACGGCTTTGAGGGACCAGCGGGAAGACCTGACGCGTCGCATCGAGGAGCTCGGAAGCGAGATTCGCATCAACGAGGAGATCCTCAGCGATGGCGGATCGGCGACGACGCAGCCCGCGGACGCCAAGCGCCCGAAGGTCGTGAGCGTGGCGGTGGCTGCGCCGCCGACCGGGCCGAATCCGGCCTACGTCTCCGTGCAGAAGCAGATCCAGAAGCTCGAGACGACGATCCTCGAGCACAAGATGACGATGACGGACGAGCATCCCGTTGTCCGCCGGGCGCGCTTGAAGATCGCGCAACTGGAGGCGGAGCTGTCACGCATTCCACCCACCGTTCCCGTCGATGAAGCGTCCCGGGCGAGGCCAAGCGGACGGGCGGCGGCGGGGCCCGTCGATGCCGCCGAGGCCATCCGTCGACAGGATCAAGCGCGGGCCAGGGTTGCACTACGGAGGTTGAAGGGACAGCTTGACAAGGCCACCAAGGATCTTGCGTTTGTCAAGGAGCAGATGTCCCGATACGAGAGCCAGAAAGGTGCCCTGTTCGAGCGGCGGGAGGACTACCTCCGCCGGCAGACCGAGCTTGCGGTGGCCAGGAACGAGTTCAACGCTGAGATGAACCGCTACAATCACGTCACCCAGCTCATCAACGCCGAACAGAACAAGCGCGGCATTGCCTTCGTGGTGCTGGAAGACACGCAAGTGTCACCCAAGCCCGTTTCGCCGGAGATCGGTCGGTTGATCACGGTGAGCTTCGGGTTCGGGGTGGCGATCGGGTTGGCCTGTGTCCTCCTGCTCGAGCTGCTCGATCGAACGTTCCGCTCCGTAGGACAGGTGAGCAGCGCCTTGCAGCTGCCGGTACTGCAGAGCGTCGGTCAGATCATCACGCCACAACTCCGGCGTCGTCGTCTGGCCAAGCAGGTGGCGATGCACGTGGCGACCACGGTCCTGGTCGGCCTCGTTTGCCTTGCCAGCGGGCTGGTGTATCTCAGCCTGGAGCGCCCCCAGGTCTTTCACCGCTTGACGGATGATCCTGGGGGGGTTGGCAAGCAGCTTCTCGGCATCGGACCGTAGCAGATCGGACGAGGGTAGCCTGGGAGACCTCGACATGGGCAGGATCGCGGAGGCACTCAAGAAGGCTGAGGAGGAACGGGCGGCAGCGGCTGGTCTGTCCGAGGTGAGCGCGGTGGGCCAGGAGCTGGTGGAGGGGCTTGCATCAGATCGGATCGCTGGGGTGGAGGTGGCCGCCGACCTCGGCTCCTTCCAGACGCTCGCGGACCTCGAAGACGACGACGCTTACACTTCCGCCGCTGACCGGTCTGCGTGGATCGGTCGGGTCTCCCCCTCCCTGGTTGCCTTGAATGGGCAGGACACGATTCTCGTCGAGCAGTACCGGGCCCTGCGGACCAGGCTGGCGAGCCAGAACCCCCGGACTGCGTCTCGGGTGCTGACCATCACCAGCAGCGTCGCCGGAGAGGGCAAGAGCGTGACCACCGCGAACCTCGCGGTCGTCATGGCCGAGGTCAGACACCACCGTGTGCTCGTCCTCGACGCCGATTTCCGTCACAGCAGCCTGGCCGGATTGCTGGCGATGGCGCCGAAGCCCGGTCTGGTCGAGGTCCTTCAGGGCAAAGTCACCGTCGAGCAGGTCGTGCAGCGAACGCCCATCCCGAACCTCGGCGTCATCGCCGCTGGCGCGACCAAGGGCGTGAATCCTGCCGAGCTGCTCAGCTCCAAACGCGCCGCCGCCGTCTTCGACGACCTCCGGGACCGCTACAGCTACGTCCTGGTCGACACGCCGCCGAGTTGCGACCTGGCCGACGCGGGCATCGTGGGCCAGCTCGCCGACGGTGTGGTGGTGGTCGTTCGGATCGGCAGGACGCCCCAGCCGGTCGTCAAGCGAATCGTCCAGACGCTCCAGGCCAGCCAGGTCAATCTCATCGGTTGCGTCCTGACCGGCATGGACTCGGCGACGTCCCGCTACGGGTACTACGGCTACCCCACGCCGGGAGAGGAGTAGTCGGCCCACCCCTGGGCCGACGTGCGCGGGCCGATTCGGCGTGTCGTGCCCATTGGCGTTAAGTAGTTGTTTTTTAGTGGGATACGACGCGTCATCCGCCCGGTAAATCCAGGACTTATAACTCAATCGGGTCGCCCTTCGGGCCGATAAAACTCGGGTCTGAGAGCTGATCCTGCGCGAATCCGGTTGCAGGACACCGGCCCCCCTTCCTCGGGCGCGTACGGATCGCCGGGTCCTGATCGCAAGGAGCCCCAGCATGTGGCGTGGTCATACCGTCTCGGTCATCTTGCCGACCTACAACGAGCGTGATTCGATCCGTGGGATTATCCACGGATTCGAGCGGACCGGGTACGTCGACGAGATCGTCGTGGTCAACAACAACGCCGCCGAGGGGACGGCCGAGGAGGTGGACCAGACGTCGGCGGTCCAGCTGTTCGAGTCGGTGCAAGGCTACGGGGCGGCCATCCAACGGGGGTTCCGCGAGGCGACGGGCGACTACCTGTTCGTCTGCGAGCCGGACGGCACGTTCGAACCTGCCGACGTCATCAAGTTCCTTGCTTATCTCGACGACTTCGATTTGGTGGTCGGGACCCGGACCAGTCGCGAGTTTATCTGGGACGGCGCGAACATGGGCTTCATGCTCAAGTGGGGCAACTGGGCCGTCGCCAAGATGCTCGAGTTCCTGTTCAACACCACGCTGTTGACCGACGTCGGCTGCACCTACCGGGCGATCAAGCGCGACGCGCTGGCGCGGATCCAGAACCGCTTCGAGGTGACAACGTCGCACTTCGGTCCCGAGATGATGCTGCACGCGATCATGAACGGCGTCCGATTCACCGAGATCCCGGTGAACTACAAGAAGCGGGTAGGGGTCTCGATGGTGACGGGCAGCAAACTCAAGGCCATCGCGCTGGGCCTGACGATGATCGGCATGATCCTGAAGTTCAGGTGGATCGGCCTGACGGGCAGCTACCGGCGACGTCCGGGCAGGCGCGCCGCTTCCCAGCCCCAGCCGCAACCAGCGCTGTCGAGAATCTCCTAAGCGCAAGGGGACGCCGGTCGATCGGACGAGCCGGGACCGGCATTGGACGATGAGAAGCCTTCGCAGTCGACGCTTCGATCCGGAAGAGACCGACCCGTTGCTGCTCCGCCGCGACGCGTTCGGTCCATTGACGTCGAAATCCGCCACGCCGGTGCCCGAGCACTCCCGTGGCCGACAGCGTCCCGAGTTCGTGGGCCTGGCGGCCGTCCTCACCGTCGCTGGATTGTGGGCGCTGCTGAATCTCCGATACGGATATCACCTCGAGGACTCGGTTCTATACCTGACGCTCGCCAAGCAGCAGCTCAGCCCGGCACTCTACCCGGACAACCCGCTGATCGAGCATCTCCGTCGCATGCCTTATCCGCTCTACAAGTCGATGGGCAGCCTGCTGGGAACGTCACTGGGGCTGAACGCCCACGTGGCGGCGACCGTGGTGATGCGGCTTGCCTTCGTCGTCGTCCTGTTTTGGTTCATGACGGTCTTGACCGGGAGGCGGTGGGCCGGAGCGCTCGCGGCGTTGGCGTCGATTCTCCAGCCGGCCTTCTATGGCACGTTGGCGTGGACCGAGCTGATCAGCCCCGAGTTCGTCCAGAGCGATCTGGGCAAGATGGTGTTGATGGCGGGCCTGGCCGCCTACCTCCGCGGCAGGCCGATCCTGACGGCGCTCATCCTGGGCGTCGGGTTCAACGTCCACCCGATCTTCAGCGTGGCCACGGCCGTCATGATCGCCCCGGACGCGATCTACCGATGGCGGGGGTTCGGCAAGTGGCGGATGCGGGTCGCGGTCGCGATGGGCGTCCTGCTGGCGGCCCCAACGGCAATCGGCACCATCCGGTCGCTGTCGCTGAGCGTGGCGTCGCCTGCACGCGATCACGTGGAGCTGATCCGCTTCTTCAACTACTTCCACGTCTTCCCGAGCCTGTTCCATCGATGGGAGTACGTCTGGTTCTTCGGCCTGTCGGGGGCGGGGATCGTGGCGTTCGCGATGTTGGCGTCCCGGCTGGGCGACCGCCGCGCCGCGTTCCTTCGACTCGCGTTGGGCATTGCTCTGTGGCTCGCGGTAGGCGTGGTTTTCGTTGAGTGGGCGCCGCACACGTTTGCACTGCAGATGATGCCGTTCCGACTGACCTACGCGGTGCGCCTGTTGGCCACGGGCCTGCTGATCGCTGCGTCCCTTGATGTGATGAGACACCGGGAACCGCGATCGTTCGTGCTGGTGACGCTGTGGATGGCGACGGCGATGGTAGCCGTCAAGTATACCCCGTGGATCACGGTATTGGTGGCGGCCTGGCTGTTGGCGCGACGACGGGACCGATGGTCGGTCCTGGCCATGGTCGCCGCGATCGGATCCGCAGGGACGGTGGTGTGGATCGATCCCGACCAGCTGCCATCGCTGGGTAACGTGCCGTGGGCGGCCGTTTTGGTCCTGACTGCTGGGCTGATCGTGCTGCGCTTGGAGCAGAAGGCAGCCGCATCGCGCGGAGAGATGTCTTCGGTTGGGGACTGGCCTTTCAGCAACGCGGGTCGGATCGGATGGGTGGCCGTCATCGTCGTGGCCGGCATGGTCACTGTTGCCAAGACCGCCGACGGCGTTCGGCAGCCGAAGCTCACCGCCAAGCCGTGGTTGTCGCCCGCAGGACACGACCTGGGGGGGGATGCGTGGCAGGACGTCATGGCCTGGGCGAAGACACACACCGGTCCGGGCGCGGGGTTCATCACCCCACCGGATCTGCTCAGTTGGACCTACTACAGCGAGCGCAACACGCTGATCAGCTATCAGCTCGGCATGCAGAGCGTCTGGGACCGCCAATACGCGCCCGAGGCCCGGCGTCGGCTGGCCGACATCGGCGGAGCCAAACCGTGGGCGCCCGGTCCCACCTACCACGCATTCTCGCCCGGACGTCTGGCGGCCATCGCGTGGGACTACGGGGTCAGCTACATCGTCTGGAAGAAGGCCGAGCCGAACCGCATGTCCTGGCCTGTGGTCTACGAAAACGGCGAGTTTCTGGTCTACGACGTGCGCAAGCTTCTGGCGGACAGCTTCCCCAAGCGCTCCGCCGACGTAGGCCCTCCGGATGCCCCAACGACAGGAGACGCCAGCCCGTGAGCGACCCAGCGGTCATTGTCGACGGCGTCTGGAAGCGCTTCCGTCTGGGCCAGACCGGCGGCAGCATTCGGGATGCCGTGCCGCGCCTGATTCGTCGACTCGCGGGGCGCGACCGCGCCGACGACGCCGAGATCTTCTGGGCGTTGCGCGACGTCTCCGTCCAGGCCCGTCCCGGTGAGGTGCTGGGCATCATCGGTCCGAACGGGGCCGGCAAGAGCACGCTGCTCAAGCTCCTGTGCGGCATCCTCAAACCCGACCGGGGCGCGATCCGCGCCCGCGGACGCTTGTCCGCCCTGATCGAAGTGGGGGCCGGTTTCCATCCTGACCTGACCGGCCGCGAGAACATCTACCTGAACGGCAGCATCCTGGGCATGACGCGGGCCGAGATCGCGTCCAAGCTGGATGCCATCGTCGATTTCTCCGGCCTGGCGGAGTTCATCGACACGCCGATCAAGCGGTACAGCTCGGGCATGGTGGCGCGGCTGGGGTTCTCGGTGGCGGCCCAGCTCGAGCCGGACGTGCTGCTGGTCGACGAGGTCCTCAGCGTGGGGGACTTCAGCTTCCAGATCAAGTGCTTCCGGCGGATGAACGAGATCCGGCAGCGCGGGACGACGGTGGTGTTCGTCAGCCACAACATGCAGGCGGTCTCGACGCTCTGCGACCGCTGCGTCGTGTTGCGTCGCGGCGAGGTCTACTACGAAGGCACGTCCGAGGACGCCACCCGCCGCTATCTGGAGGCCATGGGCGAGCAGCTCTGCGCGTCGGCGTCCGACGGCAGGGGGGACCTGCTTGCGATCGAGTCGGCCGAGCTACTCGACGCCGACGGCCAGGCCACCCACATCGTCCAGCCCGGCGAGCGGTGCACGATTCGGCTGCGGTTCCGCTGCCACGATGACCTGCCCGATGCGGGCATGTCGTTGCGGGTAATCCACGACGACCGGACGGCCGTGTTCGACCAGACCACCGCCGTCGAGGGGCACTTCTTCGATTTCCGCCGCGGCGAGGTCCACCAGGTCGAGTTCGAGCTGTCCGCCAACCTTGCGGCCGGGCCGTACAGCATCGGCATCAACCTGTTCAACCGACACACGATGGACTTCTACTACTGGGCCGACAACGTGCTGCACTTCTCCGTGCCCGGGAAGCGGTTGACGGACAACCTGGTCCACATGGACTGGCGCTATCGCGTCGAGCCGTGCGGCCAGCCGGCGACGGCGGGGAGCGTGCCATGACCGACGCGATGAGCTCGCTTGCGACTGACGCAACGACGCGCCGCCAGGGAGCGCGCGTCTCGGTCATCATGCCGTGCTACAACGCTGCCGACTACGTCGGGCAGGCCGTCGAGGACGTGTTAGGTCAGACCTACGGGCCGATCGAGCTGATCGTCGTGGAGGACGGATCCACGGACGCATCGGCCGACATCGTGGCCGGCTACGGACGCGACGTCACCTTGGTCCGCCAGTCAAACGCGGGGGTGTCCGCCGCGCGGAACGCCGGGCTGGCCCGCGCGACGGGCGAGTATGTCGCCTTCCTGGACGCCGACGACCGATGGGACCATCGTTTCGTGGAGACGATGATGGCCGCGTTGGATGACGACAAGAGCGGCTCGGCCGACGAACGGGCCGATTTGGCCTACTGTGGGTGGGCAAGGTTCTGGGGCGATCTGGACAACGCCAGGCCGTTTATCCCCGGCGATCTGGAATCCGCCGGGCGAGACAAGCTCGAGCTGATGCTCCAGTGTTGCCCCTTCCCCATACACGCTGTCCTGGTGCGGCTCGAGCGCCTGCGCGAGTTGGGCGGTTTCGACCGGCGGTTCCCGCCCGCCGAGGATTACCACCTCTGGCTGCGGCTGGCGATACGCTGCCGATTCCGCCGCGTGCCGAAGGTGATGGCCTACTACCGTCGCCACCCCGCACAGCAGACGGCCGACCACTTCGAGCTGACGCTCAAGCGATGGCGTATGCTGCGGAAGTTCGTGCGAGAACACCGTGACTGTCTCCGGCCTCTCCCCAGAGGTGAACTGAGCGATTGGATCGATGGCGTGTTTCGGCGCGAGGGCTACGCCGCATACTGGCGGCGAGATCTGCCGACGGCCAGACGTTGTTTTCGCAGGATGGCGGCGACCGGCCGAATCGGCTTGGCGGATCTGAAGGTCATTCTGCCCAGTCTCGTCCCGCTGAGCGTGCACGAGCATCTGCTGCTGTGGCGGGACGCGTCGGCGCGAGACGAGGACGTCCCGGCTGTGATGGCCTAGGCCCGCCTCGGGCGGCATCCCGAGCGGAGGATTACCGTTTGAGCCCAGCAGAGCGGCCAATACGTGCCACGGTGGAAGGTCCGGTCGACCTGTCCGTCGCGGTCTGCACCTACAATCGGGCCGACCGGCTGGCGCGGGCGTTGGAGACCATCCATCAGGCCCGTCTGCCCGACGGATGCCGATGGGAGCTGCTGCTGGTCGACAATCGCTCGACCGACCGAACCGTGGAGGTCGCGCGGGCCTGGTCGGATCGTCTGCCGCTGCGATACCTGTATGAGGCCGAGCCGGGCCTGTCGGCGGCAAGAAACCGTGCACTGGCCGAAGCCTGTGGGCGACTGATTGTCTTTACGGATGACGACGTCGAGGTCGACGCCGGCTGGCTGACCGCGATGATGGATGCTCGGCGGCGCTGGCCGTCAGCGGCGTACCTGGCCGGCCGGATCTTGCCTGCCTATGAGCGCCCCAGACCGTCGTGGCTGACCGATGCGTGTGAGTCGTTGCTGGCCGGGGTGGTGATCAAGTTCTCCCCCCCGTGCGAACCAGGTCCACTCGCGCCCGACGACCCTCGACCGATGGGGGCCAACCTCGCCTTCGACACGGATATCCTGAGGACGGTAGGGGGGTTCCGAACCGATCTGGGACGCAACGGGGCGTCGCTGGTAGGGGGGGAAGAGGTGGCGGTTCTGGCCGAGCTGGAACGGCGCGGCCATCGCGGCGTCTACGTCCCCGACGCGATCGTCCACCATCACACGCCGGCGGATCGATTGCGACCTCGATTCCTGCGCCGGTACTTCGCCGCCGTCGGCGTCGCCGCCGTCCGCATGGGCCACATTCCATCGGCCACGCGGCTTGGCCCACCCCTCTGGATGGTCCGGAAGACCGTGGCGACGGGCCTGGCCTACCTGCCCAGATGTCTGACCGGCCGGCCCGACGCATGGATCGAGCGGATGCGGGCTTTCTGCTACTACCTGGGAGCGACGTGGGAACTCCTGCGAACTGCGCCGCATCCGGCGCCGACGCGTCCGTTATCGATTGGCGAAGCGGGCGCCGGCCGTCCCGCGTACGACCAACAGTAGGTACCTCACCCCAAAGAACAGGTGCACCGACAGCCACGTCAGCAGGAGGGAGTTCTTGGGGAGCACGCGACTGTAGATGATCGGAATGGACAGGGGGCTTTGCCAGACCGTCTTGAGCAACCACGGGAGCATCAGCACCAACGCCCCCCATAGCGCCGAGGCCGCCACCCAGAACACCAGGCAGCCGGTCAGATAGGAGGCGGTCTGCATCGCAAGCCCCAGCAGGTTTCTGCCGTGTGCGGCCGAACGATGGCGCAGCGCGGCACACCATGCCGCCGCCAGCGCGCCGGCAACGCCCCCCAGCGCAACGAGATACCCCGCAGCGGAGGCACTCAGCCAGTCTGGCTCAGCGCCCCAGACGAGGCTCAAGACGTCCTTCATAGAGACGTAGCCCCCGACGCCGATCGAAGGCCAAACCGCCATCCCCACGGTCCCAAGCACGAACAGCACCAGGATGTGGCACAGCAAGAACCGCCGATGGTGGACTGGGTCGGCCGAAGACGCGATCTGCCGTCCGAAGCGCTCGGGGCGGAAGTTCGCGTCCGCCGTGCATCGCCACCAGGCGCGCAGCCGACCCAGCCGACGCCGATGCTGCCACGGCGCCCCCGGGCGAACGTCGGGGCCCTCAGACCGCCGGACCGGTTCGCCGCACTCCGGGCAGCGTCCATCGACGGGCATGCCCGTCAGCGTATATCCGCAGACCTGACACAAGGGCGCCCGCTGGACGACGGGGGTGGTCCGGTCGGCCCCAACACTCCGGCACAACCCCCACACAAACCATGCCAGCGCGAGGAAGAAGCCGTTTCTAACGATCGCCGCTCGAGGGGGGTACCGGTAGTACCACGGGACCGCGGCGTGGTACGCCTCCCACTCCGGCCAGAACGGTTCCCACGCGGCACGATGTGCGTGCAGCGCAGCGTTGTAGTCCCGCCATGCCCGAGAATGAACCGGGACGGTCGCTGCCGGACATTTGGGTGGCCTCGACAACGGCGGGTCGGGGCGCGGGTTCGCGAGGATCCAGCTCCGGACTGCGTATTTCATGCCAAGGACCAGCCCCCCGAACACCAGCACCGCCAGGACCAGATGCGGCGTCTGCAACCAGGTTCGCCGTATCGCGTGGACGATGCTGGCGCGGATCGGCTCGTCGCGGGCGCCCCAGGGCGTAACCAGGATCGCCAGGGCGAGGAACCCGAGTTCGCCCCCCACCACACTTCCTATCGCGAGGGTCGTCCACAGGAGCGGCTCTCGGCCGAGGTCGTAGACCAGTTTGCCTGCCGCGGTGGTCAACGTCCCTACACGCGCCTCCCCCGGTGGGTCGACCCGCGGAATGTACTCGATCAGTAGGAGGATTTCGCTTGCCACCAGCAGAAGAGCCGCCCAATGGGTGGCGTACGCACGGCCGAGGGACACGTGGTTCGTCCGCCGTGCCGCGGTCGCGGGGCGGACGCACGCCATCAGGACCGTCGTGATGATGGGCAGGTTCCTCTCGGATCGGCCAACCGACACGGGTGTCCCCGCGGGATCGGGCCCGGGCGTCGCGGATGCGCCTCTACCCGACGCTCTGGCGGGTTAGCCAATGCGCCTGATCAAGACCAGCAGGAGCAGGACACCGAGCGCCAGGGGCAGCGTCGCCTCGGCTCCGTCGCCGCACGTGAAACGCCTGATGTACTCATCGGCGCCGATGTCAACGCCCGTTGAGTTGCGCCTTCGTTGGCCGTCGATGTCGGTCTGGTCTTCGTAGTCGCCGTTCGGATCGCCTGCGTTGACGCACGGCGAGCCGGTGGCGAGGTGATGGTCGTTGTCTTCCCACGTGTTGGGGTCCCCGTCCGGGCCGTCGGGGTCGACGAACAGCGGGTCTGTGTCGATATTGCCAGCTCCCCAGGTCAACGTGCAGTTCGGGTCGACGTGGATGGCGTTCGGATCGCTCGGGTCGCCCGCGACGTCGCAGTAGGAGACGGCGATCTGAGACGCCTTCCCCTCGCTCTTGCTCTGCAGGACGATCTCGGTGCCCGCGATCCCGACGTTGTCCCACAGGATCGAGTTGCTGACCGTCGGCGATGCCGTGTCGTCACAGAAGATACCGCCCCCCAGGTTGGCGGCCTGGTTGCCGGCGATCGTGCAGTTGGTGATGATTGGTTCGCTGTACGAGCCGCAGTAGATCCCTCCGCCGTCCAGGGAAGAGCCGTTGTTGCTGATGATACAGTTGGTCATCCTGGGCGTGCTGAACCAGCGGCAGTAGACGCCGCCTCCTTCCCACCGGGTGGAGTTGGGGTCCTCTTCCCAGGCTGCATGGTTCGGGTCGCGCTCGGCGTTGCAGACGTTGTTGGTGATGGTGCAGGCGGTGATCTTCGGGTCCCCGTAGCCGCAGTAGATGCCCCCGCCTCTAGACGTGGCAGTGTTTCCCGCGATGGTAGAACGGGCAATCGACCACGCATCGCAGATTGCCCCGCCCACTGCACTGGCGTTGCCGGACAGCGTCGAGTCGGCAATGGTGGCGCCACGCAGCGAGTGAACTGCCCCTCCATACGTCAAGCTGGTGTTGTCGCTGAGGGCGCTGTTGCTGATCGAGACGGATCCGTAGAGGCAGCAGATCGCGCCGCCGTGCGTCAAGCTCGCATTGCCAGTGAAGTTGCAGCCGTCGACGGTGATCTCGCTGAACTCACAGTAGAGCGCCCCGCCTGCCCCCCCCTCATTGTCGGCGAAGTTGCAGTCGACGAGGGTTAGGGCGCTCCGCGGGAGGTAGGGGTCTGGTGACGCACAGCAGACGGCTCCCCCGTAGTCATCCGCGAGGTTGTCAACGAAGACGCAGCGCGTGATGGTTGGGCTTGCATCGCCGCAGTAGATGGCCCCACCCGCTGAAACGGTCAGGGCAGCAAGGGTCTCCTGCGGACCATAGCCGTTCTTGATCGTGAGGCCGGTCACCACGCTGTTGGGGTCCTCACCGGACGCAAACCTGAACCCCCGGTGGCGGTCTCCCTCCGTTGCCTCACAGTCGATGACGGTGCCGGCCACCGCGTTCGGGTCGTTCGGGTCCGTCCCTCGGACGGTGATGGCCTTTCCGTCGAAATCCAAGTCGCGGTTCCCGTCGCCGGTGTAGGTGCCCAATGAGAGGAGGACGACGTCGCCGTCGCTGCAGGCATCGATGGCCGACTGAATGGTGGGGTAGTTTGGGCTGGGAACCACCCGGTCCGTCGCCCAGCTCGTCGCAGGGAGCATGACGAGAGACAGAAGCATCCCCACCGCAGCGGGCCTTCCGATCGAGCAGCCATGTATCATCATTCCCGGCTCCTTCAGCTCGTCACAACAACGTACCCCCTGGGACCAACGGATAGCATACCAGGCTACGAGGTATTCTATCAAGATATTCTTGACAAGAAACCAGAGACGTGCTTAAGTAGTAAGGGTTGCGGCGGGGCCTGCTGTTGCCTTTTCCTTCGGTTACTTGGACCCGCGGAGGGAGAGCCCATGATCAGGCGGAGACGTGCGAATAGGTGTAGAGCTGCTTTCTCGGCCACGGAGCTGTCCGCGGTGCTGGCCAGCGCTGCCGTGCTCGTGGCAGTCGCCGTGCCTTCCGCGAGTCGGTTGGGCGGTCATGCGCGGACCACACTATGCCTGAGCAACATCCGGCACATGGCGACGGCGTTTCTCGCCTACGCTGAAGACTACGACAAGGTATTCCCCTTCGTTTCCACCATGCACCACTACGTGGGTGGCGACATCCCCGACCCGAACGAGATCTGGCTGGCCGACTGGCAGGGGTGCCCTGATCCCTTGTTGGCCATCGGGCAGGTTGCCTACCAGCAGGAGGCGGGATGGCCTGCCTGCCCGAACGTCCCGGGGAGTGGGACGCTGTTCCCGTATGTCCCGTCCGCCAGCGTCTACCGGTGTCCCGAGTTCGAGCGGATCGACGACCCGAGCAAGGCGCAGGGGGTCTTCAATTATACGCGCCCCTTTTGGGCTCGACGGTGGTTGATGCCGGTGGAGACCGGGTGGCAAGAAGAGTGGGGGAACCTCGAGGGGCCCATCCTACGCGTCGCAGACATCCACAAACCGAGCCGACTGCCCTTGGTCCTCGACGAGCAGTGGGATCGGCACGTCGCTACGGCGGGCGTTTATGGGGCGGATGAGGGTCCGTACAACTGCAATGACTATGGCTTTGCGCTCCACAATGTGACCGGGGTCTATCACGGTCCTCCGCTTCCCAGCGCCGTCCACGACCATGACTACGACGCTGTCGGCTACTACGATCCGTTCTTGTGGAAGCTCGGGAGCGTCGGGTACTACGACGGGCACGCTGGACTCAAGCGCGACCCGTGGCCGACGTTCGAGCTGGGCAACAACTGGCGGTGGGCCGGGGTTGAGCACTGGCGCTTTCAAGGCATGGGAGCGAGGGCTTGGGACGAGAAGCTCGGGGTCATCGAGTACCTGAGGAATGTCGTTCACGCGCAACGAGGATTCGACCCGCAAGAGCAATTCCCTGGAATCCCCCCCTGGGGGTAGTAGCTCCAACAGGCAGGGGGGATCCCGCGTGAGAAGACAGCGCGGTGCGTACGTCATCCAGCGTGCGGCAGTGATCGCGAGGTTGCGCCGCGAACCTGTGTCCGGCAGGCCCGTCATCGCGCGCCGGCGGCTCGACTGCGACTTCGATTGCGGCGCCGGTGCTTCGCCGCCGTCCGCATGGGTCACATCTCACCGACCGCGCGGCTTGGCCCACACCTGTGGATGGTGCGGGAGGTCGTGACGACGGGCTCGGTCCACCTGCCCAGATGTCTGACCGGCCCGACCGACGTATGGATCGAGTTGCTGATCGTCGGCGACGTCGTGTCATCACGGAAGATGCCGCCCCCCAGGTTGGCGGCCTGGTTGCCGGCGATTGTGGGTTAGACGTGGCGGTGTTCCTATGCCCTCATTTGCGCCACCTTCAGCTGTTCGCAGTAGGGCGCATCCCAATCCAACGCATAGCGTAGCAGGCCAAGAGGCCGCCCCATCAAGATAATCTTGACAAAAAACCAGAGGCGTGCTTAAGTAGTAAGGGTTGCGGTGGGGCCTGCTTTTACCCTTTTCTTCAGTTGCCTGGCCCCTCAGGAGGGAAGCCCATGATTAGGCGGCCAGACAAGAACCGGCGTAGGCTTGCTTTTTCGGCCACGGAGCTGTGCACGGTGCTGGCCAGTGCTGCCGTGCTGGTCGCAATCGCCGTGCCTTCCGCGAGTCGGTTGGGCGGTCATGCGCGGACCACGCTGTGCTTGAGCAACATCCGACACATGGCGACGGCGTTTCTCGCCTATGCTGAAGACTACGACAAGGTGTTCCCCTTTGTTTCCACCATGCAGGAGTCTCCCAACCCCTCCATGGCCCCGAACCCCAACGAGATCTGGCTGGCGGATTGGCAAGGGGCCGCCGACCCGTTGGTGGCCATCTGGGATGTGGGTTACCAGCAGGAGGGGGCGTGGCCTGCCAGTCCGAACGTGCCGCAGAGCGGGACGTTGTTCACATACGCGCCATCCGCGAACGTCTACCGGTGTCCCGAATTCGAGCGGGTCGCCGACCCGAACAAGGCGCAGAACGTCTTCAACTACACGCGGGCGATCTGGGGCCGACGTTGGATACTTGCCGTCGAGGGTGATCCCAACGATGTGCCCGAACCATGGGGCGATGTGACCGGTCCCATCCTCCGCGTCAGCGACATCCACAAGCCGAGCGAATTGCCGATGGTCCTCGACGAGCAGTGGAACCGCCACGTCGCCACGGCCGGTGCCCTCGGGCACAACGGGTCAGCCTACAACTGCAATGACTACGGGTTTGGCCCTGACAACGTCATTGGCGTCTATCATGGTCCGCCGCTCCCCAGCAAGTTCCACGGCTGTGACTACGACGCTTACGACTACTACGATCCATTCCTGTGGAAGCTCGGGAGCGTCGGGTACTACGACGGGCACGCGGGACTCAGGCGCGACCCTTGGCCCAGTTTCGAGCTGGGCAACAATCAACGATGGAGCACCAAGGAACCGTGGCGCCTCGGCAGCATTGGGGGACGTGAGTACGACGAGTTATGGGCGATCATAGAGTGCATGCGCAACCTCTTGTATGCGCAACGAGGGTTCGACCCGGTGGAGCACTTCCTCGATCCGTATGTCGTTCCTCCCTGGGGGTTGTAGCTTCAGCAGACAGACGGTGTGCTGTACGAGAAGAGAGCGTAGCGCGTACGCGATTCGACGTTCGGTGCTATGGTGAAGCGATCTCCTGAACCCGCGCCCGGCGGGCCCACCACCACAGCCACGCAACCCCCAAGATCGCCACGATCAGACCGAGCCAACTGGACCAGATGCGTTCGCTGTAGCCGCGAAAGCCGGGGATCACGTCGACGCCCAGCCGCAGGAAGACCAGCGCCGCAAGCAGCAGCGCCGTGCCCGACACAAGCCAGCGAACTCGCATCTTCGGATGCGCCAAGAGCAACACCATCGTTGCGAGCACGATCAGCTCGCGGGGGAGGGGGAACACGGCCGTGCCGAACGCCAACGTTCTCGGGACGTTCTCGACGGTCCGCCAGTCGAACCGCGTCCCGGTCGGGGTGCTGATCGCCGTTTTGCGTCCGCCGGGCCCCATCAGCTCGTCGCGTTCGACGCCGACCCAGACGTGACGCAGGTCGGTGGCCAGATAGGATTTCTGCCCCAGCTGCCGCAACAGCGACGCGGCCAGCACGGCGCGGCCGTCGCAGTCCTCGCGGCGCATCTCCAGCAGCTCGCTCACCGTGGGGATGTAGTCGGCCACCCCCCAGGTATTCCAGTCCCAGTCGTAGGGGATCGTCTTGTGGACGAACTCTTCAACCCGCCGGTGGATCTGTCGGTTGGTCAGGCCCGCGGGCAGGCTTGTTTGGAGCTGCCGGCCCAGCGCTTCCAGCCCCGGCGCGTTGGGCTCGATCAACCGGTCGAGGTGGCGCACCCGGTCGACGTGCCGCACGAGCAGCCACGGTCGGGGAAACAACACCAGCAGAAACACCGCGGCGAAGATCACGATCTTCACCGGCACGCGCACCGCTGCCCGAACCCCGTTGAAGGCGGCGTACCATCGGACCACCACCCACCCCGGCTCATCTGTCAACGGCGCGCTCCGGATGTCGCTTCGTTCAGCCACCTGCAGTTCTCCACGATGTCTGAAGTTTAGCAGTTCGCAGGGGTTAGCGGAACCCGAGCGGCCTTTGACATCAGCTGCCCCTTGGCGATCCGAGGACTCTCCATTAGCATATGATTAGGGAGACGCGACCGACGGCGCGGTTTGGCGCCCGGGCTCAAGTTCAGAATCGCGGTCACTCGGGGAGTGGGCGTACATGGCGAGCCAAGACCCTCCACGACGCCTGGCGGACCTACGCATCTTGACCTACCTGCTATTGGTGTTGGCGGTGCTCGTGGTCGTTGCCACGTTGGGTGGGCTGGTTTGGGTTGGCCACGAGTGCTTGTTGGCCGAACGAATCCCGGCCTCGCGTGCGGTCTTACAGGCCCTCAGGCTACTCGTGGGCGGGATGGGGGCGGCGGGCATCATGCTGGGCCTGGCCGCCGTCATCCACTATGTCCGCCGGATGACGCTGGCATTCGAACCGGCAGGGGGCGACAACCCATCCGCCCCGGGCGGGGGCGAAAGCGCGCCCGTCACCATGGTCGCGCTCGACGTCCCAGACGCGGCGGCGGGGACCGAGGGGCGCGTCGGCTCGCAGCCTCAGGAGGAGATGCTCCGCCTGCTCCGGGAGATCAACGACAACTCCCTGCTGTCCGAGGACCAGAAGCGAGCCAAATGGGAACGACGCCGGGAGCAGGAGCGGCAGGCCGCCATCGATCACGTCGAGGCGCTGGCGCGTCAGGGCGATTTCCCGTCGGCGTTTCGGATCTGCCAGGAGCTGACCGATCGGCACGGTCAGGACGATCAGATCGATTCGCTCGCCAAGCGAGTGGAGCAGGCCCGCGCGGCGGCGGAGGCCAAGGACGTGGCCGAGGCCCGCCAGAAGGTGCGCGATCTGATGAGCATATCGGCCTGGGAGCGGGCCGAGGCCATCGCCACGGACCTGGTGCGCAAGCACCCTCGCAGCGACGAGGCCCGCCAATTGCCCGACCTGATCGTCCGGGAGCGCGAGACCTTCGAACAGCAACAGCGTCGTCGGATCTTCGCCGACATCGAGAAGCATACGGTCCGCCGTCAGTGGAAGGAGGCGTTGGTGGCCGCCCGGATGCTCGTCGACCGCCACAGCGGCTCGCCGGAGGCCCAGGCGGTCCTGCCCAAGCTGCAGACCCTCGAAGCCAACGCGGAGATCCAGGAGCGGCAGACGCTGGAGAATCAGATCAAGGATCTGGTCAAGCGGCATCGTTTCGACGAGGCCGTCACGCTCGCCCGGCGCGTCATCCAGACGTATCCCGATTCGCCCCAGGCGGACGTCCTCCGCAGCCAGTTGCCCCGGCTGGAGGAGAAGGCCAAGCAGAAGAGCTGATTTCCCCCGACCCGGCCTGTCCGTTTCGGCGCTTCCCGTCTTGTTCGGGGGTGAGGGCTTTCCTAAAATGGCGTCACTTGATCGTCGGCTTCAGGGGTGATGCTGCGATGCCAATGGATGAAATCGAGTTCGAGTGCGAGGAGAAGATGGAGCGGTCGGTCGACTTTCTGCGCACGGAGCTTCGAACCGTCCGCACCGGCCGGGCGAGTGTGGGGCTGGTCGATCATCTCAAGATCGAGGTGCCCGGCTACGGCGCGACGATGGACCTGCGCGAGCTGGCCACGCTGTCCACCCCCGAGCCGTCGTTGATCGTGATCAAGCCGTTCGATCCGAGCACGCTCAAGGACATCGAGCGCGGCATCGAGGCCAGCAACATCGGCATCACGCCGGTCAGCGACGGGCGGATCATCCGACTGCCCGTGCCTCCGCTATCCGGGGAGCGCAGGCAGCAGCTCATCCAGCAGATTCGCAAGATGTCCGAGGGCCAGCGCGTCGTGATCCGAAACGGACGACGAGACGCCAACAAGCAGATCGACGCCGAGAAGAAGAGCGGCGCGCTGAGCGAGGACGACGCCGACCGCTGCCGCGATAACATCCAGGAGCTTACCGATAGGTACGAGAAACAGATCGACGAGTTGCTCGAGAAGAAGCAGAAGGAGCTCGAGGAGCTTTAGCGTCTCCCCCCCCATCTCCTCCTCAACCCCCAAGTCGTCACGGAACGTGCCATCAAATCAGGCGCGCAGCGTCCTTCGGGATCCAACCGGACTTGCCGTTGGGCAGGCGAATGTGGTGCCAGCGATCGCGGTCTTCCAGAAGCTCGAACTCGACGCCCTGATGGAGCTTCTCCTCGAAGGCCGGGCTGGATCCCAGGCCCGGGTCCTTGTTGGCCACCACGTCGTCGGTCACGATCACGCCTTCGCGCCAGTGCTCGGCGGCGTATGCGCTGGCGCTCACCGAGATCCCCAACGAGATCCAGACGACGGCCAGGGCGATGAGGATATATCGCCAGGCGACGTGTCTGTAGAAGGTCGCGCTGATGGCGACCAGCCAGAACCCCACGTAGGCGACGATGCCGGCCGCTGCCCGGCCGCGCAGCGTCGTTCGGTAGTGCCAGAACAACAGGGCACGGATCAACGCGGTCTGTCCCGTCACGGGAATGTCGTTGCGTCGGACGCTCCGCGCGACGCGGAGGCCTTCGGCCAGTCGGCCGTCGTCTGGGATGCGTCGTGCCGCCTTGCGGTAGTAGAGGATGGCCAACCCGACTTGGTTGAGGCGGAGGTAGGTGTTGCCCAGGTTGTAGTAGAGCCGTCCGTTCACCCGGCCATCATCGACGAGGGCCTGGAACCCGTTGGCGGCCTCGCGCAGGAGCCGCTCGGCCCCGTTCGGGTCAGTCGCGGTCAGTTGCGCGCCGCGCTCATACGCGCCTTGCGCCTGGTAGAAGACCTCGGCCCGACGGGCCCGCGACATCCCCGCCAGCGCGGAAGCCCGCGGTATGGCCACCACGCAGATGGCGACGACGGCGGCCATGCCGAGTCGCCCTGTCGACGTGTCGACGTGTCGACGTGTTGACGTGTCGTCTCGCTGCGTCACGGTTTCCACGTCCGTTCGAGCTGTTGCAGGCAGCGCTTCGCCTGCGTCACCAAATCGCTGCCGCCCGTGTCCATGCCTGCGTATCGGGCCTCCTCGCAGGCCTGCAGAAGCTTGTCCAATTCCTCAATGTCCTCATCCGGCACGGCGTCCTCGCGAAGACGCCCGACGGCGTCCGGACGTGTCAGCCCGCCGGCCGGTAGGTTGGCCCGGTCTGCGATGTAGTTCAGCAGGGCGTCGGCAAGGTGGACGGCTGCGTCTGGGGATCCCGCTGCGGTCTGGAGCCGGGCCTCGACCTGCTTGCGGGCACCACGCCGACGTGCGAGGGCGACGTCGTTGCGGAGCCGGTCCGACCGCCGCCGGATCAGCCATCCGACCAGCCACAGGCCCGGCGGTAGGGCGAGGGACGCCGCCCACCCCGGACCTGGGGCGAAGGCTTGGTTGGCCAGGACCGCTTCAGCTTCGCCGTAGTTGGCGCGAATGCTGTCCGCCGCTGCCGTCAACAGGGACGATCGGCCTGGCCCCATGGCGGCGGGTACGACGATCTGATTTGGCGACAGGGCTTCGGCTGCGTAGACGGTGATGGGAATCGGATCGCTCTTGACCGTCACGAACCGGCCCTTGCCGCCATCCGCGTCCGGGTCGAAGAACGAGAACGGGATCGGCGGGATGGCGTCTGTCTCATCGTTGATGGCCCGAATCTTCTGGCGGTAGACCTTCTTGCCGCCCTTGACCTCCCCGGCCAACTGTTCGTCGAGCACCTTGAAACGCTCGGTCAGCTCGGGCACCTTGGCCAGCCGCGGGGCGGGCACGCGGTCCAGCAGCCCCAGCCCGCTGATCTCCATGTTCAGCGTGATGAGCTCGCCGCGGCGGACGTCCGTCCGGTCCGGCCAGACCTTCCATGTGTAGCGCCCGATCGCGCCGTTGTACGTTGACGGCCGGCCCTCCTCCGGGATCGGCTGGACCACGATGTCCGGCGCCTTTGCTTGCTGGATCAGGTGACGGCGTCGCCGCAGCGTGAGGTCTCCAAACGGGTCCCTGCCCAGCGCGACCGGGTAGGTCATGCCGATCGTCACTGGCTCGGGCTTGTATGGGCCGGGCTTGTCCGGCCGGATTGTCTGGGAGACCTCGTACAGGTAGTACTTCCGTTCCTGACCCTCACTGTCTTTGCGTGGGGTCTCCTGTGCGGTGAAGCCTTTCTTGGCGATCTGCTTGGCGAATCGCCCGAAGTCGCAGTCCCGGTCGAACAGCCTCGACATCTGGCGGTCGCTCAGCTTGATCTTCCCCTGTCGGAACACTCGAACCCAGATCCGCAACGTCAGCTCGAACGGCTGCTCCACATAGACTGACTTCCGACTGGCGATGAACTCCACCAGCAGCGCGTCGCTCGTCTCTCCCTTCGCCACCACGATGGGGATGGGTCGGGTCTTGTAGGTCTTGCCTTCTGCCTTCACCGTGATCGCAGGGATCGTCAGTCGGCCCGTGCGGCGCGCGCGGAGCTGGTACGCGTATGTCAGCGTGCTATGGCGAGTGACGCGGCCTTGGATGATCTGCACTGAGGAGCGCTGGTTCGGCGCTCGCCTGAGCATCTTGACGATGAAGTCGGGCATCGATGGCAGCTGTGGCTGCCCCGCCTGACTCGCCCCTTCAATCACCACCTGCAGCTCGAGGGCTTCGCCCGGCACCACCTCGCGGGACGACACCATGGCCTTGACGCTCACGCCCATCGCCGGACGGACCGCGCCAACCGCAAGGACGCCGGCCACCATCATCACACCGAGCTGCCAATGGTGCGTCCGGGCGCGTGACAGTCTGAGCGACGGGTGCCCCATCCTGTTCGAGTGGCCGCGGAACGCGGGCGCTCGAATAGGGTGGGGGACGGAACCGACAGCAAACCGGTCGGCGCGGTACGATTTCGTCCCCCACCCTTCGCCCCCTCTCGCGTTCCGCGAAGGGGAGCGAAGGATGAGGCACCCCGCGACCGTTACCCCGAACTGCCGATGGAGCGTCGCGCTCATGTCCCTGCGACCTATCGTCGTGGCGTCTTCCATGTTGGGCATTCTGGTCGTCACCAGTCCTTGTCGACCCCGACCCGCCCGGCTGCGCGTCTCAGCATCTGGTCCCGCCGACGCTTGCGCTCTTTGTCGCGCACCGCCTGCAGCAGCCGTTGGGCTTCTTCCCGGCTTATCTTCTGCGGTTGGGTGCCGGACTGCTTCTGTTTCTCCTGCTTCTGGCCGTCTTTCGATTGCTGCTCCTTCTTCTGTTGTGCTTGTTGGTCGGACTTCTGCCTCTGCTGATCGGGCTGTGACGACGGCTGCGACCGGGGTTGAGACGACGGCTGAGATTCCGGTCGAGACGACGGTTGCGATTGCGGTTGCGACGATGGTTGGCTCTCGGGCTTCTTCTTCTCCTGCTCCTTCTTCTTCTTGTCCTGCAGGTCCTTGATCAGCAACCGGGCCGTCTCGATGTTCGCCCGGGCGTCGGCGTCGTTGGGGGCCAGGTCCAGCGCCTGGCGGTAGTGCCCGATCGCCTCGCGGGCCAGCTTGATCGCCTCGTCGTAGCGGCTGAGCTTCTCGAGGGCCTGGCTGTACGCACAGTTGCCCAGGTTGAAGTGGGCGGCCGACTCCAGCTTCAGATCCCGCGTCGAGAGCGATTTCGTGAAGCACTCGCGGGCCTTGACGAAGTCGCGCAGCCGGTAATGCACCAGGCCTCGGTTGTAGTCGAGCTCCGGCGACTCGGGCAGGCCCACCGCCGCCTCTTCGTACGCCTTGAGCGCCTCGTCATGCTTGCCCGCCTTCAGGGCTGCGTTGCCACGTTGAATCCACGCAGCCGGACTCTCCCCCGCGCGGGCCGTACTCGCCCACGCCAACGCAACCAGCATGCCCAACGTCAACCGTCTCACGCCGCGCTCCTGCTCTGCCCCGACCCCGCGCCGGCCGTCGACCGACCCACACGCTCCGGCACCAACGCCTCCACGATCAGCAGCACCAACCCGACCAGCGCGAACAGCCAATGCCACGCCTGGCCCCGCTCGATCTTCTTGGCCTCGTACTCACGTTGCTCCTTATCCATCTTTCCGATGATGTCCTGGTAGATCTTGTCCAGCTCGATGCTTCGCATGCCGGCGTCGACGTACACGCCCCCGCCGACCGCCGCCATCTCACGCAGCACCTGCGGGTCCATCTTCGATAGCACCTGCTCACCCTGATACTGCAGATAGGTGATCCGCCCGTCCTTCTTGATGGGGATCTTCTGGCCCGCTACCGGGTCGCCGATGCCGATCGTGCACACGCGGATCCCACGCTGCTCGTACGCGTCTTGTGCGGCGTCCACGGGCCAGGACGAATGGTCCTCGCCATCCGTGATCACGATGATCACCTTGTGCTTCTTGGCCCGGTCGTCGAAGTGATCCGCCGCCAGGCGCACTGCGTCTCCGATCAGGGACCCGCCCAACGGGGCGCTGTGCGGACCCACTTCGTCCAGGACCAGCCGGTAGAAGCCGTAGTCCGGCGTCAATGCACACTTCAGCACCGCCTTGCCCGCGAACGTCACCAGTCCGACCTGATCGCCGTCGAGGATCGCCAGCAGGTCCCGGATGTCCTGCTTGGCCCGCTCCAACCGTGACTCACCCGCGTCTTCGGCCAGCATCGACCGGGACACGTCCAACGCGATCATGATGTCGATCCCCGTCAGACGCACCGTCTTCTCCGAGATGCCCCATCGCGGGCCGAGGCTCGCGCTGGCGATGCACAGGATGGCGGATATCGTCAGCGCCGCCTTGATCACCTGACGCGACGGGCTGACCTTCGGCATGAGCTCCCCAAACAGGTTCGCCGTTGCGAACTGTCGCAGCGCCCGCCGTTTCTGCGCAAACCGATAGACGGTCAGCCCGACCGCCAGCAGCACGCACCCGATCCCCGGCCACAGCCAATCCGATCGCTGGAAGTGCAGGTCGTCCCGCGTGCCCGCGTAGATCCACACCACTGCGGGTGCCAGCAGGATCCACGTCAGATGCAGCAGATGTTTGGGTCGCGGCAACCGGTCCATCACGGGATCTTCCTGAACCGCGTGCTCAGCAACGCGATCTCGATCAGCAGCAGCACCATCGCCATCCACACGCGCGGCACGAGGCCCGCGCCGCTCCAGCTCGCCGGCGCCGTCGCCAGCTCGGTCCACTCCAGGTACCGTTGCTCGATCGTCTTGGTCTTCTCCAGCCGGTCGATCTCGGCGTAGATCTTGCGAAGGCTGTCCGTGTCGGTCGCGCGGAAGTACCGTCCGCCCGTCATCTCGGCCACCTTGCGGAGCGGCGCTTCGTTCAGCACGTGTCGCACGCGACCCAGGACGACGCCCTCGCCTTCGACCTCATAGGGGTACGGGCAGGGACGCATCGATCCCGCTCCGATGACGTAGATCTTGTAGCCGAACGTCGCGGCGATTTCGGCGGCCTTGGCCGGCTCCATGCTGCTGGGTTCGGTCTGGTTCCCGTCCGTCAGAAGGACAATCACCTTGCTCTTGGCGTTGCTGTCCTTGCCCGATCCGCCCGTCTGTCCGCGGTGGCGGGCGAAGTCGCGCAGCCGCTCGACCGCCACCGCGATCGCATCGCCGATGGCCGTGCTGTCTTCCTCCGTGCCGCTCACCGCCTCCGCCCCACGCGGGGTTCGCCGGAACACAACCTTGATCGCCTCGGTCTGGTCCAGCACCCGCTGCAGGTTCGCGTGGTCCAGCGTCAGCGGCACCTTGCTGTCGGCGTACTTGGCGAACGTGATCAGGCCGATCAGGTCATCCTTCCGTCCGTCCAGCCCCCGCCCGCCGCGGATGAAGTCCCGCATGACGTTCTTGGCTGCCGTGATCCGGTCTGCCCGCTTGCCGCCCCACTCGAAGTCGAGCGACCGCATCGACGACGACACGTCGAGCACCATCTGGATGGCGATGCCCTCGGCCGACACCCGCTGTTGCTCGTTTCCCTTCTGCGGGCGGGCCAGCGCTAGCAGGAGCACCAACATCGCCAGCCATCGCAGTCCGGGAATCAGCCAGCGCACCCGGCCCGCCCAGGTCTTGCCCGGCTTGCGCAGCCGATCGATCGTCGAGAAGCGGATGCCCGAACGCTGCGGCTGAAACCGACGCCGCAACACCCACACCACCGCCAGCACGACCAGACCGATCAGCAGGGCTGTATCCCACTGCAGCCTCATGCCGCCGACTCCTGCATCTCCGCGTCATCCGGGGCCGGCGCCGCAGCCTTGCCCCGTTCCGTCGTCTGATCAATGAAGTCCCGCGCCGCCGCGAACACCTCCTCGACTTCCGCTCCGCCCGGACGATAGCACGCGTACTTCACCATGTCACAGGCCGTCAGGAAACGCTCCAGCAGGCCCTTGTGCCCGGCCGCCAGCCGATCGCTCGTCCGAAGCGTATCGAGGAACTCCTCCGTCGTCATCTCGGGCGCCATCAGCTCGTACCTCAGCTCGACGTACTGTCGGACGATCGCGTTGAGCCGATAGTAAAACGGCTGGATCAGGCCCTGGCCCAGCAGGTCGTCGTCGATGAGCTGTTGCAACTGCCCCATCGCCCATTCGTGTGGTGGGATCCGCGCGACCTGAGGCCCGCGACGTCGGCGCCGACGAATCAGCATCACGACTAACACCACGATGACGGCCGTCCCCGCCACGCCGCCGAGCACCCACCAGGGCCATCGGGCCGGCGGCACGGGTAGCTCGGCCGGACCCTTCACGTCGCGAAACGCCGTCGGATCGAACTGACCCTCCAACAGCGACGTCACCTCCAGCTCGAACGGATCGGTGCTCACCTGACCGGTGACCCCGGGTTGGCTGGCCGCCGTCGTCGTCGGACGGGCGCGGGCCAGCGTGTCCTTGCGACGGTCGAGGAACGTCACCGTAATCGGCTTGACCTCGTACTTGCCGGACAGATCGCAGTCGATCTCGTATTCCTGCCGCCACCGTCGCTTGCCGCCTTCGATCGGACGCGCCGACGTTTCGCTGAAGTCGCGGATCGAGAACGCCCCCAGCGACGCGCCGAACTGCGGCATCGTCACGTCCACGCCGTCGTCGGCCTCCACGGTGATCGTCAGCCGGAACCGTTCCGCGATGGTGGCCTGGCTTCGATCCGTCTTGACGGCCAGCTTCACCGGACCGCGCAACGCCGTTCGTGAAATGCCCGTATCCTCCTTCTCGTCGGCCTGGTCGGCCGGGCGCTTCGTGCACCCGGGCGCAATCACCACGGCGATGCACCCGATCAGCACGGTCACGTTGCCCAACCGACGCGGCATCTACTGCTTCTCCTTCGTCTCGCTGCGACGGGTCGCGATGGGCCGGCTCGTCGCCGCCGCCGACAGGAACGCCTCCGGGTACAGCTTGACCTCTGCCTCGGCGAACAGCTCCTTGATGTACTGCTCGGTGACCTCCTGCGTGCGCGCCCGTCGTGTGTCCGCCTGGACGCGGTCGGCTGCCTCGTCCAGCCCCAGTTGCCGCGACGCATGCCGTTCGAGAACCTTCACGATGTGGAACCCGCCGGCGCCCTTGTAGGGCTTGTCCAGCACCGTGCCCGACTCGGCCTCGAAGATCGCTTCGTGCAACGCCTTGTCCTCGCCGATGCCGGGCACGCGCGGAGACAGCTCGGAGACCGGCTGTTCGATCACGCCGCCCTTGTCTTTGGTGGCCGGGTCCAGCGAGTGCTTCTTGGCCAGCGCCTCAAACGCCTCGCCGTCCTTCGCCTGCTTGATCAGCCCGGCAGCTTCCTTGTTCGTCTTGCAGACGATGTGGGCGATCGCCGCACGCCCGGGCTCGACGTAGCGAGCCTTGTTGGCCTCGTAGAACCGCTTGCAGTCGTCGATCGTCACCGTCGCCCGACGCCCGATCTCCTCGGCCAACAGCCGGTTGGCCATCAGCATGTCGGACATCTCCATCAGTCGCTTGCGGAAGGCCGGCGTCTTGTCCATTCCCGCCTCGCGCCCCTTCCGCGCCAGCACCCTCACCGACACCAGCTCTTGCAGCTTCTGCGCCCGCGACTGAGGCGAGGCCAGCCGCTTGGCGAACTGCTCGCGGATCTGATCGGCCTGCTCGTCGGACAAGCCCGGCATGGCCTTGATCGCCAGATCGACCTCCTGACGGATCATCCGGTCGAAGTCGGCGATCGTGATCTTCTCCGGACCGATCTGCGCCACCACCTGCTGGCCCGCCAGGCCGGACGTCCGATCGCTCTCGGGCGCCGTTCGCTCGGACAGGTCCCGGCCCAGATCCGCGTACTGCCCGAGCTTCACGAAGCAGTCGCGAACGCGAACGTTGATTTCGTGCTCCAACTCGCCCTTCGCATCTGCGAGCATCGCTTCAGCCCGGTAATAGGCGGCAATCGCGTCTTCGTATTGCTCCGCCGACTGGTGCAGCTTGCCGACGCGGTAGTGAATGGCGGCCTCGGCCTGCGACGACAGGTTTGCCATCTGGAGGTACCGCGACCACGACGACGCCGCGGCCGCCGGCAGGTTGCGATCCTCCAACCGCATCGCCAGCGCCTTCTGCTGATCGGCCGACCAGCCCGCTCGCGCCGGGATCGTCGAGGCAGTCCCCGCGGGCCGGAGCATCAGCAACGCGACGACCACGCCGAACAGGACCAACACGCACAGTGCGAAGAACGTCGATCGCCGGTCGAAGATCCGACGCTTCGGCACCACGCGCTGCGGCAACTCGAGCTTCGGTTTGTCCTGCACCGTTTGGCCTCCCACCGTCTCGACTTACAGTCGCGCCTCACGTGCACGGAAGAACCGCGTCAACGGCTCGACGAATGGCTCGCCCGTCATTACCTCGACGCTGTCGACGTCCATCGATCGCAGCATCCGCCGTCGCTCCTCCGCGCTCGAGGCCGCCCGTCCCTCGTACGCCGTCCGGAATCGGACGCTGCTCGTGTCCACCATGACGGTCTGATCGGTCTCCGCGTCATACAGCTCGATGAACCGGACGTTCGGCAAGGCCATCTCGCGCGGGTCGACGATGGTGATCGGGATCAAGTCATGCCGCCTCTTGGCCACCCGCAGCGGACGCTCGTAGCCAGTCGCCTGGAAATCGCTCACCAGAAACACCACCGACCGCCGCGTCGTCACCCGGTTCAGGTGCTCGATGGCCGTCGCGATGTCCGTTCCCGTGCCCGCCGGGTCGTGGTACAGCAGCTCGCGGATCACGCGCAACACGTGTTGCGGGCCCTTCTTCGCCGGCACGAACCGTTCGATCTGGTCCGTGAAGCAGATCAGCCCCACCTTGTCGTTGTTCCGGATCGCGCTGAACGCCAGCGTCGCGCACACCTCTGCCGCCAGCTCCCGCTTGAGCTGGCCCGCCGTCCCGAACAGGTGCGACCGGCTCATGTCCACCAGCAGCATCACGGTCAGCTCACGCTCCTCGCGGAACACCTTGACGAACGGCGCCCCGCTTCGCGCCGTGACGTTCCAGTCGATCGTCCGCACGTCGTCGCCGATCTGGTACTGCCGTACCTCCTCGAACTCCATCCCCCGCCCCTTGAACGCGGAATGGTACTGACCCGCGAACACGTCGTTGACCATATGCGACGTGCGGATCTCGATCTGGCGGATCTTCTTCAGTAGCTCCTTTGGGATCATGGCTTCGCTGCCGCTACACGTCGAAACGTCGAAACGTCGAAACGTCAAAACGTCGAAACGTCAAAACGTCAAAACGTCAAAACGTCGAAACGTCGAAACACTGACACGTTGAACGTGCTATCCAGTTCGGTTCTGGGGTGCTTCCTCAGCTTCGCCTGGATCGTTCAATGTGTTCCTGAGTCTTTCGTACGATCGTGCTCAGGATCCGGACAAGCTCGTCTGCCTCTGTTGCGATGTCGTCCGTCTGCTCCTTGGGGACCATGCCGGCTCGCGTGATGATCTCGAGCCAGTACGCCGTCTCAGCGGCCTCCTTGCGGGCGACTGACGCCTTGTACGCGAAGTCAGCATCAGTCAGCGCATGGTCGGCCTCGGACAGATTCGCCCCGATCGAGGTGCCTGCCCGGATCAGTTGTCGCCCGACCTCCCATCCCTTCACGTTGTGTGGAAGCGCGTCGGTCAGATCCAGAATAGCCACCGCGAAGTCCATCGCCCTCTGCTGAACGTCACCCACCAGTCGCCCCATCCCGAAGCACCTCCGCCGCCCCAACCCAAGCTCTCACCACGACAGCATTTCGACGTCCTGACGTTTCGACGTTTCGACGTTTTGACGTTTCGACGTTTCGACGTTTCCTATGGAACGGGAACGTTGTCCAGCACCGTACGAACCACGTCTTCGCTCGTCTTCTCCTCGGCTTCGGCCTCGTAGGTGATGATGACGCGGTGGCGGAGCACGTCGGTGGCCATGGTCTTGACGTCTTGCGGCGTGACGTATCCCCGGCCCTCGAGGAACGCCGCCGCCTTGGCCGTCAGCGTCAGGTAGATCGTCGCGCGCGGCGACGCGCCGTACTGGATCCAGTCGCCGATCTCGAGCCGGTACGCGCTCGGGTCTCGGGTCGCCAACACAAGGTCGACCACGTAGTCCTTGATCCGATCGTCGATGTAGATTTCGTCGACCACCTGACGGGCGGCGGTCAATTCCGCCGGAGACATCACCGGGTCGATCGTCGTCTTGGGGCGGGTCTCGGCCATGCGGTCGAGGATCTGGCGCTCCTCGGCCTTATTGGGATAGTTGACGATCAGCTTGAGCATGAACCGGTCGACCTGGGCCTCGGGCAACGGGTAGGTCCCCTCCTGCTCGATCGGGTTTTGCGTGGCCAGGACGAGGAACGGGTCGTCCAGCTTGAACGTCTCGTCGCCGATCGTGACTTGCCGTTCCTGCATCGCCTCCAGCAGGGCGCTTTGCACCTTGGCCGGCGCGCGGTTGATCTCGTCGGCCAGAATGATGTTGCTGAAGATCGGTCCCTTCTTGACGGTGAACTCGCCGGACTGGGGCTGGTAGACCAGCGTGCCGATCAGGTCGGCCGGCAGCAGGTCGGGCGTGAATTGCAGGCGTTGGAACCCGGTATCGATCCCCCGGGCCAGGCAGGATACGGCCGTCGTCTTGGCCAGCCCGGGTACACCCTCCAACAGGATATGCCCGTTCGCCAGCAACCCGACCAGCATCTTGCGGATCAGGTCTTCCTGACCCACGATCACCCGCCCGATCTGTTCGGTGAGTCTTCGGAACGGATCGCTCGCCGCCTCGACCTTCTCACCGATCTGCTTGACGTCCATCTGTGTCGTGCTCATTGTCTTTAAGGCTCCGCTTGCTGTCTGACCGATCCGCCAGTGTGCCTGTGGGCAGACCGACCCGACCGATCCTGACCCATCGTTGTTGTGTTGTGAATGAACCGGGCAATCGGATCACCAGGTCGACTGTCCGGCCACGACGCACGGCGCTGGCTTGGCGCGGCTGTACTAAGACAAAACCCGCGCGGGGCGCCGTCCGTCTTGTGTGCCCATCAGACTACTACGCATCAGCCCCGCAAGAGGTTCGCGAACACACCTAACAATCCAGGCCTTCAATGGTATTATTCCGTCCAATTAACGACGCTTCAGCTTCCCGAGCCCCGCGCCTGTTGCGCCGCCTCGGCACTCAGCTGCTTCTTGAGCACCTTGCCCGTCGGCCCCTTGGGCAGTTCGTCGCGGAACTCAATCATACGGGGATACTTGTAGGCTGCCAGGTGCTTCTTGCAGTGGTCGACGATGTCCTGAACGGTCGTCCCGGCTCCAGGGCGGAGGACGATGATGGCCTTGACCTCCTCACCGAGATATGCGTCCGGCACGCCGACAACGGCTGTCTCCTGAACGTCCGGATGCTCGAAGATGACGCGCTCTACCTCCGCCGGGTAGACGTTGAACCCGGCGCGGAGCAGCATCTCCTTCTTCCGGTCGACGACGAAGACGTTGCCGTCGGCGTCGATCTTGCCGACGTCGCCGGTCCGCAGCCAGCCGTCGACGATGGTCTCTGCCGTTGCCTCCGGGCGCTTGTAGTAGCCTTTCATGATGTTGTGACCGCGGACGACGATCTCGCCCTCCTGGTCTGGCTCGAGGAACTGCCCCGCCTCGTCGATCACCTTCATCTGCACGCCCCAGATCGGCCGGCCACTGGAATGCGGCACGATCGGACGGCTCATCTGGCTGAAGCAGGCCACCGGCGACGTTTCGGTCAGCCCGTAGCCCTGGAAGATCGTCAGGCCCAGCTTGGCCTTCACCTGTTCGAAGACCGCCCAGGGCAACGGTGCGCCGCCCGAGATACACACACGGACGCTCGACAGGTCGTAGCGGTCCGCGTCCTCCATCGCCAGCCACGACATATACATCGTCGGCACGCCCGCAAACGCCGTTACCTTCTCCCGCTGAATGATCTCCATCGCCTCCTTCGGGTCCCAACGCGGCAGGTAGCAAATGGCCCCGCCGTAGATCAGGGCGGCGTTCTGCATGCACGTCTGGCCGAAGCTGTGGAACAACGGCAAGGCCCCCATCGTCACGTTCCCGGGGCCCAGCAACTCAATCCGCTCGGGGTAGTCGCTCAAGATCCACATCGGCAGGTACTGCGCGTTGCTGTACAGGTTGAAATGCGTCAGTTCCACGCCCTTGCTTCGCCCCGTCGTCCCGGACGTGTAGATGATGACCGCCGTATCATCTGGCGTGGTCGGTTGGAGGTCCGCCCAGGGCTCGGCCGCCAGTATCTGGTGGGTCAGGTCCGCCGCGTCGCCATCGCCGACCATGAGCAGCTCTCGGCAGTCGTCCGCTTGATCGAAGCCGGCGCGGGCTGCTTCGGCGAAGTCGTGCCACGCGAGCAGCAGCTTCGCATCGCTATCGTTCAGGTAGTAGGCCACCTCGTCGCCGGCGCTCAGGACGTTCAGCGTGACGGCCACCGCGCCCATGCGTAGGATACCGAAGTAAGCGATCGTGAACTGCGGCACGTTGGGCAATAGGATGGCGACCTTGTCCCCGGGTTGGATCCCCTTGGCCCGGAGCAACGTTGACATCCGCATCGATGCCTCTTGCAGCTGTCGGTGGGGGATGCGGAGATCCCCCACGATCATCGCGGTCTGGTCGGGGAACGTCTCGCCGGATTCGTCCAGTATGAAAGCAAGGTTCAGGCCCATGGGTTCCCTCGCGCGCTGGCCCGGTGAGAGGGGGATGGCTAGACGGGCATTGGCCTACGGTCAGGCTGTATCATAAGCGGCGGCATCGGCATTAGACAAGTCCGCCTCCCCGTGGAACTTCGGGCGAATCGCCGGTAAGGTATCTGGGCCGCCCTGAGGCATAGGGGAACGTCGCCCCATAGGATCGGACGTCATCCGTCTCGGATTGCGGCGTCCGAGCAGACGGTGCCCGTCATGAGACTTCGCTGGTCGCGTCAGGAACTCGCTCTTACGCACACGTTTACGATCGCCCGGTCGAGTGCGTCGGCCAAAGAGACGCTGCGGGTAGAGCTCGAGTACGCGGGCATCGTGGGCGTGGGCGAGGCGATTCCCACGAGCTTCTACGGCCAATCGCTGGCGTCGGCCGAGGCGGCGCTGGCGGAGATGGCCGGACTGCTGGGGGGTGATCCGTTTCAGATTACGCCGATCGTGGACCGCTGCCTGGCTCGCTTCGACGATCAACGGGCGGCGGTCTCGGCGGTGGACGGGGCCTTGCACGACTGGGTCGGCAAGCGGCTGGGCGTCCCGGTGTGGCGCCTGCTGGGGCTGGACCCCGAAGCGGCGCCGCTGACGTCGTTCACGATCGGCATCGACGAGCCGGACGTCGTCGAGGCCAAGACCGCCGAGGCGGCCGGCTTCCCCATCCTGAAGATCAAGGTCGGCACCGACCGCGACTCCGAGATCCTGTCGGCCGTCCGTCGAGTGGCTCCGGACAAGGTCCTTCGCGTCGACGCCAACGGAGGGTGGCCCCCCGCGGCGGCGGCCGAACACATTCGCCGGCTCGAACCCTACCACGTTGAGTTGGTCGAGCAGCCGGTCGAGCCGGGCAACAACGATGTGTTTCGCCAATTGCGCCAGACGGCAGCGGTGCCGATTGTGGCCGACGAGAGCTGTGTCCGACCGGCGGACGTCGTTGCGCTGGCCGGCTGCGTCGACGGGATCAACATCAAGCTGAGCAAGTGTGGGGGCATCCGCGAAGCGCTCAGGATGATCCACACGGCCCGGGCGTGCGGCCTCAAGGTCATGCTGGGCTGCATGATCGAGAGTTCCATCGGCATCGCCCAGGCCGCCCACCTCGCGCCGCTCGCCGACTGGATCGACCTGGACGGTCATCTCCTGATCCGCGAGGACCCGTTCGAGGGCATCGGTGGCGCAAACGGACAGCTGACGCTCACCGATCGTCCAGGCCTGGGCGTCGATCGCAGATGCTAGCCGTGCGTCTCTTGTCTTTCTCGATGACCGTCGGGGAGACGCGGTTCGCCTAGACGGCCGCGCATGAATCCGTCCCACCGTGGCACGGGCGTCTCGCCCGTGACGGTTCATGGGCAGGGATGCCCATGCCACGCGCCGGCCGCAGCACCGGCGTCTGAACTTGTATGCTCGTCTAGTTCACGACGGGGTAGTTGGCGTCCTCCCACGCGGCGAATCCGCCCAGCATGTCGTAGACGGTTTGGAAGCAAGCGTCGGCCATCTCCGCGACGGCCGCGTCACTGCGGACGCCGCCGGCGCAGTAGACCAGGTACATCTTGTCCCTGTCGAGCGTATCCAGGGCGGCGGTGAGTTCGCCGCTGTTGTAATCCAGGTTCGTCGAGCCGGCTATCCGGCCGTTCTGAGCGACTTCGTCTGCCGTGCGGACGTCGAGGATGACGAGAGTGGCGTCGTTAGCATAGTCGTCGATCAGTGCCTTGGCCTGCTCGACGGTGGCGTCCTCGATCGTCTTGTTGGCGAGACACGGGTCTTGCTGACAGCAGCATCCACCCACAGGACCCCATAGCAACGCCGCCAGACTCAGCAACGCCGCCACACGCATCGACCGCAGATTCAATCCTCTCACAGCGCACTCCTCCCGAGCCCGATAAAATCCTAGAATTCTACTCGGGGTTATTCTAGTGGAACGCTTCCGGGCGAGCAAGGCTTGGCTTTGCGCTTTTCCGAGCCCGCTACAGGCAGGTCGGGGCCGGCTTGTCCGGTCGTGCGATTGGGGTACACTGCGGCTGCGGGGGAGGTTCCGAGGCGCAGCCATCGCGGGCTCGATGTCCGGGGTGCCGGTCGGATGGCAACGGAGGACAGGCGGATGACGCGCGTGGGATGCCGAATCGCGGGGGCTGTGTTGGTCACTCAGACGTGCGTCGGATTGGCCCAGGCCGCATCGCGCGACCCGATGCTGCCGACCACCACGTCCCCGATCGTCTACATCATCGACTACACTGGGGACTACTTCACCAAGCCCGGGACGCTCGAGCAATTCCGCGCCGCGCCGCCGGATCTGCTTCACGTCGGCAAGGCCGTCCCGATCTCGCATCACTGGGGCCCCACCTGCCTGTATCAGGGCGAGAACCAGTACACCGGCGGGCCCGGGCACACGCTGAGCCGCAAGAACATCGCCCTGCTGACGCCCGAGGCGCTGGCCGAGCGGATCGAGACCATCCGCCGGACGCTCGAGCGGTACCACGCGATCGGCATCCGGGAAATCGTGCCCTACATCTCGTATCACACGGTGGCGGGCGATCACCAGAAGCGCGAGGGGTTCTGGGCGTTTTACGATCGGTGGGAGGACTACGCCAAGTGGGCCGGTCCGCGCCCGCCGCGCGACCCGTTCGATTGGCTGGTCGTGGACGCTCGGGGCAAGTTCGTGGGCGGCTCGTGCGGCGGGTACTCGCCCGACTACTACGCGCCGCTCCATCGCTACCGCGCCTGCATCAACCACCCCGACTGGGCCGAGTGGCACCGCCGGCTGATCCGGATGATCGCCGAGGTCGGGTACGACGGATGCTTTGTCGACAACGCTGGCTCCGATCCCTGCTTCTGCAGTTACTGCAAACGGCTGTTTGCCGAGTTTCTTGCGCAGTCGGGAGACGTCGCTTGGGTCCGGCGTCTGAGCAAGGGGCTTCGAGGCGAGCAGCTCGTTTTGGGTTCGCCCGACGTGCCTCCGATGTTGGTGCGTCGTTGGCGGTGGTTGCGGACGCGGGATCATCTGGCCATGCTCCGCGAGGTCGGTCGGCAGATCCGCCCTGGCTTTGCGATCTTCCCGAACCACGGTCGTCTCGACAGCGCGCTGATCGTCGGCGCGAAGTGCGACCGACTGATGTTCGAGAGCACGTTCTCGCCCGGCATCCTCGCGGCCGACGAGCCGCCGGATAGCGCCGATGTGGCCATCAGCGTCTCGAGTGATCCGGTCCAGGCCAAGCAGATGATGTATCGCTACTCGCTCGGCGATCGAACGACTTGGATGGAGATGGCGGCGGAGGTCTCCATGCCGTCTCGTGTCCAGGTCGGCAAGCCGGCGACCCTCGCGGTCAAGATCGTCAGCGTCGGCGACAGCCTTCGCGACGGCGACGCGGCGGAAGGGTTCCACGTCGTGTTGCACCGGTCCGGCACGGACGACAAGGTTCGGGTGGACTTGGCACCCACCGGTTCGGTAGGGGGGTCGGGTTCGTCGCTGAACCCCAAGCAGCCGCCCGTCAGTCTAAAGGGCACGTGGACGCCGATCCGGCCGGGCCGATACGGCGTTAGCTTCGGGTTCCTCTACACCGACGACCAACACGCCGACGTGACCACGCGCCGAGCGCGGCTCGATCGGCTCGTCTGGGGACGGGTCTGTCGCAGCCATCTGGCCGAGCTGCTCTTCACGCAGCACATGCGCGCCCGGACGATCTACCTGGGGTATGAAGCACGAAAGGTGGGGTGGGAGAACGTCCAGGATCTGGCGATCGCCGAGATGGCCGCCTTCAGCGGCGGCGGGGGGTTCTCCGGTCGACGCGGGCCGCAGGCCAAGTACCGAACGTTCTTCAAGAAGCACCCCGACCTGTTCGTCGGCTGGCGGCAGACCGCGCCGGCCGCCGTCCTCTACGCCGCCTGGGGTCCGAACTCGTTGGGCACCGGCCGTCCGCATTCCGCCCCCACGATCCACGATCATCTCGCCAGCACCGGCCGACTGTTCGCCGCGCTGGTGGACACGACCTTGCCCGACCAGCCGGACGCGCTCGCGGAACTCCGCGTGATCTACCTGCAATCCCCCAGCTACGAGATGACGCCCGCCCAGATTGACGCCCTGCGACAATGGATGCACGGAGGCGGGTCGCTCGTTCTGGCCGGCCACGGCGTCCGGATCAACGACCAACCGGCGGGGACCTGCTTCGGCCTCGGCGCCAACGCGTCTCGCCAGGCACACGGCAAGGGCGTGGTGACACTATGGACACCGGCGAGTCCGCATACGCCCACGCACCCGGTCGCCGCGATGGACGGCCTGCGCCGGCACCTCCGCTTCGCGCTCTATCGCAAGCCCGATCGTCTGGCCCTCCACGTCGTCAACTACAACGTCTGCCTGCTCGACAAGGCCAAGCGCGTCCTCGACGTCGCCTCCACGCCGATCGAGGTCCCCTTGCCAGAGGGCTGGACGTCCGCCCGCGCCACCAGCTTCGACCCCGACGCCGCCCCCCAATCCCGCCCATGTACCGTCACCGACGGACGGGCACGCCTGACCTTGCCCAGAACCCACATCTACCAGATCGTCGTGATCGAGAAGACATGAGCGAAGCAACGATCCCAATGAGCCCCCGCTGGGATGCGCGGTCCGTCAGGTTCATGGGGGACGCACAATGCTCCGCGTCGTGCAGCAGTTTGGATTGCCCGCTCGCGCGCCTGATGAGCTGATGACATGGCGACAGAGCGCACCCCCGAGCGCTCGCACCGGTCGGATCATGCGTGCCCTGCTTGTGTACGACCCCCCTTGGCTGTTGTTGATGATAGTGGCTTGTCATATGATAGATAACGTAATACTCGAATAGTCGGCGCGGAACAAGTGTGAGTTGTGAAGCCTCCAGGATTCGATCTCGGTTCAATTCCAACCGATTGCCCGGCCGGTCGTGAGCCGCCGGGGCCAGCATCCTTGTGCTGGCGGCGATCCGCTGATAGCATGATTTCGATCGAGGATGAAGGGTGTTCCTTTTCTGTACTGGCACCTGCCGCTCCGGGATGGGATCTGGCAGGGCGTGGGCTGCAGCTTGTCAAGCACCATCCTCGTCGGCCATCTGCGAGCATCTTCGGGTTCCGTGTTGCTTGAGTCTCGACTGGTGCTTTGGGTTGCAAGAGGAGGGGCCAAGGATGGGCTCTAAGGGAAGATTCAGGGCAACACTGGGGGATCGCAACAGGAAATTCGTGCTACTGTGCCTGGTCTACCCCGCCATCCTGGGCACTATAATCTGGGAATTCATCGGCAAGCCTTTTGAGCTTCTCACTTGGAGCGTGGCCCTCCTATTGGCGTTCCATTTCACGCTGGACTTCATATACCTAAAGCTGAACCTTGAATACCATGGCGCGGAGGATTCATTCCGCTACGGTTGGTCTCTCTTCACTATTGATCTGGGTATCGTGGTGCTGATCCGACTTGCCTTTACGACGCTGGATGAAATGGTCCTGCCGAGTTCTATCCTATCACATCCTTACTCTTACCTAACCGGAGTATACGTCCTATATGTTATATGGGAAATCATCTACGCTCGGCACAATCCTATCCAGAAGAAGTCCCCGGAGACGACGCCCAAGCACTATGCCATGTGTTGCACCGCATTCCTCTCGACCTTCGTCCTTTACCTTGCGTCCCAGGCATTGTGCTCTGCGACGTGGCTGCATCACGCAACGAACGTCATCTTCGTAACTGTCTTGCTTTGTGCTGTTGGTGAGCATTTTTGGAGCGTCTTCCTCAGGGTGAAAGCGTAGTATTGGGAGTAGATAATGTCTTGTTTTTATCGCACTGCCGTTGGCTTCGTTCGTACCGCGTCTTCATTCGCGCTCCGCGCACTACACACCCAAGCCGATCTCCAGGAGTTTTGCTCATCAAGCTCGCTGACCTCAAAGCCGCTCATGCTCGCGTCCGGAGCAGTCTATCGAGGTATCTTCTGCGAGCGCGAGCACCTCTCTAACGAACTCTTTTCGGCGGTGAGTTCCCTTGACAGCGACCTGCCGCCGCTCTGGCTCCTAGCAACCGCTGATGTGCCCATTGTCCCCGACTCCCTGGCAGAAGTTCGTAAGATGACGTGGGGTTTTCGCAGAAGCTGCAATGCCCACTCCCTCAACGGCTGCCTTTGCCTACGCGTGTGTGACTACGACGCCACGCTCCTCGATCGGGAAGAGTTGCTCGACGAGATTTCGGTCCAGCCCTATTGTGTTGGCAGGCCGAAGGTTATTTGCCATCTAGTCTTCTCATTCGCCGATGCTCTGGCCGACGCGAATCTGTTTGACCTCGCGTCAAAGACCGCCTTGCGCCGACCGGATCTCGCCCAAATGCCCCTTCCGATTTGCGGTCTCTACCTATTCGCTCAGCTTTCCGCGGCGTTCGGCTTCTCGATGTCCCAGAGACGTTCGCCCGAATTCCCCGCCAAGCAACTTGAGGCCTTCTGCCTAATCCGCGATGGGAAGGATCACCAGTGTACTGCCTCGTGCGAAGATCGTGCCTCCAAGGAGGGATCGGTGCGGATCTGCGGGCTCAAGAACGTCTGCCGAGGGATGACGGGAGATGCAACGACGCATCAGGCGCTTGCCGCATTGGGTGAACTTGCGTTTGGGGGCAGGCGCTCTGGTGTCCTAGAAAGTGATTCAGACTATACATTCAGTTCCATGGAGTGCCAGGACACATGAATTCGTCTCCGCGTGTCCAATTCGATCGTCTTGGAAGCGGGCAGAGGGTGCGCGTGCTTCTACTAAACCCTCCGTCACGAAGCATCGAGTACCCCTCCCCGTCAATTGCCGCAGTCTGTGCGGCCCTCAGGGAGGAGGGGGTTTGCTACGGCGTGGTTGATCTGAATGCGCAACTGAAGGACCACTTTCTAACGAAGGCATGCCTCGAGGGGCTACTCGAAGATGGGCTTCCTTCGCTGATGCGCCTGTCTGCTGCGTTTCCCGAGCGGATTAGGGCCGTGTACCATCTGCGACACTCGCTGTCGGCCGTGCAACGATTCCCGGGCTTCGCTGTTCTTGAGCACTACAAAAGTCTCCTACAGAGCCGGCAGTATGAAGCAGCATTGTGCGCGCCGTACGCTTTCGAGGTCGGGGGAGCATTCTTCAATACTCTCCGAGACATCCACAGCTATCTTACCCTTGCAGGAGCAATGGCAGCGCAGGGCTTCTGGGACGAGCTGCGAGGTCCTCTAAGGGACTTCTTCGACTCGGCTCTTGACATAGTGTGTGGGGGCGCGCCAGAGATCGTGGGCATTTCGTGTATGTCTATACAACGTCCGTTTGTCTATTGGCTCGCGACAGCCATCAAACGACGGGCCAATTGCAGAGTTGTAGTGGGGGGGCCGGACGCGACGAGGTACGCGCGTTCCTATGTCGAGTCGTGTGAAGCAGTGGATGATGTCTTCGTTGGACCGGCGGCGAGAGAATTCGCCAGGTTTTCCGGAGGGAGCCGCATCAGGGATGCGGACGGACAGGTTCACCGATCATCTAAGGATGAAGCCAGAGCGCTTCGAGCGTGCCCGGAAAGGCCAGTGGAACCGCTACGGTTGGTGTTTGACGAATTCGAGCTTGAAAGGTATCTGTTCCCGGTGCTGCCTCTCGCTACCTCTTCCGGATGCTCTTGGCGAAGGTGTGACTTCTGTGATCATTGGCGTCATTCTCCTACGTACGTCAAGCATGAACCTGAGCACGTAGCTGCTGAGGCCCTGCATTTGCGCGAGCGCTACGGTGCCCGTCTGTTCCACTTCCTTGATGATGGACTTGATGCCGCCCATGGGTGCGCTGTCCTTGCGAGAATCCGCAGGGCTGTGCCGGACGCCAGGATCTTAACTTACGCGCGGCCGGACGAGACGATGAACCGGCATGTGCTTGAGAGCTGGTACGACGGCGGTGTGCGGGTGATTGAGTGGGGCCTCGAAACGACATCCAAGCGCCTGCTCGACAAGATGAAAAAGGGGATTACTCCGGCATGTGTGCGTCGAGTTGTCGCCGATTCGGCGTCCATCGGCATTGTCAACAAGCTCATGATGTTTCACGGGTACCCAAGCGAAACGCTGGAGGAGCTACAGGCATCTCTGCTATTCCTAGAACAGCTCTACCTAGGTGGCCAGATCCGCCCGTTCTTCCCCGTTCGCTGCATGCTCGAGCTACGGAAGGGCACCCAGCTCTACCGAAGCGCACGTAGGGGGAGGCTCTTCCCAAAGGTCTGGTGGCCCCATGGGAGCTTTCCCGACAGAGCGTTCTATGCAGTCGACCAACGCCTATACCAACGGAAGGTTGCCCTTCTAGATTCCTTTTTGGCAAGGGCGAGGGCGGCGATGCGCCGTGGGTGTGTACTGACAACCGACGACGAGAACCTTTTCCTTGATCTGATACTGTGTGACTTGACGGAGCGCGGCAGCTCGCCCAACATCGAAACTCATTGCTGCCCCCCCGAGCAATAGTAGTCTCTATGCTCGTCATGCCAGGCATGGGTTGTACTCAACCCCATCACCTCATTCGCCAAAGCAGCCTCTCACGCGCCCCTAGCTGAGGGAGGGGATTAGGAGAGCGCGATAGCCCACTTCTTGGTTGCCCTTCTTGGTCGTCCTCAAGCGCGAGGAAACGACTCCAGGCGGAACCGTGTGGCCGCCCATCGGATCCAGGCATCGATGCCAGAGGGCGCCCTTCCCTTCACGGCCTTCCGTAACGCGGTCGGTTCATCTTCTGTGTATGCCTCGTTGACCTGGCGGACCCATCTGGGATTGGTTGGGCATCAAGCAGCCACGCGCGTAGCGACCCGCTCGGACGCAGGCCCCATCGGTCTCACGAAGCACGCTCAGTCCTCCTCCCCATAGAAGACTCCTGGCTGACCGTTCTTGCGGTCGATGGCGTGGCAACAGATCCCACCGGAAAGCGCTGGCGCCGATTGCAGCATGCGTGAGCTCTGCTGTCGCACGTCCACCTTCGGTATCGGGAAGCGACTTCTCGCCGATTTCCCCAATCCCCGACCGATTCTCAAAGCGGTCTGTTCGCACCTGCCCGAGGGGTTTTGCCGAAGGCCGGCTTCAGACAGGATCCCGGTCAGGTGGCAGGAACACAGGGCCTTGCAGGAACTGATGACTGCATTGACGGCGTCCGGCGCCCGGCTAGGATCATG
>CAYMLO010000052.1:0-61075 GCA_964390905.1 uncultured Planctomycetales bacterium | reverse complement strand
GGCGCCCGGCTTGTTACGCCCAAGCACCTTGGCCGATACAACCAACGGTGCCGAAGCCGCAGCCGTCTTCAGGAAGCTTCTACGGTCCATCATGATCTTCTCCTTGATAGGGAATTAGGTTCCGCGGGGAGCGGTGGCGCGGGGTTAGAGCCTTTCTGTGGCCCCATGCACACCACACGACCGTCGGCGAGTGATAGAAAAAGCATGCCGTTTGCGGCGGCGAGACTGTCCCATGCCGGCGGGGCGTCGAGCGTGTACTGGGCCAGCTTCTCTCCGGTGGATGCGGAGGCCGCCCACAGGATGCCGCCCATTCGCCCCTCGTACGCCTTGGCCAGATCGTGCTGCGGGAACACGACCGGGGTTCCGGCGACGAACAGAACGTCATCGGCCAGCACGATGGCCTTTCCGGTGAGGGGGATAGCACTGCTCCAGCGTTTCTGCGAGGGGGCAACATTGGACGGGCCCCGGTTTCTGGCTCGCCTTCTCTTCCCCTTGCCCTGCCTGGCGGCGGCCCGCTTGGCGCCGCGCTTGCCGGTGCCGGCCGGTGCGCGTGCGGGGCGTTTCACCGACTTGCCGTACGTTCCCGCGTAAAGCGTGTAGCCGCCGGTCCGGGGATCAAACCAGGCGGTGCGCCCGGGAGCATAACCGCGAACCTCATAGAAGCGCGATCCATCGATCACGAGGATGTCCCCGTGTATGCCGCCCAGACCCGTGGGGATGTCGTAGTGCAGCTTGGTATCGATTGTCCAGAACGAGCGGTGCTGAGGGATCGCCTCGAGGAACCCGTGCGACGTGATCAGGTGCAGCTCCGTGACATCCCCAAGAGCGACCGGTGACAGGTCGGGCTTGAAGGCCTGATGTCGGAGATAGAGCAGCTTCTCGCCGGCGAGGAAGATATCCCCCTTGAATCCCTCGATGCTCATGCCCCGGACGACGTGCCGGTTCTGGATGGGGAAACCGTTCTCGCCGTAGGGGCCGTACATGCGTTTCTGATGGACGACTTTGCCGGAGCGCGGGTCGAGCCCATACAGGAAGATGCCGCCGTCGGTAAAGGAGTTTCTCCCCGCGGCACAATACGCGACACCGTCCCGGATGAGGATGCTGCCGCACATCGGCCACGCAGACTCCGGCTGTCCGTAAGCGCAGATCAGCCGCCGCTCGAGCGGGGAAAACCGCCAGGCCAGCGCCCCGTCGGCGGCACGCAGGCAATAGGCCGATCCGTCTCGAGCGCCGAAAAGAAGGAGGCCTTGATAGTACGTCGGGGGCGAGTCGACACGTCCCTCGGTGGAGAACCGCCAGAGAATCTTTCCGTCCGTTGCGCTCATGGCGCAGACGGTGTGACCGTCGACGTCCGCCGCGAACACCATGCCGGCGGCGATGACCGGGGCGCTGGCGCGAGTCCCGAGTTTCGTCTCCCAGCGTCTGCCGAGCACGGCCGGGACTTTGCTCTTCGTCGTTCCCGTTCGGGCGTTGTCATGACGGTAGGTGGGCCAATCGTCCGCCGAATCGGCAGTCTGGGATTTCAGATTCGAGATTTCAGAGAAGGCGGCGCCCTTCTCGAGCGTCGCTTTCGTACCCACGTTGATGGGTTGGTCCGATCGGGTGAAGCCCGGCTCCGCCGCCAGTGCGTTCATGCCGTTCAGCATGACGCTGTTGCAGCACGCACAGGACGGTGGCCCTACATAGTACAGGCCGTTGCACGGGAGCGGGCCAATGCCGCAGGTGCTGCGGATCCAGGGGTTGGGAAGCTCCTTCGAGGAACGTAGGTCGAGGAAATCGCTGCCGCCGGTCGCGGTGTTGATGTAGTACCGCGTGGTAATGCGGTTGCGGTAGCAGCGGTCATGGCCCATGGGACCGACCATGGTCTGATCAAGCTGCTTGACCAGCTTTCCCGACTCGGGATCGAAGCCATTGACCCCCATGCGCGTGAGTCCGAGCTTCGGCGCTGGCCGTCCGGTCGAGGCGCTGTATGCCGCCGCCCACACCAGGCCGTTTGCCAGGAACACATCTGGCGCCTTGTGATGATTGATCGTGGCGGGCGTCGACCAGAGCGCCTTGCCGTCGGCGAGACGGAACGCCCGGAGCTGCGTGGAATCGGCAAGATAGGCGGCGCGATCCGAGAGCACGAGCGAGACCGCAATGCCCGGTGGCCCTTTGAGAACGATGGGCGCCGGCACACGCCAGACCGCGTTGCCGGTCGCGCGATCCAGGCAGACGAGCTCCGTCGCCGCTGCGAAGACCACGCGGTCGCCGATCGTCCCGAGGGTCGCCCCTTGGTAGCCTTTCGTGCTGGTTCCGGACAACCTCCAGATTTCGCTGCCCGAGTCGGCGTCGATTGCCAGGATATCGTTCTTGGGATCGGCGGGCCGCCGAATCGTCGGTCCGTACGCCCCCCGCCTGAACATGCTGTTCTTGAGTGCCGAGCGCGACAGGTCCGCGTGGACTGCCGAGATGTCGGACTGATCGCCCGTGACGACGTACAGAATGCCCCGATCATGCACGAATTCCATTGTCCCCGCGGTTCGTGCGTGCTTCTTGATGACGGCGCCGGTCGCCGCGTCGAACACCGTAATCGGCGCCGAGTATCCGGGGGTGCAGTAAACAACGTCCCCCACGGCGGCAAGCCGCCGCTGGATCTGCACGGGCATCTCCTTGTTGCGGATGTAGATCGGGTGCCAATCGGAAAACATGACGCGCCAGAGGACCACCCCGTTGAAGGCATCCCGCGCCACGAGCGCCTGTTTCCCCGGCAGCGCCGGGTGCTCGGCTGAGCCCAGGTCCTCGACGGTGAACAGGCGTCCCTTTGTCGAGACCATGCTGTTGATCGAAGGCATCGCAAGGTGGGATCGCTGCCACTGCGGCTCTCCCCGCCATTGATACCGCCGGGGCGGACCGACGACGGCGTCCTGAGCCACGGCGTTGTTGTCTGCGCCGTGATAGTGCTGTTCCCACTGATCGGTGCCCTGCACCTGGGGCTTTACCGTCACCGTCCATGTGCCGTCCCGCTTGAGCGCCGCGGCGCCGTGGGGCCGAAGCACTCGTGTGAGTTCGTCCGGCGGGACCACGTCGGGGTTTTCGCAGACGACCAACGTCGCCAGGTTGTCCACGTAGGGGAGTTTCTTCCCGTTCCACTGAATGACAGATACTGGGCCGTACACGCCGAGCGCACGGATGGCCGCGCGGGCCCTTTCGACACGCCCGGCGTCGGTCTCCAGTCCCTGAACGACGCAGTTCTCTGCCAGGCGCAGTGCCGCAGTGAGGTGCCCGTCCCCGCAGCCGACGTGGACCACCAAGCCGCCGTGGAAGCCGGCCAAAGAAGCGATCTGCTGAGCCTCATCCTCCGGGCCAGCCAAGGCGGCCGGAACCGACGTCGCCAACAGGATGCCAAGAACCGAGACAATTCGCAGCACAACGGACGTCGCGCGAGATGATTCTAGTGTCAAGATGCGGCCTCTGCTCTTGTTGTTAAGGGATACCACGGCAACACGCTCAGCCTGAGGTCGCCCGTTCCGGGACGCCCAAAGGGACCGGCGGCAGGATGCTCCGTGTTCCCTCCATTCCCGAAGTAGTCACTGAGAGGGGATCTGATTCCGCGGGGGTCGCCTGGCGACTCATGTTGGCCCTCCATTGCGCCTGTTTCCACCGGGGATCGGACGCCCCTGGCCCATTTCGCGGAGTCATCCCCTCACGCCCGAGGTCCGTGGACCATCCACGGGCAGCATGGGCGCAGCATACCCCCTGATCCCGGTCACTGCAAAACCGAAATCGGCATGTTCCGCACGGGTTCATGACTCCCGGGGCAGTTCGGGCGGGTCAAGGGCCTCACGATGGGCGTCTTCTGAAGGAGTCGGGATCGACCTCACAAACGATGTCGGGTGGGGTCGGGAGGAATGCACCGATTCACACAGCACCGCATCGCTCCCGCTACCTGTCCCTCCCGAAAGCACCGTCCTCGCTGATCCAAAAGGACTTTGTCACGTTGTGCCCCGCCAAAATCCGCATGTGAAGTTGCTGCAAGTAACTGGACCTATCGCCCTGATGATGGGGGCACGAACAAGCCGCAGATCACGTCCTTTGGTCAAGAAGCATGCCCCCTGTCCTTGGTGCAGCCCGGGGGCAAACCCCGTACCGGCTGGGCGCCCTACCGCGACGTGCACTTCGCCGGAAGCCTATTCATGGAGCGCGCTTCGTGCTTCACAGGCCAGCTGGCCCGGTTGTCGTCCTGGTAGACCCCAATCCTCTCGACAGGGATCCTCTGGAAGCCGAGCCTCCAGGCCGGTGAGTCGTCTCGGAGCTGGAAGTCGCCTGCCCGTAGGTCCACGAATTTCGGGTCGACGTTGATCAGGTTGTCCTCCAAAGTGACCAACGATCGAATGCTGGGGGTAATGTCATCCCACCAGGTTTCCTTCACGGGAGCGTCGCCAGAGACTCGGCGAAGGTTCTCCCCGGTTCCCTGCCAGAAGATGTTGCGTCGGACGATGTTGCCTTTGGGCTTCTTCGGTTCGTCGCCGAGCAACTCGATCAGCTTCGGATAGCGTGTGCTGAAGGGGGGCTTGTTGTAGCGGTCTTTGGCAATCGTGCCCTTGTCGCGCGCTTCCTTGATCCGTCCATCGGCATGAGGGCCGCACCAGCCAAGCGCCCGGGCGTCAATGTGGATGGCCTTGGGACAGTCTACGAACACGTTGTTCTGGACGAGGTTGTCTCGCCCGCCGCCCAGGAAGACGGGCCGGAGAACCTGGTGGAAGACGTTGCCGTCCACCACGGCCGATGAGAACAGATCATCGAGGTAGATGCCGTTGCACGGGCCGCCGGACTTGCCGTAGAGATGATGTAGGAAGTTGTGTCGGATTACGTGACCGCGCAGAGTCCAGCTACGACCGGCGTAGATGGCGCCGCAGTCGTGCGACTCGGAACAAACGTTGTGGATCTCGTTGAGCTCGATCAGGTGGTCGTTGCCCCCGAACACGATCGCCGAGTGCGGAGCGTCGTGAATCAGGTTGTGCGAGACCCGATTGCCCACCCCGCTGATCATGACGCCTGGCCGATACATGCGGTCCCATCGGGCGAAATGGTGGATGTGATTGTTCTGGGCATAGTGCCCTGCAGGCGTGAGCGTCGTGCGGTCGCCTCCGACGAGATAGATCCCGCCTCCTCCCATGCCGTACATGTCGCAGCCGACAACGCCGTTCTCCGTCCCCTCGTAGATCGTGACCGCGTGGTTTCCCACGTTGCGTAAGGTGCAGCCGACGACGCAACAGTGTCGTCCATGGTCGATGGTGATGGCCGTACCACGCGTTGCCTCCATCAGCACCCCGCAAATGGTGACGTGGGAGGTGCCGGTCAGAGCGAACAGGCCAGGCGACATCGAGACTTCTACACGCGCCCTGTCAATCGGCCCTGGCGGCCAGAAGTAGAGCTTGCCGGATTCCCGATCGACATACCATTCGCCAGGACGATCGAGTTCTGCGAGGATGTTGAATCCATAGAACCAGCACCCCTTGCGATAACCGTAGTAGTGGTAGGGCGGATGGACCGCGATGACCCGCGCTTCCGGGTCTAGCGTCCTGACCTTGTGACGTTGCTCGGCCCAGTCACGGCTCCAACTCCCGCAGACCCAAGCATCCTTCGCTCCCAGCCAACGCCTCGGGTAATCGCCGTCGTATCGGAAGATCCCTTCCACTTTGCTGATGCGGCCGCGCACGTTGCGCACGGTCTGGCCGAGAGCTTCCTTGATCGTTATCTGGCCGTCATTCGGCCCGCGTGCGATCGGCATCGGCCGATCTTCGAAGAAGACCTCCATACGCGGACTGACGTTCTTGCCGACACTGGCTTGGGCACTGCCCATCGTGTATTCGCCTTGGAAGTGCTTGGTCGCCAGCCGTGCCTGCAGTTTCCACGCCGCATCCAGCCCCAGATCGCCGTACTCGTCAATGCCCTGGGCCTTCAAGTCCGTCTGAACCACCTTGCCGCGAGCGACAGGATCCAGACGGTTGAGAAGACCGGACTCGGTCACTCGCTTCCAACCGGTTACGATTCGACCGCCGCTGATGCGGACAAGCTCGCCCGGCCGCGTTCGGTAAACGATGGGGGACTCGGCGGTTCCGGAGTCCTCGGCCGTCAGCTGGATGGGTTTGGCCAGCTCGTACCTGCCGCCCAGAATCTCGACGACCACGCCTCGTTTTGGCAGTCTCCCGTCCTTCTTCATCCGGCGAATCTCGTCGCGGGCGCGCTCGATGGTGGCGAACGGACCGTCCGTCTTCCGGCCGTTCGGCGCTTCCCTCTTGCCGGACCAGGCATCGTTGCCGTACGTCGCGATGTAGCGTGTGGCTCGCTCCGAACCCTTCGCGTTCATCGCTGGTGCCAGGGCAAGTGCGGAGACCGCCGTGATAACCGGAATGACTGTGAAGCGAATGGTCGTCCACGAGATTGCGGAAGTGCCCAGTTTCCGGAAATGGTGGGCAACGCGATGGGTTTGACGATTCGAAGAACACGGGCAAGCGCTACCTGGATCCGCAGATGGCATTGCAGTCTCCTTGGAGCAATTCTGTGCTTCACGGCATGGGCAGCGCGGGCAGTTTCGCTCCGTAGAAAACGATCGTCGTGACGCCCCGCTTGGCGTCTTCTTCCGCTTGCCGGGCCCAGTCAGCCAAGTCGGCCGAGAGGCTTCCGCTACGTCAACCGCGGCTGCCCCCAACATCTGGCATGTCCGACGCTCCCAGGCCGAAAGTTGCCGCCGCACGCGAGCAACCGCCTCCCTGCGGCGCCTCGGGCCCGTCAGTCTCCCCTCGGAGCTTCCTTGAGGATCTGCTTGTCCGACGACAAACCTGTCACCAGCCTCTTGAGCAGGCGTTCTCGATCTCCAGCTCCTTGAGCCGCTTGGCTTCCTGTGCCTTCATGCCCAAATCCTGGGTGACCTTCGCCCCGAATCCTGCACCCCGCGTAGGGCAATTGTGCTTGGGTTCTGGCTGGAGGGCAAGCGTCTTGACGGCCCCAGAAACATACCGCACGACCAGGACATGTCGCGCCTTGGAGCCGTCTTGGCTCTGTCCCCGATCGGTTGCCGTCGATGCCATACTCCCAGCGGGGCCATTATGGGACCCAACGTATCGTGCGGACAAGAAATGGCTTGACTTTGGTGCTCGTTGCGCCTTACCATCTTACTTGTCGCTGTATAAGCGGGCACCTACTGCTCGGCAACGGGCTGAGCAGCGAGACGGACTCGGGCAGCGATGTAGCCGCCCGCAGGGCGGGCGGGTCAAGGCACCGTTGTCCACTCTGGACCAGAGAGAAAGGAGCACAGCAATGCTCGGGGGCAGGCGATATGGTTTTGGCCTGACACTGGTGGCCTTCTTGGCACTGGTGGTTGGCACAGGGGAGCTGAAGGCGGCCGACGACGGGTACTACACCCTGACGCTGAACATCCTGGGAGCGGACGAACACGATGTTGAGGTCACGCCGGATGAGGATCTGGATCCGAACGCACCTGGCCGTCAGTATGAGCCGAACACGTCGGTGCACCTCCACGCCGTTCTTCAGGCGCACTGGTATGGATTCCGGCACTACCTGGTCTACGACCCGAACTACCCCGGTGATCCCTGCCAGGCCGACAAGTACATCGTCGGCGATATCGACATCACCATGGATGACGACTATGTGGTCGACGTCGTCCACGGCACTGGCTGCGGCACCGGTGCCGCAGCCAGTCTACCGCTCCTGCTTGTCGCGCTCGGCGTGTTGAGGCTAGCGGGACGAAGGCGGTAGCGACCCGATCCTGATCCGATCATCCAAGGCCCGCGGGTCGATCCTGCGGGCCTTTTGACCACCCCTCAGCCCACCTTGGCCAACCCCAACCCCGAGTAGATCTCCCACACCTATCCGCCCCCCGGCCGCTCATCGTGCTCAGCATACCCTCCATGCCCCCGATCAGTACGCCCACTGTGCTTCTCATCGGCCCGCCGGGCGCGGGCAAGACGATGTTGTGCAAGCGACTGCTGACGATTCTGTTTCTTCTCCGTCTTCCTCCGGATGCCCGGTGCGGGTCGGGTGGCCCGTCGGCCCGGAGGCTCGGGAATCCGCCTCTGGAATTCGTCTGGAAGATCGGAAGCCGTGCGTCGCGAGGAGCATGGCACGATGGACCGAGCGAACGGGCGTGAACGCCCGCGCGATTCCCCTTTTTCCTAGACTTCGCGGCCCGCTTCGGTAGGCTGGTTCGTTGACGGGAGGCGAATGGGAAGTGTCCGTCTGGATGCAAGAAGGACGCATGCCATGAGATCCGAAACGAAGACCGATCGCAGGACGTTCCTGAAACGCGCGGGGGGTGCCGCGGCGGCGCCGGCCCTGGGCGCTGCCTCGCGGCTGTTCGCCGCGGCGGACGCCTCGGCCGAGCTGGTCCTCGAGAACGGCGTGATCGTGACGATGGACGAGAGGCGGCCGGTCGCCCAGGCCATGGCCGTCCGGAACGGCCGCATCACCGCCGTCGGCGACGACGGGGCCGTTCGGAAGGTCGTCTCGGACGGCACGAAGGTGATCGACCTGGGCGGCAAGTGCGTCAGCCCGGGCCTGATCGACGCGCATAGCCACGTGATGGGGTACGGGCAGATGCAGCTCAAGTACGTCCTGCTCCGACCCCCGAAGATCAACTCGTTTGGGACGCTCAACGCGGCGCTGGCCAAGGCCGCCAAGGACATCCCCAAGGGCGAGTGGATCGTCGGGCGTGGGTTCAATCGGTTCAAGGAAGGCCGGTTCCCGCGACGATGGGAGCTGGACGAGGCCGTGCCCGACCACCCCACGCTGATCATCCACTGGGGCGGTCAGTTCGGCGCGGCCAACACGCTGGCGATGAAGAAGGCCAACCTGCTCCGAGCGGACGTCAAGGACCCCTATGGTGGCAAGTACCTCCGCGACCGACGGACCGGGGTGCCGGACGGCGTACTGTTGCACTATCCGGCCATTTACTCGGTTCACCAGCCGACGCTGGACGAGCGGGAACAGATCGAGTGTGCCGAGTGGGGCATGAAGCAATTCGCCGAGCAGGGCGTCACGTGCATCCACGACAACTTTTGCCACCCGCAATACGCCAGAACATACGTGCGGCTGGAGCGGATGGACCGGCTGCCCTGCCGGGTGCGCGTGTATCCCTACATCAAGAACCTTCAGCACTGTCAGATACTGACCGAGCGACTCAGGCGATACGAGGGCCCGCTCGTCCGCATGCAGGGCATCAAGCTGGCCGTCGACGGCTATGCGCTGATGTATGACGTTCCGAAAGAACATCGACACATGGCCATTCCGATGCATCCGCAGTCGACCTTCAACGAGATCATCGCGACGATCCACAAAGCGGGGCTCCAGGCCGACGTGCACGCCGTCGGGGACAAAGGGGTGGACTGGACGCTGTCGGCGTTCGCCAAGGCGACCGGATCGGCCGCCGAGTGCCGACGGCGCCGGCACCGCATCGAGCATTTCGTGTTCCTCAAGCTCGACTCGATCAAGCGTGCGGCCGATCTGGGCGTGCCCGTGTGCCTGCAGCCGAACTTCATCGAGGTCAAGGCCGACGACTTCGCCGACAAGTTCGGCCGGCCCCGACGCAGGCTCGTCGATACGCTGCTGCCCATCCGGACGTTCGTCAAGCAGGGCGTCCAGCTCGCATACGGTGCGGACGTGCCCGCGTTCCCCTCGCACAAGCCGATGGACAGCATCCGATCGGCGATGGACCGCAAGGCGGAATCGGGCCGAAGGCTCGATCGAGACGAAGCCGTCATGTTCCTCGACGCGTTGCGTCACCACACGATCGGCAGCGCGTTCGCCGCCTTCGACGAGAAGGAGCTCGGCTCGCTGGAGGTCGGCAAGCAAGCGGACTTCGTGATCTGGAACAGGGACCTGCGCAAGATCCGAACAGGCCGACACGCCGCTGCGCTCGAACCGAAAGCGACGTACCTCGCCGGCGAGCCGGTCTACGAGGCGACGTAAGGAGAGCGGGTCATACCTCGTGAGAATACCGGTCAGTGACAACCATCTTCAAATGAGGCGGCGACATCGCCATGATCCCAGGCTTGGGGCACCGTGTAGAGCGACCGTTGTGGGCAGCCCTGGGCGGATCTTCTCCTGCATCGTGTGTGTTGCTGCTGCCGGCAAGTGGGCGCAACGCACTGGTGATAGGCGCACGCACCCGAAGCAAATCAAGTCCTTTGTTGAAAGTGGGTTGAATCAGAAACGCCCTTAAGAGCCCTCTGGCCCCTGAGGGGTCGTATCAACGCGAGTCATCGCATGCGAAGGATGACGTCCCGCTCCATGTAACCACCCACCGGTCCACAATAGGCCATGAGGGTGAGGATCAGCCGGTGCGTCTTGCCCTGCTGCAGGTCGAGCATGCGATGGGGCACGATCACCTCGATGTCCTTGGGCGGCAGATCGACAGAGGAGGCTAAATCGCGAAGTACCTCGTACCGGACAAGTGATCTGTAGCGCCCCTCTTCGTCCCGGAGTAGTCCCGGTGCTTGGCCGGTTGCCATGACGGGGCGCCCATCCGGCGTGCGCAGGCGCGTGCTTAGGATAACGCTCTTGCCGCGCAAGCCCCTTGCTCCGATGCCTGTAGAGGCGACCATCTGCGGACCGGACGGCGACTTGACGTTGTATCGGCAGCTGACGGAGGCCCAGCAAAGGATTCGAGACGGCCTCTTGGCCTCGGGAGACTTGGTGTGCTCGTTGATGGGTATCGTGGTTTCGCTCGCCAGGCAAGCCGTCAATCCGTCGGCAGCGACCCAGAGCGTGGCGACGTACCTGTTCGTCGTAGATGAGATCCAAAAGGCGCTGTGTGGCACGTAGATCTTCAGCGCGTCCCAGCGGGACCTGTCGAACCGAATCTGCTTGGGAGCGGACGCAACCTTGAGCCGACCGCGCTTGTCGATCATCTCCTTGGGCGTCCCAGGGGCAGCCCTGATAGGCGCGCCGTTCGGCAGACTGAAGGTGACATACGCATTGAGGGTCTTGCCCTTCATGCCGTATGCCTTGACGTGTGCTTGGACCAGTAACCTGCTCACGCCGCGGTGCTTGCCAGTCGTTCTCTTGACGTTTGAGCAAGACAGCGAACACACCTGAAGGCGTCGCGCCGAGGGACGTCTGCGGGGCGGCTTGCGGTCTTTGACCGGCTGTTGGCTTGGTTGCGATGAGGCGGGACTGGGCTGGGAGGGGACCGCTCGCGTTTCCGGCGCGGGAGGGATCTGGGGGGTTGCGAACTCGTTCTCCCGGATCAGGCGGAGGCCCTTCTTGAGGCGACGATTCTCTTCGAAGAGTCTGGCTCGCTCCTCGTCCGTGGTTTCGGGGTCGATGATCCTGCTGATGTTGGCCTTGATCTGATCTATGGCCTCGTGACCAGAGCCGTCCTCGGTGCTACTCGTCGTGGAGGAGATGGCGAGGCAAAGGGCCTGGCGGCGGATCGCTGCGGCAATCGGGGGCTCCGCGCAGGTCGCCGCGGTTGCCGCCAGGAGACACGCACAGGCGATCGCTTCGGTCCGGGTCCGGCGTGCCCTTGGCATCGGGGCCTCCCGTCCGCTTGCGTCTGGGGTCCGCCCTGCCGGAGTCTGCGCTTCACCTACCGCGTTTCCAGGGCCGATCCCAAGAGCCCATCGTGCTAGCATGATCGCCCCGCCGAGCCCGGAGGTCAATGTTCGACGACTTCGGCGGTCTTGACATGCCGTCCGGGCGGCAGACACTCTAGTGTCGGACGTGTCGCGGAAGCGGCACGGATTGGTCGATTCGTTTCCCTTCTTGAGTGGGGGAGAGACGAGGATCCGCCATGATTCCCAGACGCGTCCGCCGCCTGCAACCGCCCCGAATCGTCGCACCCGTGCTGATGCTGACGACGGCCACGTGGGTCCCATGGGCCGATGCAGCCACGCCGTCGGATCTGGACCGCGTCGTAGAGAGATTCAAGACGGCGCAGGACCCCTCGACGAGACTGGCCTTGGCCTATGAGGGCCTGGACCGCTACGCACCGATCGACGACAAGTCGCAGGTCGATCCCGACGATCGCGGGACGCTGAGCGGGATGAAGCGTATCGTGATCACCGATCTGCTCCAACGGAGCGGCCACAACGTCCTGGTCTCCGCGATCGGTAGCGCGGGCAGCTGGCTCTTGCGCCCGGAGATGGTCAAGAACGACTACGACGCGGGCAACGAGATCGCCATCGCCAAGCTCAAGTACCGCGGTTACTACATGGAGGGACTCAGCGATCTGGACTTCGTCGTCATGGGACCCGAGGCCGGGAAGTTCTGCAAACAGGTCTACGGGATCTTGGCTCAGGGCCAGGGCGAGGCAGGCCTCGATCGCGACGAGCTGGTGCGGCTGGAAATCAGCTTTCTCGTCGACGATCAGATCCGCTCATTGACTGGCGGCGGTCCTCGCGGGTTCTGGCGACAACTGCTTGACGTCAAGCGCTCCTCGCCCCATCCGGAGAAGTACATCACGAAGGGGGGTAAGGCGCTCTACGGAGTCCAGCATCTTGGGCAGCGCGGCGCGGCGGTGCGCCCCGGATCAAGCCCTCGCCCGATGGAATTCCAGCAATGGGCACAGCAGGCGGGGCAGGACATCGGCCCGTTCACGGTGGAGTATCTCTACGGCGGGTGCTGCGACATGGACTACTTCATCCGCCACACCTGGGAGAAGACCAGACAGAGGCCGGTCAAGACGGTTTTGCAGGTGCTCAAGTACCTCAAGCGTCAGGCGTGGATGCTCGAACGGGCTGCCAAGAACGCCTCCAAGCTGCCGGACGGACTGAAGATCCTGCCGATCAATCTTCGGCCCCTCGAGCCGCAGGCAAGGCGTCTGGAAGCGTTCGCCGAAAGGGCCATCGCCGAGCACGCGTGGCAACCTTCGAGACTGGCGGCATTCCGGAAAGCATCGCTCTCGATGTCCGCCGGGTCATGCCTCATGGCCCACACGCTCAGCATCGACATGGGGCACGATCTCATCTTCATGCTGAGGAAGGGCAAGCTCTCCGATAAGCAGGCGGTCATGCTGCAGGCGATCGCCTACGACCACGACACCGTCCACCACAACCGATTTCCTGGCGGACGACCGGCCTGGTACGAGGACGGCAACCCCTCGGCGATGGCCGACACGCTGGAGTTCCTGGCTGAATATCGGAATCGTCAGCGGGGCCTGCGGACAATTCTCATCGCTGCGGGCATCTCTCCGGACGACCCGGAGCTGGCCGCCGTGGAGGTCGGACCGATCGAACCGCCGCCGGTCGCGACCATCAAGATCACAGACGTGCAAGCGGATCCGCCCCTGCCCCAACCGGGCGAATCGGTGACGTTCAGCGTAACGTGTGAGATTCAGAACCTCCTTCGCGAAGCGCCGACCTGGGAGGAGGGATGGCTCAGCGACGAACAACTGGATGCGATGCGGCAGGTGGGCATCTGGTCGTGGCGAGCTGCGATGCGACGCATGCAGATGAGCCGCTTGATGCACGTCGAGCGGAACAACCGTCAGACGAGCAAGCCCGAGGAATGGATGTACGTCTCTCCCTACGAGATCCGGCAGATCGCTGAAGATGTCGAGCAGCTTGACGACGAGGTGGCCCACTATGCCGGCCTGCTCGGCAAGGCACCGCCCCGAGCGGAGGCGGGAAGCTACGAGAAGGCGTCAGCGGTGCCGACGCTGCAGTCCTTGAAGGACTACCTGGGAACTCTGGAGGACAACTGCCAGCTGGCCAAGGCCGTGCTGGAGAGCGTCTACGCATCGGCGCATTCGCTGGCGGTGATCGCCGAGTCCAACGCAAGGAAGTTCCCCAAGCTCGATAGCGCGGCGGCGAAGCTCTCGACGGCAAGACAAACCGTCACCGAGAGCATACAGAACACCAGTGAAGTGCTCGACCACCTTCAGAAATACAAGGGATGGGCCGAGCAGATCGAGAAGATCGGCCAGGGGGACCTAGACCTTGCCGACGCGGCCGACAAGCTACAGGAACTCGAGTCCTACCTGGAGAAGCTGACCGACGAGGCCGACACGGCCGTCTGGAACGCGCGAACCGCGCAGCACATCATGATCAACAGGATGCTGCTGTTCCGCGATTGTGCTCGAAGCATACCGGAAAAGAAGTTTCCGGGCCTTCGAAAGGGACTGAAAGACAGCATCAGGGAATGGGACGGCAAGAAGAATGGCCTGATCCTGGAGAAGATCCCCGACCTCGAGCGACGCGCGCTCTGGCTCAAACGTGGAATGTGGGCGGCTTCCGCGGCCAAGTGGGCGCTGACGGCCGCCAACGTTGTTCGCGACTACCAGGAGACCCGTGCAAAGCTGGCTAAGACGGACCTGAGCCAACAGACCGAAGACGCTGTCATCGCGCTCAAAGCGGTCGGACGGGTCATCACGGCAGCGTCCGCCAAGATCCCCATCCCGGTCCTGCGGCAGGTGATAAGGGATTACGCCGGCATCCTGACCCTCGCGCCAGACTGGGCCGCCGAATTCGACCAGATCGTCCGACGATTCTATCAGGGGGAGGGCTATGACCTTCGCCGTGACATCAGCATACCGGCCGCATACAGGACGCTCATCTCGCATGCCCCTGGCAAGATGGAGCCGGGCCGGTTCTATCGCTATGACAAAGGTCCCTTCGCCATGTACAACCAACTGACGGTCTTCGGGTATCCGTTTGCCGAACCCACGGAGAAGACCGCCAAGCGCCCGCGCAACATGCTCTGGCTGATCTGGGACAAGAAGAACCCCGACGGGTTTCTCCGGCTTGACTACGAGACCTTCAAGAAGGCGTCGTTGTATGCAACCTGGTATCGCCGGGTCCATGAAGGGCCTCTAACGGGCTTGCAGTTGTACTCGCTGCTCAAGAACGGCAAGATCGAGGGCGGCGTCTTCTTTGGCGATACCATCACCGTCACGGCGCTCCGGCGGCAAGCTCTCGAGAAGCTTCGCCTCCAGGCGATGAGGGATTACCTCGTCGCAATGGCCGGCAAGAGGGAGTTCTCGCCCACCGAGCTGTATGGCTTCTATGGCATGTTGGCCCGCGCAGCCGAGCAGCTGGCGGCCAAGGGATTCATCCTCGGCAACGACGACGCTCGACGTATTCTGCGCGAGGCCAGACTCGACACGCCAGCCAAAGACGATTGGGAGAGCTTCTTCGTCAGGTGGTCCGACCCGAAGCACGTTTCCGACAGGGCACTCGACAGCATCGTTGGGGCCTGGGACGCGCTCAGCCAGGGAGAGAAGCGGCGCCTGGAGCAAGCCGTCAACAAACTGGTCGAGAGGAAGGTCCGCTTGCGGGCCGATGCGCGGAGGGCTTTCTGGGAGGAGGCCAAGAAGACCACGCCGGCGGGATTGATGCGAGATGACGTGGTCATCAACGTCAACCACACGATCCTTTGGGACGGGCCTGCGACCGAGCGCAAGGCCACCGTTACACCGAAAGACGACACATTCACCTTCAAGTGGACGACCACGCTGCCGAAGGGAATCAAGCGCCCGAGTTCCTACATCTGTCGCGTCAAGTTGATGGACTACGAGTCCTCGGCCTATCTGTACGAGCACAATCTGCTCTACGAGCCGAAGAGCGAGATCACGTGGGGCGTCATCCCCTCCGAAAAGGACCTGGCAAAGGGGCCCATACGGGTCCATGGCAGCCACGGCCCGAGGGTCTGCTGTCTGTACATAAATGCGGCCATCCGCGGGCTCCAGCCGGGTATCTACCGCCTCCGTGCGAAGGTCCAAGGCGGCCGGACACACTATGCATGGTCGCCGGTGGCGTTCGACTCGAGAGGGTGGAGAGCGGGCGTATTCCGGCTCTGGGTTCCGATGCCGGAAGGGAAGTTCAAGGTCACCCTCTCGCTGCCGAAGGTCCCGGAGGCGGGAACGAGAACGATCGTCGGGACGCTCGGGAGGCGCCACGATGCTGTCGACAAGCAGGAGTACAATCGCTGGCTCGAGTACTTGAAGGAGTACAAGAGCAAGTTGGCAAGGGCCCGGAAGGCGAAGGATGCCAAAGGAATCAATACATACTCCCGGCTGTTGGTCGGTCAGTACGCGAGCCTTGCGGATGCGTGCGGCAAGGAGGGCCGGTACAGGGAGGCCAAGGAGTTCGGCCTCGAGGCGCTGAAACTCGGATCCCCCGAGCCTTCCCGGGACCGCATGTCGAATGGGCATGACGCTCGATCAAAGACCCTCCGAACGCTGGCCGACGTGGCCTACGCCGAAGCCGACGCCAGAAAGGTCGAGACGTACATGACCGCCCAAGCGAGATACCTCACCAAGATGGCGGTCGTTGCCCGGCGAAGCGGGAAAGCCAACGCTGCAAAGTACATTGAGCGCACGGTCCCGGCGATCTACGCGGAGTTGGCCGAAAGACTCCTCTGGCTCGGTGCCGATCGCAAGACCGCAAGCACACACTTCAAGAAATGTCTGCCCAACGGGAAACATCTACTCTCCATCGGTTCTCATCAGAAGCTGCACGAAATCCTGACGAAGCTGGAGTAGCGATCCCAAATCGAAGGCTCTCAACGCCCTGATCCGCTCACTGCGACGCCCATCCCCTGAGGCCTGACGCCTGGAGCCTGGCGCCTTTCCCCCTGCCCGGGGCCACTCAATACCGCAGGCTCGATCGGCAGCTGCAGGAGCGCGGCGTGCGTCGTAGATGCGCGCGTATATCTGCCTCGCAAGCGGCAGCTCCCTGACTTCACGTCCCCCCGTTTCGACGCCAGGCGGAGATAGGCCTGATCCCCGTTCCCTTCATTGAGAAGTGCGCCTGCCGGTGCGCGGGGGACACTAATCCCAGATTCCAAACACGAGGCGGGGAAGGATCCGGCTGGGTCCGGCAGGTGACGACGGTTGCCCGATGATTTCTGGGATTGGGGCTCCCATAGGGTCCCCTCGTCGATTATACTTGCGGCGCAATCTCTTGCAGAAGTAGAGGGCATGCCTGCGGGGGAAGCAGACTCTACATCGCAGCACACGAGGGCGAGCCATGAAAACGCTGTTGGATTGCGTTGTGGCGGCGGGCGTATTGATGGGGTGCCTGTCGAGACCGCACGTCGCACTGGGCGCAGATTGGCAATGGCTGAATCCACTGCCGCAAGGCAACAACCTCAACGCCGTCTGGTACAACGGACCCAACGACGTCTTCCTGGCGGGCCAGACGGGTACGATCCTCCACGATGACGGCTCCGGATTCCTCGTCATGGACAGCGGCGTCCAAACGGACCTCGAGGACGTTTGGGCCAGCGGCCCGAGCGATGCCTTCGCCGTCGGCAAGGCGGGGGCCATCCTGCACTATGACGGCTCAGCGTGGGCCAGCATGAACGGTGGGACGACGGAGGATCTCTGGGCCGTCTCCGGTTCCGGTCCCAATGACGTCTGGGCTGCCGGTGAGAACCGCACCGTCCTTCACTACGATGGCGAGAACTGGAGCGTGATTACAACCGGCACGTCGGCCTATGGGTTGCGCGGTGCCTACGCAGCCAGCCCAAACGATGTGACCTTCGTCGACGCGGCGGGAACGATCATGCACTTCAACGGGACCGATTGGTCCTACAGCAGCCTGCCCTCACCGTATGACCTGCGCATGCGGGACCTCTGGGGAAATAGCCCGAGCGACATCTATGCGTGCGGCTATCGCACCGTCAGTATGGCTCACATGACCTGGATCTATGCGGTCATCTTCCATTACGACGGGGCTTCCTGGACCCAACTCCCGGAATTCGAAGCCGGTTGGACGTACGTCGCCGTGTGGGCAAGCGGCCCCAGCAACGTCTACGTAGCCGAGGGGGCCACAATCCGCCGCTATGACGGCTCAAGCTGGTCAACCGTGACCACGGGGGGCATGAACTGGGGCATCGGAGGATCGGGTCCAGCCGACATCCTCGTCGCCGGCCAACTTGGGCGGATCTGGCACTTCGACGGATCTGCGTGGTCACGGAAATCGGTGGATCTCGCAGACACGGGGGCCGTTTACGGCATTTCGGGCTCGGCCCCCGACAACGTGTTTGCCGCTGTGGGAATCTACTCTCCGCGCACGGGCAAAGTCCTGCATTTCGATGGTTCGGCGTGGTCCATCTCCCTGAATGTGACCGGCTACCGGCTCTATGACGCTTGGGTTGCCGGTCCCGACGCTGCCTTCGTCGTGGGCGAATCCGGTAACGCCCTGGCATACGACGGGTCGACCTGGACGGCGACGAACACCGGCACGACCGAGCACCTGTACGGTCTGTCGGGCACCGGCGCAGAGGACGTCTTCGCCGTGGGGGACGGCGGGACCGTTCTTCACTACGACGGGACGGTCTGGTCGGCGATGAGCAGCCCAACGGGAGCGGACCTCCGCGACGTCTGGGCCGCCTCTCCGAACGATGTCTTCGCACTAGGGCGGTCCGGCACGATCATCCACTATGACGGATCGAGTTGGGCAACGATGGTCAGCGGGACGTCGACCGACCTCGAGGGGGTATGGGGGAGTGGCTCCGCGGATGTCTACGCCGTGGGTTCGTCTGGTGCGGCGTTCCACTACGACGGCTCGACCTGGTCGTCCATCACCACCGGAACGACCAAACGACTCACTGACATCTGGGGGGCCGCGCCGGACGATGTCTTCACCCTGGGCGATGACGGAACGGTTCGCCACTACAATGGCTCGACCTGGTCCTCGATGTCTAGCCCTGCCAGCAGCGACCTGCTGGCAGGCTGGGGAAGCGGGCCGGGCAGCGTCTACGCCGTCGGCTCCAATGGCGCGATCCTGCACTACAGTGCATGCCTCCTGGACGTGAGCGTCGTCAACCCGTCGTTTGGGGAAGTCTGTTGGTCGCCCGAGCCCGCCCTAGCCAACCCCTTGCGATACGCCACCGACACCGAGGTCCAGCTCACTGCAACGCCGTACGCAGGTCGATCCTTCATCCAATGGCGGCTCGACGACGCCAACCACCCTGGTGACGCCAACTACGCCGTGACCGATCCCAACAACCCGCTCACGGTCGTCATGAACGCCGACCGGTGCGCCACGGCCGAGTTTGGGCCTCTGACGATGGTGAAGATCAGCCAGACTGCCACGCCTGGCTTCGCGAGCTTCGTGGCCGTTTCGGGTGACCTGGCCTACGTGGCTGCGAGCACCTCAGGGCTTCTGATCTTCGACGTGTCCGATCCGAACCAGCCTCTGCTGGTCGGGCAGTGTCCGACAACGAATGCGCGTCGCGTCGCCGTATCAGGGCCACATGCCTACGTCGCCGACTTGGTGGGTGGCATGAAGGTGATCGACGTGAGCGATCCCAACGTGCCATCCTGCGTCGGACAACTCGACACCGACGGTGAGGTCTACACCGTCGCCGTTTCCGGGGATCTGGCGTACCTGGCCGACGGACTTGCAGGGATCCAGGTCGTGGACATCTCGAGCCCGAACGCACCGGCCCGAATCAGTGGTTACAACACACCGTGCAAGGCCTACGGCGTGGCCGTGACCGGCAACCATGCCTTCGTTGCTGACGGCGAGGGAGGCCTGGCGGTGATTGACGTCTCGGATCCCAACACGCCGACCTGGGTGAATCGCTGCCTCCTAACCGGAAACCCGATGTCGGTGACAATCGCGGGCCAGTACGCCTATGTGGCGTGCGGCCTGGGGGGATTGCAGGTGGTGGACGTGGCCGACCCGAACGAGCCGACCTGGGTCGGCGGGTGCCAGACGGGCGGGATCGTCCGTGAGGTGCCCATCCAGGGCAACTGTGCCTTGATGATGGACGGTCCGCCCGGCATCGAGCTGATCGATCTGGCCACCCCCGACGCCCCCGTCTGGAAAGGACGACTCGACGTGGCCTATCCGTATGGTGGGTGCATCGTCGGACGGTTCGCGTACGTAGGCGGCGGGAGCGGGGGGCTCGTCATCCTGGGTCTCCCCTTGCAGGAGCTGACGCTGGACTGCGTAAACGCCTTATGGGGCCGAGTCGAACTGGACCCGATGCCGTCCGATGCGAACCTGCCGATGTACCTGGTCGACACGCGAGTGACGCTGACGGCCGAGCCGATCGGAAGCAAGGTGTTCGGGCACTGGGAGCTCTACGACCCGAACTACGCAGCGGACGCCAATTTCGTGGTCATCGACAGCAACAACCCCATCACTATCGTCATGGACGCTGATCGTCAAGTCGCTGCCGCCTTCAAATGCGGGAGTGGGACAGCGCCGCTACTCCCAATGGTGCTGGCCGTCCTCTGGCCCTTCTTCGTGGTAAGACGAAGGCGGCAGCGGATCCGGTCTTGGCGATCGCCCCAAAGCACGCAGGCTCGGCCCTGTGGGCCTTCTCGTTTCCCCTCACCCCGTCTTCGACACGTCTAGCCGGAAATCGACCTTCTTGGCCGGCTCCACCTTGGGCGCGAGGGCTCGTGCGGTCGCCGCACCGCTCCGCCAGCGGGCCGGCCCTGGTCGACGGCGGGGTTTCCAAGGCACGAGCAGTTCGGCCTGACCCAGCAACTCCGCCGAGCGGCGGTCTCGTGCGCATCCAACATCGTGGAGGACTGCGCACGGCATCCGTTGAGCGATTACGTACGATTCCTGGACATGGCCTACGGGGCTGTTTGCGAAGCTCAGTACCAGGTCTCGCTCGCCGAAACGCCCGTCCCCCGACGCCTGACGCCCGGAGCCTGGCGCCTTTCCCTCTGGCCGAGGCGACTCAATAGCACAAGCCGGACCGGCAGCTGTAGGCATCGGGACGAGCCTCAAAAATGGGTGATTGCCCCCGATGATACCGATGATACGTACAGGCGAACGTCTCGACTGCAAGGAAGGTCAGCGGGCGCTTCAAGGGGCGCCCACGGCTCCGATCACGCGGTGCCACAGCCTCGCGCCGCTCAGGGCGTTGGTCATGATGACGATGCCCGTGCCGCGCTTGCGATCGAATTCACAGTAGCAGCGAAAGCCGGTCCCGTTCGAGCCGCCGTGGTAGGCGCGGTGGCCGCTCGCGGTCTTGTCGATGGCCCATCCGAGCCCGTAGTAGGTGACCTTGGACGTTGTCTTGCCCGACCGGACGATCGGTTTGCGTCCCGTGGCCTGCGTGGTGGGCGTGAGCATGGCGTCGATCGACCGGGCACGCAGCGAATGCCGGGCCGACCGGTCGTCCCTCAGGATCTCCACGAGGAACTTGGCGTATTCATACGCCGTGCAATACAGCGAGTAGCCCGCGTTGGCCTGGCGAAACAGCGAGCGGTTTGGCTTGACCTTTCCCTTGGCGTCATGACCCGCGGCGGCGAGATCCTCGTAGCGATCTTCCCAGACGTAGCTGCTGATGGTCATGCCCAGCGGCCCGAACAACTCCCTCTTCATGTACGCTTCCACGGGCGTGCCGGTGATCTGTTCCACAACGCGCTGGAGGTAGAGGAACCCTTCGCCGGAGTAGCCGAACTTTGTGCCCGGCTCGAACCGTACTGGCAGCTTACCCCCCTTCCGCCACCCGCCCTTGCGCCAGTTGGGAAAGCCGGTCGTGTGCGACAGCACCATCCGCGCAGTAATCCGCTCGTGAAGGGGCTCGTCGGTCAGATAGGGCTTGTCGAGGCAGGCGACCAGCGGCCGGTCCAGTTCGAGCTTTCCCCGCTCGACGAGCTTGAGCACGACGTAGGCGAACGGCGTCTTGGTCATCGAACACGCCTCGAAGACGGTGCCCCGATCGACCTTTTCGGGACGGTCGGCGGCGCGAACGCCGTAGTGACGCTCCCAGGTGATGCGCCGGTTCTCTATGCCCACGATCGATACGCCCGGGACGTGGTAGGTGGCCATGAGCCGGGGAACCATGCTATCGAGCTTGGCGGGGATGGGGCTGGAGCGCGACGATGCGCGCGCGTCGGCGGCTCTGCCGTCCTGCGCGGACGGTTGGGCCATCAGTTGCGCCGGCAGCAGCGCCAGGCAGATCGCCAAACCCGTCGTGCCAACAGAGTGCACCATGTCCTTCTCCGGACCCCGGAGGCCGATCCTCTCAATCATGCGGCTTCGGCTTGGCCGCTCTGGGGCACCAATGCCGTGAGCGCGAGCCGCGGGACCTCCTCGTGGCGGTCTTCTTGCCGGTGATGTCCGTCGGCAGGCTGCTGACATAGCCGGGAAAACCGTTGGCGATATCCTTGACCTCCACGAGCCACGCGTCCGGCAACCGCCCCTTGACGAAGCCTGCGTAAGCGCCATCTTCCTGCGGAATCATGAACTCCGGGTACCACACCAGATCGCGCCAATACGGCTCATCGTCGTTGTAGACGTACCAGACCTTCGCCTGGATGATCTTGTTGGGCGATTCGATCCGCGCGCGGAACAGCGTGCCCGCGCCATACCTGCGTCCTCCCCAGACGAAGTCGCCGCCGACCTGTTCGTAGCTCAATCCGCGGATCTTGGTAATGGGCCGCTGCTGGAAGACGTGCGAGATCCACATCTGCCAGTCGACAAAGTGCTTCTCGGACTGCGAGGCGTGCCTGTAGTTGGGGATATACTCGACCGTCCAGGCGGACGTCATCCGCGCTACGATCCGGTTGATGTTGTACATCTCATAGCCGTCTTCGTTCGTAGCGCCGATATAGAGCACCTTGGCCTGGATCCACTTCTGCGCGACAGGCGGATAGACGACCCGTTCCGGACCGGCGAGGTGGCGGTCGGTCCAGAACGACTCATTCCCCATGTAGACGACGCCGACGATTCGCGGGTCGACCGCGGCTGCGGTGTAGGCGCAGGTCGCGCGCTTGCTGTGTCCGCCGATGACGGCGCGGAGGTCGCTACGGTCCACTCCCAAGACCCCTGCCATGACGTCGAGTGCGCGCAGGTAGACGATCGCCAGCCGAAAGTGGGGATGCTCAGCGACGTCCCCGAGGTTTCGCCAACGAGCCCGCAAGTGGCCGATGGATATCTCACGGCCGGGGCTCTCGTCGTATTCGCCGGGATGGGGGCAGATCATCGTGGGATACCCCGTGCGGGCCGCGATCGGCTCCCCGTAGTTGCCCAAAAAGGAATCCCGCCACGGGCCGGTGGCCAGGCCGTCCCAACTCCGCTGTCCCACGATGACCATTTTGCCGCGTCGTTCGGGCGCACCGGCGATCTGGGGGTCGGTGGGGATGAACACCACGCAGGGATGTCCCCACTTCCTCCCGTCGAGTTCCTGGCTGTAGAACTTCACCTCGACGCGGCGCAGCTTCTGCTGAGGATTCGTATCAGAGGCGACGATCTCGTCCTTGCTGATCCTGTAGTCAAGCTTCAAGAGCGACTTCTGGCACCGCTGCCAGATCTGCCGTGGCGTCTCCAGTTCCCCGGTCGGCGGACCGGCCGCTCGAACGCTCGCCGCGGCGACCAGCACAGAACCCAACGCCAAGGGCACACGCAGGTAGGATAGACGCTTCGACATCGACGGATTCCCTTGCGGAAGACGGGTATCGCGGCAACGTGGCCACCGCCCAATGCGTCCACCACCTAGCCGTCAGGCACGTTATCGAGCCAGCGCGGTCTGTCAAGCCGACCCCGTCGGTCGGGGCTGGACCTGGCAAGTCAGAGCCCACGCGCATAGGCGGGTTCTAGGCCTCCGGCCCTTCAGCTCGTGCTTCGCAAACGGAGGTCTTGTAGGATGCTGAAGCCGGTGTTCCCAACCAAACCCTGAAGCGAGGAGCACGAAGATGAGAGTACACGGCAGTGCCCTGTTCACCTTGTCGCTTGTCTTGTTCGCCGCCCCAGATCCCGCCGAAGCCACACCCGGCGATGTCGTCCAGCAGTTTGGCACGCCTGGCCGCTGCCCGACGGGTTTGACTTTCGACGGAGAATCGCTGTGGCTGGCGGACAGGCGGTCCGACCTGCTCTACCGGATCGACCCAAAGAACGGACGCGTGACCGAGTCGTTCCCAGCCCCCGGCTATCAAGTCGAGGGATTGACCATGCAAGGGCGCTTCGTTTGGGCCCTGGACGCCGAGCGCAAGGAGGCCTTCAAGCTAGACCCCAAGACCAGGATTGCCGCAAAGACGATTTCCGTTCCGTGCGAAAGCCCGCAGGGCCTGGCGTGGGACGGCACGCACCTGTGGGTGGCTGACCTCGAGAAAGACCGCCTCTTCCAGATCTCCACCGAGGACGGCACAACGATCCGCGAGATCCCGTCCCCCTCCAAGGATCCGCACGGTCTGACCTACGACGGGAAGTACCTCTGGGTATCGGATCGATCGGACGACATGATCCATATGGTCCGTCCCCAAGACGGTGACGTCATCGTCGCGTTTCCATCCCCCGCCAAGTTCCCTCGCGGATTGGCCTTCGACGGTGAGTTCCTGTGGAACGTCGACTATCAAACCGACACGCTATACCAAATCAAGCGGCAGGACGCAGTGAAGCACGTTCAGACCGACGCCAAGCGCGAAGCGCTCGAGTACGTCCACCAGTTCCGCAACTACGGCCCCGGCGTCATCACGTCGCTGGACATCTACCTCGCCGTTCCCCAGGACACGTTGTCTCAGAAGATCCTCGGCGAATTGACGTTCGTTCCCCAGCCCAAGGAATTCCTGACGGACAAGTGGGGGCAGAAGGTCGCACACTATCACTACGAAGACGTGCCCGCCGGCAAGTTCGTCACGACCTCCATGAAGGTGAAGCTGGAACTGCACAAGACCCGGTTCTTCCTCTTCCCGGAGAAGGTCGGCTCGCTGTCCGACGTGCCGGAAGAGATCAGGCGACAGTATCTGTGCGACGGCGCGAAGCTCTGTATCCAAGACCCGACCATCAAGGAAACGGCCCAGAAGGTCGTTGGCGATGAGACGAACTGCTATTGGATCGCCCGGAAGCTCTTCGATCACGTCACGCGCAAGATGACGTATGAACTAAGCGGAGGCTGGAACGTGGCGCCGACGGTGCTCAAGCGCGGGAGCGGCTCGTGTTCGGAGTACTCCTTCGTCTACATTGCCTTGTGCCGCGCCGCTGGGCTTCCCGCTCGATACGTCGGCTCGGTTGTCATCCGAGGCGACGACGCCTCGACCGACAACGGTCTGTTTCACCGCTGGCCCGAGGTGTATCTGCCGAACTACGGTTGGGTGCCGGTCGATCCCTCGAGCGGTCGCGGCGTCTTCAAGCATCCGGCGCAGGCCGCGTCCGTCATCGGGTACCGAAGCAATCGATACCTGATCACCACCACGAGCGGCGGGGGGTCTGAGTACCTGGCGTGGGACTACAACTCCAATGCCACGTGGGAATCGAAGGGGCCGTGCAAGGTCGAGACGGAACGCTTCGGAGAGTGGTCTCCGCTCGGCGAGACGAGGCCTGAAGCCCGCAAGTAGCGGAACACCCCGCACTCGGGCGGCGATTGCGGCTCAATCCTTCCGGAGCGGCCTTAGGACGATCGCGTCGAGGCCGGCGAAGTGGCCGGTGGCGTGGTCCGATCTGCCAACCGCCTCGACGCGCAGCATCGTGGGACTCCCACCAAGCTCGACGATCGTGGGCGGCAGGACCTTCATGCCGATCGTCGGCGTGTGGCCGTCGAAGGGCTTGCCCAGCGGCGTTCCCGTCAGCGACCACTCACAGATGCCATAGTCCCACGACGTGACCGAGAGAAGATGGGCCTGGTATCGTCCGGCCGGGACGTTTGCCGGCAACGCGATCTCGGCCCAGTCTCCGGGCCTGTTGAGACGGATGAACAGGGAAGCCTTGCCCGAGATGGGTGCGTTCCCGTAGGAGGCGACCTTCTGTCGGGTCGCTCGCACGCCGTTGCTGACACGGACGGCCCGGAGATCCTCCCCCTCGAAGACGAGGCCCTTGGCCTCGTTGGCTACACTGAACGGGTTCTGCCAGTTGCCGATCCATGCGCTCGGCCTTCGACTCCGGCCGTGCACGGTCCAGACGTCGAAGGCCCAGGGATGCACGACGCCCGGGCAGCGGTAGCGGTAGCGCTGACGCCACGGGTCCAAGGGGATCCGTGGCGCGGTCCAATGAGGCGTCCCGACGAGTTGATCGAGACCGCGCGGGTATTGGCCATGATCGCCGCGGAAGGCCTCGACCGCCTCGGCCAGCGCAGTGACCGTCGCGGACGCCTGCCGATCGTATTGGGCGAACAACGCCTCTTCCTGTTTGAGGTAGTCCTGCATCCACTTGTACGGGTGCTCGATGCGAAGACGACGGAAACAGATCGCGTCCAGCCCGATCGAGCGCCCTTTGCCGAACTCCCCCGACTCGGGATGCCGTGTCAGCGGATTGGCCCCGGTGCACTCGAACCGGACCCAGTAGTCGCCGGCCTCGAGGTGATGGACGCCCATCTTCTTCTCGATCGTGGTGCCGTGCTCGTAGTTCTCCGGCCAGTTCTCGCGTCGGGGCAGGCGGTAGTCCCAGAAGTCCAGGCCGGGATCGAGGACCGTCTGGTCGTCGGACCCTCGTAGGACGACCTTCCAGACGCCGTGCTGTTTGTAGAGATTCGGGAACATCGACACGGCATAGCGCCCTCGCTCGGGGATAGCCAAGGGAAACTCGACCCAGGACCCGACCTCGTCGTTGCGCATGTAGAAGTATCTCTTCAGATTGCAGGTCCGGTTGTACAGCCGCTGGGGCTTCATGCCGGGCGAGGTACGGACCTTGTCGATCGCCCAGGCCGGTTCCACCCACACCTCTGGCTGCAAACGCTGCTCGGCCGGCGGGAACGCCCACATCGCCTCGGCGACGCCCTTCTGATACCAGAACGCAACGGAGGACCAGTCGTCGGGACGATACCTGAAATCGTAGGACTTCCGCTTGCCCGTCTCGGGATGGGTCACCGAGATGTAGCTGCGGCGTTCTATCTCGAGCTTGAGCGACTTCCTGAACGGGACCGGGTCGTCGATGTGCCAACGATAGGCCGTGATCCGACGCTCGTCGCCTTTCGGCTCGCAGATCGTCGTGCCGACGCGCTGGCCCGAGGTCAGCCGGAGGTTCCAGGCGTCGTTGAAGTAGTCCTCCGTGCCGGTGCCGATCAGCGAGGGGATCTCCTCGCCGTCGACGTAGAAACGGTCGTCGGCCTCGCCAAACCAGCTCCTCAGGTTGTTCTGTGATGAGAACACCGTGCCCACATAGTGCCCTTCGCCCTTGCCCTGGAAGACCGTGTACCAGGAGAACGGCTTGGCCGGATACTCCTGGCGGTATCGGGCGTGGAAGTAGTAGACGTCGGCCGGCAGCGATTCGAGTTTGAGCCAGTCGCACTGGAAGTACACGCACATGGTCTGGCTGCCCTGGTTGTGGACCTCGATGCGGCAGCGCTCGCGGAACGGCATCCGCCAGTACGAGTTGAGGGCCCGGCCGTACGAGCTGACCTCGATCGGCTTCGTCGAGACGTTCGCACGCATGCCGTTGCCGGCCGCGAAGAAATCCCCGATCGGCGTCTCGACCGAGGGGGTGTCCGCCCCGTCGTAGTAAACACGCAGGACGAGCGTGCGCGGATATCGGCGGTCGCGGCTCGCGACAGTGAACCAGAGGTGCCGGACCTCTCCGGGGCCCTGCAGGTCGGCGACGATCAATCGCTGACCCGGCTGGGGGTGGTGAGAATCGCGGTTCGATTCGGGGTCGAACAGCCCGCTGGAGGCCCGACAAGGCCGACCCGCGATCGACCGGGTCAACTCGCCGAGTTGATCCCCGAAGCACACATGGGCTGGGACAAGCCCCCCCACCACCAGCACCAATGACGTCAGGACTGCGGAAACCCAGGCCAAGTGACAGAAGCGGTGCATGCGTCGGCTCCTTCGGTGATGCGACGATGCTGTCGCTACACCACGGCATCATGCGGCTGGGCCGTTTGACATGACCTCAGCAGAATAGACGAAAACCCAGCCGGGAGATAGGATTGCCCCGGCTCAGCGATCCGGTGGTTCGTCCGTTTGGATCCGACCTGGGGAGCGATCATGATGCCCGGATTGGCACCGTTTTTGGCGGTCTATACGCTCGCTGTCGTCACGCCCTGTGCGGCACCCCCCTACCCAACCGAGGCGTGGAAAGCGTGGCTCGGACGCAAGCCACATCGATACCCTCGGAAGACCTGGGCCAGGCACGCAACGCCCGAAGAGGCTGGGTGGTCTTCGGAGAAACTCGGCAAGGCCCACGACCACTTCCGCAAGATCGGCTCGGCCGCTGTCATGGTCGTCTACGATGGCGCCGTCCTCGTCCAATGGGGTGACGTCGATAGAAGGTACATGTGCCACTCGGTCCGGAAGAGCTTCCTCAGCGCGCTCTATGGGATTCATGTCGCCGAAGGCCACATCGACCCCAACAAGACGATGGCAGACTTGGGCATCGACGACGTGCCGCCTCTGACCGAGGCGGAGAAGCGGGCACGCGTTATCGACCTGCTGAGATCACGATCCGGGATCTATCATCCGGCCGCCTACGAAACGTCCCGGATGAAGATGCGCCGCCCCAAGCGCGGGAGCCATCGGCCCGGCGAATACTTCTGGTACAACAACTGGGACTTCAACGCCCTGTGTACGATCTTCGAAAAGGAGACGGGCACGAAGGTCTTCGAGGAGTTCGAGCGGCGATTCGCCCGGCCACTCGAAATGGAAGACTTCAGGCTGCAAGACACGTACTACCATCTGGAGAAGGAGAACTCCATCCACCCGGCCTACCCGTTCCGGATGTCAGCGAGGGACATGGCCCGATTCGGCCTGCTCTTCCTCCGCCAGGGCCGGTGGCGGGACAAACAGGTCCTGTCGGAGGAGTGGGTCAAGGTGAGCACGGCCTCTCACTTCCGCGAACCGGACACCACGCCGAATCGTCACTACGCCTATGGGTACCTGTGGTGGCGTATCGTGGACGGGCCCTTCAAGGAGCTCGGGATGTACTCAGCCCGGGGCTATGGAGGACACTCTATCGATGTGATCCCCGCCGCGGATCTGGTGTTCGTCCATCGTGTCGATACCTACTGGGACCTGAGTTCGCATCTGAGGAGGGCCAGGAAGCGGGTCGCAGATGCGCAACGCTTCGAGCTGTTGGATCTGGTTCTCAAGGCGAGGATCTCGGCGCCCAGAGCCAAGCCCAAGACGGTATCTCTCAGGCGTGTCTCGAGGCATGCCAACGTAGTGAAGCTCCCCCCGAAGGTTCTGAAGAGATACGCCGGCGAGTACGATTTCGGGGGATTCAGGCTGCGCGTCAAGGCCATGGACGATCGCTTGCTGATCGGAACACAGAGGATGGGCGATTTCGGCCTCCTGCCGTTGTCGCAGACGCGATTTGTGATCGAGGACATCGAGGCGCCGGGGGCCTTTGAGTTGGATGGCTCCGGCCGTCCCTCGGGCATGACCGTCGAGTTTGCGCCCGGCAAGACGTCCCGCGGCCGGGCTGCCGCATGCGGCAGTTCTCAGGAGACCCAATAGCACAGCCACGCCGCTGCGAAGGCCCCGTAGTTGCCGATCGCATAGCCGATGAGTGCCATCAGAACGCTCGCCGGCACGAGCTTGTCGTTGTGATAGGCGGCGACGATGGGAGCGGTCGCTATGCCGCCGATGTTCGCGGCGCTGGCGATGGCCGTCGAGTGAATGTCTACACGAAGAACCCTCGCGGCCAGAACACAAGAGGCGCCGTGGACGACGATCCAGGCGTAGGCGCCCAGAAGGAACCACGGAGCCCGCTCGGTGAGTCCGGCGATCTCCGCGCGGGCGCCCATGTTGGCCACGAAGAGGTAGACCATGGCGACCGCCAGTTCGTGACTGCCCGGGATCTTCCGCGCCGGCGTCATCGACAGGAGTATGCCGAAGGTTGTGACCGACAGGATGTGCCACGACCCCGTGGTCAACACCGGTGGGACCTGCGGCAGACAAGCTGCCAACGCAGCGGCCAGGCGTGGGAAGAGCAGTCCGAGGAACAGCAGATAGAGCACGTGTCTCATCTCGAGCTTGCCCTTGTCGTTCGCAAGATTGCCTGACGAACGCTCGAGCATCTCGATCCGACGGCTGTCCACCCGCGCGAACCTGTTGAACCGCGCGGCAAGGCTTCTCGAGCCCAGCAGGATCGGAAGCCAGACCAGGTAGACCAACGTATCGGCCAGGACCGCCAGGCCGAAATCGGCCGGTGGCGTCCCCAGGCCCTCACTCACCGCGGCCATGTTGCCGGTGCCGCCGATCCAACTCCCTGCAAGCGTGCCGAAGCCCTTCCAGGCATCGGGCCCCAGCCCGCCCTTAACGAGGACATAGGCCACCGGCGCGCCGACGATGACGCCGATCGTTCCGGCGAGCAAGACGAGGATTCCCTTGCCCATGATCCTGATGGCGCCCAGGACATCGACGTCCAAAAGCATGAGAATGAGGAACATGGGGAGCACCGCGTCGCTCATCCAATCGTAGAGCGGGGACCGGTTGGCGATCACCCCCGTATTGGACAGGACCAACGGAACGGCATAGATGAAGAGAAGCGGCGGGACGAACTCGAACAGCCTCCATCTCGTGCGCTTCTCCAGAATGAAGAAGAACGAGGCCACGCCTGTCAGCGCAGCGAGAATGCCCAGGGGACTTGTGACCAATGCAGTGTTCATGTGTTCACGGACGTCGCTTCTGGGCACACAACAGGATCATGCCCTCCTCACGACCCCACTGCGCCAGGCCGGACCCCCTTCCGGGTGACATCGAGGAATTGTCCACGGATGTCCGACCTGCGTCCTTCGGTGTAGTAGACGATCAGCACGCGCCCGTCGGCAAGTTCGGTCATGCACGGGTACCCGCCCCCGCACGAGTCGATCATGACCGTGCCGTCCCAGGTCTTGCCGTGGTCGAAGCTGTAGTGAACCGAGGTGCCCGGATCCCGATGGGCACAGAGCAAGATGCCCCGGGACGTGAGCAGCAGGTTGGGTGCGTGGGCGTGCCAGTCCAACGGCTCGGGGCGTGTCCATGTCTTGCCCAGATCGTCCGACTGGGATCGCCACGCGTACAGCCTGCCCGTCGGGCGCATGATGCACAACAGCCGCCGTCCGGGAAGCTCCACGATGTCCGGCTCGTCGGTCTGCTTGTTGCCTGCGTCCAGAAGAGACGGGGGGCTCCACGACGTGCCGTCGTCCAACGATCGGATCACGGCCGCGCTGGTGTAGGTGCAGTTCTTGTAGACGGGCATCAGCCACGACCCATCCGACAGCAGACGCGGGGCCGTCCACACCGTCCAGTCGAGCGTCTTGCCGATCTGCCATTCCTGAGGGCCGGACCAGGTGTGGGCGTTGTCGGTCGATCGAACACGGAAGGCATGACACCACGCGTCCTTCTTCTTCGAGCCGCGATACGCGGTCCAATCCGCCGCGGGCCACGCACAGTGAACCGAGCCGTCCTTGGCCTGCCAGACGGACGGGTCGCGGTCGTCGAAGGGCGTATCGCCGATGACGACGGGCTTGCCCCAAGTTCGGCCCTCGTCGGACGAGCGGGCCATGCAGATCCGCCCGCCGTTGGGCCTGTCCGAACCACCCGGTCGCGAGACGTGTGTCCATCCGGAGTAGAAGACCGCCACGAGGTCGCCGTTCTTCAGTCTGACGAGCCCTGGGAAGGCCTCATACCCTCCGTTGCCGCTGTCCTCGCAGACGACGAGATGACGTCGGCGAAGCCGCTTCCCCGCCCACTCGGTTCTGGCCCGTGTGACCGCCCCTTGGACCTGGACATTGCGGTAGCGGACCTCGCGGATGCGTGCCCCCAGGCCGATGATCCCCGCGCGTGGCGCGTCGTCCGCCACAACCAGTGTCCCTCCGTCCAGCGTAACCCCGACGCGCTCGCCGGCGGCATCGATCCGAAGGCGATGCCAGGTGTCGAGCTTGAGCGGCGCACCTATGTGATGGGCCAACTCCGTCTCGAATTCTCCCGGTCGGGCCCGCATCAGGGACGTGTTATTCCAGTAGTTGATGAAGTGTACGACAGTGTAGTCGTTCGGCGCGGTGCAGCGGAAGAACACGCTAGGCCCGCCCGCCCCGGTGCTGCCCTTGGGGATCATGAACTCGCAGGTCAGCGTGAAATCCTGCCAAGCCACCCCATCGAAGAAGGCGGCTCCGACGTCGCTGCAGTAGTCCTCCGCATGTGTCAGATCCGTCGGACGTAGAACGCCTTGCCGGACCATCCACTGGCCTGATGTCCGACGGATTGCGTCCGCATGGTCTTGCAGAAGACGAACCTGACCGCTGAGAGGCAATGCCAAGATCACCACCAAGAGCGCAGCGAGCCGGGTTCGACCGACGCTTGCCTGCATTGAGAAACCCCTGTCACGCGGCGCGAACCGTGACTGAGCCCGAGCAGCGAGGAAGTCAGGCCTTCTCGTAGCCCAGGTTCTCGATGTCCACCAGGACGCTGATGATGCACGTCTTCATCCGGGCGATCCTGCCGTCATCGTTGAAGTCATCCTCTATGGTCGCCAACGTTTCGAGGATGGAGATGAGGCCCTTGCGATACGCCCCGCGCCCCTTCGGCGTCAACCACTGCTCAAGGTACATGCTCTTCTGCGGAGCGGTCCCGAACAAGGGCTCCAGGTGAAACTCGCCCGGTCGGGCGGGGTTCTTCTTGGCCTCCTCGGGCCAGTTGTCGAAGAACGCATCCTCCGCACGGTTGTAGACGTCGACCAGCGTCTTGTGTGCCTTGGCGTTTTTGGGCTTGTAGTAGACCTCGACGGCTTCGGTCAGGGCGTCTTGGACGCTTCGGGTCGTGTCGCAGAGCAGACGACCGGCGACAGCCGTGTTGACCTCGACGGCCGGATTGATCATCGGGCCCTGGTAGACCATGCATCCGCGGGCGCCGTCCGCGTAGTGCGCTTTGATGGCGCTTCCCGTTCCCTTGGGATACGGCAGGAAGTACGACAAGCGGTTGCGGCGAACGCAGTGGTAGACCCAGATCCCCCCCGACGTGCCATAGTCGCAGTGTAAGCGCGGTATGAACGCCTTGCGCTCGTTGGGCAGCACGAACGTCCCGCGCCACCCCTGGTCCATGAAGCAATCGATGTGCTTGCTCAGCTCGATGATCTGCTGCTTCTCTTCGGACGTGTACGGTCCCGTGTTCGGGCCGTTTGACCTCGACACCCAATTGATGGGGATCACATTGATGAACTGACGCGGCCACTTCTTCTTGATGTAGTCCGCAGCGCGAATGTTCAAGCGGACGTTGTATCCCACGACGCCGTCTTTCCCCGCGCATTCGGGACACATGCAGCAGCCCAGGTCGCAGGATTCGAGGTGGACGCCGTGGAAGTCGAACCCGCCCAGGGCGCAGTCGAGGATCTTCTCGACGTAGGTCCAGGCCCGGTCCTTCGCGCCGCACATGGCGTGAGGATGGGGGTTGCCCTTGTGGTCCTTCCCTCTGACCGCGGGGTCTTCCTTGATGATCCGGTCGTACCCCCAGCTGAACAGGCCCATGCCGAGCATGAAGCGCATGTTCCGCTTGGCCGCCTCCTTCAACAGTGTTCGGACCGTACGCGCACGCTCCTTGTCGGTAAAGGCGCTCTCGATGTCGGGCGGGTAGCCGTAGGTGGCGAACAGCCCCCAGGCGTCGATGAAGTTGATCCCGGCTTCGCTCTGGACGTCCATGGCCCGTAGGACGCCGTTGACCGCCTCGGCGTCTAGGTGCGGCGCGGGCCAGTTCTGCAAGGGCAACGGCGTGTTGCGCATATCGTTGATCCACGCGCCGAATGCGATTCGCCGTGTGTACGCTCGCGGGTCACCAGGTTTCACTTGGCTTCCTCCTTCGGAACTGACCAATTGACCGGACCTGCTGGCGGCAAGCGTCGCCGCCCCAACCGATGTACGTTTCAGAAAGTCCCTTCGGCTCGCGTTCACCTTGTCACGCCTCCTTGTACCTTGCCGTGCCGGAATTCAGCCCATCGAAACCCGCCGCCAGGCTGAGCTGCCCGTAGGGCGCTGTTGGACAGTCTGGTGACGGCAGGCGTGCTTGAGTTCCTCGCCCTGTCTGGGGAACAACGAGACCCACGGCCAAGGGAGCCCATCCCGTCGCGCCGCAGCAGCCCGTCCCGTAGGGACACCGTGAAAGTAACCAGGAGTTTACTCTGGGGACTACCGGACGCAACCGAAACGTCAGTGATGCAGCCAGCTCAGCGGCCCCGGCGGACATGGACAAACCTTCGCCTCACCAGCCAGAGCACCCCCAACGCAGCCAGGATCACGGGAAGCATGATCCCGGAACCCTGCGCACATCGCCATACGGCGTTCACGTGCATGTCGGTGTCCAGGGCGATGACGATCGTCTCGTTCGCGTCGACCGTCGCGTGGTTGGCATCGTTCGGGAAGTTGGGGTCGAAGATCTCCCAGTGTCGAAGCGCCTTGCCATCGATCGGAACCGCCGTGAGCGTCACGGCCGTCCCTTGCGGGAACCGGATGTCCTGAGGGTCGTTCGGCTCGGGCTCGATGTCCACGTCGCCCCACATCTCGTTTGTCTCGGTCAACGTCAGGACGACGAGGCCCGGTGCCTCCGTGGCCAGGTAGAGCGCCCCCTCGCTGCCGATCGCACCGGGCTTGGCGAAGGTCTGGTCCCCGGCGGCCAGCGACACCACACCCAGATCGACGGCGTCTCCATCGACCGGGTCGTACCACTTCACCCGATAGTCACCCGCCTGCACGTTCACGCCGAGACTGCCTCCAGAATCACCGTAGGCGATGTAGACCTCGCCGGGGCTGGCCAGCACGTAGTCGGTGTTGCCGCGGGCCAAGCTGTCGGCAGGCGACGTTTCGTTGAACCGAGTGGCCTCCATGAATTGCACGAGTCGGCCGCAGACCTGCAGGTCGTTGACCGGCGTGGAGGCGATGTCCATGAAGACGATCATCGAGTAGCCACCGCCCATCGCGATCGCCCAGACCTTCCGACGCAGGTCGCTGCCCGTCGGCGTCGGCTGGAACTCAGCGACGTTGACGTTCTTCAGGCCGCCGACGTCGTTCCAGGCCGCCACGGCCGCATTGTGCAGCGCCGATGTCGAGTCCGTGTTGTACTGGACCGCGAACTGGTCCAGGTTCGGATTGCCGTTGAAGTCGAACGCCGTGCCATGGTTCTGGTGAACGGCCACCGGGTGATGGTTGTCGTCCTGCTGCTTGATCCGCTCGGCGATCTTGGCCACGTGCGCGGCGGACAGCGCCTCGGCGTACTCTTCGGCGACACACCAGATCAGGCGCCTGTGGTGCTTGAACGCACCGACGATCGTGTCGATCAGGTACGCCTCCCGCGCGTCGAGCTCGCCGCCGACCAGATCGTAGCCAAAGGGCTGGGCGCTGTCGTCGTAGAAGATCAGGAAGATGGTGATGCCGTTGTCGTCCATCGCCGCAAACCAGGTCTCCCACTGATTGATGATGTCCTGGTCGACGGGATTGTTGAGGTTGCTGTCGACGAACGGGTTGTGCGTGGAGTCACCATCCCCGCCGTGGCTGCGGAGCACCATCAGGTAGATGCAGTTCGCGCCCGTGCCGACCATCTTGTTGATCAACGTCATCTGATCGCCGTTTCGGGTGCCGTCGGCGTTCCGGCTGCCACGGTAGAGGAAGCCCTCCGGATCGCCCGGCCCGCACATGAAGAACGGCCCGCCGCCCTCGTACCTGAACCAGGCTGGGTGGGCCGAATCCACCACGATCGAGCCCGTCGGGGCGGCGGTCACGGTGATCTCGATCAGATCCTCGTCGGTCAGGCCGCCGGTGTCGGTCACGATCAACCGGGCCGTGTACACATCCGGGCTGGTGTACTCGTGGCTGGCGGTCACCCCGTTGGCATCCACGGTGCCGTTGTTATCGAAGTCCCACGCGTAGCTGACGATCGGGCCCTCGGTGTCATACGACCCGGACCCATCGAAGCTCACGGTCAGCGGCGCCTGGCCCTGCGTGGGGTCGGCGTCGATGACGGCGACCGGCGGATTGGGGTTGAACGGCGGACAGGCCTCGACCAGCAGCTTGAGGTTCTGGTTCATGCCTGAGCTCGGGTTGCCCGGGTCGGTCGAGCCGTTGTTTCCTCTGCACGCGACCACCAGACTCAGGCTGGGGATCACCGTGACGACCTCGCCACCCCAGTGCCCATTGGCCTGGAACGCGTCGTCGGGGACATCGGGCCAAGTGTAGGAATCGGGGTTGAACCACCAGTTGAACCCGTAGATGCCCGGTCCGTCGCCGGTCTGATCGGAACCCCCGCCGTACGTCCCCACGCCGAGATAGTCCGATCCGCTGGTCGTCGTTCGCGGCAAACCGGCCGAAACGTGCACGGTCATGTAGTCGTCGAAGTAGCTTCGGGCCAGCAGCTGCGTGCCGTCCCAGTAACCCCGGTTGCACCAGAACCAACCGATCCGGGCGAAGTCTCGCGGCGTGGTGGACAGGCCGTATCCGCCACGCGACGAGAAGATCGAGCCGTCCTCGAACTGAAGGGCACCCAGGCGGTTGGCATGCGTGGCGGCCGTGTTGGGCGTCACACCATACACCCGGTCGAACAGCGTCTTGGCGTAGAGCATGATCGCGTAGTCGTTGTAGGCCCAGGCCGATCCGGGCGCCTCACCCCGTGCGTAGCCACTGGTCATGTTCGCCAGGTGATAGAACGCCATGGGCTCGTCTTTCGCGATCAGGTCCCAGCCCCAGTTCTCGATCAGATCGTGGACGCTCGGGATCAGGGCTTCCTTGACCGCATAGAACAGCATCGTGCTGATCACCGGCTTGGCCGCCGAGGCCCAGTCGCCCTTGCTGGACTGATCCCCCCAGGTCTTGACCATGTACCCCTGACGGACGATGCAGCCCACGCCGCCCACGTTGGCCACGAACTGGTTGATCTTGGCCTCGTCCAAACCTAGCTCCGCGGGCGTCTTGAACTCCCAACTGGCCCCAGGGAAGGCGATCCCGCCGGTGGCACTGACGATCACGTCCCAGGTTTCGGTGTCCTGGCCCCCTGCATTGGCGGCCCGGATCGTCATCGTGAAGGTCTCGCCGGCATCTTCGGCAGCCGGCGTCCAGCCACTGACCCGGCCGTTCGGATCGACCGACAGCCCCGTCGGTCCCTGATCCACCGACCAGGTCACGCCCGCGCCCTGGAGCAACACGAGCTGCTCGGTGTACTCCGTCCCGACGTAGGCCGTATCGGGGTCGGGAGAAACCTCCTGGATGATTGGCGCCGGCACCGCCTCGACGCTGACCTGCCACGTCTCGGTGTCGCTGCCGTAGTCGTTGCTGGCCTGAATCTCGAGGGTGAAGTTGCTGCCGATGTCGCCCGTGCCCGGCGTCCAGCCGCTGACCCAACCGTTCGGATCGACGGTCAGGCTGGTCGGTCCCTGCTCCACCGACCAACTGACCGGCGAGGAGCCCTGCAGCAATACAAGCTGCCGCCTGTACTCGACGTTCGCATAGCCGGTGTCGGGGTCTGGCGACACATCCCCGATGATCGGCGGCACGTTGCCCCGGGCCCATTCGATGTAGGGATGCTCCGAATAGCCGCCCGTGCCCTCCCTGTCCACGAAGATCGGCCCATCACCCGAACCACTGATCGTCTCGAGCTTGAACGTGACCGTCTGACCCAAATGAGTGTTGTAGAAATCTGTGATGTCCAGCGCGTACCACTGCGCCGTCGTATCCACGTGGACCGAGTCGACCACCGCCGTCCAGCCGCTGGTGTCCGGGTCGTTGCCGCCCGTTAGCGCGGTCTCGTCGAAGTCGTGCTGCGCGGCTCGAACGCGAACGTCGTAGTTGACGCCGTTCTGCGTCCAGTAGTTGTAGACGTAGAGCGTCGCCGCTTCGGCCTCGGTGCTCCCCAGTGAGAACTCGAGCCAACCATAGCTGCCATCGCTCTTGACCAAGAGCCCTGCATAGGCGCCGCCTCCGAAATCGTGTTCGTCGTAGTTCGTCGAATCGCTGCGCGTCGTAACGTCGTCGTTGGCGTAGATGGGCTCAGGGGGTGCAGCTTGAGTGACGTCGACCCGCCAGCTCTCGGTGTCCGCCCCGTAGTCGTTGCTGGCCTGGATCTCGATGGTGAAGCTGCTGCCGACGTCGCCCGTGCCCGGCGTCCAGCCGCTGACCAGACCGTTCGGATCGACGGTCAGCCCGGTCGGACCTTGCACGACTGACCAGTTCACGGGCGGCGTGCCCTGGGTCAGCGACAGTTGTTTGGTGTATCCGGCATTGGCCTCGGCCGAATCGGGATCGGGCGAGACCTCCGCGATCTCCGGGGCCACCTCACCCGTCGTGCACTCGATGTAGGGATGCTGCGCGTGTCCGCCCGTGCCCTCGCGGTCGACGAAGATCGGACCGTCCCCCGAGCCGCTCACCGTCTCGAGCTTGAACGTGACCGTCTGGCCCAGATGCGCGTTGTAGAAGTCCGTGATGTTCAGCGCATACCACTGAACCGTCGTATCGACGTGGAACGAGCTGACCACGACGGTCCAACCACTGGTGTCCGGGTCGTTGGCACCGGTGAGCGTCGTTTCGTCAAAGCTGTACTGGGCCCCACGAAGGCGGACGTCATAGTTGACGCCGTTCTCGGTCCAGTAGTTGTAGACGTAGAGCGTAGCGCTGCCGACCGCCTCGCTGCCCAGTGTGTACTCCAACCAACTGTAGCTGCCGTCGCCCTTGACGAGCAGCCCTGCATAGGCGTCGCCGCCGAAGTGGTATTCATCGTAGTTGGTCGCGTCGTTCCGCGTGGTCACGTCGTCATTGGGCTGGAGGGTCGGCGGACCGCCACCCGCCGTCCACTCGACATAGGGATGCTGCGCGTGGCCACCCGTACCCTCGCGATCCACGAAGATCGGGCCGTCGCCGGAACCGCTCACGGGCTCGAGCTTGAACGTCACCGTCTGGCCCAGGTGCGCGTTGTAGAAGTCCGTGATGTCCAGCGCGTACCACTGGGCCGTCGTGTCCACGTGGAAGGAACTGACCACGATGGCCCAACCGCTGGTGTCCGGGTCGTTCGCACCGGTGAGCGTGGTCTCGTTGAAGTCGTACTGGGCCCCACGGAGGCGAACATCATAGTTGACGCCGTTCTCAGTCCAGTAGTTGTAGACGTAGAGTGTGGCCGTTTCGGCCTCCGTGCTTCCGAGTGTCAACTCGATCCAGCTGTAGCTCCCGCCGGTCTTGACCAGCAGCCCCGCATACGCGTCACCTCCGAAGTGGCACTCGTCGTAGTTCGTCGCGTCGCTGCGGGTCGTGACGTCGTCGTTGGGAGATATCTGTTCGGCAGGACCCGACCTGGACAGGAAACCGATCGTCAGTGCACTCAACAGCCAGACCGCTGTTCTCGCACGCATTCCCCGGACCCCTTGTCGCCCCCCAGCCGCATCGTTCTCCCCCTACACTCGTACCCGTTGCGAAAACCCTAGCCTCTATGCAATAGCCCCATCAGCCACGACTTCGTGCCCGCCCGTTCGACGATCGGGACAGCCGGATGATCGGGCAAACCACGGCTCTGAATCGCATTGTAATACGCCAGCCAGTGTCCAGTCAGCACCATTTGCCAGTTTGGCACCGACAGGTCCCGGCCCGGGCCCTCCAGCCGCACGGACGCTCGGCTCCGGACCAGGCTTGCGTACCGTGTCCTGGTGCACCAGAATCGTGAGCCAGCTCCGGAGACGCGAGAGAGTCATGATGCGCGATATCGCACGATACGCAGCCCTGATATGGGCAATGCTCGGACAGGCATCGTGGGGCGCGGGGCTGGACTCGATCGGCAATACCGACGGCGTATTGACCTGGCGGCTGGGAACGCTGGACCCAGGCAAGTCGGCGCGCCAGGTCATCGTGTTCGCATTCAGCGATTCCCTCGACCAGCTAAGCAAGCAACTGGCGACTGCGAGAAGTCGTTTCGCTGCGCCGACCGATCCGCCCTCTGCCCCCGAGCGTCGCGGGGACGCATCGCCCGTCTGGCTGGCCAACGGCGTGACCGACTTCGCGCTGGAGGGCAGTGGCTACTTCCGTCACCGGGTGAAGCGACAGGCGTTGCGGGGTACTCGGGGCGGGCAGCTCAGTCAGTTCACCTACTACGTCCACTACTGGGGCGGCACCGGGCAGCATCGGGCCGGCACACCGCACATCGGCGACAGTAAGCCGGAGAACCTGCGGATCGTCGAGCCGATCCACGCGCTCGCCAGAACCGAGGCAACGGGCGTGTTCGAGACGCTCGACAAGAAGCTCCGCATCCGCATTCGCGCGATGATGGGGTCGGGCAGCACGGTGGGCGTGGAGTTCGTGCTGACCAACGTGCAGCGCAAGCCGCTCGTCGACGTCACGCTGACGGCCTACGCCAACATGGAGTCGGCCCACACGCACGAAGGGGATTACAGTATCCTGGATCGTCGGACGGCCGGTCTGCTCGTGTACGATCCGCCGACGGGCATGTGTATCGTCATGGCTGGGCTGAATCCGCCGGCCAGCGGCTACTCGGGCACGTGGAACTCGCTGGACAAGCTTCAGACGGCCACGGGGATTGCATTCGATCAATGGAAGCCGTTCCGCGGCGTCCCGCCCGAACTGAGAAGAAGACTGGCCCGAGCCAACGTTCCGCACGGCGTCTATCTGCCCTATGTCGTCGAAAACCCAACCACGCCCGATACCCGAACACTGACGCCATCCGAGGCAACAGCCGCGCTCGAGCGAGACTGGTTGTTCCAGGCCAGCGGAAAACCGCTGGCGCTACGGACGGCTGAGGAGATCCGGTGGACCCGAGAGCTGGCCGATCGTCTCGGACAGGATCCCAAGACGCCTGACCTGAAGGGCGATCTGGCTAAGCTCAATCTACTGGAGCAACGACTCAGAACGCTGGCGGGTAGGCAGGCGGACAACGCAGCGGCCCGGGGCCTGTACTTCGCCGTCCGGCGGGTCAAGCGCCGGATCACCTTCAAGAACCCCGTCCTGGACTTCGCACAGCTCCTGTTCATAGACCAACCGACGCCGCGCGGGCCCGTCAACGACATCCACGAAGCCATCCATCGGATGGGGATCACGGCAACGCCCGGAGGTCGGCTTCTGGTCCTCGATGGGCTCCACCCGGGCGGGAAGGTCCGCAGGCTCGCCCCCGACAAGCCGGGCAGCTTCTGGCGACCTGATCTTTCGTTCGATGCCAAGCGCGTGCTGTTCTGTTTCAAGCCGCACGACGAGAAGAGCTTCCACCTGTACGAGATGAACCTCGACGGTACGGGCCTCCGCCAGCTCACCGACAGCGACTACGACGACGTCGACCCGATCTACCTGCCGGACGGCCACGTCATCTTCACCACGACGCGCGGCAATTCGTACGTCCGTTGCGGGCCCTTCATCTACTCCTACATCTTGGCGCGGTGCGACGCCGACGGCGGCAACGTCTACCTGATCAGCCACGGCGGTGAGCCGGACTTCGTGCCGGCGCTGCTGCATGACGGTCGGGTGATCTACTCCCGCTGGGAGTACACCGACAAACCGCTGTGGCGGGTCCAGAGCCTGTGGACCACGAACCAGGATGGCACGAACACGATGGTCTTCTGGGGCAATCAGTCTGTCTGGCCGGACCACCTGGCCGAGCCGCGACCGATTCCGGGCAGTCGCCGCGTCATGTTCTCCGGCGTGGGCCATCACGACTGGTGGTCGGGCTCGATCGGCATCATCGATCCGGACCGGGGGTCCAACTTCCCCCACGGTCTGACGAAGGTCACGTGCGATCTTCGCTGGCCGGAGTGCAGCAAACCGCCCCTCGACCCGCCCGAGTCCCGCCGCTATCACGCCTCGGGACCCTACACGGGCTACAAGACGCCGTACCCGCTCTCCGAGGAGGATTTCCTCGTGTCGGCCCGGGCGTCGGACGGGAAGTTCCGGCTGTATCTGATGGACGTACACGGCAACCGCGAGTTGATCTACGAGGGAGCACTCAACATCTGGCACGCGATCCCCGTCAGGCCGCGTCCCGTCCCGCCGCGCCACCTCGACCGCGTCGCATGGCCCGGCACGGGGAAGGATCGCGGGCCCGCCGAGCCCGGGGTCTTCTTCAGTCCTGACGTTTACGACGGCGTGCCCGACCTGCCGCGGGGAACGGCCAAGTACGTCCGCGTCTTTCAGATGGACCACAAGACGTACTCGACGTGGGCCAAGACCTACCGTCATTCCGGCCCACCGGTCTCGATCGTCCAGGAGGAAGGCGTCAAGCGGATTCTGAGCGTCGTGCCCGTCGAAGCCGACGGCTCGGTGCACTTCAAGGTACCGGCGGGCCGCGCGCTGCATTTCCAGCTCCTCGACGAGCACTACCGCTGCCTGCAGACCATGCGCAGCTTCACCGGCGTCATGCCCGGCGAACGGCGTGGCTGCGTCGGATGTCATGAGATGCACAGCACGGCCCAGCCCAACCGGTATGGGTTAGCGCTGGGTCGGCCGCCGACCGAGATGAGCCCACCCCCGTGGGGGACCGAAAGCATCAGCTACGAACGCTTCGCTCAGCCCGTGCTTGACCGCTACTGTGGCAAATGTCACCAGGGGGAAGGGAAGGCCCGCAAGAAGCTCGACTTGACGTTGCGGCCCTGCCGGAGCGTCTTCAAGGAGCCATACCTGACCCTCGTCGGGCCGGCCGGCTGGGGAAACCCCGTTCCCAACAAGGGCCAGGCGGGCTACGGATTCGCCGGCGCCATCGCCGTGGAGAGCATGGACCCGACCATGAACGACCCGAAGGCCTACGCGACCTTCCGGCCCATGCGGTTCCTGTCCTACACGAGCCCACTGATCAAACGGGCAATGAGCGGCCAGCACCACGGCGTCCGGGTCGATCCGATGAGCCTGCGTCGGCTCATCGCCTGGGTCGACGCGTGCTGCCCCTTCATGGGCGACCCAGAGGTCCGCGCCCTGGGCGACCCTCACTTCGCAGGCATCGAGGAGCTCCCCATCCGTCCCCGCGTAAAGACCGCCCCCGTGGTCCAACGGCCGTAAGTAAAAAAGGGGACATTCTACTTTTTCCACAATCGCCCACGCCCAGGTCTCTTGCGCGCCATTGGCGCGGTCTCCTCGGCCAGGATGTCAGAAAAAGTACAATGTCCCCTTTTTCAGCCGAACCCGAGCTGCCCTGGGAGCCCTGAACCAGGCGCTGCCTTGCTCAATCTCGGCGTTGAAAGGGTCCGGGCCGGTGGTATACTGCGCGCGTCGTGCTTGGGGGCGTCCTCCTGCCTCCATGGCGGGGCGGAAAGGGCCGAGGGGGTGTGGTCTAGACGGCTGGACAGGGCATTCCGGAGGGTCCACATGAGCCGCAAAGCCGCACTCCCGACCCACCCACGAATGCCCACGCGGAACCCAATCTCGTACCGGTAGCGTTTCGACGACCTGACGGAGGACTCATGCTAATGAACGTGTTGTGGCTTGCGTGGTGGATAACCGCCTTGGGGCAGGTCGCCCAGACCCCGGAGATGCGCCCTCGCCCCGATCGGGCAACGACGGGTACGTTCACGCTGTGGCAGCTTCCGGCGCAGACACACACGCAAATCATGTCGTACGTCGTTCGAACGAAGCGAGGGGATCTCATCGTCATCGACGGGGGCGTACCGGGCGACGCACCGTACCTCAAGAGGTTTCTAGCCCAGCGAGGAGGCAACGTGGCGGCTTGGTTCCTGACGCATCCGCACTCGGACCACGTTCTCGCCTTCATGGATATCCTGGTTGCGCCGGGGCCGATCAAGATCGGCAAGGTCTACGCGTCACTGCCTGATGAGCCATGGATTAGGAAGCACTGCCACAAGGTCGAGCACTGGGTCTACCAGAGGCTTGTTCGCACGCTCGAGGGCGCCAACCGCGCGGTCATCGAACCGCATCTGGGGGACGAACTCCAGATCGACGGGATTCGGATCGAGGTGCTAGGCGTCAAGAACCCCGAGATCCACGCCAACGCCATCAACAACTCGAGCATGGTGCTGAGGTTCTCGGACCGGGAAAAGTCGGTGTTGTTCCTGGCCGATCTGGGCGTGGAGGGTGGCGACAAGCTGATCAAGAGCGCATACCGGTCGCGTCTTCCGTCGGACTACGTGCAGATGGCGCACCACGGTCAACGCGGCGTGAGCGAGCAGTTCTACAAGGTCGTTAACCCGAAATACTGCCTCTGGCCCACACCGAAGTGGCTTTGGGACAACGACAAGGGCCAGGGCAAGGACTCCGGCACATGGGAGACACTCACTGTTCGCGCCTGGATGGACAAGCTCGACATCAAACGACATTATGTTATGTTTGAGGGTCTACACCGGATAGACTAAAAAGTAGGACATTATACGTTTTCACGCGTCTCCGCCGACCGTCTGCGGAGCACGTCGCGCGGACCGTTCGCAAGAAACCTGAGCGTGGGTGATTGTGGCCCAAGTAGGATGTCCTCATTTCCAGCATACCCGCAATGCTTACCACGCTCGGCTTGCTCGGGGTGATAAGATGAAGGCGGCGAGTACTCAATACAGCCCGGGTCTCCCAGAACAGTCGACCGGCGTGGTATGATGTGAACCGACTTGAGCCCGTGAAGAACGGGGGTGGCTGGCTTCGAAACTAGAATCGGGAGTATCCGCAGATCCGCGCGCTCGAGTTCAGGATTCATCCCGTGCGGAAGACGCGTTCGCTGTGGGCGATCCGCTCCACGGGTGCGGCATGCTAGAAAAGTAGAATGTCCCCTTTTTTCAGGACCACACCATGACGCTTTCGCGACACGTTCGGATCTCCCTGGTTCTCGTCGTGTGGGCTGCCTGCCACAGCCGTGCGATGGCGTGCGACCTGATGGGGCTGTCCTTCGATGGGGAGGTGCGATCCGACCGGTTGTTCGAACAGTTTCGCCGGATATCCGAGAAGCGGGACTTCGACGGATGGGGGGTCGGCTTCTACACGGACCGGTCGGTGACCGTCTTCAAACAACCCGTCCCGGCGGCCAAGAGCGAGTTGACACAGTGCCTGATCGACAGGCGGCTGCTGAAATCGAAGATCCTCGTTGCCCATCTCCGCGCGGCCAGCGTGGGGAAACCGTCCCATCGCAACACGCACCCGTGGACGCGCGAGCTGGGCGGCGTCGAGTACGTCATGGCCCACGTGGGAGGTGCGGACAAGCGGCTCTGGCCGTACGTCAAGCTCGATCGCTTCAAGCCCAGCGGGGAGAACTGCGCCGAGCACATGTTCTGCCACATTCTAGGCGCGATCGACCGGCGTGGCGTCGATCGCTGGGATACGGAGGCGTTTACGTGGTTGCATCAGCTAATCGCCGGGATCAACAAGGTTCAAACCACCAGCCTCCTGCTTTCGGACGGGACACACCTGTTCGCCTACAGCAGCACGCGGACCAGCTGGCTTTCGTACGTGCGACGCGAGATGCCAACAGCCGACCACGATGCCGACGGTGACGGCTCCCACATAGCCGTTGGCGTCATCGTCGCACGCGATGGTCATAACCTCGCCAAGCCAGGCGAGCGTTGGACCAAGATCCCTCGCGGGCACCTCGCCGTATTCAAGGACGGCCGGGTGATCTATCAATCGCAGCCCGCCCAATAGGCAAGAAGTGTCGCGGCATTTCCTTCCTCGCCACGGCGGCACCTTTGCCGTTTGCGCGCTCACAGATCGAGCAGGCAACCGTTGACAACCGTTCCCCGGCGCCGCAGGATGGGGAACCGTAATGGTGTTCCTGCAAGATGGAGTGATGTCATGCCCCCTAGCAGCACCCGTTTGTCTTGTTCCCGCCTCCTGCTCTGGTCCATCGGCGTTGTGCTGTCTGGAGCTCTCTGTACGCCACGCCTGGTGGAAGCGGCTGCGTCACCGAAAGCGAAGCAGTTTCGGGCCGGCGTCGCGACCAGCAACATCACGCCGTGGCTCGGCGACGGGCTGATCGGCAACTTCGGCACGCCGCCGCCCGCCGAATACATCCACGACCAACTGCATGCCCGGTGCTTCGTGCTCGACGACGGTTCGACGCGAATCGCCCTGGTCGTGTCCGATAGCCTGTACATGAGTCGCGAGCTGCTGGACGAAGCGAAGCGGCAGGTGCACAAGGCGACCGGCCTGCCGACGGATCGGATGCTGATGTCCTGCACCCACACGCATTCGTCGGTGAGCGCACGGTGGGGCAACGTGTTCAAGCCGAAGAAGGAATTCCCCGAATACCATAAGTTCGTCGCCCACCGCATTGCGGACGGGGTTCGTTGTGCGATCTACAACCTCCAGCCGGCGCGGATCGCGTGGGGCACGGCGGACCAGCCCGACCACGTGTTCTGCCGCCGCTGGCTGATGAAGCCGGGCACGAAACTGGTCAATCCCTTTGGCGAGCCGGACCAGGCGAAGATGAATCCCGGCTATCGCCCGAAGCAGCTCCTCAAGCCGGCCGGGCCCGTCGATCCGCAGATCGCGTTTCTCGCGCTCCAACGAGAAGACGGCCGCCCGTTGGGCCTGCTGGCCAACTACTCGCTGCACTACGTAGGCGGGACCGGGCGGAAGCACATCTCGGCCGACTACTTCGGCATGTTCGCCGACCGCATCCAGCAGCTGCTCGAGGCCGATCGGCTGGACCCGCCCTTCGTCGCCGCCATGAGCAACGGCACGAGCGGTAACATCAACAACATCAACTACGCGAAGCCGCGCGTCCGCAAGAAGCATTACGAGCAGATGCGCTTCGTCGCCCATCGCTGCGCCGAGGCCGTCCATCGGCAATACCAGAATCTCACCTGGCACGACTGGGTCCCGCTGGGAATGCGGCAGCGGGAACTGGAGTTGGCCATCCGCAAGCCCACGCCCGAACAGCTCGCCCGCTGCAAGAAGCTGCTATCCGAACCGAAACGACCCGACAGGTTCCCCCATGAGCGAGCGTATGCCCTCAGAGCGATCCAGCTGCAGGAGTCGCCCGACACGGTCCGCATCATCCTGCAGGCCGTCCGGATCGGTGAGTTGGGCATCACGGGGATTCCCTTTGAGACCTTCACCGAAACGGGCCTGGAGTTGAAAGCCCGCAGCCCCCTCAAGCCCACCTTCACCATGGAACTGGCCAACGGCGGCTACGGCTACCTGCCCACCCCCGAACAGCACGAACTGGGCGGCTACGAAACGTGGCTCGGTACGAGCAAGGTCGAGGTGCAGGCCTCCAGGAAGATTACCAACAACCTGCTGGAGATGTTCTCGGAACTGAAGTGACCGGTTTCGGACGCGCGATCATCTGTGCGATTCGCCGCTGCCCAAGCCGTCCGAGGACTGCCAGCTTGCCGGGCATGTGCGGACCTCAGCCCGGGCCACAACCGCACCCAGAGAGGGGATCCTCGGACACAGAGAGGATTTCAATGAGGGCCCTTCGCGGCGTGCGGAGACAGTCAACAAGATCTCAGAAGGAGCGTCTTGGATGATCATGGATACCAGATCCAGAGCGCGTGTCGCCTGTTTGGCTGCCCTTGTGGTTGTCGGCGCCGGGACGTCGGCGCAGGGCCGCCAGGCCGAGTACGGCGTCGCCGTCAAGCGGGACGTGATGGTTCCGATGCGCGACGGCGTGAAGCTGGCGACGGACCTCTATCTGCCAAGCAAGGACGGCGCCGCCATCCGGGCCAGGTTCCCGACGATCCTCGAGCGCAGGCCGTACAACAAGGACGGCTCGAAGGGAAGCGCGATGTACTTCGCGGCTCGGGGGTACGTCTTTGTCGCCCAAGACACGCGGGGGCGGTACAAGTCCGAGGGCGTCTGGCACATGCTCACCGACGACGGCCCGGACGGGTACGACACGGCCGCGTGGATCGGTAAGCAGCCCTGGTCGGACGGGCAGATCGGCATGATCGGCACGTCCTACGTCGGCGGGACCCAACACGCGGTGGCCATGACCAAGCCCCCCGAGCTCAAGACCGTCATTCCCGTCGACGCGATGTCCAACCTCGGCTACGCCAGCATGCGGAACGGCGGGGCGTTCGAGCTGCGGTTCTGGAACTGGATCTTCTACGGTACCGGGCCGCGAGGCTCACGACAGTCGCGCGATCCCGCGACGGCCGCCATTCTGAAGGAGATGTCGGACAACCGAATCCACTACCTGCTGAATCTGCCGACGCGACGCGGCACCACGCCGCTCAAGCTCATCCCCGAATACGAAGACTGGCTTGTCGAGGCCATGAAGCACGGGGCCAACGACGACTTCTGGAAGCAGAACAACATCATCGATCACGCCGAGACGTACAAGGACATCCCCGTGTAGCTCGTCGGCGGCTGGTACGATTCGTGGGGCAGCAACACGACCGCCAACTACGTGGTCCTGAGCAAGCAGCTTAAGAGCCCGGTGTATCTGATCATGGGGCCCTGGATCCACGGCCTGCAGGGGCGCCATGCTCATGGCCAGGTGAGTTTCGGCAAGGAGGCCGCCATCCCCGACCCCCTCGCCTGGCGGCTCGAGTGGTACGACCATTGGCTCAAGGGGATCGACAACACGGTGGGCAAGGAGGACCCGTTCGCCACGAAGGTCCGCATCTTCGTCATGGGCACCGGCGACGGTCGAAAGACACCCGACGGCAAACTGAACCACGGCGGGTACTGGCGGAACGAGAACGAGTGGCCGCTGGCCCGCACGCGCTACACCAAGCTCCATCTGCACCGCGGCGGCGGGCTGTCGACGGGCCCGCCCGCTGAGAAGCGCGCGTCAACGGCGTTTCAGTTCGATCCGCGGAACCCCGTGCCGACCATCGGCGGGAACATCTCGTCGGGCACGGGCATCATGCTCCAAGGGGCCTGGGACCAACGCGGCGGCAAACACGTCTGGAACATGCAGGAGCCGATTCCGCTGTCGGCCCGCAACGACGTGCTGGTGTTCGAATCCGAGCCGCTCGAAGCGGACATGGAAGTGACCGGTGAGATCACGGTGAAGCTCTGGGCGTCCTCGTCGGCGGTCGACACCGACTTCACCGCCAAGCTGATCGACGTTTGCCCCCCAAGCGCCGACTTCGCCGGCGGCTTCGACCTGAACATCGCAGACGGCATCATCCGGGCCCGCTTCCGCGACTCGCTCGAGAAAGAGACGCTCATGAAACCGGGCACCATCTACCCGTTTACGATCAAGCTCTATCCCACGTCCAACGTCTTCGCGAAGGGGCATCGCATCCGCCTCGATATCTCGAGCAGCAATTTCCCGCGATTCGACGTCAACCCCAACACCGGCGAGCCGCTCAACGAGCACCGCCGCACGATCGTCGCCACCAACACGATCTACCACGACGCGAAGCACCCCTCGCATATCGTGTTGCCGGTCATACCGTAAAAAAGGGGACATTCTACTTTTTTGCGCCCCCCCCACGCCCAGGGCTCTTCCCGACCACGCACGCGGCTCCCTCGATTACCGTTCGGTCAGGGCGCCGAAAAAGTAGAATGTCCCCTTTTTCCGACGCGACGCGGAAGCCGACGTTGAAGACGCGCTGCCAGGCAGGGTAGTCGAGGCGAAACGCGCTGCGGGAACGTGAGGGGCGGTCGAAGAACGATCCGCCGCGGATGACCTTTCGGCCGTGGGACGTTGCATCGTTGCGGCCGTCGTCTTCGCGATACGGGTACGATCGGTAGGTCGTCAGCGTCCACTCGGCGGCGTTGCCGTGCATGTCATGGAGTCCCCAGGCATTCGGACGGTAGCTGCCGACCGCCGCGGTGACGACGGCCTTGTCGCAGAAACGACGGTCGGCCAGCGACGCCCCCTCCAGGACCAGATGCTCCAGGCCCCCGGTCACCTGCTTGCCGTCGCGGACCAGTCCCACGCCAAACGATCGATCCGCAAGGTTGGCCCATGCAGAGAAGTCCGCGTCGAGGTCGCCGTAGGACACCGGACCCGCCGTGCCCGCCCGACACGCGTACTCCCACTGGGCCTCGGTGGGAAGGGCGAACCGCATGCCGACTTGCCTGGACAGCCAATCACAGAACGCCCTGGCCTGCCGCCACGAGACACGCACGACGGGTTGTTTCGGCCCGTTCAGCCACAGGCCCTGGTCGTCACTCCGTGCATGACGCTTCGCGTAGTACCGGCAGTCGTGGCTGGGATCGAACCGCCGGAACTGCTCGTTAGTAACCTCGCACGCACCGATCCAGAACGGCTCGCGGATCCGGACCTGCGTGAGCGGCCGCTCGTCCGGCTCGCCGTCGGCAGCCCCCATGACAAACTCCCCCGCCGGGATGCGGACGAGCTGCATCGTCACGCCTTCGCCAAGCTCGATGACCCTCCGCCACGGGCCCACCGCAGCCTGGCGTTTCCGCGCCTCGGTCGCATCGAAAGGCCAGCCGTCAGCCGTGACGGCCGCCGATTTCGGCAGGGGTATCGGCTTGATGGGTTCCCGAGACGCGCGAGACGCATTGGGGATCACTTCCGGGTCTTCTGTTGGCCCACCGTATCGCCTGCGCAGGTCCATCCGTCGCTTGTGTGCGCCGTCGGGGATGGGGTAGACCTCGCCCCACGTACCGTGGCATGGCGCGTTCAGGTCGATCCACGTGACAAGCCGGTCCCATGCCTCGGCATCCAACCGCACACCTTGATGCCCTTTGCGGAGCATCTGTACGAGCTCGCTCGTGTCGGCGTGGTACTCGCCGGGCACGAGCAGGCTCACGTCGTCTTCGATGCCCACGCGACGGATGTAGCCGAGCAGGGCTTCGTAGGCCGGCGTGTACCTAAGGATCCCCTGCGTGTCCGCCTGCATGCTCGGGTGCAGCCGATCCGTCCCCAGTTTGGAGATGGCCCTGCCCCGGTAGTCAAGCACGCGATCCGTCGAGCGCAGATCGGGTCTGGCCTCGCGCCGACCGTCGTGACAGCCGACGCAGTACCGATCCAACACCGGTTGCACCTCGCGAGCGAAACTGAACCCCCTCGGCGGGCCGTACCAGGGCGTGATGTCGCGCGGCGCAAGCAGCGCAGCCGTGGCGGCCTGTCCGGCAGGCGTCTCGGCCGGGGTCTCGTGACAGCCGACGCACGACAGCTCCTCGCCCGGCATGGCGGTGAACCAGCTCCGCATCAGTTGGACGGCCTTGCCTTCGCCGTCGAGCGGCTGGACGGCGATCGGCGTGTTGGCCGGCACGCGGAAGATCGCCGACCCGTCCTGCTCCACGGGCACCGTGCCGACGATCCGCATGACCTCCCACGGCCCGCCGAAGCCGATCTTGTCTGGACCGGCCAGACCGCGGTAGCCGAAGTGATAGGCGATGACCCGGAGTCGCTTCACCGTACCGCGGGGCACGCCCGTCAGACCCGGTCCGATGTAGACGTTGTGAAGATACACCACCGCGTCGTCGCGGCGCGGGTCCACGCGATCGGCGATCGCCGGCGGCCTGGGGGTTGGCGTCAACGGGATCGGTTCGAGAAGCGCGAAGCCCGGCTCCTCGCGCAACAGCACGAGGTTGTCGAACACATCGGTGAGGTAGATGCCCCAATTCGCCTTCGGGTCCGGAAGGCAAGCGACCAGGAAGTACTTGTCGCCCAGCGGAAACGGATGCAAGAACTTGGGCCAGTCGTCGTCGACGAGATTGTCCTTGACGATCGGGGTGATCGCGTCCCCGCGGCCGGAGATCCGGCGGACCAACCCGTCGGCCTCGTACCACCCTCGGTTGGTGTCGACCAGCACGAGTTGACCCATGCGATGCGTGCCGTGGTACCCCGAAAGGATGCACACAAGCTCGCCCGGGCGGTCGGGCAGCGGTCGCGGGAAGTACAGCGCGTTGGGAAACCAGGAGTTGCTTCCGTAAACGACCCGCTGGCCGGTCCCATCGGGGTTCATCACCATCAGCTGCCGCATGAAGATGTGGTTGATCCCCGTGTAGTCCCAACGATGGTAGAGGACCTGGCCGCTCGCCAGGACGCACGGGTGGAAGTCGTGATCCTGATCGAAGCAGAGCTGCCGGACCCCCGAGCCGTCCCCGTTCATCAGGTACAGATTGCTGACCCACTTCCGACCGTGCCAGCAGGGAACCGACTGGAAGGAAGCCGTCGAGCCGAAGACGATCCGGCCGTCCGGCAGGTAGCAGGCATCGAAGCAGTCGACATCCGACGGCGTCCGAGACACCTGCCGCAGTCCCGACCCGTCGGCCCGGATCTCCCAGATTTTCCAGTTCTCGCGATCCGACTGGGTGAACAGCAGGCGCTCGCCGTTCCAGTGCAGGTCGATCTCGCCGACGTATCGGCCGTCTGCTGGGCGGTACAACGTTTCGAGCCGACTGTCGGGATCGACGGGAGAGAGGACGGCGATCTCGTTGTCATAGCCATCCCGCGGCAGGGAGGAGTTGCATTCATGGTTCGAGGGAAACCCCAGTTCCGTCCCGGCCTTCCGTGAGCTCCAGTGTCGACGGTGCTTGGCCGAGGGGCCGGACGTCGGAATCCGTCGCTTCACCACGAGTAGCCGATCGAAGTCCAACAACGGATTGGCAAGCAGCGCCTCGTGTTTGAGTTGCCCGAATCGGTCGGATGCGGAAGGATCCCCCCGCTTGGCGGCCGCTTCCAGGACATCCAAACGCGTCAGGTAGGCCTGCCCGCGCGGATACCGCTGCCCAAACGTCTGGCTCAAGTCAGCAATCGCTCCCCGCAGGGACCGGAACTCCCGCGCCACCTGCGCAGGCACCACACCGACAGAGCCTGCAAGGCAAAGCCAGAATGCTGCTAGCATGGTTCGAAAGGCAGCGCTCTGCTGATGCCCCGCCATCTTCGCCTCTTCACAGCAGCCCCCCGCTTCACGACCGCCTCTTACGCCTCGAGGCGGCGAGCAATCTCCCGGCCAGCTCGCGCTGGCAGTTCGCTGGTCCCCACATATACCTCAAAGGAATTCACCAGGCCACGTCAGCATGCCGCATGCCGTTGGGTTGGGTGCAACCAAGGAATCGAGGCACGGATTGAACGGAGATGGCACACACACCAGCAGCGATCTGTCGGCCCCGTCGGGGCCAAGGACCGTAGCCACGGGTGGCGTCCGCCGAAGGCGGACAAAAACCCGTGGTACCAAGCGCCCAGAACCGTTCAGCCCCGGCAGGGGCATAGGAACGACCTGTTGCCTGATCTCACAAACGTCGTCCGTCGCAAACGGCTCAACACGCCATCGCTCGCTCCACAGCCTCCTCCGCCGCGTTGGGGCGGTTGGTCTTTTGTGGGCCCTGGCAACTATCAACCGTATGGCATCAGCGGCGCCGCGAGGCGCGTCCGCGCACCTTGCGGGGTACGCTGGATGCCTTGGTTGGGGCCGTCTTCTTCTGGGGACTGCGCCGCGAAGTCAACTTGATCTTCTGGGCTCGGTCCCATGCACGTTGGAAGTGGTAGTCGTGGTACACATGGTACACGTCGTCACGCTTTGTCGTGCTCCTAACGACCAATGCAAAGCAGGAGTAGGCTGTCCTCATGTAGGGGTAGGGGTTCAAGAGCATGTGATCGCTCGTGATGACAGCGAAACAGGTTGGGGCGGCAGCGAAGCGCCGCACCTTAAGCCCACCTGGTGCAATCCTATTCAGCGACTTGAGTTGATCGAGCGTCTGCTGAAGTTGGCCTCGAATCCACGACTCTTGCACATTCTCGTTCTCTGCGCGGAACTTCAGAAAATCGGGGTGAGTGAGGAGGACGTCGACCTTGCAACGGTTCGCAAGTTTCGTTTCAAGCAACTCGTGCCCGGCGTCCCCGACGAACTTCCGGAAGCCTTCTAGGGTGGAGGCCACAATATGGATCCTGTCCTGCTCGTTGTCCCATGGGTCGCGGAAGTGCAGGAAGGCGTCCTTTCGATCTGGGTAGACCCCGACAACTCCTAGGTTCCGCTGCTCGGCGAAAGCGTTTAGCTCTCGTTGCTTCAACCGGTTTTCAGCAACAGCGCCCTGAATACCATTAATCAATCGCGTCTTATCGTTTATTATGCTGGCCATGTCCTGTCTGCGGAAGCTCACATACTCGGTAACCATGGGGGCAAAGCCGTCCGTCGCAACGCCCTCCTCGTAGAACACGAGAATGGGTTTGTCCAAGGCGAAGGCCATGCCAAGTTCATTCTGAATCCAACACGAATCTCCTTCTTTCGTTATGACCGCGATAACAAGGTCTGAGTCTTTTATTCTCTGGAGTATGTATTGTGGGATCGGTCGGAGCTTGAGATCGGTGGCAGGTTGGCAGTCAATGTCTGGCGCAAGGTTCTTGCATATGGCGTCAACCACTGTGTCGGGCACGAATCGGCGGCTGACGAACGCTACAGGTTTTCCATCCTTCATCGTGTTCTCCTGTTCCCGCCCCAACAGTGATTAGATTGACCCGCATAAGGTGCGGTACACCCGTTTCCGAACCGCATAGCACCCCGCTGAAACGGCGGATACTGGGCTGAAAAGGGGGGAACTTCTTGTTTCTCCACAATCGCCCACGCCCAGAGCTCTTACCGACCATGCGCGCGGTTTCCTCGGTCAGCGCTCGGCCAGGACTCCAGAAAAAGTAGAATGTCCCCTTTTCCTTTTGGCCCAGGTGCTTGCGTTCCTTGGACATCAAGCCTTTGCCCCTGCTACCCTAAGCACTCTCTCAATGAAGGTACGGCTACGCTCCAGGTCCTTCGGTCTCAGTCCTTCCTTGACGATCCTTGCCAGGTTCCTCTTGACTTCGCCGTAGTCGTCGCTGTGCACGACAAGGACCTTGTCCTTCCGTTTAGCTATGCTAGCGCCTGCCTTGATTGCCCTATTGACGATCCGGTCGGAGTACACCCGCTCGATGCCCTTGAACGCTGCGCCGAGCCGCGGATTGAAAGCGTCCTTCGGCCAAACCAGGGCCTTGTACCCGTCCGGGGGTTTCACAAGGTTCGCGAAGGTCTGGAGCTTACTCTGCGAATCCCAATCCAGGACCACAATGACAGGTGCGCCCTCGGGTCAGGCCCGAATCACATCACGGTTGTCCTTTATGTATCGTTGAAGGTGCGGGACCCCTCCGCTGGCACCTGGGACCCCCAGTTCTTCAAGGTAGGTGACCCGAACGCGACGGGAATGCTTGATAAGTCGCAGGGCTTGCTCGAGGTATTGGCAATCGTACTTCCCTTCGACAAGAATGACGGGGTCCAGAGGATAGAAGAGAAGCGGATGAACCCAGCGGGAAACGCCCTCGCGAGACAGTCTCTGCAGGGCGTCGCGCGTTGAGGATCCGCAATCGAAGACGCTTTCGCCCTCCCGCTGCTCAGTGATGATGGGTTGATCTGAATACTGGATCATGAGATCCGAATGGCTCGTACAGAGAATCTGAAGTCGACTGCCCCGATCAGTGGAGATGCTGCTCAGGTAGGCAGCAACGCGAGCTTCGAGCGAGGAATGCAGCGAGGACTCTGGCTCTTCAACTCCCCACACGGCAGCCTGACGCCAACCGAACTGCTGGAAGTAGTCACGATCGATCAGATAGAGAGTCTCGAGCATAAGCAAGCTTTGGATGCCAGAGCCTTGTGCAGCGTCATCGATCTCAACGCCACCTCTCGCGAGCCGGTAGCCGAACGTGAAGGCCATATCGTGCCATGACGTGGGGGTTGCGAGGGCAACGTTCCCCTGACCTGGACAGGCTTGCTCAAACCGTTGGGCGAGAGATTGGATCAGCTTGTCAGAGGCTTCCTGTATTGCGTCGAAGGCTACCTGGTCGCGCTTTGCCCTCCGGGCGAGTCGACGAACTAGCACATCGCGCAGGCTCTGGTGTTCGTCTCTTATCAGTTCCGTAGGCAAGACGCGATTGGGGATGTAACGGAATTTGATGAGCCCGAGGAACTGGTCAACCTTCTGCTGATCGTCGTAGCCAAGCGTGTTGCCATTAAGGTAGTATGACGGCAGGAATCTGCCGCGAATCCACTCCTTGCTGATGGTGAATTTTCCTGCACCAAGAAGCTCTTCTACCGGCTCAAGACGGGCGCGAAACTTGAACTCCCTCGGAAGAAAGAATGTGACAGCGACACGGATGCGCTTGCGCTTCTTCTTCCCCAAATCAGGGCGGTAGTAATCTTGGTCGATGTCAAGCGGCTGGCCCGGATCAGTTTCGGCATTGAAGAATGCGTTGAGGGCACGTAGGACGTTAGACTTCCCGGAGTTGTTCAGGCCCGCGAACACCGTCAAGTTGCCGAAGTTCTCGATGGCTGCCTCTCGAATTGAGCGAAAGCCCTCGATTTCAATGCGCGACAGAAGGATCACTAGCCGCCCTCCGAGCACGCCCGAGCTGACAACGTATAACGCCGCACATTCTGAACCGACCGCCCGTCGTATCCGCCCAGGTCCGCAACCGTCTGCGGTCTCGGTCCAGCGTCGCAGTTCGTAGTGGCGCAAGGCTAATGGCAGTTGCGGTAATCCTCGGCGACGCGATGCCTGTCTGGCACCGAGATGCCAGGTCCACCATCGAGGGCCCGTCTCCCTCAGCCCTAAGCGTGACAGCACACATGGGCTCTCGCAAGGGGCAACGAACGAGGATCGCCCGTGTCGTCCCGTAGGTGCGGTCCTCGCAGGGGTGAAGCTCAAGCCTTACGCCCTGACACCCGCGCACCCCACTCCACTCAGCTCCCGGGTCCTCTCCCTGTGCGTTCTGCCCACCTACCGCCACGTCGTCACAAAGTCTGGACGCCCGGCGGGATCACACCAGCGCCGCCACAGGCGCGGCAAGCATCACTCTTGTATCGATCGTCACCGGTGCCTCGACAGAAGTTGCACGTCACAGGATTGTCGTACGCGATGACGATCGTACCTGACCCCCCACACGCTCGGCACACATCACTACGGTAGCGGTCATCGCCAGACCCGCCGCAGAATTTGCAGCCAACAGCTTTCGCCATGTGAGTTCCCCTTCGGAGAGATTACCCACCTACGTCCTGGTTGTGGTTCCTGCACCACAAGTCTACGACCCCACACACATCACAGCGTATCCGCCCGGCACCGCAGGCACTCCCCACCTAGACTCACTACGTGAGTTTGCCCGACGGCACCCCGCACGTCCTCGAGGCCCAGTCAGAAATTCCGCGGACGACGGCGAGCAAGGCAGCACGACGAACCCATCCCCTCTAACCCCGACCTCACGTCCTCATCCGCTTCCCGCGATGCCGACACTCCCTACGCCGCGTAACCCCACCGAACAAGCTCGGGCGGGCATAGATTACCAGGAAGAGCATGCATCCGCAATGGCGAGAACGTAGGTTTCAGGCTCTCTGATGCAGGGGTGGGACGCTGGCCCCCTAACCCTCTGGGGTCTGGTGCCCCCGCCTGCGGCCACAGGGCCGGCAGCACGTAAGCATGCTACGCCTCTTCGACGACCTCCAACCCCAGCGCCTTGCCGAACTCGATCAGGGGGGCCTTGACGTCGCCGTAGACGGTGACGCGGTGCCAGCCGAAGAGGGCCCATTGGTCGAACAGGTTGCCGATGTCGCCGCGGACCTCGCCGATGAGCTTGGTGCGGCAGCCGCGCTCGCTATCGAGCGCGCCGACGGCCTTGGCCTGGTGGATGATCATCTTCTTGTGGCGGAAGTTCGTGCGGAACGACGTCGTCATATAGCCACCCGGCAGCAGCGACTCGACGCACGTGCCCCTCGGATCGCGATTGTGCAGCGTGCGGATGCGGTACGCGTTCGACGCCCCCTTCGGGCCGAAGGGCTTCGTCGTGGCCACGCAGTGGGCGTAGACGATCTGGTTCTTCGACGTGTCCAGCGCGGGGTCGGACACGTAGCCCGGTCGGCCGGTGAGGATCCGGGCCATCAGCATGCTCAGTGTGTCGTCGGGCATGGCCTCGCAGACGCCCTGTCCGCCCTCGTCGAGGATCTGCATGAACCCGAGGCAAGGGTAGGCCGGCAGCTCACCCGCGTTGAAGCCGCCCAGGCAGTTCATCGTGACGCTGTCGCAGCCGTACTTGCCGAGCAACTCGAGCGTGGCCAGGTAGACGGCGCCGGCCTTGCGGATCGGCTCGGGCTTCGGCTCGACGACGCGCTGGGCCTGTCGGGACCAGCGGGTGGCCCACTCGCCGGCGCGGTCGCGATCGGCCTTGTCGTAGAACGCCTTGAGTTCCTCGAAGCCGACGTAGATCCCTTGGGCGCCGAGGAAGTCCTGCCGCTGTCCTGGCTTGCCCCGACCGACGATCAGAAACCGCGACGCCTTGAACCGCTTGACGCACTCGCCGATGCCGGTCAGCGAGACAGGATCGTCCAGGCACTTCAGTTCGCCGACCTTCGGGAACGTCTGGCGGTAGACCTGCTCGCACTTTTGGGCGAACGAGGCTGGCGTCGTGCCGGGCTTGCGGACGTCGGCGAACTGGCGGACCACCGCGACCAGGTCGGCCATCCGCGTTGTGGAAACGCCGGCCGCGGGGAGGCCGAGACCGCACAGCTCGCTAAAGCCCGTCAGGAACACGCCACATCCGCCGAGGAACTCATCGGCCACGATCATCGGCTTGCCGTACCGGCCGATCTCGACGAGCGGCTTACGCAGCGCCCAGGAGAGCGTCAGGACGTAGACCAGATAGCCGTCGACCTGGTCCTTCAGGGTGGCCGCCTTCGTCACCTCGGCGGGTTGCTCGACGGTCACCGGGACGAACTCGATCTGCGGGCAGCCCTTCCTCAGCGCCGCGAGGATCTCCCGTTGGCGCCCCTTCGCATCGAACGCCGGATACGGCCAGCTCTCCCGGATCTTCGTGTTCTCCAGGAAGACCGCGGCAACGCGGACCTTGCCGCCACGGACCTCGTCAGCCGCGCTCGGCGCGGAGGTCAGACCGACCGCCCCCGCCGCGGTGGCCCCGACGCCCTGGAGGAATCGGCGTCGCGTGAGGGCCGATCCGCAACCGGCACAAGCGCCATGGACATGTCGTTGGCACATGGGCGTTCTCCTCTTTCGGCACACGATCTGCCGCTACGGCGGCCCCAGCCCCAAGTCAGGCTCGCGATCCCCACTATCCTACCGGCGACCGCCGCCAGCGTCAGGACGCATGACAGTCTAGGCCGAGTGGCGAAGCGAAGGCAAACACAGGCAGGGGCAAGGACCCACGGACCTTCGGCCCCGAGGGGCCCGAATGCGACCCGCCAGATATGTCACGCACCCGGTGGGTCCGCAGGGCCAACCCCACGGCTCTGGCATCCGAGGCACGCGACCTCGTACCGACCGGGCGGAAAAGGGGACATTCTACTTTTTCGTGTGAGTCGCCGTGCTCGTGGCGCGCCCTACTCGCCCTTCGGATCGCATCGCAGCCCGTCGATGCGCGAACCGTTCGCGGCGGTAATTCGGATGACCAGGCCGCAGCCTGCGGTGTGCTGTGTGATCTTGGCCACGAAGTCGTTCCAGCCTTGCTTCAGGTTGGCCTTGGCCTTGTCTTGGGCGGGGGTCATGCCGCGGACGGCGTTGTTGGCGTGGACGAGTTGGCCGTTGATCCAGAGCTTGATGCCGTCGTCACTGCCGATCTCCAACGAGACGGGCTGCGCTTTGGGGCAGAAGACCTTCGTCTTGGCATAGACCACGCAGTGGTTGCCGCCCACGACACCGTCCAGGATCGCCTGCCAGAACTTGGGCGGCTCCGGCGGGGCGGGCAGAACGCGCCACGTCACGCCAGGGGCGCCCGGCTTCTCCGGGGGGAACACGACGCCGAAGAGGCCTTGCGCCTCCTTGCCCTTCTGGCGGTACGGGCCGGCGACCAGCCACGGAACGACGAAGTCCGCGTGCTTCTCCAAGGACGCAAGGAAGGCCTTGGCGTTGTTGCGAACGGCCTCGCTGCCCGCTCCCTGCGTCAGGCGACGCAACGTGGTTTCCACGGCCGGACGGTGCGAGTAGATCAGACGCGTCGCGATCTGGTAGCAGGCCGACTCGGCGTCCGCCTTGACCGCATCGTCGCCGCGGGCCTGTTGCGCCATCTCCATGGCCTCGGGAAGGGGAATCTTGGCGAGCTCGGCAAGCGCCCGGCGCTTCGCATCTGGCTGCTTGCCGGCGGCCAGGCCGTCTCGGACCCGCTTCAGGTGCTGCTCGGGCGTGCCGATCTTCATCAGCCCGACCAGGCGCCAGTAGCCCTGCAGCGCCGAAGCTTGCTGGTCCTTGTCGGACGCCTCGCGGGCGAAAGCTAGGAGATCCGGAAGCGCCTTGACGCCGGCGTGATCGGCCATCGTGCGGATGGCCACACCACGAATCTGCGGGCTGGCATCTCTGGCCCCGGCGCGCAGGGCGTCCAGCACACCCGGGCCCCCGAGCTGTCCGGCGGCCTTCAACAGGGCACAGCGAACCGCGACCTCTGCCCCCTGCATCGCCGCCAATGCACGTCGAACGAAGTCCTCCCGCTGTTCGCAGCGGGCGCCGACCGTGACGAACGTCGACAGCGCCGCCTCACGCACCGAGTCAGAGCTCGCACGAACGATCAGGCCGAGCAGCGCCTCGGCGTGTGGTGCACCTGCCAGCTTCCGCAGCGCGCTGATCGCCGCGACGTTAACCGGCTCCTTGTCGGCCGCAGCCAGCTTCAACAATGCCGGGACTGCCGCGCGCTCGCCGCGGCTCCCGAGCACGGCGAGGACCTTGCCCTGGACCTCGGGACGCGCCTTGTCGATCAGCGACAGCATGGCCCCGTGCACGTCGCCGCGTCGCAGATTCACGAGCGAATACCGGGCCGCCGCGCGCTCCGCGTCCGTTCCGGACACGGCACACTCCGCCAACAGCGGCACGTGCGAGGCGTCCCCGAGTTCCATCAACGCCTTGAGCGCCGCGATGCGGACGAGCCGATCGGGGCTTCGCACGGCGGCCCGCACGGCCGCCGCGGCGGCAGGATCCCCCCGCAGCGACAAGGCATCGAGCAGCGCCACCTGTATCTTCGGCGCCGCTCCGGCCAGCAGCCCCGCGAAGGCCGCGGTGGCGTTCTCGCCCGCAAGCTCGGGAACCAGCTGGATCGACGCGAGCTTCGCCGCCCTGTCGCCGCCCCTCAGGGCGCCGACCACCAACGACACCGCACGGTCGCCCGACGACAGAACGATCCCGCGATAGGCGGCCACACGGAAACGTTCGGCTTCCTTCGAGCCATAGACCTCCCTGTACAGGGCCAACGCCGCTGTGGCATCGCCGCCGGCCAGCAGGCCTTTTGCACAGGCCAACAGCGCATCAGCGATGGCAGCGCGGACCGGTGCCGCCGCCGCTGCTTTCGCTTTCTTGAGCGCATCAATCGCATCGGCGCCGCCGATCTTGCTGACCGCTGTGGCGGCAGACGACGCGAGCAGCACGTCGGCGTCGCTCATCAGTCGAATCAGCTCGGGCAACGCCTGGCGGTCCCGCCGTTCGCCGAGGGCGTGGACGACGCCGACTCTGGGCTTTCGGACGGTTGTCCGCAGCGCGGCACGCAGCGCCT
>CAYMLO010000051.1:0-61613 GCA_964390905.1 uncultured Planctomycetales bacterium | reverse complement strand
CATCGGCAAAGAAGCCTACTTCAGTCCATCAATTCTCGGGAGACAGAGCACTAGGGACGGCGGGGCGAAAGGTCCGTCCTCTCCATTGAGCCCGTGCACATTTATGCGATATCGTATATACACGAATCTATTAGATGTCAAGGGCAAAACGGTCGGACAAGACAAAGGGCCCCGCGCCGCTCGGAGGATTGACGGCCCGACTGATCCTGGTGGCACGCTCGTCCAGCGCGCAAGAACAACCCCCCGCCAGGCCGGCGAGGGGTTTGGGAGTCGTGTGGGCTACAGCCGACCTACCAGGCCAGGTGACGGCGCGTGCGAGCGAGCGCAAGGCCGGCGCCCACGACCAGCAAAGAAACGGTCTCCGGTTCGGGAACCGTGACGACGAGCTCGACGCCTTCGTTGTAGAAGTGGCAGTCGGGATCGAAACCGAGCGCGAACCGACCGTCCGAAGCATAGGTGTTGAGCGCCTCGATCTGGGCGTCGGTGAATTCGTACGTCAGGTCGATCGGCTCGTCGGGCAGGTTGATGTAGATCGCCAGGCGGGTGCCCTGCAAGAAGAACTCGTTGCCGAACTTGGTGTCGGCCTCCTCGATCACCCCCAGCGGCGCGTCATCCAGGAGACAGATGTACAGAATGTTGAACTCGTCCCGCCAGTTGCGTATCTGGCTGAAAGACAACGTGGCCGAGCTGACTTCCTGCGTGTCCGACCACGGGCGGTCGATCCCCCAGGTGTAGTGATACGAATGGGAGAGGTCGTACAGATCGTTCGGCTCCGGGACGAGGGTGTACACACTACCCAGCGCCCCCGAACTGGCGATACACACGACCGACACCATGACCGCTCGTGAAGCAAATCTCATTCTCAACATTGCCAAATCCCCCCTATGGCTTGCAGGACTAGAAATCACCCGTGTTTCAAGGACCGATACATCCCGCATCCCGTGATGCGAGAGCGACTCGCCGATCCCCAGACGGCACAATGCCGCGTATCTGGGCATACCCCACTGCAGGTACGGCGATCGATAGGTCTCAAGGTAGTTGGGCCCGGTAACGCTGTGTCGCCAGGGGCCCGAGACCCCCCCCAGAGAATCAAGAGACTTTAGGCACCTACTTAGGGCAAGTCAAACGAGCCATCAAGAAAAAGGGGATTCCCGGCACAGCCGGTTCGCGACAGCGAGCCAGGTGCGACGAGGCATCAGGAGGCGTTGGGAAGGCTACCGAAAGATGGCGTACAACGTCACCATGACCCCGAACAGGGCGGCGGCCACCACGCGGGGATCCGCCAGTCCGGTGATCTTGCCGTGCCGCAGGGCGGCGAGTGGGCTCTCCCAACACAGGCCGTCGATCTGCTCGCGGGCGGGTGGGCGGCTCGCCAGGCTAACGCCGATGAACAGCGCCGAGCAAATGCAGAACAGCCACCAGGCCTGCATCATGAAGGGGATGCCCAGCCTGTCGGTCAGGATGCGCTCGGTCTGCTCGTCCCATCGAAAGTCGACCGCGAACGCCACGGCGCCGAGCAGGAAGCCGAGGATCAACGTCACCAGCGACGCCCGTCCCGTGCCACGCGACCAGAACACGCCCCACAGGAATACCGCGGTGATCGGGGGGGCGAGGCAGGCGATCATCTCGTTGATGCCGCGGAAGATGCTCTCGAACTTGTCGCCCTGGGTGGACCAGATCGTGGCCAGGACCATCACGACGCACGCGGTCACCCGGCCGATCCGGACGAGGGTCCTGTCGGAGCTGGCCGGCTTCAGGCGCCGGACGATGTCGATGCTCACGAGCGTGCTGACGCTGTTGAGCGCGCCGGCGATGGTGCTCATGAGCGCCGCCAGCAGGCCGGCGGTGACCAGGCCCTTGAGTCCGATGGGAATGAGACGGTTGATCAGGACGGGCAGCGCCTGATTGGCGTTGTCGGCGATCTGATCCTTGTACAGGACGTACGCCAGCACGCCCGGGAAGACCATGAAGAAGACGGGCAGGATCTTGATGAACCCGGCGAAGAGCGGGCCGAGCCGGGCGTCCTGCTCGCGCTTCGCACCGAGCACGCGTTGGACGATGGTCTGGTCAGCACACCAATACCAGATGCCCAGGACGGGATAGCCCAACAGGACCGCGTACCAGGCCAACCCACCCTCGGCGTGGATCATGCTCAGTTGGTCGGGCTTGGCCGCCGCCTCGAGCTGGGCGTAGGTGTGGACGCCCTGTTCGGGCAGGGCGAACGCGGCGAAGACGGTGACGGCCACCGCCCCGATCAGCAGGATGACGGTCTGGATGGATTCGGTGACGACGACGGCCATCAGGCCTCCCAGGACGGTGTAGAGCGCGGTGAGGAACGAGATCACCATGATCGAGTGGTACGTGCTGATGCCGAAGAACTGCTCGAAGATGGCCGCACCGGCGTAGAGGCTCATGCCGATGTGAATGAAGAGCGCCCCGATGATGGCCATGAAGGCCAGGAACGCCCGCGACCCGACGCCGAATCGCTTCTCGAGATACTCGGGCAGCGTGGAGATCCTGTTGCGAAAGTAGAACGGCGCGAAGACCAATCCGAGCAGGATCAGACAGAAGGCGGCCATCCACTCGAAGTTTCCATAGACCAGTCCGTCCGTGTAGCCGGCCGCCGCCAGACCCACCAGGTGGACGGTCGAAATGTTCGTGGCGAACAGGGCCAGCCCGATCATCGGCCAGCCGAGCGATCGGCCGGCCAGGAAGTACTCGCTGCCGCTGGAGACGTGGCGTCGGCCGGCCAGGATGCCGACGGCGACGATGGTGATCAGGTAAGCGACGATGATCACGAGGTCGAGCGTGCCGATGTTCATGAGGTGGGGGTTCCTTGTGTGTGTGCTCGTCAGGACGTGCCCAGCCGAAATCGGACGGGCCGCGATCTCATCGACGATAGCCCAGCGCCGCGCCGCCGTCCGGGCAGATCGCCTGGCCCGTTACGAATGAGGCTTCGTCCGAGGCCAGAAACGCGCAGACCTCGCCGATCTCCTCGATCGTCGCCATGCGACCCAGCACGTGCCAGCTATCGACCATGGCCAGCGCCGCCTCGGGGTCGTACTGCGTGTCGGCCCACTCCCGCATCAGCGGCGTCATCACCCCGGCCGGGCAGACCGCGTTGACCCGAATGCCCTCGGGAGCCAGATCGACGGCCAGCGCCTTGGTCAGACCGACCTGGCCCGCCTTGGTCGACACGTAGCTCGGGGCGGCCGCCTGCCCGATCAGGCCGACCTCGCTGGACATGTTGACGATGCTGCCGCGGGTCTTGCGGAGATGCGGCACGGCGAACTTGCAGCCCATGAACGTGCTCGTGAGGTTCAGGCGGAGGAGCTTCTCGTAATCCTCGACGCTCGTCTCGTCGATGGTCATCGTCGGCGGATGCCAGCCGGCGTTGTTGACGATGCAATCCAGCCGGTCGAAGCGTTCGACCGTCCCGTCGACGAGCGCCCGCATGTCCTGCTCGCTCGTCACGTCGCAGCGGGTATAGACGGCGGCGTGGCCCTGATCGGTCAGCTCCTTCTCGGCCGCACGCCCGGCGTCAACGCCTCGCGACGCAATCACGACCGCACACCCGTGCCCCGCGAAGACCTTCGCACACCCAAACCCGATCCCCTTCGACCCGCCCGTGATGATGGCGACCTTGCCTTGTAGTTTCATGCGTGTCTCCAGCAAGTGCGTCGGGGCTCACGACCCGACCTGCGAGGGCTCAAGCCGCAGCGTGTGAAACGAAGAGCCAGGCAACACAGCGCTGAGGCCAGACCGCGCCAATGGTACCATCAACCCAGAGACCGGCAATCCCGTTGGCTCCGTGGCCTTGACGCTCGTCCCGTTGTCCCATCGCGATTCCAGGACCCCGCCCGGTCGGACCTCTGCGATGCGGGAGGTGCCGCTTCTGCCCGATTCCGGGCAGAAGGACAGCCTTCATGAGGATCTTCCAGCGACGAACTTGACGGAGTGTCCGGCGTTTGCAGACAATGGGGTTGGTTCAGTGGAGGGTGCGTTTGCGGGATGGTAGGGGACCCCCCGAGGGAGATCTTCCGGCACATGAAGCGTAACGCTTTGCGGTCGTCGGCCTTTGGCCGATGGGCTTGGGGTGCCATCGGGCGGATGGTGGGAAGGAGAAACGGAACGATGAAGGCGAGTCGATGGTGGGGGATTGGCGTGGTCGCAGCGGCGGCGGGGGTCGCGGCCCCGGCCCTGGCGGTGGACATCGAGACGGTGCCCGTGGGCAATCCGGGAAACGCTCCGGACACGCGGTACACGACGGCCGGACACGGTGCGGTGGACTACACGTACAGCATCGGCAAGTACGAGGTGACGGCCGGTCAGTACTGCGCGTTCCTCAACGCCGTGGCCGCGACCGACACGTACGACCTGTACAACCCATACATGTGGGACGATCCGTGGGCCGATTTCGGCTGTCGGATTCAACGCCACGGGACTTCGGGCAGCTACACGTACAGTGTGGCAGCGGACTGGGCGGACCGACCTGTCAACTACGTCTCGTGGGGGGATGCGGCACGCTTCTGTAACTGGCTGGAGAACGGGCAGCCTACCGGCGCCCAGGACCTGATGACCACCGAGGACGGCTCGTACTACCTGAACGGGGCGATGTCGGATGCGGCGCTGATGGCGGTCACGCGCGATCCCGATGCAACGTGGGTGATCCCGTCGGAAGACGAGTGGTACAAGGCGGCATACCACAAGAACAACGGGGTGACCGGCGATTACTTCAGCTATCCGACGAGCAGCGACAGCGTCCCGAGCAATGAGCTGACGGACCCGGACCCAGGGAACAACGCCACATTCACCTACAGTGGCAGTCAGACCATTGGCAGCCCCTACTACCGAACCGAGGTCGGCGCTCACGAGAACAGCGAGAGCCCGTACGGCACGTTCGACCAGGGCGGGAACGTGTGGGAATGGAACGAGTCGATTGAGTACGTGCCGCAGTTCGGTCTGTATCGCGGCCTGCGCGGCGGGTCGTTCGACGGGGAGTACGCCGCCTTGCGCGCGGCGTCTAGCGACCTCAACGCCGCGTCGGGCGGGCGCGCCGGCCTCGGGTTCCGCGTCGCCGTAATCCCTGAGCCAGGAACGGTGGCCTTGCTCGGGCTGGGGATGCTGGCCGTGCTGAGGAGGCGGTGGAAGTAGCCCTTTGCCTTCTGGCTCTACGTTCCCTCCATCTGCCGCTTCCCCGTAGCCGCGGCGCGGTTCCTCGTGAGGTTTGGCGGCGCGCGGAAGCCCGGCGGCCAGGCAGACCCAGTCGTGTCGTCCCGTCTTCCCCTCTCTGACGAAACGGCGAACGACCGGTTCGCAGGACCTGAACCCCATTGCCTCGTCAGGCGGCCTTCGTGATCGTGCGCAACGACCGTCGATCGGCAAGCTCCGGTCCTGCTTGCCCGGTGGCGGGTCAAACGACCCGCCCTACGCGCTTGTTCGGATTGACCATGTGCCCTACGTTCCACGCGTGCACGGGCGACACATGGCCCTGACTACTTCCTCTCACGCGTCAGGCGGAGCCATCGTCGTCGCGGAGGATCTTGAGCACCGTCTTGACGAGATAGTGGTCCGACAGATACCTGTCGTGATCGTCGGGGTTTGCGGCGACCATGATGTACTGACGGCTGTACCGGAACACCTTTCGGTCCTCGGGTATGAAGATGCGGTCGAACGGCGCTCCGCTCACAAACGTCCTCGTGTCGGCCTCGTTCAGATCCTCAAAGCCACTCTCTGTGATGAGTCGAAGGGCACGCTCATCGCTGCCAAGGCAGTTGGTATCACCGATGAGAATGATGTCCAAGTCATCCAGCTCCTGTCGCACCTTCTCGAGATTGTCTATCAGCGTCTCCGCCTCCCTGTGCCGGACGCGCTTCGCCTTGGTTGCACCGCCGTAGTTTGACTTCATGTGAAGCGGGATCACGACGAAATCGGTGCGATTCTCGTGTCGGAACTTCACCGCGTGAGGGGTCCGATCCCAGAGGCTAAGGTTGCCATGCCGCGTCTTGACGGGAATCCTGAATGTCGCGACCTTCGTCAAGACGCTCGTGTTCCAGGTGATTGCGCAAAGTTGCTCTTCGTCGTCTGCCTGGCGGTTCTCGAAGATCTCGTAGTCCCACTCGTCACCCGTATGCTCCTTCAACAGCCTCAGAACTCCGTCGATGTGTTCGTTCCTGCGCGCGTCTCCGTTCATATGCGTGACGTAGACTTCCTGCAGGGCAAGAACGTCCAGCGAAGCCATCTCGATGTGCTCGGCCAATGCGTAGATATTCTCCTCGCGCCCCCCGCGCTTTGAGAAGTGCTCGATGTTCCAACTCCCCACGTGGATGTAGCGTCTAGTCATTTTATTCTCCCTTAGTTACTATGTATCTCGTATTAGGTTTCGACCCCCAACAGTGAAAGCAGAGGCGGCACGAGCCGTCTCGACGGGGCCATCTTCCTTGCCCGGCCCCGCGCGAGAACTTGCGCCATCGATCCATGGGGCAGGGCGTCGGATGGTTCGACTATCTACTGCTCGGCAGACCCTGGTATTATGTGGCCTAAACAAGATCTCGTCACGCATAAAAACCCAGGCTCCGGCGACGGGTGCCATGTCCTGTGCTTGGGTCCGACGGAAGCGGGGCAGGTCAGCGGGGATGTGCTTATCCTGCAGTCGGGAGTGGATACCGGCAAGCATGGCCACGCAAGCGTGGGCCATGCCACCCATCCGCAGCACCCGTCCAGATGCACGTCGCTGAATGAAATGGTGCGTCAAGACGCACCTTGCCGCTTGCTTGACGCCCGGCGTGTTGTCGCGCGAGAATCCGGGAGGAGTCTGTCGTTGGCATGCATATGCGCAAGGCTTCTTCGGTGCTTGGGGGCTGAGACGATGGCACGCCTGTCAGACGACCATGCACCTGTCCTAGGCAGCCTGATGTTGCTGGGCGTCGTCGGTCTGGCCGGCTGCGAGCATCCTTTGCGGACCGATACGCTTGCCGACGGCTTCCAGGTCCGAGTCACGGGCGGATACACGTTCTGGGCGCCGTTCCCCTATGCGGAGAGAGGCACCGACTACGACTTCATTGGTCTTGGCTGGCTCGCCCATATGCACAGCGAAGACCGATGGCACCTGATCCGTGATGGCAAGACGCTGGCGGTCACGGAGCGAGGCGGGGTCCGCAAATGGAAGGTCCTGCCCGAACACAAGCGTCGGTTCCCGGAGTCCGGGTGGTCGGTCCTTCGCCGCGCGGAGGGGACGGACCGAATCATCGTGGGATGCGTTCGCCGGAGCGATCCTGATCCTGCCCAGCCGCCGTCGAGGCCGACAGGCAAGGCTCGGCTGCACGCCCCGGCGCCATGGAAGTGGCAGATGGCCCTGACGCCACGGTTCACGCTCGATAGGTCTGCGGACAGCGTCGTCTTCGTCTGCGACCCGAGTGACCGTCGGTACGTCCGGGTTCTGGCATTTGACTCAGCCAAGCGAGCGTTCATCAGATCCGGCGTTCGAAGAGACCCAGATACCGGAATCTGGGTGCATTTCAGGATCCGTGACCGAAGGACCGGGGCAGAACTGCTTGGACGGTATCTCCACGACGCATCCTACGGCGGACCGGAGACCCTCCTCGAGCTGACGTACTGTCAGGCAAGGCCGTAGGGCGGGCGCTCACACCGCTTCGGTGTGTTGGACGACCTTGCAGTCGGGGAGGGAGTCGAGGAAGAGGCGGCCGTAGCGCTTCTGGACGATTCTCGGGTCGAGGACGACGACGATGCCGTGATCTTGCTTGCTTCGGATCAGCCGGCCGAAGCCCTGCTTGAACTTCAGGATCGCCTGGGGGAGCTGGTAGTCCATGAAGGGGTTGCCGCCCGCCTGGCGGATCTGCTCAAGCCGGGCCTGGATCACGGGGCGGTCGGGCACGGCGAAGGGCAGCTTGACGATGATCACGTTGCCCAGCGCCTCGCCCGGCACGTCGACGCCCTGCCAGAAGCTGTCGGTCCCGAAGATGACGCTGCCGACGTTCTGCCGGAAGCGCTCGAGCATCAGCGACCGGGGCATGGATCGGCCTTGGACCATCAGCTCGATGCCTTGGTCGTCGAAGAAGGCCTCGAGCGCGGCCGCCACCTCGTCCATCATCTGGTAGCTGGTGAACAGCACGAACGCCCGCCCCCCGGTCATGCGGACGTACTTCTCGACGGCACGGCAGAGGGCTGATCGGAACGCCTCGCCGTCGGTCGGCGGGGGCATGGCGGTCTCGATGTGGATGGCGACCTGCTCGGGGTAGTCGAAGGGCGAGCCGAGCTTGAGCATGTCGGGCTCGTCGGCGTCCAGGCCCAATCGCTGCCGGATGAAGTTGAAGCTGTCGCTCGCACCCACGCAGAGGGTCGCGCTGGTCAGCACGACGCTGTCGACCCGGTTGAACAGCGCGTCCTGCATATACGGCCCGACGTGGACGGGACAGGAGTGAAGGGCGCAGGTCGCGTATCGCCCGGTGCGCTCCTCGAGCCAGTAGACATGCTCGGGTTGCCGTTGGCTGACCAGGTCGGTGAGGGCCTCGGCGAGCGCCCCGACGCGCTGCATGTAGCTGTGCAGCTCGAAGCTGTCGTCCTCGTCCTTCGTCCGCCCGCGTGCGGCGCGGAGGCGTTTCTGCAATTCCAGCAACGCTGGCGTCAGCGCATTGGGCACCGGGTCGGGCTGTCTGAGCCGACCGTTCTCGACACCGTGTTCGCGCTGCCAGGTGAGGAACTCGGAGAAGAACCCCTCGGCCATAACGCGGGCGTCCTTGACGGCCTTGATGGCTGCCTGCGTACCGCAGACCTGGAGCAGGCCCCGGCCGGTGCGTTCGTGGTGGAGGGCGTTGAGCAGGAACCGGACCTGCCCGTCGCTGATGGACAGGCCGAAGTGGGTGCTTGCGGCTTCTTCGAAGGTGTGTGCCTCGTCGATCACGATCAGGCCGCATCCGGGCAGGATCGCGGCGCTGTCCTTGGCCTGACGCAGCGCCAGGTCGCTCAACAGCAACGCGTGGTTCACGACGAGCAGGTCGGTGTGGAGCATCCGCCGCCGGGCCCGTTGGTAAAAGCACCGTTCGTGATAGGCGCACCGATGCCCCTTGCAGTTGCCGTGCTCGCTTCGGACGCGATCCCAAATGTCGGCGCGCGGTTGCTGGGACAGGTCGCTGAGCGACCCGTCGGTCGTGTGATAGGCCCAGTCCTCGATCCGCCACAGCTCCTGCAGGTCGGCCTGGCGGACGAACATGGCGTCCTGACGCTTGCTGACCCGTTCGAGCCGGCGAAGACACACGTAGTTGTTCCGTCCTTTGACCAGGGCGGCCGTGAACTCCTCAGGGATGACGGCGTTGAGGAAGGGGATGTCCTTGTCGACGAGCTGCTCTTGCAGGGCGATCGTGAAGGTGCTGACCATGACCTTGCGTCGCTGCGTGAGGATCTGCCCGATCAGGGGGAGGAGGTAGGCAAAGCTCTTGCCGACGCCCGTGCCGGCCTCGACGAGCAGGTGATGCCCCTCGGCGAAGGCCCGCTCGGCGGCGGCGGCCATCTCGAGCTGCTCGGGACGGATCTCGTAACCAGCCAACCGTCTGGCCACGGCCCCGTCCGGACCCAATACCGACGCGATCTCCATGGTGCTTGGCCTGTCGGGCTGCTGATCCTATCCGCGAGCGGCCGACGTCACTGGCTCAACGCCCGAATGAACTCCAGCGTGAATGCCACCGTCGCCACCAGCGTCAAGAAGGTCACCAGCGTAATGACCACGGTCACGAATGTGTCCCCGCTGACGAGGCCCTCTTTCATTGTGGCGATGATGTGGGGCCTGGCCAGGATCATGTTGCTGATCAAGACGGCCGCGATGGACGGCCAGATCGAAATGGAGTGGAGGTAGCTGTAGATCCACAGCCCCCGACTGACCGGCCGTTCCGCGCCGGACGTCCCGTGCAGGAAGTGGCCTCGAACATAACACACACCGTCGCGGATCTCGCCGTTGTGCGCGTCGCCGCCCATGTAGGCGTAGGCGACCGTGTAGGCAACGAGGTTGGCGAACCCCAAGGCCATCACCCAGATACAGATCATGTTTCGTGTGCGTCGCGTCATCGTGGCCTTCTGCAACGTCCCGGCGCCGGCGAGTTCTGCGTGGCCTCCCGCTCCTACCTGAGATTCTAGGTCTGACGGACGGATCGATTCAACCGCCCGTGGCATGGGCGTCTCGCCCATGAGCTTCCACGGGCAAGATGCCCGTGCCGCGTTGCTCGGCCCCATCTATCGGATGACCTGGACGGTTCGATCCCTGTTGCACGTAGGTTAGTCCTTCCTGAACGCGAATGCGAACAGCTCAGCGGCCTTCATCTCGAACTCGAGCGTCACGGGTTTAGCGGCCAACGGGGTGACGGTCTTCTTACCGCCCCAGGTCACGACGTGCCGGAGGCTGTCCCCGGTGATGGCACGGGATCGTTCGTAGCCCGGGATCGGTTTGCCGGCAGCGTCCAACAGACGCACGACGATCTGCCCGCCGGATCGGGTCCGCGCGTTGACCTCGAGACGGTCGCCGGCGAACACGACCGGCACCGTCGTCAACGACCCACCTCCGGCCGGCGCGTCGACCGAAACGAACCGATCCAGCTGCCAGATCGCCAGGCCGATCGAGCCGGTGTACTTCGTGTGCCGCCCCGTGCCCTCCGCGCGATAGAGGCAGGGCGTGCCGTGCGTGTAGTTCGATCCGACGTAGTACAGCCACACCTCGTCGCCGACGCGAAGCGCGCGAGACTGCGTGCAGAAGAAGCCGCAGTCCCACTCACCGACCTTGCCTCTTGGCACGCACGGCGTGCGGAACGGGCGTTCCCAGTGCTCCAGGTCGCGGGAGACGGCCAACTGCAGCTCGCCGGGCCCTTCCTGGTTGCCGTAGCGGGCGTTGTTGTTGATGGTGAAGACCCAGACGAACGCCAGCGTGCACGACTCGGCCGGGTACGCGCCGATTCCGTAGAACTCGGTCCGCATGAGCTTGGGGGCGTCGGGCACGTCGAGGATGGGCCGGACCTCCTCGATCCGGGCGAGCGACGACGCGTCGTCGCGGAAGTCCGGCGTGATCACCAACTTGGGCGGCGTCCAGGTCACAAAGTCCTTGCTCGTGATCAGCCAGAACACCCGTCGGCTGTGGCCGCGGATGACGTGGCCGATCTTGGGAAACGCGACGTAGAGCTTGCGGGCCTCGTCGTAGTAACCGGTGATGACGTCGGCGCCCCTGCAGATGGGCTTGGGGCTGTATCGCTTCCAGTTCAGGCCGTCCGGGGACACCATCGTCTGATAGCCCCGGGTCTTCTGCAGCCAGCAGATCATCTTGTATCGGCGGGACGGGTCGGGGTCGTCGTTGTCCTTGATGACGCTGGGCAGGATGACCTCGTTGGCGACGACGTTGTGTCGATCCAGGCCCTTGACCTTGACCGTGCCGACGAGGGGCTTGTCCCAATGCACGCCGTCCTTGCTGGTGGCGTAGTAGGCGGCGTAGTGGGGAAAGCGCTTCGGGTCCTCGCCCAGGTACCACATCTTGAAGATCTTGTCCTGGGCGTCGTAGAGGACGTTGCCGTAGATCTCGAGCCGCCAGCCCTCCCAGGGCCGGTCGGCCTTGACGAGCGGGTTGGCCGCGTGCTTCCTGGCCGGTACGAGCGAGAACGCCACGTTCTGCGTCTTGCGGACGATGACGCGGTCGATGAAAAGCTGGGATCGGTCAGACACGTTGAAGGGGGACAACGGTGCGGCCAGGCCGCCTGATCCAAATGCCATCACGACGACGAGCGACATGACAAGCGACTCTCGGTGCATGGTGGACGCTCCTGTCAATATGGGCGTTTGTGGCAGGCCTCGAAGCGATGCCCGCCGCGCAGGATACGCCCACGGCCGACCGGGCCGCAAGCCCAAGGCGTTCGGATCAGACGATAGCGCCGCGATTCGCCGAATGTTGCCCGTTTTTCGGGATATCCGCGATGAGCGTCTTGAACCCATGGGCCCCGAGCAGAGATACTACGCGGTTTGTGTGCTCGCCTGGGGCCATGCCCGGAGCCGGAACGGTGGCCATCCAACACCCCATCGATACCGAAGGCCGACCCATCGGTCCGCTTCGACTTCGTCGAGGTATGGCGACCAACGTCGTTGGCGGGGCGCTGATCTGCATGACCATGGCGGTGATGAGCCCCTTCGCGATGATCTGTACGGTCTTCATGCGCGAACAGCTCGGCGCGTCGCGGACGCTCGTGGGGCTGAACGTCTCGCTCTGGATGGGGGCGATCGTGATGGGGCTGCCCGGAGCGTACCTGTTCAACCGGCTCCAGGCGAGGCGGCCGGCGTGGGTCCTGCTCATGGTGATCGGCAGGGCGTTTCTGCTCGCCGTACCGATCGCCGCGTTGCTGTCGGCCCGGATGGACCTGCGGGGCGCCTTGGTCCTGGTCGTCATCGCCGCCAATGTCGCCTGCGTCGGCATCACGTCGTTCACGTCGCCGGCCTGGTGGTCGTGGATGGCCGATCTGATCCCCGAATCGGTTCGGGGCCGGTTCTTCGGCCGGCGGTACCAGGTCAACCTGCTGGCGACGGCGCTGGCCTCCGTGATCGCCAGCTTGGTGCTCGAGCGCGTGGCGGGCGGTCTGCACCTGCTCTACTTCTTCGTCTTCGTGGTTGGCGCGGTTCTGGGGATGATCGACCCCGTGTTGTTCTGGTGGGTGCCGGAACCCGCCCGTCCGCCCCGGCCGCGCCGGACGTTCCGCGAGACGCTCGCCATCTACCTCCGTCCGCTGCAGGAGCGGAGGTTCGCCTGGCTGGCCTGGACGCAGGGCTTCAACACCTTCCTCGTCTCGATGCCCATGCCCTTCTTCGTGCTGTTCCAGCGCGGCGATTCGGCCAACGGCGAGTACATTGGCTGTGGGATATCGCTGCAGTTTCTCGCGGCCATGAACGTGCTTGCGCTGGCGGTCACCGCGATGGTCGCCACGCAGTGGGGGCGGCTGGCGGACCGGATTGGGCATCGGACGGTCTACATCCTCGGCCGGCTGTGGATCTTCACCTCGGCCGTGTACTTCTTCATGAGCCCGGAGAACTACTGGTGGCTCCTCCCGCTGCAGCTGGTGGTCCAGAGCCTCATCGCCGCGGGGGTTCCCGTGGCCATGCAGAACCTGATGATCGGCATCGCTCCCCAGGCCGAACGCGAGTATTACGTGTCGATCTTCTGGGCGGTCATCGCCGCTGCGGGCGCGATCGGTCCGTGGGCGGGTGGGGTGCTCGCCGACGCGCTTCCGGTCATCCCCATCCAGCTTCCAAACGGTCAATCGGCGTGCTACCTACACATCATGCTGGTCATCAGCTTCGCCGGCACGCTGCTGAACCTGCCGCTGATGACGCGGATTCCCGACGTTCGGGGCGAGCGGCTGCTGCCCTGGTTCGCCCGCATGCTCAGCGGCGGGCTGTTTCGCACTGCCTGGAACATCGGTGCGATCGGCGGGGCCGCCAGCCCATCGCGTAGGGTTCGAGCGTTGCGGGGGGTCCGGCACACCGATGGCAACGTCGTCCTCAACGACGTGGCGGACGCGTTGGACGACCCGAGCCCGCGGGTCCGGCGCGAGGCATTGCTGGCGCTCGGGCGGCTCGGCACGCCCGAGGCCATCGAGTTGCTCATCTGGTTTCTGCACGAGCCCGATCGGCAGACGCGGACCGCATCGGCGGAGGCGTTGGGGGTAACGGGCAGCGCCGATGGAACGTTGCCGCTCGTGTCGGCGCTCCACGATGACGAGGGCGACGTCCGCCGGGCCGCAGCGCACGCCCTGGGACACCTCGCCGACCACCGCGCCACGGACACGCTCCTGGACCTGCTCGATCACGAGCAGGACGGGGAGGTCCTGATCGGTGCGTCCTCGGCGCTGTCGCGTCTTGGTGAATTCCGGGCGGTTCGTCAGATGTTGGCGATGGCGTTGCAGAACCCGAACCGCATGGTCCGGTCGCACATCATCGTGGCCATGGGCGATCTAATGGGCCCGCCAGGTAGGTTCTACCGGCTGTGGCGGCGGGATCAGAGGCTGCCGGGCAGCGGGTCGGCCCGACTTGGGCGTCGCCTTCGGCGGCAGGCGCGGGCGCTTTGTCGGCTCCGCCGACATCCGCTCCCCGCGGCGCGAAGGCGGGCGCTGATTGGCAGCATCCAGGGAGAACTGGAAGCGTTCGTCGATGCGACGCAGGACCAGGACTACGCCAGGGCGTTCCTGTCGATGCGGAACGTGTCCATCCGTTTCCTGGAGCTGCGGTACGACTACCAGGGCGATCCGGAACATGCGCTGCAGTTCGTCACGGCCATTGACCCCATTCTGGCGGAGCGTCATTGGCTGGTGGACTACCTCGAGCGGACCAGTCGCGCCGGCAGCGCCCCCGAGGCCGCCTGGGACGGGCTGACGCTCCTGGCCGCCTGGGCCATCCTTCACGGGCAGCCGCCGGTTTGACCGAGGGCTGTCGCACCTTCCTTGGCGCCGATATGCTGTTCGTTTCGAGAGGAGGTCTCCATGTATGAGGCAATGAAGGTGGTGATTTCGCTCGTGTGCGGCCTGGGCATCTCGCCGGAGCATCGTGATATCGAGAAGGGCCTGACGCGCCCCAACCTCGCCCGGCTCGACCGCGGCGTCACGTGGACGGCCAGCGACGGCGTGGCGCCCAGACATCACGCAGCCGTCGTCCTCGACGGGGAGGTGTGTGACAAGGGGGGGCGCGACGGCTATTGGGCCGGCAAGGGGCACCCGCTTCCCGTCACGATGACGCTGACGTTCCCCAAGCCGACGCGGATCGATACGAACGTCGCGATCTGGTACACGACCGATATCCGCGGCGTCGATTACGCGTTGGAGGGGCGGACGGCGGACGGGGCGTGGGTCGAACTGTACCGGGCGAAGGGCAACCGATACCGCGACCGTGTGCACCGGTTCGGGGCGACGACGGTCACCAGCGTGCGTTTTACGTTGACCCGGGCGGCCGGGCAGAATCGGGTGGTCATGCGGGAGTTCCTGCTGTTCTGTGGCCTGACGCCCGACGAGGAGAAGACCTTGATGGACAACGTGGCGAGGTGCCTGGGCCCGAACGAAGCCGGCAAGATCGTGGACCTCGGCGTGGCCGTCAAGGCGGTGACCTACGGCAACACGCAGGGCGTGGTCGGGCCGAGCCCGGAGGGCGGCCATCCGATCTTCTACATGAGCTACTACAACACGGGGGGAACCGAGCTGTTGGCCTACGACCCCCGATCCAAGAAGGCCTACCGTTATCCGTTGAAGGGCGACAGCGGGGGGTACGGCCTGACGCTCGGCCTGGACGACAAGATCTACGTGGGCACGGTGGGCCGGGGGCATCTGTTTCAGTTCGATCCGAAGACACAGACCGTCCGGGACCTGGGCGACGCGGGCCAACCGACGCAGTACATCTGGGGATGCGCGACCTCGCCGGACGGCAAGATCTTCGGCGCGGGTTATCCCAAGTGCATCCCGCTGATCTACGACCCCAAAACCGACCAGGTGACCAGCCCGGGCAGCATCACACCCAGGGCCGGCTCGGACTACCTGCGATACGTGGTGGCGGACGCGAAGGGACGGGCGTGGTTCGGCGTGGGGACCAAGGTCGCGCTGGTCGTCTATGACCCCGCCGACGGATCACACCGGGACATCCTGCCGAAGAAGTACGCGCACAACTCCATCGTCTACCAGTTGGTCCGCGCGGGGGACCGCGTCTATGGCTCGCTCCTGTACGACGGCACGGTCCTCGTCTTCGACGCCAACACGTGTGCGCTCATCCGCGAAATCCCTCGACCGCCCGGCGAATCCTCGTTGCACGTGGCGGTGGCCGACGCGAAGGGAAACGTTTACGGCCACAGCACGCCGAGCGGGCACCTGTACGTCATTCGTCCCGGCGCTGACCGGGCCGAGCGGGTCCACGACTACCTCGGAAGCGTCAAAGCCTTGCTTGACGACCGGTATCTGCTGGCCTTCTTCGACAACAACGGTCGGATCCTGGACCTGAAGACCGACAAGGTCATCGACGATCGCAAGTGGATCGAGCCGTTGGAGGGCATGTCGATCTTCACGCTGACGCAGGGACCCGGCGGCAAGATCTACGGCTCGACCTACATCAACCAGCACTTCTTCCGGTACGACCCGGACGCGGGCAAGATGGAGGATCTCGGCCGGATCATCCGCGGCGGGGGACAGTGCGACTCGATCGCCATGTCGCGGGACGGCAAGCGGGTGTGGATGGGCTGCTACGCTCACGGGTACCTGGCCGTGTACGATCCCGCGCGTCCGTACAAGATCGGCACGGAGCCCGACTGCAACCCGCGCGATTTCGGCCGGCTCGGCGGCGGGCAGTACCGGACCAAGGCGACGGTCGAGGGACCGCTGGGCAAGATCTACGTCGGCAGCATCCCATCCTACAACAGCGCGCCCACCGGCGCGCTGACGATCTTCGACGAAAAGACGCTGAGCAAAACCGTGATGATCGACCTGGTTCCGGGTGGGGCGGTCTACTGCCTGGCCTCCGACGACGCGTTCGTGTTCGGGTCGGGCGGGGGCAAGCTGTTCATGCTCGATCCCAAGACGGGCAAGAAGGTCAAACAGCGCGACCTGGGGTGTAGCTCGATGGTCATCGCGCCGGACGGCAAGCTGGTCGTTTCGGCGGTCGGCAAGGTGCAGGGACTCGACCCCAGGACGCTGGAAACGCAATGGACCGTCCCCTTCGAAAAGGTCAAGGGCCTGAAGGGCTTCGTCCGGACGGTGCTTGGCCCACGCGGCGAACTGTATGGCATGAGCAATCTGGGGATCTTCCAGGTGGATGCGGCGGCGGGCAAGCTCGTGCGATTGACGCGGCTCGGCAGCGCGCACCTGGCCGCAGACAAGGCGGGACGGCTGTACTTTTCTCGAGGCGTCAACCTCTACATGTACGACCCCACAGCCAAGTAACGACGGGGCGGAGGGAGGGCCGGTCATGCGTCGCATCGGTCTGTTGGAACTGGACGGTCACCAGGGCGTGATTCTGGAGGGGATCACGAAGCGCGACGACGTCTGCCTCGCCGCGGTGTCGAGCGATCGACCGGAGGCGCTCGACGCGGTCCGGAAGCATCCCGCAGCCACGCCGGAAACGCATGCGTACGCCGACTGGCGCGAGCTGCTGGACACAGAGGACCTGGAGGTGGTCGTCATCTGCAGTATGAACAGCCTGCACGTGCCGATGATCCAGGCCGCCTGCGAACACAAACTGCACATCATCTCCGAGAAGCCGCTGGCCATCAGCTTGGACGGACTCACCGAAGCGCGTCGGGCGGTCGCGTCGGCGGGCGTGCGGCTGACCATGTTGCTGACGATGCGGTTCACACCGTGCTTTCGCGTCGTCCGGCAGGCCGTGCGAGACGCCCGGATCGGCAAGCCGATCCTCGCCAACGCGCTGAAGTCGTACCGACTGGGCGACCGCCCGCTGTGGCAACGGCAGCATGAGACGTACGGCGGCACGATCCCGTTCGTCAACATCCACAGCATCGACCTGCTCCGCTGGACGACGGGGTGCGAGTTCGTCGAGTGTCAGGCCTATCACGGCAACGCCGGCACGGAGGCAGCGGGGGACATGGAGGATCATGCAGCCGTTCTGCTCCGGATGGCCAACGGCGGGCTGGCCGTGTCGCAGCAGGACTACCTGCGTCCGGCCGCAGCCGACACGCACGGGCAGACCTCCCTGCGGATCGTCGGCAGCGACGGACTGATCGAAGTCGTCCACAACGAGAGGCAGGTCGTGCTGACGACGAAGACCGAGCCGATCCGGGAGCTGGACCTGCCGGCCGAGGAGGATTTCCTGGGTGACTTCCTGGCCGAACTCGACGGCAAAGGCGACCACTTGATCGACCAGGACGATTGCTTCCGGATGACGGAGATCTGTCTGCGGGCCCGCGACGCTGCGGACACGGGCAAGGCAGTTCGCTTGGTCGCGTCTTGATGAAGGGAGAGACGCCATGACGGCGTGGTGCCTGTGGGTGCCTTGCGTCTTGGGGGCCACGGATGCGATGGCCGCGCGGTTCGCCGACGACTTCGAGTCCGGCCTGCGTCCTGAATGGCGCGTCGTGTCCGGCGGGCCAAAGGTCGTGCCGCATCCGGACGAGCCCGGCAAGCACGTGCTGGCGCTGGGACCGTCGTCGAAGGCCATGGTCCCGCTGGCATCACCGGTCCGCGATCTGGTGATGGAGGCCCGTGTCCGCTTCGCCGAGCGACGTGGTTGGGTGGAAGCACCGTTTCTGCTTCGGTCCAACGACGACGGGAGCCGGGCCGTCCAGGTCTATCTCGAGCAGAAGTCCAGCCAGGTCATCGCGGTGCGATACCGCGGGGGCACCGAGGCGTTGGCCAGGGCGCCGACGCCGGCGGCGCTGAAGATCGGTCAATGGTACACGCTGAAGGTGGCCGCCGTCGGGCATCGCGTGGCGGCTTGGGTGGACGGCACGCTCGTTCTGGCATTCCTGGACCCGGACCCGCAAGCTGGCGGCGTGGGCGTTCGCGTCGGCGATGCCCGAACGTACTACGATGACCTCTGCGTTCGCGCGCCCAACGCAGCCGAGCGGGACGAGCTGCGGCATCACCGTCTACCGGGAAGGGCCTGTCCCGAGATGCAAGCGTCCGAGTTCCATCTCGCTGACGGCTCGAAGGTCATCCTGCGACACCCGGATGTCGCCGAGCCGTTGACTCCGTTTGAGGTCGCCCTGCAGACAGCGGCGCCCGGGGACTATCATCTCGTCGTCGACGGCCAGAAGGTGCCGCTGTCGCCGGCCACGCCGACGCGGCTGGCCCTGTCAGGACCCGAGGGGGACCGGACGCTGCGCGTCCTGCGCGGCAGGCAGGAAGTCGGCACGGTCCGGATGCTTCTGCAGGCCGAGACATTCTTCGAGGCCGAGCCGTTCACGCACCTGTTCGCCAAGCTCCGCAACAGCGTCTCCCGCGAGCGGCACGCGTGGCGCCGCAAGGGGAAGGTGATCCACACGAACCCCACCTGGTTTCGCGACCACGTCCACGAGATGAAGGCCTACAAGTACTGGGAGCAGGACCTGACCAGCTTCGCAGACACGCTGATCGAGCTGCAGCACCCGGAGGGGTTCTTCTACGAGATCATCGGCCGGGCCGACCACGATCACCAGGGGTTCGTCCGCAAGAAGCACCGCCTGATCGAGAAAGACCAGGACCTGTGCTGGATCCGGCTGGAGATGGAGGCCGACGTCGAGTACCTGATGGCCGAGGCTGTTCACACGATCTGGCAGGCGACGGGCGACGTCGAGGGGATGCGAAAGCGATTACCGAGCATGGATCGGGCGCTGCGGTACGATTTTACCCACCCGACGCGATGGGACGCGAAGCACGGGGCGCTCAAGCGGACGTTCAGCATCGACACGTGGGATTTCACGTACGGCGTGTCGGACCGCAACCGGAAGATCGAGCCGCACATGGCCATGGGGATCATGCACGGCGACAACAGCGGCCTGTATCAGGCCTGCCGGCAGCTGGCGGCCATGTACCGCGCCGCGGGCGAACGCGCCAAGTCGGATGAATGGAATCTCCGGGCGGACGAGCTGCGGGATCGCGTGAACAAGCTGTGCTGGAACGGGCGGTACTACACCCACCAGATCCTGCTGCAGCCGGTGGACACCGGTGTCCGCGAGGAGGACATCCTGTCGCTGTCCAACACGTACGACATCAACCGCGGCCTGCCGACACATGCGATGGCGGTCAAGATCATCGACGCGTATCAGGCGCGTCGTCAGCTGCGGTCCAAGACGCATTTCGCGGAGTGGTTCTCGATCGACCCGCCGTATCCGAAGTTCGGACCGTACGCGGCGGGCAGGTACATCAACGGCGGGATCGCGGGGTTCGTGGCGGGCGAGCTGGCCAAGGCGGCGTTCGACCACGGGCGCGAGGCGTACGGCGCGGACATCTTGCATCGCGTCGGCAGGAAGGTCGCCCAGGATGGGGACATCTACTTCCTTTACACTGCCGACGGGAAGGACATGGGCGGCGGGCCTCGCGGCTGGGGGGCGGCGGCGGTCATCTCGGCCATGATCGAAGGCCTGACGGGCATCCGAGACGACGCGACGTGTTTCCAGCGGGTCACGGTCTCGCCGCGATTCGTCGCCGCCGGGATCGATCGCGCACGGGTCTGTGCCCGCTACGGACCGACCGGCGCGTACGTGGCGGTGGATTACAGACATGCGCCGGCCGAACAATCCATCCGTCTGCGTCTGGCGGGTGTTGCCCAGAAGACGCACGTGCGCGTGTTGCTGCCCGAAGGGGCAACGAGCGGGCGAGTGGTATCGCCAGTCGGAACGTCGGCGAGGATCGAGACGATCGAGCAATCACGGTACGTCGTCTTCGACCTGCCCAGGCCGTTGTCGCAGGACGTCGCCAGCGCCGAGGTCCAGTACCAGGGGACGAACCGATGACCGAATGGTGGGGCGCGATCATGGCGTGTCTGTGGTTCTGCGGTGCGGCCGTGGGCAATACGGTCGATCTGCACGTAGCGCCGGACGGTCCGCTGGCGACGCTGCAGGCGGCGCGCGACGCCGCGCGGCGCGTCGGTCCGGACAGGCCGAGACGGATCGTGGTCCATGGCGGCGTCTACCATCTGTCCGAGACGCTCGTCTTGCAGGCGCAGGACGCCGGACTGACGATCGAGGCGGCGGCCGGACAGGAACCGGTCATTGTCGGTGGGCGGCGCCTCAGCGGGTGGCGGCAGGACGACGATCACCTGTGGTCCGCGAAGGTCCCGCAGATCGGCAAGGGCAAATGGGATTTCCGGATGCTTGTCGTCAACGGACGGTTCTGCAAACGCGCCCGGTTGCCCAAGACCGGCACGTTCACGCACCTGTCCGAGTTCAAGGTGCCGTGGATGAGCACGACCGGCGGCGGATGGAAGCGCAAGCCGACCCGCCAGGAACTGACGACGCTGAAGTACCGACCGGCCGACCTGGGGCCCTGGCTGGATCTCAAGAACGCCGAGCTGACGGTCTACCACATGTGGGACGAATCAGTCGTTGGCCTGTCGGCGATGGATGAGAAGAGCCATACGCTGACGTTCAGCAATCCAGCCGGCCATCCGCCCGGCGCGTTTCGGGTCACCAAGTACGTGGTCTGGAACGTGCGGGAGGGAATGACCGAGCCCGGTCAGTGGTTTCTCGACCGGACGGCCGGCAAGGTCGTGTACTGGCCGCTGCCCGGTGAGGACATGACCCGCGCCGAGGTCATCGCTCCCGTCGTCGAGCGCATCATCTGTCTGAACGGCAGCAAGGATGCACCCGTCAAGGACGTAGTCATCCGCGGCCTGGCGCTGTCGGTGGCGAACACCCCGTTGGTCGCCGGCGGATTCGGCGCGGGCAAGTTCGACGGCGCGGTGTCGGCCGTCCACACGGAGAACTGCCGCTTGGCGGACCTGACCGTCTTCAACGTCGGGGGACAGGGAATCAGGACGTGGCAGTGCAACGCGCTTCGGGTCGAGGGCTGTCATGTCCACGACACCGGCGCGTGTGGGATCAAGACCGGCGGCGTCGACGTCCAGATCACGAACAACCACGTTCACGACGTGGGGCGGACGTATCCCAGCGCAATCGCGGTCTGGTGCCACGGCAAGCGGGCACGGATCGTCCACAACGAGATTCACGACACGCCCTACACCGCCGTTGCGTGCGGCGGCGACGAGCACTGTATCGAGCACAACCTGATCTACCGCGCAATGAAGGAGCTGCACGACGGGGCCGGGATCTACATCACGTTCTGCAAGAAGGTCGTCTTGCGCGGCAACCTGATCCGCGACATCGTCGAGACGGGCGGGTACGGCGCGTCGGCCTACTACCTCGACGAGCAGGCGGAGGGGTGTGTGGTCGAGAAGAACGTCTCGATTCGCGTGGGCCGTCCTTCGCACAATCACATGGCCAGGGACAACGTCATTCGAAACAACGTCTTTATCTGCGACGGCGACGCGAAGCTGACGTTCCCCAAGTCTACGAAGTACCGGTTCGAGAAGAACGTAATCCGCGCGAAGGGCAAGATCACACTGTCGAACCCGTCGGCGGTCGATGCATCTTCGGGCAATGTCCTGTTCAGCGAGACGGGGACGATCGATGGCTGCCCGACGGGCGTCGTTCGTGCCGATCCGCGCGTGGTGGGTTCCGAGCGTGGGGTGTTTGGATTCGCGCCCGGATCGCCCGCGCTGGAGCAGGGCATCGAGCCAGTGGACGTCCGCACGGCCGGTCGGACGTCGCGTCGCGAGGAGTAGGCAATGAGCACCCAAAACAGAAGGGAATTCATGAGGGCGGTCGGCGGCGGGACGACGATGGCCGCGCTGTCGTCGCTGGCCGAACCGGCGGGCGCAGAAACTGCCAAGCGGCGCCGGCCGAACGTCATCTACGCGTTCAGCGATGAACATCGATGGCATTCGATGTCGATCGGGGACCTGCCCGAAGTCAGGACGCCGAATATGGCCCGACTGGCGTCGCAGGGAACGTCGTTTGTCAACGCGATCAGCAACTACCCCGTCTGCTCACCGCATCGTGCGATCCTGATGACGGGACGATGGCCCTATCAGCAGGGGATCACCGACAACAACATCCACCTCAAGCCCGCCGAAACGACGCTGGGCAAGGTCTTCAAGGCCGCCGGCTACGCGACGGGCTACGTCGGCAAGTGGCACCTCGGCGGACGACGGGCTGAGCCGTATGGGTTCGATCAGTCCCTGATCTGGACGGGCACGGGCAACCACTGGAAGAGCACGTACCATCCCAAGGACGGCAAGCCCGTCGTGGTCAAGGGCCGCTACAACGCGACGGCGATGACCGACCAGGCGCTTGCCTTCATCGAGCAGCACAAGGCCGGTCCGTTCTTCCTGATGGTGTCGTGGAACCCGCCGCACTCGCGGTTCACCGATCCGCCCGAGGCGAAGAAGGCGTTATACCGCGAGGGGTCCTTGTCGCGCCGGAAGAACGACATGCCGCTCAAGCGTCGGCGGAAGCGAGAACCGAGCGGCGACGCCTTTCGGACGTCCTGGCCGGTCTGGCAGGGCTACCACGCCCACGTCAGCGCGATCGACGATGAGCTGGGCCGGTTGATGGCCAAGCTCGACGAGTTAAAGCTGGAGGACGACACGATCATCGTCTACTCGTCCGACCACGGTTCGCTGCTGGGCTCGCACGGCGTCGGTGGCAAGCGGCAGCCGTTCGAGGAATCCATCAAGGTGCCCTTCATCATCCGCTGGCCCGGTGTGGTCGCAGCGCGGGCCAGACCCGAGAACCTGTTCGGCTCGATCGGCATCATGCCGTCGCTGTGCGCGCTGGCCGGCATCGATGTCCCGAGGACGTGCGTGGGCCAGGACTTCTCGCCGGTCATGCGGGGGCGGAAGGGCCCGACGCCGGCCTCGCAGTTCATCATGCACATTGCCAAGGAGAACGCCTCGGGCGGCGTGAACCATCCCGCGCCGCTGTTTCGAGGCGTCCGGACGGCCCGATACACGTATGCGGTCTACCCGGATCGCCCGTGGTGTCTGTTCGACAACCAGGAAGATCCCTACCAGCTCGCGAACCTGATCGACGACCCCGGCAAGGCGAAGATCCGACGCGAGCTCCGGTCCATGACGGCCGAATGGCTGAAGAAGGCCAACGATCCGTTCGCGTTGCCCGCCTGACGTGCCGGCCCGATCCCTCGCTTGACAGGGGGATTCCCTTGACGTATATTCTCGTAGGGAATTGTACGTCAAGGAATGTCGGCCATGCAGACGAAACTGACGCTCCGACTGGACGAAAGGGCCGTCCGGAAGGCGAAGCGCTACTCGAAGAAGACGGGCAAGTCGCTTTCCAAGCTGGTGGCGGACTACTTCGCCGCCATCGAAGCTGGGGACGCCGGGCAAGAGAGCGAACTGACTCCTAGGGTTCGCTCGCTCTTCGGTGCTCTGGCGGAGAGCAACGTCTCCGAGGAGGACTATCAAAGCCACCTTCAGGAAAAGCACCGTTGAAGGTCTTGTTCGATACCAATGTGGTCCTCGACGTACTCCTCGCGCGCCCCCCCCACGCCGGGATCGCGGCCCGGCTCCTCGACTTGGTGGACCGCGGCAGGATCGAGGGCCTGCTGTGCGCGACTACGATCACCACCATTCACTACCTGGCCACGAAGACCGTCGGGCGACGCAAAGCCAAGAACCATGTTCGTGACCTCCTGGCCATGTTCCAGATTGTCCCCGTCGACCATGCTGTCCTCGCCCAGGCCCTGGCACTTCGATTTCCAGATTACGAGGACGCGGTGCTGCACGAATCCGCGCGGGCGGCGGGGGCGGTTGGCATCGTGACAAGGAACCGCAAGGATTTCGCGGCGGCCAGTCTCTCGGTCTTCGATCCCCGAGAGCTTCTGTCCGTCGCCCTTACACTCGAATGACGGAAGGGAACGAGCGAACCCGATGGCGTACGCCGAACCGTTGGCTGATGGGCGCGGGGGCTTGCAGGTCGAGTTAGGGGTTTGCGTCGTGGAGATCTCACCGTTGGTCGCGGTCTCGTTTGTGGTGTTGTCGATGCTAGCAAGCTGCGTCGAGGCAGCGGGCGCGGCTGGTGAGCGTGCGTCGGGCGGAGCGATTCCGTTTCCGGAGGCGCTTGCTGACGCGGACATCCGCGTGGCGGGTCTGAACGGCCTTTTGGACGACGCGCTGCTGATCGGCAATGGGGACATCAACGCGCTGGTCTGGACCGAGGAGGGGCGTCTGACGCTGATGCTGACCAAGAACGACGTCTGGGACGCTCGACTCATCACCGAGAAGGACCCGCCCCTGCCGACGCTCGCGCGGGTCAAGGAGCTGGGCCGGGCGGGCAAGCTGATCAAGGACCCCGTCCTGCCGGCGGGCGTGACGTGGTCGGGCAAGGACAGCTATCACACACATGCCTATCCCTGTCCGCGTGCGTGTGCCCGGCTGGTCTTCGGGGGGAGCGTCGCCGGGCCCTTCTGGAGGCAGATTCGGGCGCAGGGCAAGCTCAATGCGTGGGAGCGTCGCGGGAACGTGACGGTGATGAGCATCGAGGGGGGCAAGGGGGCGTCCAACGGCTATGCGTTCGAGCCGCTCGCGGTGACGACGGAGGATTACCCCAAGCTTCGCGTCCGGCTGAGCGGGAGCGAGAATGCCCGCTGGTTCGTCGACGTGATGGGTCCGGACAGGAAGATCTTGCTCAACAGCGGGTGGATCGAGACGCCGACCAAACCGGCCGAACGCGTCTTCGAGCTGCCGGTCGGCAAACGGATCTATCGATTGATCCTCTACACCTGGACTGAGGACGGCAAGCGGGCGGAGAACCGCTTCGAGGCGGTTCGGTTTGAGGGCCCGGCGGGCAAGAAGGACGTTGATCTGAACGTCCAGCCACCGGCGACGAGCCCGGCCCGGCTCGACCTGCGGAAGGCAGTCGTCTGCGTCGAAGGAAGCGGCGACGGACCGCCCCGTTCGGCGATCCGGGCGCTGGCCGACCGCAACGTCTTTCTGATCCGTTCGCCCGTCGACGCGCAGCTGCTGGACATCAAGAGCGCGGACCTGCCGGCAGCGACGCGCGGCGAGGACGGAGGCGTGGTCTGGATCCGGCAGGTCATCCCCGGCGATCTCGACTGGCCTGGTATGCGCTTCGCCGTCGCGGTGGCGCGACGCGGTGAGTGGCAGGCCGTCGCGATCGTGACCTCGCAGGAGTCGAGGGACGAGGTGGCCGACGCCGTGAAGCTGGCGCGATCGACAGTAGAGGCCGACGCCTCGCAACTCGTCGAGCAGCACGAAAAGGCGTGGCAGCGGTTCTGGTCGCGGAGCGGGATTCGCCTCAACGACGCGTTGCTGCAGCGCACCTGGTACCGGTCGCTGTACTTCCTGCGGTGCGTCAGCAAGCCGGGCGTGGTGTGTCCCGGTTTGTTCGCCGGGCTGATCAACGATACGCCGGCCTGGCATGGCGACTACCACACGAACTACAACCTGCAACAGACGTTCTGGGCGGCGTATTCGGCCAACCACGCCGAGCTGGCCGAGCCCTACGACCGGCTAATGCACGAGTACCTGCAGCGCGGGCGGTGGTTGGCCGGCCAGGTCTTCTCGATGCAGGGGGCCTACTACCCCCACGTCCTGTTCGCCTACGAACCGGTCGACCCGGAGGCGTGCAAGAGCGTCAATGGCCGGCAGTACATTCACCACGTCTGGGGCATGACCATCGGCGTGAACGGTTTCAGCGTTCAACCGTTGTGGTGGCATTACAAGTACGCGCCGGATCGCAACCTCCTCGAGAAGACCGTTTATCCCGTCGTCCGCGAGGTCGCACGCTTCTACGCCGAGTTCATCGAGCAATGCGAAGGCGGCGACACGGTCAGGCTCGGCCCGTCGGTCTCCCCCGAGCATTGGGGCTGGACGCGGAAGCTCGAGCGCAACTACGACTGCGCGTTCGACATCGCGATGGTGCGGTATACGCTGTCAGCCGCCATCGAAGGCGCACGGACGTTGGGATGCGACGGCGACCTCGTTGCCCGGTTCGAACGCGCGCTGAAGCGCCTGCCGCCCTACCCGCTGCACGGCACGGACGATCCGATCGTCGTCGACGTCGCGGGCGCGCCGCCCATCCCCTACAACATCTCCGTGCCGGCCACGCCGGTCTTCCCATGCGACGTGGTGACGTGGTGGTCGCCCGCGGACACGAAGGCGCTGTTCGTTCGGACCATCGACGGGCTGAAGTGGAACGGCAACAACGCGACGGTCATGCTGGCCGTCGCCCGGGCCCGGTTGAGCATGCCCGGCACGCAGGCGTGGCTGCGCGACAAAGTCCAGGCCCGCACCCGCCCGAACGGGACGATGGGGCTGAACCGCCTCGACCCACCGCACCGGTTCAACGACTTCGGCCACTACACCGAGCAGTTCGGGACGGGGATGGCGGTGTCCGAGCTGCTGATCCAGAGCGTGGGCGACGTCGTTCGCCTGTTCCCCGCCGTCGCCCCTGACGCCCGGGCGTCGTTCGAGAACCTGCGGGCGCAAGGGGGGTTCCTCGTCTCGGCCAGCGTTGAGGGCGGATCGATCGCACCATTCAAGATCACCAGCACCGTCGGCGGCCCGCTGCATCTACTGAGTCCCTGGCCCGCGGTCGAGGTCAGGCGAAACGGGCGCGGGCCGTATCAACCCCTCACGCCGGACAAGCAGCAGATCGTCCGCCTAAGCACCGAACCCGGTGAGACGCTCACGTTCCGAATCGGTCCTCGAACCGCGAAGTAATATGGAGTGCGGCGGCTTGACGCCGCTTTCCTCGCTCGCCAAGCGAGCGAGGTCACGCAACAACCTGCGCAGCGCGCATCTGCCAGCGAAAAGCGGCGTCAAGCCGCCGCACTCCAAGATGCGCGTTCGCGCCTGTTCAGCCGTCGGCCTTCCAACGCCACGTTGGGGGCTGCGTGTAGGTCATCCTGATCCGCTCGCCCGGTGACAAGCGGATACACTGACCGGCTGTCAGGCCGCTGGGGATCCGCTGCTCGACGCCTTTGGCGTCGACGAGCGTCCACGATGAAACCCCACCGGGCGTCAGGATGATGACGGTCACCGGGCGCGGACTGCGGTTGACCACCTCGTCGCCGGAGCGAGGGACGTCGGGGGTCGTCACGCCGAACCCCACGCCGCCGACGCGTCCGACCGAGACGACCCGGTTCGTCGGCGTGGCGGCGTGGTTGGTCACGCCGTGGGGCAAGTGAAGCGACGTGACGATGTTGTCCGCCGCCCCGGCCTCGAAGACGACGTCATTGCCCGGCGAGCTTCGGATCACGTCGAGGTCCAGCAGGTTCCGCTGGCCAGAGATGCTCGCGCCAACGCTGCCCTGGATGCCCTCGCTGTCGATCGTCATGACGATGCGATTGAGACTGACCCGGTCTGGTCTATCGCCGGGCCCGCCGAGCTGCAGATGCGTGTTGCACTGGTGGTTGTGCAGGACCGAGATCCAATTGCAACTGACCGAGTGCCCCGTCCCTCCGGTCGTCAGATACACCCCCCGATCGCACAGCAGGACCGCGTTGGCGTAGATCCGGTTGTAGACGATCGGCCCGGTCGAGCCGTCCAGGACGATGCCGCCGCCCCTCGGCGCACCCGTGATCTTCAGCGTCTTCAGGTCGAACACGCCGCCGCCCACGATGGACGAGAACTCGAACGTGCTGTCGGTGATCACGAGCATGTTGTCGATCGGCACGGGCTTGGCGGGCTTGAGGCGGACGACGGCGTCCTTCGACCGCGACACGATCAGGCCGAACCGGTAGCTGGCGTCCATGCAGCTATCGATGCAAAGGGCGTCCCCACGAGTCTTACCGTAGTTGATGACGTAGTGGCCGCCGTCGATGCGGAACCCCTGCGTCGGCGGGACGCGGATCGTCTCGGCGATGTCGTAGACGTCCCTGGCCGCCTTCTTCTGCGTGCCGGTGATGAACACGTTCTTGCCGACCGCGACGGCGTGGTCGATGGCCTCCTGGATGCCCGCCGTCTTCGTGCCTGGCGTGTGCCGGCCGAAATCGCCCCCGTCCCGCGGCCCGTGCTGCGTGACGACCACGTAGCCGAGGGTGTGGTCGCGCTGCGCCGAGGGAGCGGTCGTGCGGGGTCCGTTCGCCGCTACGAGTCGATCCACCAAACACGCAGAGACGACGAGTAGGGCACCCAGCAGACATGTCTTGGAGCAATCTTTCATATCCGTTTCTCCGTCATGTTGGGCGGTCCAGGCGAACGGTCGGCCCGACGCGATCATCCCTTGATGCCCGTCGTGGCGACGCCCTCGGTGAAGAAGCGCTGGGCGAGGAAGAACACGGCGATCATGGGCGCGACGACGATGGCGGCGGCGGCGAGGATCTGCGATTCGCTGACCCCGCCGTGGCGAGACGCGAAGTACTGCAGCCCCAGCGAAATCGTGAAGTCGCCCGGCTCGGTCAGGAAAATCAGCGGGCCCAGGAAGTCGTTCCACGTCCAGAACAGGTGGAACAACGCCACGACCACCAACACCGGACGGGACAGCGGCAGGATGATCTGGGTGAAGATCTCCCATTCGTTGCAGCCGTCGATGCGGGCGGCCTCGGTCAACTCCTCGGGGATGCGGCGGTAGAACTGGCGCAGCAAGAAGATGTTGAACCCGTTGGCGAACCAGGCCGGCGCCCACAGCGGCTTGAGCGTGCCGATCCAGCCCAGCTCCCGGAACACGCCGTAGAGGGGCACCATCGTGACCGCGAAGGGCAGCATCATGGTGGCCAGTGTGATGTAGAAGAACAGCTCCCGACCGGGCCATTGGATACGGGCGAACCCGTACGCCACCATCGAGCTGCTGATCACGATGCCGGCCACGCCCAGCACCGCAACGGTCAGCGTGTTGACGAAGTACCCGCTGAACGGGCCGTGCCAGAACTGCTTCCAGATGGGCCAGTCTTGCGATTCGGCCTGAAGCTCCTTGGGCATGCCGTAGCGGAACGCGGTGGAGAAGTTGCTGCGCGCTTGCGCGATCCAGCCCGCCGCGTGCGTTTCGGTCCGCGCGTCGGGCGGCGGCTGCGTCGCGCGGAAGAAGCAGACCAGCAGCGGGTACAGAAACGCGAACGCCAGCGCGATCAGCACGAGATGTCGAAACCAGCTCGATCGCCCGCTCGTCATCGTCTCACCCACCGGCCCGCCATGTCCTCACGTCGGGCCTAAGGTCCGCATCACTTCGCCTCGTAGTAGACGTACCGCACGCTGAACCGGATCACCGCCAACGTCAGTCCCAACACGATCACGAACAGGATCCACGCCATCGCCGACGCATAGCCCATCCGCAGGTTGTCGAACGCTTGATGCTGCAGCTCCATCACGTAGAACTGGAGCGAGTCGCCCAGGTGGTAGCGATTGGTGCTGTAAACCATCTTGGGCAGGGCGAACGTGTTGAGCCCGGCGATGATGCCCATGATGCCATTGAAGAGCATCACCGGGCTGAGCATGGGCAGCGTGACGTTGGCGGTCTTGGCCAGCACGCCCGCGCCGTCGATCTCGGCGGCCTCGTACAGCGACGACGGGATGTCCTGGAGGCCGGCCAGGTAGATCACCATGGCGTTGCCCAGGCTCCACAGGCTCATGAAAACCAGGGCGCCCATGGCCGAGTCCTGCGAGTTGAACCACATGGGCGCGTCCGGTCGGATCGCCGCGGGCAGCCAGCCGGTGACGGCCTCGAACCCGGCGTTGATCGGTCCGTGTCGCGTGTTGAACATCCACATCCAGATGACGGCCGCCCCGATCTGCGGCACGAGCGACGGGGCGTACAGCAGCGTGCGGTACACGCGGACCAGCCGCGACCGCATGCTCAACAGGATCGCCAACAGCAGCGCGACCAGTTGCCCGAGGACCACGAAGACCGCCGTGTAGACCAGCGTGTTTCGCAGCGCACGGAAGAACACCCGATCGTGCAGCAGGTCCGCGTAGTTGCCCAGCCCGATGAAGACCGGGTCACTGAGAACCGAGTAGTCGCAGAGGCTGTAGTAGAACGACGCGCAGACGGGGTAGACCACAAAGACGCTGAACCCGACGATCCACGGCCCGACGAACAGCAGGCCGTTGCGGAGGTTCCGCCTTGCGCCGGGCGTCATGGTCGCACCCCCAGCCGGGCCAGCCGGCGCAGCTCGCCCGCGTAACAGTAAGTCATGCGCTTTTGGACGGCAGCCAGGGCCTCGCGCGGCGACTCGATGCCCTCCCAGGCGTTGTCGAAGGCGGTGGTCAGCGACTTCTCGTATTCCTCCCAGACGCCAACCTGCGGGCGGATCGTCGCGCGGGGCGACCAGGCCAGGTCGTAGAACAGCTTGATGTACTTGTTTCGATGCGAGCGGTAGAAACCGTCGCTCACGCTCGACAGCGGCGAGTGCTTCCACTGCTCGCGGCAGAGCAGCTCCATGCCCTCTTGCGACTGGAGGAACCGGATAAACTCGAACCCCTCACGCCAACGTCGCGCGCCGGCGGGGATGCAGATCACGTCGGCGTCGGCCACGGTGATCGGGTCCGAGCCGGGCTGAACGGACGGGAACGGCCCGGCGCCCCAGTCGAAGTCCTTGGGGGCATACTGGTCGATGAAGTTGGCCATCCACACGCCCTGCAGTTCCATCGCCACCTTGCCGTTGAAAAACGCATTCTCGGGAGACGAGAAGTTCCCGAACCCGCCCTGGAACTTCTGGATCCGGGCCAGGCCGTACTTGTCGGCGTAGCTGCAGAACCACTCCAACGCGGCCAGGTTCCCCGGGCCGTCGGCCGTGATCCCGCGGTTTGGATCGTCCGGGTCGATGAGCCTGCCGCCGAACCACGCGCACAGACCCCAGTTGAACCAGCCTGGCTCGGTGGGCAGAAAGCCCATCTGGACGAAGTCGATGAACTGGACGGGCTCGGCGCCGCCGGCCAGCGTCTGGTATTCGCGCCAGGTGCACGTTCGCTCCGTGCCGCCGACGCGGATCCGAACGACGGTGAGCCGCTCGGCCCAGTCGTCCAGCTCGGCGATCGACCGCGGGCAGCGGTCGGGCAAACCGGCCTGACGAAGCATGCTGCGGTTGTAGTGAAGCGCGACCGTAGCCGGCGTGGTGGGTAGGGCCCACGTGTGACCGCGATGTTGGCACATCCGCCAGTAGACCGGGATGTAGTCCTGCGGGTCGATGCCGTGCTCGCGGCAGAGGTCGTCGAGGCACATCAGGGCGTTCTGGTCGGAGAACGAGGCAACGTTGAACGTGTACAGGCCGGCGACGTCGGGCGGATTGCCGCCGGCGGTGGCGACCTTGACCTTGTCGGGGATGTCGCTGACGGTCATCAGCTTGATGTAGATGCGGTCGTTGGTCTGGTTGAACCGCTCGACGACGTGCTTGATGGCCTCGCCTTCGAACTTGGTCCACTTCTCCCAGTAGGTGACGATGATCCGGCCGTCGGGTCCGCGATCGGGCGGACGGGGCGTGTGGGCCATCAGTCCCAAGACGGAGGCAACCGCGACGAGCAGGATCAGATCGAAGAAGCGCAGTCGCATGGCGGTCGATCTGTGGTAGGTTCCGTTGGGGGCGGCCTCGCCAATCCCTTGACCGGCCGCTCAGTTTCGCGGGAGCCGGCTGCCGCGATCCGGGGACGGTCGTCAGCCATCGTCGAGCGATCGCTTCGATTCCAGCTTGGCCCGCAGTCGATCGCGAATCTCCGCGGCCCGCTCGAAGTTCTCGGCCTCGATCGCAGCCGCCAGCTCTTCGTGAAGCGTCTGGACGATGCTATGCTCTCTGCGGATCTGCCGTTCGAGGGCGCGAAGCTGCATGATCGAGGGATCCTGACGCGCCGCCTCGGGCGATCCCGCGTTCTGGTACACCTCCTCGATGGCATCCATTCCCGTCTTGAGGCTTTCGACGGCCTGGTCGGGATCCTTGCACAGCAGCTCGGTCTGGGCCTCGGCCAGCGTCCGGTGCATCAGCACGAAGGGCCGATACCGCTCGTGGCCCTCGATGTACTCCTCGTCCGCGCAGTGTGATCTGATGAAGTCCATGATGCGGAGGTTGTGGTTCGCGTCGCGGACGGCCCGGCGGAAACAGCGGACCGCCTCGGACGGTTCTCCGTCCGACTGTGACCGGGCTCCCAGGATAAGCAGCGCGCGACGACGGTGGTAGAACTGCATGATCTCGCGATCCAGTTCGCTCCAGGTCTCGCCGTCCAGCTTGAACTCCGACTGGGACTCCGCCATCTGCGTGAGATGCTCGAGCAGGGAAGGCTGGCCGAACGGCTTCTCGCCGTCGGGCCGACCGTCGAGGCACATCTGCAAAATGCCCAGATCGATCCGGAGCTGGAGCAGCTCGGTGCCATCATCGCCAACGATCTTCCGCGCCCCGGCGTCGTTGTCTTCGCTCGGCCAGCTCCGCAGGATGTCGCTGATGTCCTTGGTCATCGGGTCTGATTGGATTATCCCCAATTGCCCCGAGCATGTCGACCCGCCCCGCCGAGCGTCCCATAACGACTGATCCGAATCGGTTGCGGGAACCGATACATAGAAAGAGACCGTCGGGGAGGAGTGTGCGCAACCGTCACGGAACGAACGAGTTAAGATGCGAACCGTCTACGCCATGATCCCGGCCCGCGGCGGATCCCGCGGAATCCCGCGAAAGAACCTCGTCGACTTCGCCGGCAAGCCGCTGATCGCCCACACGATTGAGGCCGCCCTGGCCAGTCAGGCCGTCGACCGCGTCATGGTCAGCACCGAGGATGACGAGATCGCCGAGGTGGCACGGGCGTGGGGCGCCCAGATCCCGTTCCGCCGGCCGGCCGAGCTCGCCACGGATGCCGCCTCCGGAAACGACGTCAGCCGACACTGGCTGACGTGGCTGCGGTCCGAGGGGCACGATCCGTGGGCGGTCCTCCATCTGCAGGCCACCTCGCCCCTCCGAACCGCAGACGACATCGACCGAGCGGTCGAGCTCCTGGGACGCGTCGCGTGTCCCTGCGTCGCCAGTGTCTGCCCGGTCGCCGAGCACCCGACCTACATGTATCGTCTCGTCGACCACCACGCCGAGCCGTTCCTGGACGCCAATGCGCTCCCTGACCATCGGCAACGGGCCGAGCCGTTGTACCGTCTCAACGGAGCGATCTTCGCCACGCAGTTCGATCCGGCCGTCGCGGCAGGCAAGTTTCATCTCCATCCGTTCGCGGCCTACGTCATGCCGACGGATCGCAGCATCGACATCGACACGCCGCTCGATTTGGCGGTGGCTGAAACGATCTACATGCAAACGGGTGTCTGTGCTGCCCGGGAGGGGAACTGATGGCTCGCCTGGTGGCCGTCCTGACCGGCGCTCGAAGCGACTACGGCGTCCTGTCAAGCGTGCTGCGCGCGATCGACGCCCATCCGCAATTGAGGCTGCAGCTGGTGGTGACGGGGGCGCATCTGTCGGAACGGCACGGCATGACGATCCGGGAGATCGCCTCCGATGGCTGGGAGATCGCCGCGCGCGTGCCCATCATTGAGTCGGACACGTGCAACGGCGACCCGGGAGTGGCCCGCGCGATGGGGCGAGCGGTGGCCGGCATCGCCGATGCGCTCGACACCTTGTCACCGGACGTCGCCCTGTTCCTCGGCGATCGATACGAAACGTTCGCGGGGGGGTTGGCGGCGGCGACGCTGCGCCTGCCGATCGGTCACATCGGCGGCGGCGAATGCGATCACGCAACGTGTCTGGACGGTTACCTGCGAAATGCATTGACGCAATTGGCGCACGTGCACTTTGTCGCTTGCGACGCGTACGCCGACCGGCTGGCGGCGCTGGGGCAGGATCCCTGGCGGATCCACGTGGTTGGCCTGCCGAGTTTGGACGGGTTGACCGACGGCCTGATGACCCGCGGGGAGCTGGCGGCGTCGCTGGGCATTGACCTGCAGCGGCCCGTCATCGTCGGCACGTACCTGCCCGTGACGCTCCGCCCCGACGAGAGCCGCACCGAGCTGCAGGCCATGCTGAACGCGCTGCGAACCCAGGCGGCGGCGACGATCATCCTGACGCTCAGCAATACCGACGCCGGAGCGGCCTGGGCCGACGAGGAGGTCCGTGGGTTCGCCGGCACGCACCCGAACGCTCACGTCTTCGTCAGCCTGGGACACCAACGGTATCGCAGTCTGCTGTCCGTGGCGGATTTGGTCATCGGGAACAGCAGCAGCGGGCTGATCGAGACGCCGAGCTTCGGCGTGCCAACGATCAACATCGGCGCCCGACAGGAGGGCCGGATCCGTGCCCAAAACGTCTTCGACGTGCCGGGGCAGGTCAGGCCGATCGTCGAGGTCCTGAACCGCGCGCAGCACGATGCGAACCTGCGGGCGCGGGCGGCCGGGGCGATGAATCCGTTCGGAGACGGTCACGCGGGTGAGCGGATCGCCGCCATCCTCAGCGAACTGACCATCGACCGGCGGCTGATGGAGAAACGCGTGTCTCCCGTTCGACGGCGTGCCCAGGTCATCCCCGTTGGGTAGACCGGGCCGGCTTGCGGGCCAATCCATGACCGACAGCAAACGCGTCATCCTGTACCACCCACGCTACGACCCGCCCGGGACAGGGACGCACCCGTGCGCGCCGCTGGCGCTGCTGTACCTGGCCGACGCCCTCGATCAGCACGGGTTCGAGTCGGTCATCGTCGATGCCCAGGTGGAGCCCGACGCGGTCGATCGGCTCGGCGGTCTGGCCAGCGATGCCTTGGCCGTCGGAATCACCTCAATGACGGGCTACCAGATCCAGGGCGGCCTGGCGGCCGCCCAAGCCGTCCGGGACGCTGCACCCAACGTGCCCATCATCTGGGGCGGCTGGCACGCCTCCCTCGACCCGGAACAAACGGCCCGCGATCCGCTGGTTGACGTGGTCGTCCGCGGGCCAGGCGAGGCGACACTGATCGAACTGCTGGAGCATCGGCTGGACGGCCGGGACTGGGCGGGCGTGCGCGGCATCACCACCTGCCGCGACGGTCAAATCGTGTCTGAACCGGACCGGCCGTTCGAAGGGCTCGACGCCGAACGACGGCTGCCGTTCGAGAAGATCCCAATGGATCGTTACGGCGGCCGTCGCGTGGCGGGCGACGACTTCGGCGCCAACTTCTCGTTCGCCGAGGGCCAACCATTTCCCTACACGTCGTCCTGCGGCTGCCCGTATCGCTGCCGGTTCTGCGCGGCCAGCAAGGTCTACAAGCGCAAGTGGCACTGCCTGCCTATCGACAAGACGCTCGACGAGCTGGAAACGCTCCACCGCCAGTACGGCGTGGAGGTGATCTATCTCGTCGATCCGGAGTTCTTCATCAACGCCCGGCGGGCCGAGGCCATCATGCAGGGGATCCTCGACCGCGGTCTGGAGATCATCTGGAAGGCCCAAGTGCGCCCGGAGCACATCGTGCGATTGGGTCGAGACCGCATGGCGTTGGCGTATCGCAGCGGGTGCCGACAGTTGGAGATCGGGACCGAATCGGGCTCGCCGTCGATGCTGGAAATGATCAAGAAGGACTCCGACCCGGCCCGGGCGATCGAGTCGGCGGCGCTTCTCCGCGAGGTGGGCATCATCGGGCAGTACAACCTGATCTTCGGATTTCCCCGCGAGACCCACCGTCACGTCGCGGAAAGCCTGCGGTTCGCGGCAGAGCTCAAGCGCGTGAACCCCGACTGCCTGCTGCCGATGTTCTACTTCACGCCGCACCCGGGCGTGCCGTTAATGGAAGAGGCGATCGCGTGCGGATACCAGCCGCCGCGGTCGCTGCGGGCCTGGGCTCAGCTGTCGTGGTCCTACGCCGAGCCGGTCATGCCGTGGATTCGCCGTCCGCGATCACTGCGGGACTGGGTGATGCGGACGATCGTGTTCTACCTGCCGCTGGCGTTTCCGGGCGAGGTGACCCGCGGCACGCTGAAGCACGTCCGGTCGCGGATGCGACGGCTCCCGGACGCGCCGTGGATGTGGCCGATGCACTGGCTGGCCAAGCTGCGGGTCTGGCTGGGGTACTACGACCTGCCGTGGGAGTGGCGGGTCTTCAACTGGGTCCGCGGCTGACCGTCTAGCCGCCGATCCGGCACAGGAATGAACTGATGGCCGATTCGACACCGCCTTCGACACCCACTCAGGCGGGCCCGGTCCTGCACGTCGGTGACCGTCCGGTGGGTTCCGGGGTCGCGACGTTTGTCGTGGCCGAGGTCGGTGTGAACCACAACGGCGAGGGGTCGCTGGCGGCGGAACTAGTGGACGCAGCCAGAGAGGCTGGCGCGGACGCGATCAAGCTACAGGCGTTCGACCCCGAGGCGCTGTGTTCGCGACGGCACCGGACCGACGAAGCCGACATGCTCCGCCAGTACGTCCTGGCCGAATCGGATCTGGCCGATCTCCGCGACCGGGCTGCGGCGGCTGGACTGGCCTTCCTGGTCACGCCGTTCGGGTTCGATCAGGTCGATCTGGTCGTGCGGCTGGGCGTGCCGGCCATCAAGGTCGGCTCGGGGGAGGTGACGCACACGCCACTGCTGCGGCACATCGGTTCGATGGATCTGCCCGTCCTGCTGAGCACGGGGGCGGCTGACTTGCAGGGGGTGGGTCGGGCGGTAACGGCGTTGCGTCGCGGCGGATGCAGCGACATCGCGCTGCTGCATTGCACGAGCGTCTATCCGGCGCCGGACGATTCGCTGAACCTGCGGGCCATCACGACGCTGGCGGATCGTTTCGCCGATTGCGTGATCGGTTACAGCGATCATTCGCTGGGCACGACGGCTGGTATCGCGGCCGTGGCGCTCGGCGCGAGCGTCATCGAGAAGCACCTGACACTAGACAGGAACTTGGCTGGCCCGGATCACACGGCCAGCGCCGAACCGGATGAGCTGGCCCGGCTGGTCCGCGAGATCCGCCGGTTCGAACAGATGGCCGGCGACGGCGCCAAGCGACCGGCCGAGTGCGAGGGCGTCATCGGGCAGAGCCTGGCGGCCCGACGTGATCTGCACGCAGGTCACGTCATCACGCCGGACGACCTGACGTTCAAGCGGCCCGGATGGGGACTGCGACCGTATCAGCTGGGCCAGGTGATGGGTCGTCGCCTGCGGCGCGACCTGCCGGCGGACGACGTCTTGACCCGCGAACACGTCGATTGGGACAGCGCGTGAGCGATCGTCTGAACATCTTGATGACGAGCGGCGGCGGGCCCGGCGTGGTGGGACACATCGACGCGGCCCGAAACAACGGCTACGCGCCGGTCCGAATGATCGTCGGTGACGTCAGCCCGGACGAGAACGCCGGCTTCGCGCTGGGCGACCAGGCCGTCCAGATCCCGCCAGCCGCTGATCCCGATCTGGCCGACAAGTTGCTGGCCGTCTGCCGGCAGCACGACGTGGACGTGCTCTGGCCCGTATTCGACGGCGAGCTGGCGCCGCTCGGCGCAGCCCGCGACCGCTTTCAGGCAGCAGGCATCCGACTGCTGCTGGCCGACGAGGACACGGTTCGCCTGTGTCTGGACAAGGCGACCTTCTACCAGAGATTAGCCGAGACCGGATGGGCCCCGCCGTTCCGCGTCGTGCGAACGCCCGACGAGTTGCGGACGGCGGCCGAGGGGTTCGGCTATCCGCGTCGCCGGATCGCGATCAAACCGAGAGAAGCCACGGGCGGGCGCGGGTTTCGTGTGATCGATGCGGACCACGACGCCGGCATCGCGTTCTTCGCCGAGCGACCCGACGCGACGACGTGCACGATGACGGCAGCGGTCGAGGCGATCGCGCATGTAAACTCGCGCGGCGAAGATGGTGTCCTGGTGATGCCCTTCCTCGAGGGTGCCGAGCACGGCTGCGACGTGCTGGCAGATGCCGGGCAGATCGTCGCCGCCGTCACACGAAGGAAGCTGCCGCCGATCCGCGAGGGAATGCACACGCGGATCGTCGTGGCCGAGGGCCCCGCGGTCATCTCGATCGTGTCGCGGGTGGTCGAGGCCATCGGCGCCGACGGGCTGCTGAGCGTCGACGTCCGCGAAGACGACGAAGGCCAACTCCGCGTCTTGGAGATCAACCCGCGTGCGGGCGCCTACCTGGGCATGGCCTGTGCGCGGATCGATCTTCTTGGACTGGCCCTGGCACGACTGTTCGACCAGGCGCCCGCCGTCGAGGCGTTCCGGCGTTCGTCCGAACCGGCGGTCGGGCTGCGGTACTGGTCGGACCTGGTGCAAGTGGGCGATCAGCCGCGGGTGCTGGCCTGCCCGATCGGGTGCGAGATCCCTGGGTAGTCGCACGCGACCCATTGCGGAAGACTGGACATGAGCCGCATTCTGATCTGCTCAGCCCATCCGGATGACGAGACGCTTGGCTGCGGCGGAACGATCCTGCTGCACCGACGGGCCGGCGACGAAGTCATCTGGCTGATCGCCACGCAGGCCTGGTCACCGCGCTGGGGGACCGACGTCATCAGCAAAAAGGCGGCCGAGATCGATGCGGTCGCGGCGTTCTACGGTTTCGCCCGGGTCGTTTGGCTGGGGCTGCCCGCGTCGCGATTGGACGAGCTGCCGTTCGGCGACGTCCTGGGCCCCGTGGGCGAGGCGATCACGGAGGTGGCTCCCGAGCAGATCTATACCGTTCACGACGGCGACGTCCACGGCGATCACCAGGTGTTGGCCGCGGCCGTGTGGCGATCGCTCAAACCGTTTCGAACCGAGCGACCCGTTCAGCGCGTGTTGAGCTACGAGACGCTCAGCTCGACCGATCAGGCCTCCCCCGCCGACCGCCCGTTCCAGCCGACCGTCTACCGAGACATCACCACGGTGATGGACCGCAAGATCGAGGCCATGCAGCTCTACAAGACCGAGCTGCTGGACGCCCCCGCCGGTCGGAACGCCAAGTCCGTCCGCGCCCTGGCCCGCGTTCGCGGCGCTGCAGCCGGTGTCGAGTACGCCGAAGCCTTCATGCTCCTCCGCCAAGTCGAGCCCTGAACTACCCACACGAATGTCCGGATAGATGAGGAGGCACCCGCGCGCGCTCGGAGCTCAGTGTTTGGCGGCCTGACCGGCGGTCGCCAACTCCACCGCGCGGATCATCAGCAACGGATGATCCGTCTGGATGATGTCGACGCCCGTCTCCATCATCCGTAGATACGCCTTGATCGGCAGGGCCCGCCCGGGCGTGCAGGTGAAGGCGTTGATCCCCCGCTTGTGACACATCTCGACCCGCTCGCGCGTCAACCGGCCGCAACTGATCTCCAACGCTTCCGGCTTGATCTGCTCGAGGATCGGTTCGAGCTCCTCGTCTTTTCGCCACCAGGTCTTGCACGGGATCTCGGGCGCGATCTCGGCCAGGCGTTTCAGGTACGCCGGGCTGTCCAGGACGATCACCTGCTTGGTCATCCCACACGCGCGGATCTCCTCGGCCACGCGCTTCGGCGACGCGTCCTTGACGTCGACCTTGACGCGGATCTTGTCCCTGCACAGCGTCAGCACCTCGGTGAACGTCGGGACCCTTTCGTGGACGAACTGCCGACCGAACCACGCGCCCGCGCCGAGTTCGCGGATCTCGGCCAACGTCTTGGCCCGCACCGCACCCGTCCCGTTCGTCGTGCGGTCGAGCGTGCCGTCGTGGATGACCACCAGTTTGCCATCGCGCGTGGTGCGGACGTCGATCTCGGTCATGTCCATCCCCAGCTCGATCGACTTCTTGAACGCCGCCAGCGTGTTCTCGGGCGCGAGCTGCTTGGCCCCGCGATGGTCGCCGAGCACGATTCGCGGCCTGCGTCGCGCGCCCTGCTTGTAGAACATCGCCAGCACGCCGTCCGGGCGGTCGGACTGGATCCAGTTCACCCCCCGCGACACGAGCGTCCGCCAGCCCGCGGGCGTGTCGAGCAACGGTCCCAAGGCGTCGGTCTGTATGAAGACGCCGGCAGCCCGGGCCCGCCTGACCAGCTCATCGCTCAGCAGGTCGTGGTCCACCTCCAACGCCACCGGCTTGGTCTGGCCGAACCAATGGTCGTAGGGCACGCGCTTGTCGTAGTCCGGCATGATGGGGATCTTGCCGCCGCTCATTCGATGGATCTTCTCCGCGCTCTCTCGCGAATCGAAGACGACCACCTGACGTTCCATCCCGGCTTCGAGGATCTCCGCGACCAGCTTCTTGGGATCGACGGCCTTGCAGTCCAGGTACAGGTTGATCTTGTCCTTCGCCCAGGCCAAGACCTGCGGGAACGTCGGCACGCGCTGCCCGGCGAACCGCGGCGCAAACCAGCTGCCCGCGTCGAGCTGCCGGATCTCCTCGAGCGTGCGCTGCGACACCGGCCCCTTGCCGTCGGTGGTGCGGTCGAGCTTGCTGTCGTGGATCAGGACGTGGTGGCCGTCCCTGGTCAGGCGGATGTCCACCTCGACCCATTCGACGCCGATCTCGACCGCCAGTTGGTATGCAGGCCGGGTGTTCTCCGGAGCCGCCCGCGTCACGCCACGATGCGCGACGACCTGTACGCGTCGGGGCGGACGAACGGGCTGGAACAACCCGTCCTTCACCTCCGCTTCTGAGGAAACACCCACTGCCGTCAGAGCGATCAGACCCAACCATGCCGACATCAGCTCACCTCCTCAGCCGTCTTCCAGATCCACCTGCTGTTCCCTGACGGCAATCCCACGCCGCGCCAACTCGGCCACGAATGGCGCATACGGCACGTGCCTCACCGGCGACAGCAGACCCCGTGCGGCGATCGTCCCTTGGGCGATCATCTGAGCGGCAATGCTGGCCGAGAACCCTACCGTCCGACTCATCGCGGTCAGGCCCGTCGAGGTGTCCTTGCGATCGACCACATCGAACACCAGCCGAGAACGGCAGCCGCTACGGATCCCCTCGACCTCGATCCGGACGACAACAACGTCGCCTTCATCGGGCTTGTATTGCAGTCGCGGCTCGAGATGCCTCCGCATAAACTCGCGCGGTGAAACCTGCCCAGGCAGACCCGGGACCGGCGCTTGCTCGAGAAACCCCAGCTGCACCAGGGCATGCCACAGCTCACCGTGTCCGGGCCATCGCAGCGCGTACCGCCCGGCCGTCTTCACCGTGTCCTCGATCCCCAATCGCCGTGCATACGCGACGGCGTCGCCGTTCGGGAAAGCCTCCATCTCGCCGAGACCAGGGACGTCGACCGTGTGACGGAATCCTCCGTCGAAGATGCGATCACCCGGGATCTCCACGGCCTCGCCATCTTGCACGAGCCGGGCCGGCCGATCGTAGGAGTCGAGCACCCCCCCCCACGTCCAGCTGATCTTGTACCGCAGCGGATTCTCCGTCGCTGCCGACCATTCGGGGATGCCCCCGCCGTAGCTCAACAGCCCGTGCACCTCATCGAACCGCAGAACCGCCTCGGCGCACAGCACCAGGTCCATCCCGGGGTCCATGCCCATCTCCGGCAGGAGGGCGACGCCGGCCTGCTCGGCCCGGTCGGCCAGGCTTCGCAGGTCGTGATCGTAGTTGGTGTTTACCAGATGGACGCCCACGTCGACCGCCGCCGTGCCGACCGCCCCGACGAACTGCCGCGGCAAGAGATCGACGACGGCGTCGAACCCGCCGGCTATCAGCCTGCGGAGGGCGTCTTGATCCGTCGCGTCGACGGGCACGGCCGTCAGCTTGTCGCTCCCCAGCGTTGCCAGGTACGCTTCGAGGCCCCGGACGTCCAGGTCGGCGCACGTCACGGAGGCCACGGCAGCGGCCTGGGCGAGGTCATGGATCACCGCCTGTCCCTGGCGTCCGCCTCCCAGAACGAGCATCCGCATCAACACGACCCCCAACGCCAACGGCGTGTCATCTCTGCTGCGTAAACGCTACTTTCGGCCCAGACGAATGAACAACGTCTCTCGACCCGGTACGGTGATCGCGATCGTTCGAGTTCGCCCGGTCGCTTCGATTGCCAGGTCCTGCTGCCGGACCACTTCCGTGGCATGCGTTCCCTGCAGTGCCGGGTCCAGGATCAGACGGCCCGCGACGGGCTTCCCGCCGGGGTTGTGCACGGTCAGGAACGTCTCGGTACTCGTCCGCTCGCCGAAGCGTTCGACCTGAAGCGATGTCGGCGTGGCCCGCGCATACGTCATCGGTCGCCAGCCCGCGCGCCCGATCCGACGGATGACGGGAATCAGTTCCTTGAACACCTCCCGATCGCGGTTGTACCAGGCCGGGTTGGCGAAGTAGTGATCGGACGACGCGTTCGCGCTGAAGAACGACGGTTGAACGCCGTATGCCCCGGCCCGCATGAAGTACCAGCGCGTATGCTGCTTTGTCCAGGTCTTGAAATCCGAGTTCTGCAGCAGCAGGTACGGCTTGGTCCCGCACAGTGCGCGCCGATAGCACAGCTCCGCGTCAGACATCGGCTGCCAATGGCCGCCCGGCCGCCAATTGTGCTCCTGGCCCAACACGTCGAGGTGCGGCACCTGCCACGGATACCGCGTCGGGGTGTAATTGGCCATCATCAGCTTGCCCTGGGCGTGGACGCGCTGCGCGACCCACCGGACGAACTCCCAGATGCTAAAGGCGTTGGTGATGCAGATCCGGCGCGTCTGCGGGTCGTAGACCAGCGGCACGTCGACGTACTTGTGGTGATCGCGCCGGTAGTTCTGCTGATAACTCCAGCCGTCGAGCGAGTCGAGGTACTCCCCGTCCACGCCGTGCTGGGGGTCGTCGGCGTAAAGCGTGACCGCCTCGGCGGGGTCGTAGTTGACCCGCGCCTTGATCACCTCGCCCGGCAGATCGGGATCGGGGTTGAGCGCGAACACGCCGCCGTCGCACCAGGGCGCATCGTGCGTCGTCACGTGATACCGCCCGTCGGCGTCCATGGCGCCCGAGGTCAGGACGGCCTGGTACCGCCGACGCTGCGCGGGCTTGCCCTCGCGGCACCGTTGCTCCAGCAGCTCAACGGCTGCGTCGTAGGTCCGCGGCATCCCCTTGGGCATGGGCATCCACTGGCTCTGCGGCTCGGTGTAACGGAACGTCAGGATCCCGTGGGCGTTGTCGTAGGCCTGATCGCCCAACCCCTCCTTGAAGTAGAACCCGAAATCCTCGGGCCGCTCGACCTTGCTGATCTTGGCGAACGCCATCCACAGCCCGACGTCCTTGACCCGCCGGGCGAATGCCGCCGGGTGCACATCGTAGTACCGCTGCAATGCCGCCCGGAACCCCCATCGCGGCTCGAAGCTGAACAGCTCGAGATCGACGTGCGCCCGGCCGGGCAGCTTCTCGGGCTCGGGCGATATCGCCAGGTCGAAGGCGGCGTAGAGCCACGCGTGTTCAGAGTCATACGCCAACCGCATGATCCGCGGCTCGTCGAGGGGCACGGCCACCGCCAGCCCCGACACGTCGCTGGTGATGGCCGCCAGCGGGTAGATCGACGCGTTGCCCGTCTTGCCGACCCGCATCTGCGCGGCGTTACAGTAGGTCTGGCCCCCCTCGATTCGGAGACGACGCCGAGCGTCGTCATGCCACCACCATCCGTGGGCGTGGAGCGGCACGGCCACGACGATCGACAGGGCACGCTCGACGGGCTTGCGGCTCTTCAGCTCGACCCGGCCAGTGATGCGGGCGCTTTGCGAACGCCACGTCGCGGTGACGTCCAGATCGAGCGAATCGATGGCCCCGCGCTGCGTCGCCGCCGCACCGTCGGTCTTGACCGGCGCGATCAACTGATAGACCGGCCCGCCTCGACCGACGTCCTGAACGAAGACCCCGCCGGGCAGCCCCCCGGTGGTCTGTCGTGCCCCGCCGATGTGAACGCCGGCGATCCGCCCCGTGTCGGCATCCCCGATGAGCTGCAGGCCGTCGCTCGTCCCCGCGAACCCCGCCTGGCCGACGGCGGCTCCCGTACGCCGGGGTGGCGTCTCCAAGGCGACCGCTTCGCCGTCAAACACCCGCACCGTGGCGTCGTCGAAGATCCACACCGACGCGTCGTCGAACCACACCGTGCCGATCACCCCGCGAAACAGGCTGTAGACCATCATCCGCGCGACCGGCTTGGCAGGCAGGATCGTCAGTGTTTGTTGTTCCCAGTCGTGCGTGCCGGTCGAGAATGGCTGGACCAACCCCCACGTCGGCGAGCCATCCGTGTGGATGAGGTCCACGTAGATGCAGTATCCGCTCGAGCGCGGGTCGGGCACGTCTTTGCACTTGCTGCGAAGGGCGACGCGGATCGGCACGATCCGCTTGTGGTTCAGGACGAATGTTGCCCCCGCGCCGAAGGACGTCTTGCGATCCGTCGCGGTGCAGCGAATGGACTGCTGCCCCTCGGATCGGATCTCTCGATCGACGTCGAACCCCTTCCCGAACGGCTGCCAATCCGATCGGGAGGTCCCGACGTGTTCGAAGCCCGGGTCCTTCAGCCGATTCGGCGGCGACTGCTCCGGCTCCGTGGCGGGTCGGAAGATGACGGCCTCGCTACGCGGCTGCCCCGCCAGTGTACCCGTCAGCGATGCCAGGATCATGGTCGCTGCGATGCCAACCCGCGCGGACTGCATGGTCGACCTCCGTCGCCAAGACGCATTCGTGATGCGAGGCATCGTACGTCAGACGGAAGCCCGCGCCTACGGATGATGCCATCGCCCGCGCCGTCGCGCTGCGGGACGGGTCGGTGTCTCCTGGTGTCGGCTGCTGGAACCGTCCCCGTCGCGCAGAGGCGGGTATGATCCCGATAGGACATCGTCGACTTCAGGCGTCCGGCGGGGACAGTGGGTGGGTTCAGGAAGGACGCCGGCCCCTCGCTGGAGCCTCCCCGTCTTCCTTGGGGGTCAGGAGGGCGATGAACCGTCGCTTGTGGTCCAGATGGCGCGCCAGGACGCGATGCAGCTTGTCCGCGTCGAGCCGCTGGATCCGTCGTACGCGACGCGCGCCGTTCGCACTCAACGTTCGCTTGCTGGGGTCAACGGCGCGGTAGTACAATCCCGGCGCTGTTGTGATCAGGAATGCGGCGACTGCGACAGCGTCCAAGTATGAAGCTGCGTGGGTTGAGCTGCGCATGCCGAAACGCGCGTATCGCATGCGCCGCAGCGCAATAGCCGTGCTGGGTCAGGCGCCGGACCTACGGCGGGCGTGATGCACGGGGATCTTGCCTATGGACGTTCACGGACGAGACGCCCGTGCCACAGTGGCGCGGATTCAGGCACGGTGATCTAGAAGGCGTAGGAGGATTCTGGATGGCCAGGAAATCGAAGAATGCATCGAGGAACGGCGGCGTGCGAATGGACCGGCGCCGGTTCCTGAAACGGGCGGCGACCGCATCGGCGACGGCAGTGGGGTTTCCGTACATCGTGCCGGCCTCGGCGTATGGGGCGGGCGGCCAGACGGCCCCCAGCAACCGGATCACGATGGGCTTCATCGGCATGGGCAAGATGATGCGCGGGCACCTCGGCGGCTTCCTGAGTCGGGGACACGTTCACGTGCTTGCCGTGTGCGACGTCGAGTCGATCCGGTTGGGCCAGCAACAAAAGCGGGTCGAGGAGCACTACGCGAAGCGAGACGGCAAGGGCGCTTACAAGGGCTGTGCCGCCTACAAGGACTTTCGCGAGCTCGTCGCGCGGACCGACATCGACGCCGTGGTGGTCGCGACGCCCGATCACTGGCACGCGATCCCGTCGATCGCGGCGATGAAGTCCGGCAAGGACGTCTACTGCGAGAAGCCGCTGACGCTGACCATCAATGAAGGCAAGGCGATGGTCAAGGCGGCGCGCGACTACGGCCGGGTGTTCCAGACGGGCAGCCAGCAGCGATCCAGCAGGGAGTTCTACACGGCGTGCGAGCTGGTTCGCATCGGGCGGATCGGCAAGGTGCACACGGTGCACGTAAACGTCGGCGGGCCGTCGCGCGAGTGCTACCTGCCCGGCCAGCCCGTCCCGGAAGGGCTGGACTGGAACTTCTGGCTGGGGCCGGCCCCGTGGCGCCCGTATCACGCCGACATCGCGCCCAGCGTGAAGTACAGGGGTTGGCCGAACTTCCGCGCCTACCGAGACTACTCGGGCGGCGGCATGACCGACTGGGGCGCCCACCACTTCGACATCGCACAGTGGGGACTGGGCATGGACGGCTCCGGGCCGGTCGAGATCTACCCGCCGGACGGCGGAGAGTACGAGCGATTGACGTACAAGTACGCCACCGGCGTGACGATGTATCACGGCGGCGCCACCGGGCGGGCCGGCGTCGAGTTCATCGGCCCGGGCGGACGGGTCATGGTCAATCGCGGATACATCGAGACCGATCCGCCCAGTCTGCTCGCCGAGCCCATCCATCCCGATGAGGCCAAGCTCTACCGGAGCCGGAACCATCACGACGACTGGCTCAACGCGATCCGTACGCGAGGCCGGCCCATCTGCGACGTCGCGATCGGGTATCGGTCCGTCACGGTCTGCCACCTGGGCAACATCGCGTATTGGCTGAAGCGTCCGCTCAAGTGGGATCCGGCGAGCGAGCAGTTCGTCGGCGACGATGAGGCGAACCGGATGCTGCAGCGGCCAATGCGGAGCCCCTGGCGTCTGACGTGAGAAGCGAGGCGAGAAGAAGTCTGCACTGTCATACAAAGGAACCTGAAGCATGCGTTGCCATTCACCTGAAGCCAAGATGTCCATGGTCGCTGTCCTGATCGCAGGGATCACGGTGCCGGCGTGGGCGGCGATGAAGGAGCCCAAGCCGGAGCACGTCGCCAAGGTCAAAGCCGCCCTGCCCGCCCAGGCGCGGGTCAAGCCGACCAAGCCCCGGAAGCTGCTGGTGTTCACCTTGTGCCGCGGGTACTACCACGGCGCGATCCCGCTCGGCGCGAAGGCGCTGGAGCTGATGGGCGAGAAGACCGGAGCGTACAGGGCAGTCGTCAGTGAGGATCCGGCCCTGTTCGAGCCCGAATCGCTGAAGCGGTTCGATGCGGTCTGCATGATGAACACGACCGGGTCGGTGTTCCTGCCTCGCGATCTCAAGAAGCTGCCCGAGGCCCAACAAAAAGCGGCTCGCGAGCGTGACGCGGCGCTCAAGAAGAGCTTCGCAGCGTTCGTCCGCAACGGGGGAGGCCTGGTGGGCATCCACGCGGCCACCGACTGTCTGTACGAGTGGGCCGAGTACGGCGAGATGATGGGCGGCTACTTCCACGGGCATCCGTGGGGATCGGGCGATACGGTCGGGGTGAAGCTGGACGACCCGGGGCATCCGTTGTGCGCGGCGTTCGGCGGGCAAGGGTTCCGCATCAAGGACGAGATCTACCAGTTCCGCGATCCGTATTCGCGGGCGAAGCTCCGGGTCCTGATGAGCATCGACCCGGCCAAGACGGACATGAAGAAGAAGGGCCTGCGGCGCACCGACGGGGACTACGCAATCTCGTGGGTCCGGACCTACGGCAAGGGCCGCGTCTTCTACTGCTCGCTCGGGCACAACGAAAGCGTCTTTTGGACCACGAACGTCCTGCAGCACTATCTCGACGGCATCCAGTACGCCCTGGGCGACATACCCGTTGACACGACGCCGAGCGCGAAGCTGACGCCGGCCTATTTCGAGGCGTCGAAACGGGACCTCGAGGCGAGACTCGTCGATGAGGGAATTCAGAAGATCGCCACGTACAAGCACGGGCAAGACGCGGGCCATCTGAACGCCGTGACCGAGCTTGTGGTCAAGTCCCACGACAACCCGAGGGAACGCAAGCGACTGGCCGCACGGTTGGCGGCGTTGCTCGAGGCCGACGCGACGCCAGCGGCGAAGTGGTTCGTGTGCAAGCAGCTGTGGCGGGTCGGCTCGGCCGACGTCGTGCCCACGGTCGCCCGCTTGCTGGCCAACAACGAGACGGCCGACATGGCCCGATACGCCCTGGAACGCATGCCGTGTTGGGAAGCGGGGGCGGCGTTGCACGAAGCGCTGGGCAAGGCACAGGGCGCGGTCAAGGTCGGGATCATCAACTCGTTGGGCGAGCGACGAGAGAGGTTCGTCGCCGCCGACCTGGGGCGTTTGGCGGGGGATTCCGATCGTGCGGTGGCCGGAGCGGCCATCCTGGCGCTCGGCAAGATCGGCGGCCCGCAGGCGGCCGCGATCCTGTGGGAGGTGAAGCAGAAGGCGCCGCCGGAACTCGCCTCGACGGTGGACGAGGCGTTGCTGCTCTATGCTGATCGACTGGCGGCGGACGGAGATTTGAAGCAGGCGGAAAGGATGTACATAAGGCTGTACTGGCGGGAGCAGCTGCCTCAGACCCGTGCCGCCGCGTTGAAGGGCCTGATGGGGCTGTGGCAAGACAAGGCCATCCCCCTCGTGATTGCATCGTTGGGGAGCGACCAACGCATCATCCGTTCGGCGGCAGGCGCCGCCGCGCGCGAGCTGCCGGGACGGGACGTGACCGATGCGCTTGCTGCATCGCTGGACGGGATGGCGCCCTGCGCGAAAGTGCTGCTGCTGCAGGCCCTCGGGGACCGGGGGGATCGTACGCCCCTGTCGTGTGTTGCCGCGGCGACGAGCGATGAGGATGTCTCGGTCCGTGCGGCCGCGCTGGCGGCGCTGGGCAAGTTGGGAGATTCGTCGTGTGTGTCGCTGCTCGCCAAGGTGGCTTCTTCTGGGGAGGGCGCTGAAGTCGGAGCGGCTCGGGCGGCCCTCGATCGCCTCAGGGGGGCGGATACGGATGCCATGATGATCGCGGCCCTGGGCAAGGCCGAGACGAAGGTAAAGGCGGAGTTGATTCGCAGCCTGGCTGCTCGGCGGGCCCGCGCTGCAATGCAGGCCATCTGGCGTTCGGCCCGGGACGCCTCCGAGCCCGTCCGGTCCGAGTCATTCAAAGCCCTGGGAGCACTCGGCACGGAAGACGACCTGCCCAAGCTGCTCGAGCTGCTGATCGGCGAGCGAGGGGACGGGCCGCGCGGACGGGCGGAGGCGGCGGTGTTGGCGATCAGCCATCGGATCAAGCGTCCCGCCGAACGGGTCAACGCGTCGTTGGCCGCCTGGCCGTCCGCGAGGGGAAACGTCCCCGCGCAGTGTGCGCTGGTGCGCGTGTTTGGCGCGCTGCGGAACGACAGGACACTGGGGCCGATCCGCGAGGCGCTGAAGTCCGCCGACGCGAAGCTCAAGGAGGCGGCGATCCGCGCCCTGGCCGGTTGGCAGACCCCCACGGCCCTGCCGGACCTCTTCCTTGCGGCGAAGCAGGGACCCAACGAATCGCTTCGGCTACTGGCGTTGCAGGCCTACATCCGTCTGCTGGCCAAGCCGAGCGATCGACCTGCGGCGCAGACGCTCGAGATGTACAAGCATGCGGCCGCTCTGGCGACGCGCGTGGAAGAAAAGAAGGCGCTGATCGCCGGGCTCGCCGGCGTGGGCGACCGGCAGGCCGTCGACGTGGTCAAGCGGTACCAGAATGACCCGGCCCTCAAGGCGGACGTCGACGCGGCGTTGCAGAAAATCGCCAACCGTTCGCGTCAGGTCTCGGCGTCGCACAACGGCGGCGAGGCCAAGAAGGCCATCGACGGGGACATCAAGACGCGGTGGGCCACGGGAACGAAGCAGCAGCCGGGCCAGTGGTTCATGATCGACCTGGGCTGGGAGGTCGAGGTCCGCAAGCTGGTCTTGGACGCCGCGTCCTCCGGAGGGGACTACCCGCGTGGCTACGAGGCCTACGTCTCGAACAGTCCGGAGCAATGGGGCAAACCGGTCGTCACCGGCAAGGGCACGGGCAAGCTCGTGGAGATCCCCATCAAGCCGCCGAAGACCGGTCGGTACATCAGAATCGTCCAGACGGGCACCACGCCCAACCTGTGGTGGTCGATTCACGAGTTGAAGATCGAAACGGGCAAGTAGGCATCGCCCGCCCTGCAGCGGTTGAAACCCCCACGGTACGCCCAGGAATATCGGACGTCCCGGCGCGCCGGTCGGTCTGCCCCCAATCCCCAGACGCCTCAATTCCCCCTCACGAAGAAATCCACAATCCGTCCGCAGGTCATCGCTGCCTTCGCCGTTCAACAGGTGTCGAGAAGGCCGGCGTCCTGCCGCGGACACGTGCTCCTGTCGGCAAGTTGAGCGTGGAGGCCGGCCTGGTCCTCAAACTTGAGTACGAACAGGTTGGAGGCGAATGCCATGACAAGCCACAGGAAGCCAGGGCGGGTGAGGTGGGGCGTACTACTCCGCATCGCGGTGCCCGCAATCGTTCTCTTGGGCGCAGGAACGGCCACCGCCGCGACGGCCGAGGAATCCGACGCCCTCGCCCGGGCGGACAAGAAATCCCGGCGAGCCCGTTGGTCCGCCAAGCGCATCACCACAATCACCGAGTTCGGCAAGAGCGTCGATTGGTCGGCGCGCGATAACATGATCGTCTCGGCGAGAAGGCGCATGGATGGATACTACGACGTCTTCAAGATGAGGCCGGACGGCAACGGATTCGCGTTCCTCACCGGGGATGGGGATGGGCATCCGCAGAGACACAACGGCAACCCCGCCTGGAATCCCGACAAGCCCTACATCGTCTTCACTGCCGAGAACCAAGACTCGCCGTTGACCCCCGATCTGGAGCGCTACGCATACCCGGGCTCGGGGATTGGACATGATCTGTGGGTGATGAACTCCGACGGTACGCAGTTCCACCGTCTGACCGCATATGCGCTGACACCTCCCCTGCGCTCGGTCATTCACCCACAGGTCTCTAACGACGGGGAGAAGGTCGCCTGGGCGGAGCGCGTCGCGCGCGGGCAGAGCTTCGGGGGGGGCTGGGTCATGAAGCTTGCCGACTTCGTCGAAGGCACGTCCGGTGCCGCTCCCCGACTTGAAAACACCCTCACGCTCAAGCCAGTCGAGAAGAGCTGCTTCTACGAGACGCATGACTTCTCGCCTGACGACAAGCGGCTGCTGTTCTCCGGGGATTTGCAGCCCGGCCAGCCGCACGTGGGCCTCGATATCTACGAGCTGAACCTGCAGAACCAGACGCTCAAGCGCCTGACGGACAGCGACGAGGCCTGGGACGAGCACGCGCACTATTCGCCCGACGGGACGTCCATCGCGTGGATGTCGAGCCAAGGACTGAACGTACAGTACGGTTCGACGGAGGGCTTCGACTGGGCGGACTACCTCAAGACCGAGCTGTGGATCATGAACGCCGACGGATCAGGCAAGCAGCAGCTCACCCACTTCAACACGCCGGGATACCCCGAGTACATGGGCGGGGCCCGCTGCATCGTCAGCGACAGCAGCTGGAGCCCCGACGGGACGCGTCTTGTTGCGTGCGTAGCTTGGTTCTCCGGTTCGCGGGCCGGCGTGAAGCTGATGATGGTGGAGGTCGGTAGAACGAACGAAAGATCAGCCGACGGAGGGACGGACGCGTTCGGTCCTTGCTCGCTCCAGGCGTTCCCCATCGGCCTGAGTGCGTTGGGCGCCTGGCGGCTGGCCAGGCGGTAACGAACGCTCCGTTTGAGGCGACGCCTGAGGCTGCTTCTCTCCCTCGGTGGCCTCGGCGTACGCCTTCTTTTTCCTCTTGTCCGACACGTTCCTCAGATAGAAGTCGTCGTGCCCGCCTTTGTTGGCCCGGTCGCTCTGCGGCCGGGCCAAAGGCGTGGTACCGCATGGCCTGGGTCGGGTATGGTATTGTGGTCCGCGAACGCCAGGCGGGCGGTGCGGTAGGCATCGCTGGCGTGTGGGGTCTGCGATGATCCGATGGTTCCATGCAGCGGCGATGGTTCTGGCGATCGCGCTGTCGGCGTGCAGTGTGCCTCAGCCGCAGGACCCCGCTGAGCATCAAGCAGCGCTCAGCATGGAGGCCGATGACTGGGACGCGGTCTTCGCCCGAACGAAGGGATGGACCGGCGGGGACGCCATCTACTCGATCGATCTCGGTCGTGGCCGGACGCTGTGGCTGTTCGGCGACACGTGGATCGGGTCCGTCGCGGACGGCAGACATGCGCCGGGATCGCACCTGGTCAACAACACGATCGCGATTCAGACCGCGACGCCGGGCGAGCGTGGATGCCCGGGGCCAGCAACGTTGCCGGGCCGGATCACGTTCCACTGGGGTCCAAACGATCCCAAGGGCAAGCCGGCCGCATGGATTGTCCCAGATCCAACCCGGGTCAAAGCGCACGGGATCAAGCCTGGGGGCGGATGGTACTGGCCCGGCGATGGCGCCGTGGTGCCAGGGGGTGGGGGCGGCCGACCGAGACTCGTGCTCTTCCTCCACCACATCGGCCGGCGGTCCGGCAATCATGGCATCTGGGGATTCAAGGGCGTCGGGGGGGCGCTGGTGGTGATCGACAACCCTCATGATCCTGCCGATCGGTGGCACGTCGAACAGTTCGACAATCCGCATGCCGTCGACACCGACATGGCCGCTGCGTCGCCGAGTCTGCGCGAAGTCAGTTGGGGCGCGGCGGTGGTCTTCGATTCATCTGGCGGATCGGACGACGCCGGATACCTGTACCTCTACGGAATCAAGGAGACCCACCCGCTCAACAAGCAGCTCCTGCTGGCACGTGCTCCCGCGGTGACCGTTGAGCGTTTCGACACCTGGCGGTTCCGTACGGCCGAGGGGGGATGGTCCGGCCGTCTGTCGGACGCCGCGCCCATCGCCGATCACCTGGTCAACGAGCTGTCGGTAGAGCCCGTGAGGATCGGAGGACGACCGACGTTCGTCATGACCCACAGTGAGCCCGTGTTCGGCCACCGGATCTTCCTCCGCGTAGCGGACAGGCCGGCGGGGCCCTGGTCCAAACCGATTCCCGTCTATCAGGTGCCGGGCGTGAAACGGAATCCCGCCTATTTTACCTACGCCGCCAAGGGGCACGCCCACCTCTCGGCGGCGGGCGAGCTGCTCATCAGCTACGTCATCAACTCCCACGACTTCAAGGCGATGGTGGCCGATGCCGACATCTACCGCCCGCGGTTCATCCGCGCTCGGCTGGATCGGCTGGTTTTCGGCGACCGGCCTTGATAGAACTTGTCGTTGCTGCAAGATCCAAACGAACCCTCGTCGTCTCTTGGCGGCGTATCTGGAGGTAGGCGAGTCATGTCACACAGATCACGCGTGCGTCAGGTCGCCCTTGCGCTGGTCGTCTTTGGCGCCGGGGCGACCTCTGCCTGGTCCGCGGAGAGGGCGAGGCCGCTCCGCGCGCTGGTGTTCAGCGGCAAGAACAACCACGACTGGAAGCGAACGACGCCCGTTCTCAAGCAGATCCTCGAGGCCAGCGGACGGTTCGCCGTCGACGTGACCGACAAGCCCGCCGACTGCGATGCGAGAACGCTCGCCAAGTACAGCGTGGTGGTCAGCAACTGGACGAACTGGCCCGACGTCAAGCAGCGCGAATGGGGACCTGTCGCTGAGAAAGCGCTTCTGGACCATGTCCGCGGCGGCAAGGGATTCGCGCTGTTCCACGCAGCCAGCACGCCGTTCCAGGACTGGGCGGACTACCAGCAGATCGTCGGATCGACGTGGGGGCTCGGCCAGACGGGCCACGGCGCCATCCACGCCTTCAAGGTCACCATCAAAGACAAGGGCCACCCCATCACCCATGGGATGCGCGACATCTGGATCCGGGACGAGCTGTGGCATCGCACGAAGAGACAGCCCGGCATTCACGTGTTGTGTGAAGCCTTCTCGGCCCGGGAGCGGGGCGGCTCGGGGGCGGTGGAGCCGGTGGCGCTCTGCACGCGGTTCGGCAAGGGGCGATGCTTCCATCTGGTGCTGGGGCACGACGTGGCCGCGATGCGAAACGTGGCCTGGGGGACGTTGATGTCGCGCGGGACCGAATGGGCGGCGACGGGCAAGGTGACGATCCCGATCCCGTCTGCCTGGCCGGGATCGGTCGACGAGGCCGAGCTGGCAGGAGGGGACCTGGACGCCGACCTGAAGGCCATCGCGAAGTACCGATTCGGCCAGAGCCGCGTGGGGCTGGCGCGCATCGAAACGTGGGTGCGCCACGCTGCGACGCGGGCGTCGTTGCGAAAGGCGCTGGCGGCCAAGATGTCGGCCATGCTCGGGTCGGACGCGACGCCGGACTGCAAGCAGTTCCTCTGCGGGCAGTTGTCGCTGATCGGCTCGGCGGCGGAGGTGCCGATCCTGGCGGGCCTTCTCGGAGACAAGGAGCTTTCGCTAGCGGCTCGATCGGCGTTGGAGCGGATCCCGGACGAGGCGGCACCGGCAGCCTTGCGGAAGGCGATGGCTGGGGCCCAAGGCCCATCGCTGATCGGTCTGGTCAATACGCTTGGCGAGCGGCGGGACGCATCGTCCGTGGCGGTGATCGCTCGACACCTGGGCAGCAAGGATCCAGCCGTAGCGGGTGCCGCCATCGAAGCTCTCGGCAAGATCGGCGGGTCTGCGGCAGCCAAGGCGCTGTCGGGCGTTGAGGCGGCGCTGCCTGAGCGCCTGGGACCGATCCGCGACGACGCCTTGCTCCGGTGCGCGGAGGGCCTGGCCGGATCGGGCAGAACCGACGAGGCCGAGAAGATCTACAGGGCGCTGTCGGCTCGTGACAGGCTGGCGCGGGTCCGTGCCGCCGCGTTGGTGGGCCTGGTGACGTGCAAGAAGGACAAGGGACAGGAAGTGCTGCTCGCCGCGCTGACGCGCAGAGACCGTGCGCTGCAGTCCGCGGCGGTGCGGTGCATTCCGACGGTCCCGGGCAGCGCACTGACCAAGGCGCTGGCTGACAAGCTGCCGACGTTGTCACCCGTCGTGCAGGTGCAGGTGGTGGTTGCACTGGGCAGACGGGCAGACAAGGTCGCCCTGCCCGCCGTTGCCAAGGCCGTCGAGACCGACCATCGGGAGGTCCGCCGGGCCGCGCTGACCGCGCTGGGCCAGTTAGGCGATGCCTCCACGATCCCCCTGTTGGCCGGGCTGGCCGCCAAGTCGAGCGGGTCGGAGCAGCGCATCATCCGTCACAGCCTGGCGCAACTTCGGGGGGAGGGCCTGGACGCAGCGATGGTCGACCTGATAGCGAGGTCCACGCCTCCCGTGCAGATCGAGCTGATCACCGCTCTGAGCGCGCGGAACGCACGCTCCGCCGTCCCGGCGCTGCTGCGATCGGCCGAGGCGGCGGATCCGAAGGTCCGTGCCGAGGCCATCAAAGCCCTGGGGGTCTTGGGGAATACGCAGGCGTGTTCCGCCCTGATCGGCTTGCTGGGCAAGAAAGCCTTGGCGGCAGACGACCGCCGGGGAATCGAGAGCGCCCTGGTGGCGATCTGCCGCCGACGCGGCGGTGCCGACGTCGCGGCGGCCCCGATCGTGGCGGCGATGTCCGGCGCGACCATGCCGCAGCAGCGATCGCTGCTGCGCGTGTTGAGCGTTCTGGGCGGCGACAAGGCACTCCAGGCGGTGCTGGCGGCCGCAGACGCTGGCCAGGCTGACATCCGTACTGCGGCCATCAACGCGCTGGCCGATTGGCCGGACGCGGCGCCGCTCGAAGCCCTTCTCGACATCGCTCGGCTAGGCAAGTCCGGCGACGCGGCACGGACGGCGCTGGCGCTGCGGGGCTTCGGCAGGCTGACCGGCAAGGCGAAGGGCCGCAAGCCTGGGGACATGACCCAGCTATTCGCCAAGGCGCTCTCGCTGGCCAAGCGCGCCGAGACGAAGCGGGCCCTGCTGGGCCGGCTCGGGAGCGTTGTCAGCCCCGCCGCCATGAAGCTCGCCGTGGCCAACCTCTCAGATGCGGCCGTCGTCAACGATGCGGGGTTGGCGGCCGTCAGGATCGCCAAGACCATCTGGCGGTCGCACCGCGCGGAGGTCAAGTCGGCGCTGACGCGGGTCCTGGCCGTCTGCAAAGCCCCGGCCGTTCGGCAGCAGGCCTACGTCATCCTCCTGCTCAAGCTGACCCGGCCCGACAACCTTGCCCTGGGCGCCACCGCGACGAGCCCCGACGGAATCGACAAGGACGGCGCCGCCGGCGGAGACCAGGCCGCCATCGACGGAAAGCCCGAGACGTACTGGGACGAGGTGGACAACCAGAAGGTCTACCGCCTCAAGGTCACCTTCAAGGCGGCGACGGTGGTCTCGGCACTCAGCATCCTGGGTCACGGACATCACAACTACGCTCCGAAGGACTTCGACATCGTTTGCGACGGCAAGGTCGTCAAGACCGTCAAGAACGCCGTCTACACCAACAACAGATTGCAGGTGCGGTTCGGCGAGACCCGGTGCACGTCGCTCGAGTTGAGGATCACGGGCAAGTACGGCCCATCGCCGGGGATCCGAGAGCTGGAGATCTACGACCTCGACGCGACGGCCAAGGGGTTTGGCCTGGTCAATCTGGCCCGCGACGCCACGGCGAGAAGTCCGGACGGCATCGAGAAAGACGGTGCCGCCGGCGGCGACCCGGCCGCCATCGACGGCAACTCCGAGACCTACTGGGACGAGCAGGACGATCACAGACTGTACCTACTCAAGATCGACCTGCCCCGGCCCGCCAACGTCTCGGCCATCAGCATCCTGGGCCACAAGCACCACGACTTCGCCCCGAAGGACTTCCGGATCCTCTGCGACAACGAGGTGGTCAAGACGGTCCAGGGCGCGACGTACATCGACAACGAGTTGGTCGTCGTCTTCCCCTCGACGCGCTGCAAGTCGCTGGAGCTGGCCATCAGTGGCTGCTACGGTAAGTCACCCGCCATTCGGGAGTTGGGGATCTACCACGTGGACCTGCCGGGTCAGCCCAAGTCAGGGCCCTCGCCGATGCTCGACGCCCCCAGCTACACGTGGCGGTGGACGGACAATTCGTTAGCCCTGCTCAACCACGGACACGCCGTCTGGCAACTCAACTATGACAAGCGGGCACCCACGCCCTATTTCCACCCGGTCTGTCTGACGGACTGCACGGACCTGACGTGCCTTAGCCCGCCGGACCATCCGTGGCACCGGGCGCTGTGGTTCGCTTGGAAGCAGATCAACGGTTTGAACTACTGGGAGGAGGACCGCAAGACGGGCCTGTCGGAGGGCCGTACCGAGGTCACGTCCGTGAAGGTCGATCCCGGCCAGGACCATTCGGCCAGGATCGAGATGTCGCTGAGCTATCACCCGCCCGACCAGCCGGCTGTGCTGACCGAAAAGCGGCTGCTCGTCGTCAGCGCCCCGGACAAAGTCGGACGATACCGCATCGATTGGCACAGCACGTTCAAGGCCGGCCAGAAGGACGTGCTGCTCGATCGCACGCCGATCCCGGGCGAGAAGAACGGCGTGGGGCATGGTGGCTATGCGGGGCTGTCCGTTCGGGTCGCGAAGAGCCTGCGCGACTGGCGCGTCGTCGACGCCGAGGGACGCACGGCCATGGAGTGCCACCGCAAGGGAGCCCGCTGGTTGGACTTCAGCGGCATGACCGCCAACGGCAAGCCCGGTGGCATCGCCATCTTCGATCATCCGAGCAATGTGCGACACCCCTCGCCGTGGTTCCTCGTGTTGAATCCGAACGTGCCGTTCGGCTATTTCAGCCCGGCGGTGTTGTTCGAGAAACCCTATACGCTCTCTGCGGGCAAGACGCTGACGCTTCGATACCGCATCCTCATTCACCCCGGCCGGGCGGACAAGGCGATGCTTGAAGCGGAGTGGAAGAAATGGAGTGCGCCATGAGCCAAGACAGTCGGACAAGGCGACGGTTCATTCAAGATACGGCGGCCGCTGCGATGGGCGCGATGGCCGCGCCCTATGTCCTCACGTCGAGTGCGCTGGGAAGTACCACGAAGCCGCCTGCGAGCGAACGGATCGCGCTGGGCCACATCGGCGTGGGCAATCGGGGCGGCGGTCTGCTTCACTACTTCTTGAATCTGGCGGACTGTCAGTGCGTGGCCGTCTGCGATCCGTTCAAGTCGCGACGGGAGGCACAGGCCAAGCGGATCAACGCCCACTACGCGAAAGGCGCGGACACCGGGTCGTACAAGGGCTGTTCGGCCTACAACGACTTCCGCGAGTTGGTGGCGCGGGACGACATCGACGCCGTTGTGATCGCCACGCCCGACCATTGGCACGTGCCGACGGCGCTGGCGGCCGTCCGCTCTGGCAAGGACATCTACGTCGAGAAGCCGTTGGGCCTGAGCGTCGCGCAGAACATCGCCCTCCGCCAGGCCGTTCACCGCTACGGTCGGATCTTCCAGTACGGCACGCAGCAGCGGTCTCACGCCCATTTCCGCCATGCCTGCGAGCTGGTTCGCAACGGGCGGATCGGCAAGCTCCACACGATCGACGTCTGGTGTCCGTCCGGCGAGAAGGGCGGATCGACGCAGCCCGTCCCGCCGCCCAAGGACCTGGACTACGACCTGTGGCTCGGCCCGGCGCCGGTGACGCCGTACACGGTCGATCGCTGCCAAGCCCGGGGGGCGTATTGGATATCCGACTATGCGCTGGGGTTCGTGGCCGGCTGGGGGGCGCATCCGCTCGACATCGCCCTGTGGGGGAGCGACACGGAGAACACCGGACCCGTAGAATACGAAGGCAGGGGCGTGTTCCCCACCGAAGGGCTGTACGACACCGCGATCAGTTGGGACGTGCACTGTCGCTACGCCAACGGCCTGAAGATGCGGTTCATGAGCCCGGACGTGGCGCGGCCGATCTCGGCCAAGCATGGATTGCAGCTTGGCCTGGGCACGATGTTCGTCGGCGACAAGGGGTGGGTCGACGTGGATCGCAGCCGCATCTACGCCAACCCCCCGTCCGTGATCGACGAGGTCATCGGCCCCGACGAGGTCCGCCTGTATGAAAGCAGGCACCATTGGCATAACTTCATCAGCTCGATCAAGACGCGCTCCGCCCCCGTCTGCACGATCGAGACGGCCGTCCGGTCGGATACGATCAGCCAGCTGACCGAGATCGCCATTCGGACGGGACGCAAGATCCGGTGGGATCCGGACAAGGAGGTCATCATCGGCGACGAGGGCGCGTCGCGGATGTTGACCCGGGCCATGCGGAGTCCGTGGCGGTTGTGACCAACGGTTCGCAACGGAATCCGTATCCTGAAGGGGGCCGCACGGCGGGGGCAACGCAGAAGACTATGGGGCCAAGCACGTGACCAGAGCGCGTCGACGGACAGCACTATGGATTGCCGGTCCCCTGGCCGCTTTCCTGCTGATCTGCCTGGCAATCGGCGTGTGGCGGGCGCGGAGCCCCGACCCCTCGCCTGCGCCAGCAGGTGGAGCGCAGGCTGACTCAGCCGCGGACAACCTGGCCGGCTCGGTAAGCTGCCGGGAGTGCCACGAGCGCTTCTACGAGCTGTGGGCGCCGTCCCACCACGGGCTGGCGATGCAGCCGTTTTCCGCCGAGTTCGCCCGGACGCAACTGACGGCCCAGACAGATGAGATCGAGATCGCCAAGTGCTGCTATCGCGCCGAGATCGAGAACGGCGTGGGATGGGTCCGGCAGCGCGGGCCCGAAGGAGAGAAGCGGTACCGCATCGAGCACGCCATGGGAGGCAAGAACGTCTACTACTTTTTGACGCCCATGGCACGGGGACGCTTGCAGGTCCTGCCCGTCGCCTACGACGTTCGCAGGAAGGCGTGGTTCGACACGACCGCCAGCGCCATCCGGCATTTCCTCGATCGCACGGACGAGGCCCTCGACTGGCGGGAACGGCCGCTGACGTTCAACACCTCATGCTTCGGCTGCCACGTCAGCCAGCTATCGACCAACTACGACCTGAAGACCGATACCTACCGCACCGTCTGGGCCGAGCCGGGCATCAACTGCGAGACCTGTCACGGGCCTGGCGGGCGGCACGTCCGCGCGTGCAGGGAAGCGCCCGAGGGACAGGCGCCCGCGGATCTCGAGATCATCATCACCAGAGACTTCACGCACGAACAGGCCAACACGATGTGTGGGCCCTGCCACGCCAAGATGATCCCGCTGACGACGACGTTCCAACCGGGGAACCGGTACTTTGATCACTACGATCTGGTTACGCTCGAGCACGCGGACTTCTACCCGGATGGGCGCGATCTGGGCGAGAACTACACGTACACGCTGTGGCGGATGAGCCCCTGCGTAAAATCGGGTCGGCTCGACTGCCGGCACTGTCACACGTCGAGCGGACGGCTTCGGTTCAAGCCGGAGCAGACAAACAACGCCTGCATGCCCTGTCATCGGGAGCACGTGGAGAACCCGACCGCCCACTCTAAACACAAGCCCGACAGCACGGGCAGCAAGTGCATCGCCTGCCACATGCCCATGACGGAATTCGCGCGGATGGTGCGAAGCGACCATTCGATGCGGCCGCCCACGCCGGCGGCGACGATCCGCTACAAGTCGCCCAACGCCTGCAATCTGTGTCACACCGACAAGGACGCCGCCTGGTCCGATCAGTGGGTCCGAAAGTGGCGGAAGCGCGACTACCAGGCGCCGGTGCTCCACCGGGCCGGTCTAATCGCCGCTGCGAGGAAGCCGGACTGGCGTCGGCTTCCCGAGATGCTGGCGTACGTGACCGGCAGAGATCGCGACGAGGTCTGCGCGACGTCGCTGATCCGGCTGCTCCGCGCGTGCAGCGACGCACGGAAGTGGCCCGCGCTGCTCGAGGCGTTGAAGGACCCCTCGCCGTTGGTTCGGGCGAGCGCCGCGGACGCCCTGGGCGACCATCGCACGCCGGCCGCCATCGCCGCGTTGCTCGCAGCGACGCGCGACGACTATCGGCTGGTGCGGATCCGATCGGCGGCTTCCCTGGCGGGCGTCCCACGGTCGCGGCTCGGTGAGCAGGGCCTGCAGGACCTGGATCGCGCGGTGGCGGAGTTCGAGGCGTCGATGAGATGCCGCCCCGACGACGCCGCGTCGCACTACAACCTGGGCAACTTCTACATGAACCGAAACGAGCTGGCGCCAGCGGTCGCATCCTTCGAAACCGCGGTGAAGCTGCAGCCGGATTTCGTCCCCCCCCTGGTCAACGCCTCGATCGCCTACAACCTCCTCGGCCAGAACGCCAAGGCCGAGAGAAGCCTGCGCAAAGCCCTGAGCGCCGAGCCGAACAGCCCGGCCGCCAACCTCAATCTGGGGTTGCTCCTGGGCGAGCAAGGCCGCGTCCGAGAAGCGCAGACCGCCCTGCGCAGGACGCTCGAGGTCAATCCGAACTGCGCCGTGGCCGCCTACAACTTGGGCGTCCTGCTCGCCAACGACCGCATCGATGAAGCCATCGGCTGGTGCCGCAAGGCCAGCACGTTGTGTCCCGACGAGCCCAAGTACGCCTACACCCTCGCCTTCTACGAGCACCAGGCCGGAGATCACGACGCGGCC